>NZ_FODF01000058.1 GCF_900110295.1 Peptostreptococcus russellii
AATTCTCCTTAGAAAGGAGGTGATCCAGCCGCACCTTCCGATACGGCTACCTTGTTACGACTTCACCCCAGTTATCGACGCCACCTTCGACGACTTCTTCCTTGCGGTTAGATAATCGGCTTCGGGTGTTTCCGACTCCCATGGTGTGACGGGCGGTGTGTACAAGACCCGGGAACGCATTCACCGCAGCATTCTGATCTGCGATTACTAGTAACTCCAGCTTCATGTAGGCGAGTTTCAGCCTACAATCCGAACTGAGAATGGCTTTAAGGGATTAGCTCCACCTCACGGTTTGGCAACCCTCTGTACCACCCATTGTAGCACGTGTGTAGCCCTAAGCATAAGGGGCATGATGATTTGACGTCATCCCCACCTTCCTCCAGGTTATCCCTGGCAGTCTCTCTAGAGTGCCCAACTAAATGCTGGCAACTAAAGACAAGGGTTGCGCTCGTTGCGGGACTTAACCCAACATCTCACGACACGAGCTGACGACAACCATGCACCACCTGTCACCTCGGCCCCGAAGGGAAGGTAGGATTAACTACCGGTCCGAGGGATGTCAAGCTTAGGTAAGGTTCTTCGCGTTGCTTCGAATTAAACCACATGCTCCGCTACTTGTGCGGGTCCCCGTCAATTCCTTTGAGTTTCACACTTGCGTGCGTACTCCCCAGGCGGAGTACTTAATGCGTTAACTGCGGCACCGAGGGGGGTAACCCCCGACACCTAGTACTCATCGTTTACGGCGTGGACTACCAGGGTATCTAATCCTGTTTGCTACCCACGCTTTCGTGCCTCAGTGTCAGTTGCAGTCCAGAAAGCCGCCTTCGCTACTGGTGTTCTTCCCAATATCTACGCATTTCACCGCTACACTGAGAATTCCACTTTCCTCTCCTGCACTCAAGTCTTCCAGTTTCGGCGGCTTAATACGGTTGAGCCGTAGCCTTTAACCACCGACTTGAAAGACCACCTACGCACCCTTTACGCCCAGTAAATCCGGATAACGCTAGCACCCTACGTATTACCGCGGCTGCTGGCACGTAGTTAGCCGGTGCTTCCTCACAGGGTACCGTCATTATCTTCCCCTGCAACAGAACTTTACGATCCGAAGACCTTCATCGTTCACGCGGCGTTGCTGCATCAGGCTTTCGCCCATTGTGCAATATCCCCCACTGCTGCCTCCCGTAGGAGTTTGGACCGTGTCTCAGTTCCAATGTGGCCGATCACCCTCTCAGGTCGGCTACTGATCGTCGCCTTTGGTAGGCTTTTACCCCACCAACTAGCTAATCAGACGCGGGTCCATCCTGTACCGCTAACGCTTTGATACATCGAAGATGCCTTCAATGTACGTTATTATGTAATTAGTATGCTTTTCAGCATGTTATCCATATGTACAGGGCAGGTTACCCACGCGTTACTCACCCGTCCGCCGCTCAGT
>NZ_FODF01000057.1 GCF_900110295.1 Peptostreptococcus russellii
CTAATATATACGCTGGTGAAATACTAGAAGGAGACAAACTTCCAATTAAGCACTGTGCTTATACTCCATGTTTTAGATCTGAAGCAGGTTCTGCAGGTAGAGATACTAGAGGTCTTGTAAGACAACATCAGTTCAATAAGGTTGAATTAGTTAAGTTTGTTAAGCCAGAGGATTCTTATGATGAACTTGAAAAGCTTACAAATGATGCAGAAAAGATGCTTCAATTACTAGAAATACCATATAGAGTAGTGAAGATATGTACTGGAGATTTAGGATTTACTGCTGCAAAGAAATACGATATAGAAGTATGGATGCCAAGTTACAACAGATATGTTGAAATTTCTTCTTGTTCAAACTTTGAAGATTTCCAGGCAAGACGTGCTAATATAAGATTCAAGAGAGATAGAGAGTCTAAGACTGAATTTGTTCATACACTAAATGGTTCTGGATTAGCAGTAGGTAGAACATTAGCTGCTATACTTGAAAACTACCAGCAGGCTGATGGAACTGTTGCAGTTCCTGAAATATTAAAGCCATACATGAAGTGTGATGTAATAAAGTAATAAATAATTTTAATTAAATAAAACAGTAAAAAATAGAATATTTTCGACCAAGTAATTAAAATTGCTTGGTCGATTTTTTTGTATTCATAAATTATTAGAAAAAAATATAAAGTCAGAAAAATACTTGATTTATATTTTCTTCTATAGTATAATTTCACATAGAGTGTTGATTATGTTCGCACGAAGGGGTACACCACCGCGGGTGTAGCTTTCCTTCGTGCGTTTTTTTTCGTGTTTTTACAAAAACAGTATGAAAAATAAGGAGTTTTAAATATTTTTAGTAGAAGTGTTTGAAAAAATTTAGAAAAGGAGGAAGGCTATGATAAAGCTCAATGGAGAAGTTTTAAAAGAAGAAAATATAAATCTTATGGAACTAATAAAAACTAAAGGATTTAATTTTGAAAGAATAGCAGTAGAAGTAAATGGAAAAATAGTAAAAAGAGGAAGCTATGAAGAAGTTAAGCTTAAAAACGGCGATAAAGTGGAAATTGTATGCTTTGTGGGAGGTGGCTAAAAGTGAATAGTGAGAAAATTAATGTAGATAAAAATATAAAAAAAGAAAAAGTATCTTTAGAAGATCTGTCTAAAAGAAACATAGAAAAATCACTGGAAAAGCTTCAAAAAGCTAGAGTATGTATATTAGGAGCGGGTGGCCTTGGTTCTAATATTGCTATGATGCTTGCTAGAAGTTCTGTTGGATATTTGCATATAGTGGATTTTGATATAGTGGAAGCCTCTAATTTAAATAGACAGGCATATTTTTTGGAAGATATAGGAAAAATGAAAACAGAAGCAATTAAAAATAAAATAGAGAAA
>NZ_FODF01000053.1 GCF_900110295.1 Peptostreptococcus russellii
AGTTGAATAAACAGATCCATCAGGGTTTTTGGGTCTTGATGTTTTATATATAACTCTCTCTTTACCATCAATCTTTACAAATGCTTTATCAAAAACTATATTGTCATAAACTATAGCCAAACCAGATAGCTCTACTATCTGCTTATTCTCATTTACCACACGCCTTACACCCTCTTCATAGTAAGCCCTCCCATCAAATATAACTTTTTCTTCCACACCATCTTCACCGTCTAATTCAGCGATAATTTGTATTGACGTGTTTAATATCCAAGATGGTGGTGTAGGGAACTTAATCATCTCAGTACCCGGCAAAGTAGCCCTGTGCCTCTTAAAAGTTCTATAACCTGACTAGATGTTTTAACCCCATTTAGAGTGTCCCAAACATCACCAAAATTAATAGATGTCTTAGATACTGAAAAGCTAGCAACTGGTGTGCTTAAATAATCTTTGTAAATATAAGAAAATTCTGCGTGTGAGCATACAGCCTCTTTGATTAACCCTTGTTGATACTTGGTTAGATTATCAAATCCACACCCTTCTATGCGACCAAAACAAATTGTATTAATCTGCCTTGATGCCCTTTCAAGATACACCTCTGTCTTATCCTCTAACTCTTCATACCCTAGTCTTATATAATCATCAATCGTTGCATACATATCTATCGCCGTCCTTTATTATAAAAGGGACAGTAGATATTTACTGTCCCTCTGATTCCTTTCTCCCTGGTTCACCCTCGACCGCCTTAAGCTTGTTTTTAAGCTTAGTATTTTCAGCCTTCAACTTCTTATTCTCTGCCTTAAGTTTTTCTATTTCCTCGTTAGATGCATCCTGACCTGGCTGATCTACCAGGTCAAAACTATCATCATATATTGAGTAGCCCTCAGCTAGGTAGATTGCCTTATCAGCTTCATCTATCTTGTGTTCTCTATTTCCTAGTATTGCGTACATGATTTACCTCCTATTCCTGTTCAGATACTATATACACGCCCTCTTTTTTCTGCTTGATTAAGAATAAATCCTGAAATGATCTATTCTGATACAACCAACCGAATGCTGCCTGTGGATCTGAACCCTTAGGCCATAAATATACATCCTGCACCTTTACTGGTGCAATTATTGCAGTTGGATGATATATAATCATGTGCATCTGCTTGGCTGAATCACCTGGTGCAAATCCATCCTTGAAATCATATATAGTTTTAAATCTATCAGATGGAACCTTTTGTATTTCAACTTCATCAAGGCTTCTAACATTTCTGTTAATATCAGCGCCACCAGTCACCTCTAAGGTTCTCTGAATTTTTTCAGCATTCTTAAGCATAGTATATACAGATGGTGTAACCTTCATTTTTCTACCTTCTGATGGAACTCCCGCTTCATCCATATATTCCATAGCCTTGTCAAATACCTCTAGAATATTCTGAACTGACAATACTGTATTATCTATCTTCGCACTGTAACTCTTTGCGTCTGCATACAACTTTGAATATCTATATGCATCAGTTTCAGGAATTGCCTGATCTTCCATAAATGTTGCTGTTATGTTAGCAGCACTTATTACCTGATTAGATTCGTCCACGTCCATCTCATCAACATAAAATGATATGTCTCTATCATGTGTCAATTTGTATGGTGTCCACTCATTTGTAATAGTTCCTTTATTAACTGAACCATCTCTCTTATGATCTTTATATCCTGTTACAGCTACTGTTGGTATCTTTATTGTCTGTGCATCAATAAACTTGTACTTTGTATTAGTCGCCATATCCGCACTTGTTAAGCCGTGCTTATACTTGGCTTCAATCTGTTTTTCAAATCTTTCTGCGTAATTATAAGTCATGTGTTATCCCCTCTCTATTCTTTACTTGGTAAGCCAAAGGCATCACTCAATGCACTTTCTGTTACTTTAGGTTCATTCTTACCTGCACCAAATTTAAAATCTACACCACTAGATATATCATTACTTGATTCATCTTTTGCCTTAAATAAGAATGCCTTATCCTTCTGTAGTCCCTTTAATTGCTCGTCAAGACCTATGATATTGCCATCATCTCCAACAATTAAGGTGTCTTTATTGAACAGACCGCTAACTAGTTCTTCATCATGTACCTTACCGGCTATAGCTATCTTTATAGCGCTATCCAACTTCATAGCCTTTATATCTGCCTGGTAGTTTTCTTCGTTAGCCTGATTTTCCTTTTGTAAGGTCTCAATCGTAGCTTTTAAAGTCTCTGTATCCTCCTTAGAATTCTTCAAGGTCTCTAACTGCCCATCCCTATCTTTAACTGTCTGCTCTAATGTCTTGACCATTTCATTTTTTGCATTAAAATCTGCCTTAGATACAAAGTTTTCACCTATCCCTTTTTTAATAGACTTGATTATTTCTTCCTTACCTTCAACATCTTTCAATATTTCGTTTAACCATTCCATATTCTACTCTCCTTTTTATTCTGGTCGGTGCCAGTATTGTAGTTGGCTCTGTTATTCTCTTAGCCTTGAGTACTTTATTGCATAAAAAATAAACCTTTTAAAGACTTGTTCAGGTCAATTACATTTTGTGGCCCAATTTAAATTGG
>NZ_FODF01000051.1 GCF_900110295.1 Peptostreptococcus russellii
AAAAGGTTTTCATGTTATAATGATGGTACATAAAAATTATAGGGGAGGAAGAAAATGAGTAAGAGTATTAAAAAGTTTTTCTCGGTATTTTTAATTTCAATTATGGCTATGACTGCTTTGGTAGGATGCGACGAAGACAAGTCTGAAGACGCAAAGACAGAGACTAAGCAGGAACAGTCAAGTGATCAGATATTATTTAATGGTTCTACCTCTTTAGCGCCTGTAATATCTAAGATTGCAACAGATTTCAATGAAGAGTATTCTACTTGGAATAAGGTTAACAAGTCTTTTCCTGAAAGCAATATAGCAATATATGTTTCAGCTGGTGGTTCAGGTCAGGGAGTAAAGGCTGTTATCGATGGAACTTCTAACTTCGGTATGTTGGCAAGAGAAGTTAAGGAGGAGGAAAAAAAGGAAATCAAGGATTTAAAGCAGTATCAAGTTGGTATAGATGCTTTAACAATAGCAGTAAATCCTGAAAACCCTGTTGCTAAGAAAATGGACAACCTTACAAAGGAACAGATAGTTGGATTATTCTCAGGAAAGTATAAGACTTGGAAAGATTTAGATTCTTCTTTACCTGACAAGGAAATAGTAGTAATAACTAGAGATATAAATGGTGGTGCTCATGAAGTATTCCAAAAGAAGATAATGGATAAGGAAGAAGTAAAGCCAGAAGCTATACAAGCTGCATCTATGGGTGAGTTAGTTCAGAATATAATAGATAACCAGTGGGCCGTAGGATATGCTTCATATGGTGTAGCAAATCAGAATAAGGGCAAAGTATTTACTATGAAGGTAGATGGTGTAGAACCAACTGCAAAGAATATAGTAGATGGTAGCTATATTATACAGAGACCTTTATTATTGATACAGTCAGGTGAACCAACAGATCAGCAAAAAGCATTCCTTGACGTAATATTAGGCGAAAAGGGACAGGCTGTAGTTGAACAGATGGGATTCATACCTGTTAAATAGTTCATTAGATAGTATGGGGATCCCCATACTATCTTTTTTTAAGGAAATAATTAGAATTTAGGTTATAAGTTGAAGGAGAAAGTTTTGAGAAAAAGAGTAGTAAAGTCTATTCAGAAGTGGATTATATATATTTTAGCTGCAATTAGTGTAATTACTATGTTGTTGATGGCATTTCAGATTGTGACTGAAAGTATACCAGCTTTTAAGAATGTAGGTTTAAAAATGTTTGATCCAAGTGAAAAATGGCTTCCAGTAAGTAGCAAGCCTCAATTTGGTCTGGTGGCTATAATATTAGGTACTATCTATGTTTCTATATTAGGGGTTGCAATTGCTCTTATACTTGGTTTAGGATGTGCATTTTTTCTTAATTTTTATACGGGAGAAAAATTTGCAAGTATAGCATATTCATTTATAGATATGGTTTCAGGTATACCGTCTGTAATTTTTGGTTTTATAGGTCTTACGGTAGTTGTAAAATGGTTTACAATAAAGTTTGATATGGTTGCAGGGCAATGTGTTTTGTCTGCTGCAATTGTACTTGGAATAATACTGATACCATTCGTAGTTTCTTCTTGTAGTGAATCTATTAAGATAGCTAGAGAAAAGTATGAGTTAAATACTTTAGCGATTGGATTTAGTAAAGAGAGTTTTATTTTAAAAATAGTTCTTCCAGCTATAAAGGAAGGTATTTTAGCATCGGCTATAATGGCATTTGGTAGAGGTTTAGGAGAGACAATGGCAGTCATGATGGTAATAGGAAATTCTCCTATATATCCAAAGCTACTGGGAAGGGCACAGACGCTTCCAGCTCTTACTGCTCTTGAAATGGGCAGTATTGAGTATGGGAGTATGCATATGAGCGTTCTATATGCTGCAAACTTGGTTCTATTGCTTATTTTAGCCATAGTTTTTGGAGTTGCCTATATATTGAATAAAAAAATAAGTAAGGAGTAGTTATGAATAGAAAAATAGAAAAGTATATAATAAAATTCATCTGCTGCTTTCTTGGAATATTAACTGTTGGAATAACCTTATTTTTGTTTATATATATTTTTTATAAGGGTAAATCAGTTATGAGCTTGAAGTTTTTATCAGGATATCCTGAGGGTCTTCCTCTAGGAACTGCAGGTGGAATATATCCAGCTATTATAGGTTCTTTGATGTCGGGAATATTATCGGCTTTAATAGGTGGTTTAATAGGAATTGGAGCAGCATTATATCTTTCCTTTTACAACAATAAAAATATTTTTGCTAGGCTAGTAAAGTTATCGGTTTTAGGCTTATCAGGTATTCCCTCAATATTGTTTGGTCTTGTAGCATATGTGTTTTTAATTTTTCTCTTAGGCATGCCTAGATGTATATTATGTTCATCAATAGCAATTTCTGTAATGATGATACCATTTATAGCAATTAGGGCAAAAAAAATCTTTGATGAAAAGGGAAAAGAATACATGAAAAGTTCAATGGCTCTTGGTATATCTAGGGAATATGCGATTGTAAAGCTAATAATTCCGGACAGTTTACTAGATCTTATTTCAACAGTTGCACTAGCTATGACATTTGGAATGGGAGCTACTGCACCGATACTCTATACTGGAGCAGTAATGGTGGCAGGTATACCTAAAAGCCTGACATCTCCATATA
Organism: Peptostreptococcus russellii; assembly: GCF_900110295.1. GTDB lineage: Bacteria > Bacillota > Clostridia > Peptostreptococcales > Peptostreptococcaceae > Peptostreptococcus > Peptostreptococcus russellii_A. The sequence continues at coordinate 2,623 of NZ_FODF01000051.1, forward strand.
TGTCTCTTCCATACCATTTGTATATGTTGGTAAATAATGGATTTTCATTAGATTACGCATATGGTACAGCGTTTGTTTTATTGGCAATATTGTTGATTATACATTTTTTAACAAAAATACTATATGTATTTAAAAGAAAGTAGAGGTGGGAAAATGCTTAAAATAGAAGGAATGTCTGCTGGATATTCTAAAAAAGAGGTTTTACACAATATAAATCTTCAAGTAGGAGAGAATGAAATAGTTGCTATTGTAGGACAGTCAGGCTGTGGAAAATCCACTCTTTTAAAGA
>NZ_FODF01000050.1 GCF_900110295.1 Peptostreptococcus russellii
TTACAACTAATACAAATACATCTTTTTTATCTTCTGGAATATTAAAGGTTGTTCCATTTTTAGGTTTTAATGGATCTATTTTTACAATTTTACCATTTTTTTCAACCCAGTCTATATGATAGCCTTCTGTGCATGTATTTTCTTTAAACTTATAATTCCCCACAAGTTCATAATCATTTGAATTAAGATCTACTTTCATTTCTTTTGCTATTCCATTTGCAACAAAGTCTACATATCCATCATTTGATATTGAATTAATATATCCATATTCTTTTGAATCAATAGTGTTTGCGCTAAATGATAATGGTGTACTTACAATTTTTCCATCTTCATCTTTTACTATATATCTTATAGTAGCTTTATTATATATTCCCTCTGTATACACCGGCTTACTGTCATCATGCTTTCTAATTTTCACCGATACTTTCTTCGGAAGTTTTGACAATGCCTCATTTTTATTTATAACCTTTATCTTTTCTGGATTAACTACTTCCAACAAATCAAATATTTGATCGCTTTTTCCATCTTCTGCTTTAGCTACTATCTTGCTGCTATCATACTCAGAATCATTTCCTTGGGAATGTACGGTTAATAGTTTGTTTCCTAGATTGTATATAGGATTCCAATCATCTATCAGATTGTTGCTTGCACCCAAATAAGTTAGGTTTCTCATATTTTTTAAAGGCGTTAGGTCTTTTATATCATTTGAAGACATTGATAAGAATTCCAAGTTAACAAGTTTTTCTAATGCTGCTATACTCTTAACTGTCGGGTTTTTATTACCAAAAATATCATGTTTCATTCCCATTTTTGATATATCTAAATATTTTAGATTAGTCAAGTTCTTCAAAGCACTAACATCTTCAAATTCATTAAATTCTATTTCTAAATACTCTAAATTCAGCAAATTTTCCAACGGTTTTAAGTCATTTATCCCACAAGAAAATGCTATAAGACTTCTTAATTTTTTACAATTAGATAATGCTTCAATATTTCCACACTTTATAGATCTCATATCTAATTCTTCTAAATCTTCTAAATTTGAAAGTGGAGAAATATCCTTTACATTGTCGTTACTTCTAATATCTAAATGTCTTAATTTTTTACAATTTTTTAATGGTTCTAAAGAAGATTCTCGCTGATTAACAAGAGATAGCCACTCAAGGTTCTCAGCATATTCTAATCCCTTTAAAGATTTGAGCATGAAGTCCACTTCATGATTATCATGAGGCTTTCATTGTTCTGGAGAAAGTATTCTCAGATTTTTAACCATTTCCTTTGTTACAGGAAGCTTTCTCAACTCTTCATCGCTACCTTCTCTATTATATCTACTATTTATCATAAATCTAAGGTTATCATCTTCTATTACATCTGGCCCATCCCAATTATTCTTATCTTTCATAAATTCTTCTGATTTCACAACCATTTGTGAATCAGGATAAATTGAAGTTCTAACCTCTTTATTACTTTCCACACTACTATCTGCAATAGAAACAACATTTCCTATCGCATTAGCAGCAATTGCAGTACTCATTAATACTGCCACTTGCTTTTTCATTTTAATCCCCCTATTCGTTTACATTCATAATATAATTAATCATTTTTTCTATATCCCCTCTTACTTAATATAGTTTTTCTATATACGTAAGCCTACTTTATATTATCACTTTTCATTATTTTTTAACATAAAAAATACTTTCATATAGATTTTTTTCATATACTAACGTTTGCTTATTTAATAAATCTATTTCTTAATTTTTAATGTTTATTTATAAAAAAAATAAAAAGAGCAGGCAAGCTTCCCACTCTTTTTAAATTTATATTATTTATTCTTTAAAATCCCTATTTATATTTTGTTAAATTAAAATAAAATAAAAGTTTTTTTAGGTATATTTAATATTTATTATATTAAAATCTTCTTACATAATAATAAATTAAAAACCCCAAGCTTTAAAACTTAGGGTTCTTATTAAAAAATTATTATACTATTACTTATAATCCTTGTTCTGCATATTTTTCAGCAATTCTAACCATTAATTTTGCTCCTGCTTCCATAGCTTCTATACTTACTAATTCATTTCTTCCATGGAAGTTAATTCCTCCTGCAAATAGGTTTGGACATGGAAGTCCCATAAATGATAATCTAGCTCCGTCTGTTCCACCTCTTATAGGTATTACATTAGGTTCAACACCAATATCCTTCATTGCCTCTACTGCAAGATCTGCAACAAACATATTATCTTCTATTATTTCTCTCATATTATAGTAGCTATCTGTTATTTCAACTGATATTCTTCCATCATGTTTCTTTGATAATTCATCTATCTGTTTCTGGAAGAATTCTTTTCTTTCTTCAAACTTAGCTCTATCGTGATCTCTTATTATATAAATCATAGTAGTAGTTTCTGCATTACCATGAATTTCATTTAAATGGTAAAATCCTTCATAACCTTCTGTGGTTTCTGGTCTTTCACTCTTAGGGAAGGCATCCATAACTTCTGCAGACATATATACTGAGTTTATCATCTTATCCTTAGCAGAACCTGGATGAACATTTCTACCTGCTATTGTAACTACTGCAGTAGCTGCATTAAAGTTTTCATACTCAAGTTCTCCTAGTTCTCCACCATCAAAAGTATAGGCATATTTTGCTCCGAACTTTTTAACATCAAAGTGATCTGCTCCACAACCAATTTCTTCATCAGGTGTAAATCCTATCATTATATCTCCATGCTTGATTTCAGGATGATTCTTAAGATATTCAACACCTGTAACTATCTCTGCTATACCAGCCTTATCATCTGCACCAAGTAGTGTATTTCCATCTGTAACTATGATTGTCTGTCCTTTAAAATTTGCGATTTCTGGATAGTCTTTTAAAGATGTAACTATTCCCTTTTCTTCATTCAAGACAATATCTTTTCCATCGTAATTTTCTATAATTCTAGGCTTTATATCCTTTCCTGATATATCAGGGCTAGTATCCATATGTGAAATAAATCCAATTGGGCTTATTCCTTCTGTATTAGCAGGAAGCTTTGCCATTATATAGCAATTATCATCTAATGTAACATCTTCCAATCCAATCTCTTCTAATTCCTTTACTAAAACCTTTGCCAAATCAAACTGCTTTTCAGTTGACGGCGTTGTAGTAGAATTAGGATCTGACTGTGTGTCAATTGAAACATAATTTAAAAATCTTGATAAAACCTTTTCTCTCATGTTGACCTCCAAAAAATCTATTTAAAATCAATATTGATTTTACAAACTACATTATACCACTTATAGCCTTTATTTTGTGTATTTTTTGAATATATTCTACAATTTTATTTGCTTTTT
>NZ_FODF01000049.1 GCF_900110295.1 Peptostreptococcus russellii
TAATTGAGTTGGATAAAAAGAAGATAGAAACAAGCATTGGAAAACTAGCAATAAGAACTTCTAAAGCAGTTGAAATAAGTGCAGATATAAATACATTACCAGATGAATACAAACGTATAAAAACAATTGTAGAGGCTAATAGAACAGAGCTGAAGAAAGCGCTAAAACAAGGTATAGAAATAGATGGAGTAGAGCTAGTGGAAAATTATAATTTGAATATTAGATAGGGGGAGTTAGAAAAATGACTAAAATAAACGCATTAATGGAAACAAGTTACCAATTGGAAAGTGGGCAGGTGCTTACTGCTGAAACAGTAAAAAATTACTTAGTATCAGGTAATGGAGCAGTAACAGATCAGGAAGTAATGATGTTTATAGAATTGTGTAAAGCACAACATCTTAACCCCTTTATTCGAGAGGCTTACTTAATCAAGTTTGGGAATAGTCCTGCAAATATTGTAGTAGGGAAAGATGTATTTGTAAAAAGGGCTTATAGAAATCCAGCATACAAAGGCATGAAAGCTGGGATAGTAGTAACAAATGCAGAAGGGAAAATAGATGAACGAGAAGGAAGTTTAAAGCTAAAAGGAGAGGAGTTGGTAGGTGGTTGGTGTGAAGTTTACGTAGAAGGGCAACAATTCCCTATAAAGTCTGTAGTAAGCTTAGAAGAGTACTCAAAATCACAGAGCACATGGAAATCAATGCCATGCGTAATGATTAGAAAATGTGCATTAGTAACAGCACTCAGGGAAGCATTTCCTGAAGACTTCCAAGGGTTATATGATAGTTCAGAAATGAATAATATGCCTGATAGATTGCCGGAAAAGGAGGTTGTTCCAGGGATGGCAAGTTTAGGACAAAAACACGGTATTATGAAAATAGCTAGTATGTGTGAACTATATAATTATGAGGAACCTAAAGATACAAAAAAACTAGAGGAATTTTGTCAAAGTAATGGATACGATTTACACCAACTGACTTTTGAGGAAGCCAATGAGGTGGCTAACTTGTTAGGTAAATATGCTGACAAGTTTAGAAATAAGCAGGAAGAAAAGATAGTAGAAGCAGAGTTTACGGAAGTTACAGAAGAACCCAGAGAACCGAAAGAACTTGAGGGACAAGAGCAAATGCAGCTGTAAGAGAAAGGGGTAAGCAATGTCAGAAGTCAAATGGATAAAGATTACCACAGATATATTTGATGATGAAAAAATAAAAATGATAGAAATAATGCCTGAAGCGGATACTATCATAGTTTGTTGGTTTAAGCTGCTTACTCTATGTGGAAAGATTAATCAAGGTGGAAGGGTGAGATTTAACATCAATATACCTTTCACTGATGAAATGTTAGCATCTATCTTTAATAGGCCACTTAAAACAGTACAGCTTGCAATAAAGACATTCGAAGCATATGGAATGATAGAAATAGAAGGAGATCACACAATAATGATTACAAATTGGGAGAAACATCAAAATGTAATCGGAATGGATAAAATAAGAGAACAAAATGCAGAAAGGCAGAGAAGATATAGAGAAAAGCAAAAAAAGATAGAGAATAGTAAAAAAACTGAACAGATTACAGATAGTAACGTTACGCATAACGTTATAAGTAACGCAGAAAATAACGTTACGTCACAGGTACTAGATATAGATATAGATAAAGAATTAGATAAAGATATTAATATATATATACAAAAAATTGTGGATAACTATAATCTAACAGAAGGTGAACGATTAACAATACTGCAAGCGATAAAAAGTAATGGTAACAAAGTAGAATATCTTAAAAAAAGCATTGACTATATGCAGCAGCAGGGTAAAGACATTAAGTCAGACTTTGGATACTTAGTAAAGATGCTAAAAGAACAATGGGATTTAACAGTTAAGCCAAAGCAATGCAAGAAACAATATAAAACTAAATTTCATAACTTTGATATGGATGGAAATGGTCAGTATTCAGCGGAAAATCTGAATAAGCTAATGAGAAGTCAAAGAAGGTGATTTAGTGGCAGACAGAACAGCAGTAGAGCAGTTTAGAACGAAAGCTAAAGGAATAATAGGAGTCTGGTATCCAAGTTCTTTCTTTGCAGATAAAAGTCTATTGTAAATTTCAAAATAAAGGTTAGAAAAAGCCTCATTTAATTCATCTTTACAGTGGTTTACATCTTGTAAATCATCAATATACTTTTCTGAAAAAAGATAGTGATAAGCTCCACGAAAACAAAAAATTAATTCTTGAAGATTTTCATCAGAATATTTGTTTTCATACTTTACAACAAGACTGAAAAATGTTAGTTGTAATTCTTTTGGGAAGTCGGTAAAGTCATAGGCTCCCCAAACGTTTAAATTATAGATATCAATAAATGGGAGATAAAAATTAATGAATTTTTCATAAAGCCTATCTTTTCTCTGTTTTGTTTTTTCACTTCTTTCTTGAATTTTATTTGTTATATAGGCGGAAATGGAACCAACTATAACAGGAACAATGACAGATGATACTGCAAAAATGAGAAATGACTGATTCATATAAGCCTCCTTAAAATATTATTTATTAATAATAATATTATTATATCATAAATCTAATTTAGGAACGGGGGAAAAAGAATAGTGAAGATTACATTATATGGAAAACCAATCACAAAGAAAAATAGCGGAAGAATAATAACAAATGGCAAAAGACCATATTTATTACCGTCAAAGCAGTTTGTAGCATATGAAAAGGACTGTAAAAGGCAGATAGCGGGCAAATACAGAATAGGAATAGATTATCCTGTTAACCTTAAAGCTTTGTATTATATGCCAACAAGACATAGAGTAGATCTAACGAACTTACTTAATGCAACCAATGACATACTAGTAGATTGTAATGTATTGGAAGATGACAACAGTAAGATAATAGTAAGCCATGATGGATCTAGAGTGCTATATGACAAAGATAATCCAAGGGTGGAGATTTTTATAGAAAAAGTCAAATAGTCATTAGGGAGGAAATAGATGAATAAAAATGAGTTGTTAAAAGTAATAGATAACGCTATAGACTCAGGGGATAATTTAGAAATAACGGTGTTTAGAGAGGATATTGAATTCTCTTTAAGCATCTATTATGAAGAACTTAGTGTAGTAAGAGATAGTATAAAATTGAAATTTACAGAAGACCTTATTTATAAAAAATTAGGATATAAGATTTTAAGTTGTAGATTATTTAAGTATAAATGTTATGAAAGGTGGCATTGATATGAAATATAAAGTAGGAGATTTAGTTATATATATACAAAATCCACAAACCGTTAGAAGAGTAAGAAGGGTATATGGGGATATGGTTTTGTTATGGGGATTCTATGACTATGTACATGAGAAAGATATAAAAAAAGTGGAGGTAAAATAAGGGAATATGAGTATAAATAGTGTTGTTTTAATAGGAAGACTTACAAAAGAACCAGATTTAAAGTATATACAAGGTTCAGGAACCCCAGTAGCTACATTCACGTTAGCTATAGATAGAGATTATAAGAACAGGGATGGATCTGTAACTACAGATTTTATACCAGTAGAAATAATTGGAAAACCCGCTGAGTACACATCTAATTATATAGCTAAAGGGAAATTAGTGGCAGTTCAAGGAGCAATTAGGGTAGATAGATATGAAACTCAAGGTGGAGAGAAAAGAATCTTTACCAAAGTATCTGGGA
>NZ_FODF01000048.1 GCF_900110295.1 Peptostreptococcus russellii
ACTCTTTGATTTCTTCCTTTAACTCTTTTATATAACCAACCTGAGTTTCTATACAGCTTAGTAATATTTCTTCTTTTAGATCTTTGTATCTCATTTACTTTTTTCTCCTCTAATATCTTTTTTTACTTCTTCATTCGTGTTATAATTAATTTGATATTTTTTGTTTGTGGATTGCTAATTGTGATATTTTAGCATCCACTTTTTTTATAAAAAACTCTCTCTAAGCTCTGCATTTGCAATAATACTTGAAGCACTTCCACCAGCACAACTTACTTTTTTTACTCTTTTAACTTTCTTATCCTTTGGATCTATCCACATCCAAGGTTCACCATCAACCTCTCCTACATATCTCTTAGTAGAATCTCCTATTTCTTCTTCATATTTATTCAAATCTTCTATCAAAGCCCTAAAGTTTTCAGCTGACTCTCTACCTCTTACATATGCGTCATAAAGAATAGCCTTTTTTCTCATATCTTCAAAATCCTGATATCTCATCTTTTCACCTCCTTTAGACTTATAATATTATTATGATTTTGAAAGCATTCTCTTATACCTCGTCTACTTATAAAGGTTAAATAATATTTATTTATTCCTATAAGCTTTAACCTTCTTCTAAAGTTAGAAACCTCTCTCTTATCTACAGTTAGCTCCGTTACTATGTATTCTCTCCCTAACTCTAGATTTCTAAATCTACAATCTAAAATAACTTTATTATCTATCCACACGGCTTTCCTCCTGCTGATTTTCTAATTCTATTACATTGAACGGATCTGTTACATCCTTGCCAACCGCCCATTCTAAAAATTCTTCAACGTCTTGCTCTCTAACTTTCCACCTTCCTAGTTTCATAAATTTTAAAAGTCCAGCTTTTCTCAAATTGTAAACATAATTTTTGCTAGTTCCTAATTTTTCAGCTAGTTCCTCGACTGTATATACCTTCATCTCTCTCACCTCTCTTTCTAAGATTCTATTACTGGTAAAATTCCATTATTTTTTAATTGTTCATATAAGAATAATCTTCCTTTTTGTGTCCACTTTGTGTTCATTACAACCTTAACTCCGCCATCATTTAAAGGAATATCTACTGTTTCAGAATGTGTGTATCCCTTATTTTGATACTTTGCATATAATAGCCATTGTCCACTTTGTTTGTATTGTATTTTAAACTCATGTAATAAACTATTTAAACTTTTACCTGCCATTCCATAATCTTTAGCTATCTGGGATATTGTTACAAGACTTTTACTTGCTAAAATCTTATCTGTATAATCTGCTTTCGGTTTAAGCTCTTTTATTTGCTGTTCCTTTATCTTTGTTTCAAGCTGTAGGTCATTAATAGTGTTATTTGCTATCTGCAATGCTCTAGCCATTATCTTTTCTGGACTATTATATTCTTTTTCAACTTCTATAAAGTATTGCCTTATCTGCTTACCTTTTTCGCTTCTTTGTAACATCGCTATTTCTTTTGCCATATCTAACTTTAATACGTGGTCTATGTAAGTTGTTTCATTGCCTTGAGCTGTTGCTCTTTTTTGAGCCATAGCTATATAATCAATATTTTCAGTAAATCCATACTCACACATTCTTGGAAACCAATCTTTATACTTTGTCTTAACCCCCAATCTTTCGTGTAATTCTCTACCGCTTACTACTGGTTCTAATTTGTCATTAGTTTTTATTTCTATTAAACTATTCATCTTATCCTCTCTTTCTATTCATCAACTTCTATTATTTCAAGATGTTTGTACGCAAACTTTATCATCTTATTCGCTAAAACTGTTTTACTTAATCCTGTTTCATCTGATAACCCACACATAAGGTCGTATACTTCTGTTAATTTTTCCATTTCTTTTTCTCCTTTGTTTTTAAAATAATTGTATAATATAAGTATCAGCCTTTGCTGAAATTCATAGAAAGGAGAATTAGTTTTATGATTAGAGCACCTGTTTTATCTAGCAGAATGAAGAGTGTTGGCTGGAAAGACAATGTAATGGAAATTGAGTTTAATGACGGTGCAATATATCAATACTACGATGTGTCAAAAAGCGATTACATTGACTTTATAAACTCACCCTCTCTAGGTTCTGCACTCCACAGATTTGATAAGATTCATTCGTATAAAATAATCTTCTAACCATTTAAAGGAATACTTTCAATAGTTTCCTTAACCTTGACCCCATCCTGAGTTATCACCACTTCAACATATGGATGGTGTTTTTCTTTTAAATGCTTGATTATTGGTTCAGCTAATTTTTTTAACTCTTCCATCTCTTATCACCCCCTTTTATCTATTGTTGTTTTCAAAACAGTTTGATATAATATCCCCAACAGTAACAAAATATTAGGAGGTATTATTATGTCAAAAAAAACATGTTTTATAGTTTCTCAAATCGGAGAGCCAAATAGTAGTGAACGAAACCACGCTGATAAAGTATTAAAGTATATTATTACTCCATCTTTAAAAGATGATTTTGAAATATCCAGAGCAGACACTATGTACCATAGCGACCGCATAGATGACAAGATTTTCGAGCAACTAAAAACTTCCGATTTGGTTATTGCTGACCTAACAAATAACAATCCCAACGTATTTCTTGAGGTAGGATATAGAATGGCACTAGAAAAGCCAATAATTTATATCATGCAAGAAAATTCATTACCTATACCATTTGACATCAGAACTACAAATATCATTCGTTATGATCTCAAGTCTGATGGACCATCTGTTCTAGATTCAGTTGGAAAAACAGTTGATATAATTAAATCAATTGTTGACAGTATTAGCTTTAGTACTCATACTGGAACTGTTCCTACTGATAAACCAAAGATTGAAGATATAATACTTAAAAATACATCTGATATTAAAGAAATACTGATAAAAGTACTGAATATCGTATCTCAGGACACAACTCAAGATTTCAATGAGGTATCTTTTCAAGAAAAATTACTTACAACAGCACTTGAAAATCCTGATAAGCTTGAAAAACTGTTTGATTTAATGAATAAATATCCTCAAATTATTTCTCCTGATGTTCAAGATTAGAAACTCTTACTTCTAGTCCTCTTGCGAAGCCCAATAAATAATTTATTGTGGCTTTGTCTTTTTTTTGTTCTTCCTTAATTTGTTCAAGCTCTTGCAATAAATCAAATGTTTTTTTTATTTTTTCTGTTCCCATCCATATTTACCTCTCTTTCTAATTTTTTATGCAACTTTTGTATTCCTAAGCACCTTATCTTGATTTTAATTCAAGTTATTCCCTAAAAAAATTATTCAATTTTCAACACTTCTATTGGTACTTCGTAATAATCAGCAAGCATTATGCATTTACTAATCGCAACATTACCTAAATACTTTTCCCAGCTATTGTATGTAGAAGTTGAAACTCCTATATCTTTAGCTACTTGTTGTTGAGTTTTATTTTTTCTAGCTCTTAACTCTTTTAATGATTTCTTCTCCAATAACATTTTTTCATCCCCCTCCTTCTACCTCCATTTTACTTGATTTATTTTCAAGTGTCAACAGTTTATTAGATTATTTTTCAAGTATTTTATATATTTTTTCGCTTTTACTTGATTTTTTTTCTTGTCAGTTGTATTATATAATCATAGAAAAGAGGTGGAAAAATGTTGTTATCAAGTAATTTAAAGTATCTTAGAAAAAAAGCTGGATTTTCCCAAGATTTCATTGCAAAAAAGTTAGGTTATAAATCTTTCACAACAATTCAAAAATGGGAATCAGGTGTTTCCGAACCTAGTATATCCATAGTTAACAAACTTTGTAATTTGTATAATGTTACGATAAACGATATATTATAT
>NZ_FODF01000047.1 GCF_900110295.1 Peptostreptococcus russellii
AAATTAATACGCTGCATTTTCATTATATATAATTTATTTTTATTGGATATTACCTTATTAATTAGGTTATCGTATATTGATTGCTCGGTATTTTTCTATTAAAGACCAAATACTTTAGAGCCAATCTGATATACAAAGAAAGTTATAAACCAAGCTGTTAAAAGCTGAAAAGCTGCTATCTTAAACATATACTTGTAACTTCCTGTTTCTTTCTTTATTGTGGCAAGTGCCGCTGCACAAGGTATATAAAGAAGACAAAACAGCATCATACAAAAAGCATTTAGCGGACCAAATCCTATCTGTTTAAGTTGGATATTTAAAGTTGCCATATTGCTAAGCGCTCCTGTTCCCTTTACTCCAAAAAGAACTATAAAGCTAGATACTACTACTTCCTTTGCAGATATACCCGCTATTAAGGCAACTACAATCTGCCAGAATCCCAAGCCTACAGGCACAAGTATTGGCGTTGCAATTGCACCTATCTTTGCTCCAAAGCTCATAGACATATCCTTAGTGTATCCTGCTGGTCCGAAATTAAGTATAAACCAAAGAATAATCGATGCTATAAAGATTGTCGTACCTGCCTTAGTAATATAATCCTTTACTTTTTCCCATACATATATTCTAACTGTTCTTCCACTAGGCATTTTATACTCTGGTAACTCAATAAGAAGATAATCTTTCTTATTGTCCTTGTCCATCTTATGAAGCACAAATGCTACTGTAATAGCTACTGCCAGTCCTATTATATACATAGAATAGGCAACTATCATAGCGTGTTTAGCAAAAAACAACTGAGAAAAAAGAATATATATAGGCAGCCTTGCACTACAAGACATAAATGGTGTAATAAGCATTATTCTTCTTCTGTCTTTTTCATTTTCAAGAACCCTAGATGACATCAATGCTGGCACTGTACAACCAAATCCCAATATCATTGGAATAAATGCCCTTCCAGACAAGCCGAGTTTGCCCATTATACTATTCATTACATAGGCAACTCTAGACATATAACCACTATCCTCTAAAAATGCCAAAGCAAGGAATAATATAAATATATTTGGTAGGAATGATAAAATACCACCTACACCGGCAATTATACCGTCTACCACCAAAGAAATAAGCATCTTATTTACATCAGCAGCAGCCATATAGGTCGAAACTTTCGATGAAAACCAAGATAAGAATAACTCAAAATAATCCTTCATCCAGTCACCTATTGTAAAGGTAAGGAAAAATACAAGAGCCATAATAAGTAAAAATGCTGGTATTCCCAATACATTATTTAATAATATAGCATCTGCCTTCGCTGTTATTCTAGATGTCTTTTCCTTATTTACCAAAACTTCTTCAACTATTTCTTCTATAAAATCATACTTTTCATTTATAATCTCTGTTTCATAACTTTTATCAAGTACATCTGGAAGATCAACAGGATATCTATTGATAATCTCGCTATCATTTTCTAAAAATTTAATAGCATGCCATCTATAATTATTTATTTCAGGATATTTTTTTCTTAATTCATCTGAAATCTTATCTATTTTATTTTCTATAAAATCACTATACACCATAGCATATTTTTGATGTTTTTCATCATATTCATGATCATGATGGTGAATAATAACATCTTTTTCTTTACCGTCTTTATGATGTTCAATCGCGTGAATCAAAATCTCAAGACCTTTCCTCTTTTGAGCAGATACTGGAATTACTGGAATTCCCAACATCTCTGGAAGTCTGTGAAGATCAATCTCCATACCTCTCTTTTTTACAATATCCATCATATTCAAAGCCATAACTACTGGCTTACCCAGTTCAAGAAGCTGAAGTGTAAGATATAAATTTCTTTCAAGAGAAGATGCATCCACCACATCTACTATTACATCTACATCATCACTTAATATATAATTTCTTGAAACCTGTTCTTCCATAGTGTACGATGTAAGACTATAAGTCCCTGGCAAGTCCACAAGCTTGTAATTAAAATCTCCATGCTTCATGGAACCTTCTACTTTCTCAACTGTAACCCCAGGCCAATTTGCAACCTTTAGATTAGCTCCGGTAAAAGCATTAAAAAGCGTCGTCTTTCCACAATTTGGATTTCCAATAAACCCTACTGTCATCTCACCCATTTTATGCCTCCCTCACATAAATATTAGAGGCAACATCTCTTCCAATAGCAAACTTTGTGCCTCTTATGAGAATCACTGATGTTTTGTTTCTCTTTTGCTGCAACAAAGTTACCTTAGAACCTATTGTCATTCCAAGCGACTCCATTCTCTTTTCAAGAGTAATAGGAAGATTCACCTGTTCAACGACATATTTTTTATCTATATTTCCTTCTGCTAATGTCATACTTCCCCCGTCTTTCTATAGAATATTTATGCTTTATAAATATTTATTTACTTGCTTTTTTGCCTGTATTTAAGAATAAGTAAATACCGACAAACTTTATTATAACATAGAAATAGCCTATTATTATCAATTATCATTTGTAAATTTGATTTTATTGAAATAAAATTTACAATGAAATAGATTTTTACCTTTTATTACACTTAACATGCTATAATAATTCTAAAATACAATATAAGATGGAGGTAAAACAATGGATAAATATAATAATTCTTCATATTTTGATGGTGGACTTCTGCAATTTTTAGCTTGGACAATTTTAGGTGCGATTATAACAGTATGTACTTTTGGTCTCTGTTTACCATGGGCATATTGTATGATTTACCGTTGGGAAACTGAGCATACTGTAATCAATGGAAGACGACTACTGTTCGACGGTAAGGCTACACAGCTATTTGGAAACTGGATTAAGTGGTGGCTTCTTACTTTAATTACTCTTGGAATTTATGGTTTTTGGCTAGGTATAAAGTTAAAACAATGGAAAGTTAAGCATACTTTTTTTATTGAGTAATCTTTGATTATATTATATTATTTTAAAAGGAGATAAATAAATGAAAAAAACTGCTTTTTTAGTGTCATTTATTTTAGTTTCTAGCATTTTGCTAGGATGCACAAATAGCAAAGATAAAGCTGTTAGTAAAGAAGATATTTGGAAAAAAAATCCCCTTAGTGTCGTTCAGGTTTATTTTGATAATATCAACAATCATAAGAAGGAAGAGTGTGTCTACAATGACGTTGATATAGACTCAGAGGAAAATTCAAAGCATTTTCCATTTCTAGCAACAAGTCCTGATAAAGAAAAAGAGAGTTATGATATTATTAATAAAAGCATTGAAAAATCATATTTTATATCGGCAAAACCCTCTAACTATCAAGAAAAACTAACAGAAAATCCTATAAAAGTAAAGAGCAAAGATGGCAAAATTAAAAAATTCTACAATCCTATTACTTTAGATGTTACTTTCAAAACAAACTATAAAAAAGATGCTCCTCCTCTTCCTTTTGAAAGAGATTATGATAACATCACAACGGTTTTATTAATCCAAGATGACAATGGCGATTATAAAATATTATCGATGGGACATTAAAGCTTATTTTTAATAGATTATTTGTAGAAACAAAAAAGTTTCCCATATGGGAAACTTTTTTTATAAATATTTTATTAATTCTTGAGCCAAAACACTGTCTGGCTTTGTAAAAAACTTATCCTTATCCGACTGCTCTATTATTTCCCCATTATCCATAAAAACTACTTTATCTGCTATTCTTCTAGCCTGTGCCAAATTATGTGTTACTACTAATAAACTATACTTAGACTTTAAGTCCAAAAGCATCTCTTCTATGGATATCGTGTTTTTTAAATCGAGGGCGGAACAAGGCTCATCTAAAAGTATAATATCAGGATTAACACAAAGACATCTTGCTATGGCAAGTCTCTGTTTTTGTCCTCCAGATAATCTTTCAGCCTTTTTATTTAATTTATCCTTCACTTCATCGTACAGCCTTACTTTTTCCAAAAGTTCTTTCACTGCATTATCCATATTTTTTTTATCTTCTATTCCGTGATAATTTAACACATAAGAAAGATTTTTATATATTGAAATAGGAAAAGCTATAGGATTTTGAAATACCATTCCTATTCTTCTTCTTAATTCCTCTTTATTAATAGACTTTATTTCCTCACCCTTATATTTTATACTTCCCTTATAATATCCATTTTCTTCTTCTATGATTCTATTTATA
>NZ_FODF01000022.1 GCF_900110295.1 Peptostreptococcus russellii
TTTTTAATACTCTTACTCATTTTCTTCCTCCCCTATAATTTTTATGTACCATCATTATAACATGAAAACCTTTTGTTTAAAATACACTCTACTATTTTTATCAATAATTAGTATATAAAATATTATTTTTTCTTAATCTTTAAATATTATCTTGTATGTTTATTTAAAACATTGTAATATATTGGTATAGGGTATTTAATATTATTTCATTTTATATAAATTTTTATTTATTTTGCTTTAAGGAGGCGATTTTTTTGAGTAATATAAATGCTGATGATTTACGTGAGCTAAAAAAACTTCTTGATGAAGGTGTTATTAGCCAAGAAGAATTTGATAAGAAGAAAGCAGAGTTCTTAGATGAAGATTTTCAAGACAAAGATAGTCTAGCTAAAGAAAAATCTGCTAATTTTACAAAACAATCAACAAGTGAAAATGAAGTAAATAATAAAGATGAAAAATATCCACAATCCAAAAAAAATGATTCAAATGAAAATTCAAATGATGATGAAAATCAAGATAATTACCCTAGTGAAGAAAAAAATTCTAAATCTTCTAGCTCAAAATCAACTGCAATCGTAATTGTTGGTGTTGTAGCCATTATAGCAATCTTTGCTATGTATATGAACAATAAAAACAAAGAAGAACAGGCAAATCAAAATACAAAACCTACAGAACAATCACAAACAATTGAGTCATCTCAAGAAAGTAACGTAACTAATGACTGGAAGGACTTCGATAACAAGTCTTGGTCAGATTTCAAAGATATAAATCAAAAATACAGTGATTTAAAGAATACTGTTAAGGACATGTCCAACCCAGAACGTAAAGATGCAATCAATCAGGCAAAGCAATACTTTACAGACAAGGAAAACTCTCTTGACTATGGTAAAAATGATGACCAAAATAAATATCTAGACCGTATGAAAAATGTATGCCAACAAGCAAAATCAGTTTGTGATGATGCCATAAATTCTTCTAACAGCGAATCTGAACTATCTAATATAAAGGATAAACTTGCAGGCATTGAAGATGAAATATCTAATATTGCCAACAAAAGACCTGATCTTCTAAAAAAAGCTGGTTACACAGAAGAAGAAATCAAAGAAATTATAGAGAAAATCAAAAGCGACCTTGGAATTAATTAATAGCTAATATAATACAAAATATGGTAGCATATGAAATTTAACTGTATCTATGCTACCATACTTGTATATAGTAGATTATTTAAAATAATAAATAAAAATTCTTTCAAAAATATATTCAAAATATAAAGTATCTAAAGATGAAATTAAATACATTTTTTAATTTATATAAATTTATATTATAAAGGGGGTACTAACATGAAATTAAATTTTGATATTTTCAAAAAATCAGCTCTTTTAATACTATTATTAGTTATTTTTTCAGGCTCTACTTCTTTTGCAGAAATTAACATTAAAAGAATTTCTGGAAATGATAGATATGAAACATCTGCAAATGTAAGTTCTGAGAACTTTACAAGTTCCAAATATGCCATTATCGCTAGTGGTGAAAAATACCCAGATGCAATAATGTCTGGAGCAATCTCTACCCAAGTCACTGCACCTATTTTGCTAGTTGGTAAAGATTATATTCCTCCAGAAGTTATCAAGGAATTAAAAAGACTTAATTGTCAAACAATCTTTTTAATCGGTGGAAATGATACTATTTCAACTGACACAATCTACAATATTTACAAACAAACTGGAATCTATCCTAGAAGAATTGCTGGAAAAGATAGATTTGAAACTGCTAATAGAATAAATGATTTAAGATTGGAATTAAATGGTACTACATATGATGATTTATATGGAATCACTTGGCATTATTATGGAGCAGTAAGTGGATATAATTTCTATGATGCTCTTTATGCTGCACCATATGTTGGACTTGCAAAATTTGATACAAAATGGCTTTTACAACTAGAATTCTGCAACAATACTTTTGACTTTGATAATAGTGATGTTGATTCTGGATTTATAATTGGAGATGTAGATGTTATAAATAGAAACGGTGCATATTATCCATCACTTACAAGGGGTAAAAATAGATATGAAACTTCTGTAAAAATAGCAGAATCTTACTCTATACCATATTCAATAAACTATAATCCAGATACAGTTGTTATTACAAGCGGTGAAGATTATCCTGATGGACTTAGTTCTGCAGGAATTACAGCTATTTATACTGCTCCAATTCTTCTAACACCAAAGTATCATCTTGATAATTCTGTAAAAGACTATTTACAAAAAAATAATATAAATACAGTATTCATAGTCGGTGGTGAGAATTCAGTATCAAGAGATATAGAAAAAGAAATAAGAGAATTAAAATAAATAGTATATATAAAAAATAAGGAGATATTAGATGTAACAATACAATAAATTACTACAAAATTTATTGTAAATTCTAACTTTAAAGAGGAGAAAAATTATGGGAATTTTATCTAAACTTTTCAATAAAAAAGAATCTGAATATACTAAGTATCACTTTACAACAATACCTGTTGTTGGAATTTCTTATAAACAAAAAGAAGTTAAAAAAATTTTTAAAATTAATATAAATTATTAAATAAATTATATTAAAATAGTTTTTCTTAAACCATTATTATAAATAACTATTATTTATTGGAGGTATATTATGTTAATTAAAAAAATAAAAAAAGCAAGTTTAATAGCATTAACTCTATTATTTCTATCATCTTCAACTTCCTCTGCAAGTATTGATATTACAAGGATATCTGGACATGATAGATTCGATACTGCTATTAATGTAAATGATAATTTTATTAATTACGCAGATAATAACAATGCCGTTTTATCAAATGGAAATGAATTTAAAAATTCTTTATACGGTAGCTATATTGCATCAACACTTAGAATTCCATTTTATTTAAATTCTGGTTCCCATGGAATAAAAACAAAAATACTCAATGAACTTGCAAATAAAAAAGTCAACCATGTTTATATACTAGGCGACTACAAATCTATGGATAAGAGTATAGATAATACACTTCTTTCTAAAAACATAAAATTTACTAGAATTTATGATAAAGTAAAATTCGATAGTTATAACCAATGTAATTATGTTGATAGCATACCTGAGCAAGCAAATTCATTAATTTATGATGCCTATCACGAAAATGAACCCTTAGGAGACATTGGTAGTTGCATAATTATTAATGATAATAAATTCCCAGATATGTTATCTGCCATACCTTTTGTATCTCAAACTGCAATATATGATTCTACAAAGCTATTCAACTATAAAGGTTATGATTCTATGGATGGATTCCAGTTTATAATAGGTGGTTTTGATTCTGTGCCAGCATATATCAAAACTTTTATTGGAACTGACGCCCCTGGACTAAACGACCACCATATTACTGATCCAGAAACTGGGGATATTTTTAAATACTATAGTGGAAGATTATCTGGAAAAGACCGATATGAAACAGCAACAGAAATTGCAAAAGCATATGAAATAGTACTTGAAATGGATGTTTCAAATATAATTCTTGTAAATGGAGAAAATTTCCCTGATGCACTAACTTCAGGAATAGCTTCGGTGTACACACAAGCACCTGTATTACTAACTCAATCAAATAAATTGAACCAATATACAAAAGACTATCTAAAAACACATCCTATTAAAAATGTGATCATAGTCGGTGGCGAAAATTCAGTATCAAGAAATATAGAAAAAGAAATAAGAGAATTAAAATAAAGTGTATTAAAAAACCCCAAGAATATTGATTTCTTGGGGTTTGTATATACTTTGCAATATAAAAGTACGAACTATCTCTTTGAGAACTGAGGTGCTCTTCTGGCAGCCTTTAAACCGTACTTCTTTCTTTCCTTCATTCTTGAGTCTCTTGTTAAGAAACCTTCAGCCTTAAGTGCTGGTCTGAAATCTTCATCAGCCTTAAGTAATGCTCTAGAAAGACCGTGTCTTATAGCACCAGCCTGTCCAGTATATCCGCCACCTTCAACCTTAACGATAACGTCATACTTGTTTTCATTTCCAGTTACTACTAGAGGCTGCTTTACTTCTCTTATAAGTGTTTCATAATTGAAATAATCCTCTAAGTTCTTTCCGTTTACCTTTATGTTACCTTCTCCAGCTACTAATCTAACTCTAGCTACAGAATATTTTCTTCTACCTGTTCCGTAATATTGTACATTAGCCATTAATCAAAATCCTCCTCTCGATATCCTACTTAAAGTTTAAAACCTGTGGGTTCTGAGCTGCATGTGTATGTTCAGCACCTCTGAATACTCTTAATCTAGTCATCATTCTTGCTCTATGCTTGTTCTTTGGAAGCATTCCGCTAACTGCATGAGCTACAACTTCTTCTGGCTTCTTTTCCATCATTTCTTTGTATGATATTTCCTTTAACCCACCTACATAACCTGTATGATATCTGTAGAACTTCTGAGTAAGCTTCTTTCCTGTTAATACTACCTTCTCAGCGTTTACTACTACAACAAAATCTCCACCGTCAACGTGTGGTGTAAATGTTGGCTTGTTCTTTCCTCTTAATACTGTTGCAATTTCACTTGCTAAACGACCTAAAGTTTTTCCTTCAGCGTCTACTATATACCAGTCTCTCTTTATTTCTGCTGGCTTAGCTATATAACTCTTCATAAAGACCCTCCTTAACTTTTCACATTTGTTTAAATTTCCTGCATATATGTAAAGTCCGGGGCAAAAAGTGGACTTATTAACACATTCTCATATATTTTACTACTATTATGCCCAAATGTCAATTGAATACAGAAATGTTTTTGCATTATTATGCAATTTTATTCGCGAATTTTACTTTGTATCCTGACATTGCCTTTTTTTGGCAACATTAGTATTTTAACACATTTCATTTACTTTTTCTCGTTTTTTTTGAAAATTAATTCAAGTATTTTTAAAACTAAATCTTTTACTGTTCTTTTCTATTTTTCTTAGTATTCTTTTTTATATTTCATCATTTTCTTTCTATTATTTTATTTCCTTTTAAATGAAGATAAGTCGGGAAATCCCGACTTATCTTTGTTTAGGTTTAGGTTTTGCTTTATATTAATTTTAATAAAGCTCTTTGATATATTTTATAGTCTGTGCAAAAATAGTCCACATCTTACTTTTGGTTCAAACCATGTTGACTTTGCAGGCATTATCCCTTCCATATTTGCAACTTCCATAAGCTCTTCTATAGATGTTGGATACAATGAAAAGCCTACTCTCATATCCTTATCTACTCTCTTTTCTATTTCTTCTATTCCTCTAATTCCACCTACAAAGTCTATTCTAGGATCCTTTTGAGGTTCATTTATAGCTAGTATTTCTTCTATTAAATAGTCATGTAATACACTGACATCTAGGCTTTCTATTAGTCCCTTTAGTTTTTCTCTGTCTTTAAATTCCAAAACATACCACTGACCGTCTATATACATTCCATACTGATATTTTTTACATGGCTTTACTTTTTTATTAGATTTCTCTACTTTGAAGTTTTTCTTTATTTTTTCTATAAATTCATCTTTTTCAAAACCTGCTATATCTTTTACTACTCTATTATAATCCATTACATATAAATTGTCTTTTGGAGCAATCATAGCCAAATAATAGTTAAATTCTTCCCCACCAGTATATTGAGGATTTTCTTTTCTCATTTTAAGGGCATACTCTTGTGCAGCCCTTGATCTGTGGTGTCCATCTGCTATATATAGATTTTCTACTTTTTCAAATGCCCTTTCAACAAGTTTGCTTTCTTCCTCATTTAAAATCCATACTGTATGTCTTACTCCGTCTTCTGATTCAAAATCGTATATAGGCTCTTCCTTTGTCTTTTTATTTACAATATCCTCTATATTATCTTCTGTATAATATGTAAGCAATATTGTTCCAGTATTGGCTTTACAGTGTTCTATATGCCTTATTCTGTCTCTAACTTTATCAGGTTTTGTATGCTCATGTTTTTTAATTTTTCCATTTATTGTTTCATCTACAGATACACAAGCCACTATACCTGTTTGGACTACATTTCCCATTATTTCTCTATAAATATAGATATGCTCTTCTTCATCTTCTATAAATACTTCTCTTTTTAAAAAATCATTTAAGTTTTCTCCTGCCTTTTTATATACTTCATCTGATTCAACATCTATCCCCTCAGGAAGATCTATTTCAGCTCTATCTATTCTAAGGTATGAATTTTTATTATTTCTTGCCATTGCTCTTGCTTCTTCTACATTCATCGTGTCATAAGGAAGTGCTGCAACATCTGCAACATACTTCTTATTTGGTCTTATTGCCTTAAAAGCTTTTACTCTTACCATATCTACACTCCTTTAAACTTTTATATCTATATAATATTTACCCTATTTGTATAATTAACACCTGCCGCACCTTCTAAAAGGCAATCGTAGTAATCTGATACTATATCTACTATTTCGTACGCTATTCTTTTTTGTGCTTCATTTGTTGATGCCCCTATATGAGGTGTTACTGTTACTCTTGGATGATTTACTATATCTTCCAATGGTCTTGGCTCATTTTCAAAACAATCTATTGCCGCTCCTGCTATTTGATTTTGATTAAGAGCTTCTAATAAATCTTTTTCATTTACTATACCACCTCTTGCGCAATTAATTAAAAAGGCTGTGTTCTTCATTCTCTTAAAAACATCTTTATTAAACATATACTTTGTTTTTTCTGTTAATGGTGTGTGTACTGTAATATAATCTGCATTTTCTATTATTTCATCAAAATTTGCAAACTTATAATCTTTGCCTTCATTTTCATACTCTGCTATATCATTATACATAACTTTCATTCCCAAATTATAAGCCTTTTGAGCAAGTTTTCTTGCTATATTTCCGAAACCTATAATTCCGATAGTCTTTCCATATATTTCAGTTCCCTTTAAATTTTTCTTATCCCAAATACCTTCACCTAACTTTAAATTGGCTATCTTTACATTTCTTGCAAGTACCAACATTTCGCAAAGAACCAACTCAGCAACGGCATTTGAGCTTGCACTTGGAGTATTTCTTACTACTATTCCATTTTCTCTTGCATAGTTTACATCTATATTATCAAGACCTACTCCAGCCCTTATAATCATCTTTAAGTTTTTAGTTTTCAATGCTTCATCAATAATTTCTTTTTTAATCTTTGTTGCAGACCTTACAATTATAATATCTATATCTTTAATCTTATCCTTCAACTCTTCTTCAGGATAAAACTTTTCTTCTACTTCAAATCCCTTTTTTCTCAACATTTCAACTGCTTCTTTATCTATACCGTCTGTAGCTAATATCTTTTTCATTTCCAAATCCTCCATCAAAACTATCTATCAATTTTTAGTCTTAAAACTAATATTTACTACTAATTTCTAATAGCTATATCAATTTTTACCATTCATTTTTCATTTATAATATTTCTAAATTTTAAATATATCTTTTATTCATTATATTTTATTTAATACTTTCTATATTTTTGAATGAAATTTGAATTAAAGTTTTATTTATCGAAAATAAATTATCTTTTTCAATATTTTCATAAAAAATGCCTAAATTAAGCCTATTTTCCCTATTAAAGTTTAAAATTTTTATTAAAAGCCTAAAATTTCATCAATGCTATTTAATAAATATTGAATATCTTCAACCTGGTAATCCCCCATGTGTGATATTCTAAATGTTTTCTCTTTTAAATCGCCATAACCGTTGGCAATCTGCATTCCTTTTTCCTGTAATTGTGAATTTAATTGTGCTATGTCTATTTTTTGTGTATTTTCTATGACTGTTAATGTGTTTGACAAATGGTTTTGATCAGTGAATAATTTGAAATGTTTTCTAGCCCATACTCTCACAGTTTCTGCCATTTCTTCATGTCTTTTGAATCTGTTGTCTAGGCCTTCTTTTAAGATATTGTCTAACTGATAATCTAGTGCGTACATGTGAGATATTGAAGGTGTTGAAGGGTATTGATAATTCTTTTTCTTCAAGTATTTATACATTGCCAGCAAGTCTAGGTATGTACCTCGAAACTCTACTTTTTCTGCTTTTGCCACTGCCTTTTTAGAGAATGTGCACATTGACATTCCAGGTGGTAGCCCTAAAGCTTTTTGCGTTGATGTAATTAAAATATCTATATTTA
Source organism: Peptostreptococcus russellii (assembly GCF_900110295.1). Classification (GTDB taxonomy): domain Bacteria; phylum Bacillota; class Clostridia; order Peptostreptococcales; family Peptostreptococcaceae; genus Peptostreptococcus; species Peptostreptococcus russellii_A. The sequence continues at coordinate 8,170 of NZ_FODF01000022.1, forward strand.
ATTTATCAACTTCAATTTTCATTCCAGCTGCTGAACTTACTGCATCAACACAAAATATTATGTTTGGGTATTTTTTTACCACCTCTGCAATTTCAGCAATTGGATTTGTAATTCCAGTAGAAGTTTCATTATGCTGGATTGTTAGCAAATCGTACTCACCTGTTGATAATACTTGATCAACTAACTTTGGAGTAATTGCTTTTCCTATATCCACTTTATACAAATCAGCTTTGACATTATTGGTCACTGCCATTTTATGCCATCTGTCTCCGAATGCACCACAGGAGAACACAGCTGCCTTTTGGGAAGTGCAGGATCTTATAGCACCTTCCATTAGGCCGGAACCGGACGATGTGGATAATAGTACTTCTTCTTCTGTATAAAATAATTTCTTTAACTTTTCGCTTATGCCTTTTTGCAAAGCACTTGCTTCTTTTCCCCTATGTCCTATCATTGGCGTCGCCATTTTTTCAAGAACATCTTCTCGAACATCAATAGGACCAGGTATGAATAACTTTTTAGCCATTGTGTGACCTCCTTTTTTCATATTTTCTATAATTGCAATATTTAGCAATTTGTGATTGCAACTTCATTATTAAATATTGCAGTTGTTTCTCAATCTTTGCAAACAGTATCTCTTGAAAAATAGTATAATACAGCTTACTTATTTGAAATTTCAAGCTTTCAGCTTGTTTCATATCAGCTTTGCAATTATCTGTCTATTCTCAATTTTCTCTATGCTGCTAAATTGAAATTATCTATATTCTAAACCCTAAAATAGAATCTGTCAAGAATTTTTTGATAACTTCAATTTATAATTTATTTTATTGAAATAAATTTGCAGCTAATAGAAAAGTTTATAAAAGTTAATTTTATTCTAGTACTCTACATTTTTTAAAAACAATCCTTGTGCTGGAGCTGTATGGCCTGCTCTGTTTCTATCTTTTGAGTCAATAATATCTTTTAAAGATTCATTAATTCTTGCTCTTCCTATATCTACCATAGTTCCAACTATTATCCTTACCATATTGTATAAAAAGCCATTGCCCTCTACTTCAATTACTATTCTATCACCTTCTTCAAATAAGTCAGCTCTATATATTTCTCTAATCGTTGTTTTTACTGATGAACCTGAACTCATAAATCCACAAAAATCATGTTCACCAACTAAATATTTTATTTCTCTTTTCATTTTTTCTATATCTAGATTATATTTTACTTGATAAGAAGTATCTTTATAAAATGGACTTCTTATTCTAGATGGATAAATGTAGTATCTATATGTTTTTCTATGGGCAGAATATCTTGAATGAAAATTTATATCTACTTCCTCTGCATCTAATACTGCAATATCCTTTGGCAAGTTATTATTTAGTATTTCTGGAAATCTCTCTACAGGTATGCTTGTTTCCACCAAAAAATTAGCCACCTGACCCAGTGCATGAACACCAGCATCAGTTCTACCTGAACCTATGATTTCTATATCTTTTTGCTTAAAAGCTTTTTGGCAAGCATATTCTAATTCTCCTTGTATTCCAAGTGAATTTTTCTGTTTTTGCCAACCACAGTAATTTTTTCCATTATATGAAACTATTATTTTTATATTTTTCTTATCCATAGTCTTTCCTTTCTATATCTCATTTCTTGTTCTGTATTTCATTTTTATTAAACTCTTTTTTAATATTTTATGTGAACTATCCTAACTATATTTACATACTTTTAAAATAAACAACTTTATCAATATAACTAGTACTTAACATTTTATCATAATAACTATATAAATATTATAATATTTTTATATCTTTAAGCCTTTATTTTATGTGGTAATATCCCTGTCTTATTTTAGTATTTCATAGTATTATATACTTATTTTTGCTATAATCTTTTTAGGAAATGATTTGCAAACCATATTTATTTCCTTTTTTATAGTTATACGAAAGGAGTATTTTTATGAAGAAACATGGACTTTTTGGAGAGGGTTTATCTCATTCTTTATCTCCACTAATACATACTTATGTCTATGATTTAATATCATACGATGCCGATTACTCTTTAATAGATTTTGAAAAAGAAGCTTTAGAAAAACATATAAATCTTTTGAGGGATGGAACTTTAAACGGGGTTAATGTAACAATGCCCTACAAAAAATCTGTAATTGAATATTTAGATAGCATAGATACTAATGCAAGGGAAATAGATGCAGTAAATACAATAGTTAGTTCAAAATCAAATTTAAAAGGATTTAATACAGATTACTATGGTATAGAAAAAACACTTGAAAAATATATGCCTGTTGAAGATAAAACTTTTCTTATTTTAGGCTATGGTGGTGCTTCTAAACCTTTAATTCATTTTCTTAGCTTGCATAATGCAGAAAAAATATATATTGCAAGTAGAAGTGCTGACAAATACAAGGATTTTTACAAAGGTAAAACAAAAATTATTTTTATATCCTATCATGAATTAGATGATATTAAGGCTAGTATTGTTTTTAATACTACTCCTTTAGGAATGTACCCCCATATAGATAATTCTCCATTAGATGAGAAGTATTTTAAAAATTTTCAATGTGCTATTGATTTTATATACAATCCATACAGCACACTTTTTTTACAAAGAGCTAAAAAATATGGACTTAAGGTTGAAAATGGACTTAAATTGCTTGTTTATCAAGCTATTAGATCAATTGAATTGTGGAGCAATACGTCTATTGGAGATAAAATAAAAACAAAAATTTACCTACATTTTAGATCTTTGTATATTGATAATGAAAAAATATACCTTGTAGGTCTTCCTGGCTCTGGAAAATCAACTTTTGGAAAAATGCTTTCTGATTCTTTAGGATATAATTTTGTAGATTTAGATGACTATATTGAAAAGAAAGAAAACATGAAAATAAATGATATTTTCAGGCTATATGGCGAGGTGAAATTTAGAGAACTTGAAAGTCAAGCACTTAGAGACTTGGAATCTTTTAATAAAATTGTTATTGCAACAGGTGGTGGAAGTATTTTGCGCAAAGAAAATAGAGAACTGCTTAAAAAACATAGCAAAGTATTTTTTATAGACAGATCCTGTGAAAATATCTTAAAAGATTTAAAAATAGAAAACAGACCTCTTCTTAAAAATTCATCAAATAGAATTTTCTCTCTATACGATGAAAGAAAATCTTTTTATGAAGAAGTCTCTGATTATGTTCTAGATAATTCATCTAATCTTGATAGTTTACTCGAAAACACATTGAAACTTTTTTGATAAATAGTAATATAAAAACTGCGGATTTATATTTAACCCTCCGCAGTTTTTATGGTACTAATACAAATTTCTTACTTATTTCTAAGCAACTCCTTTTCTGTTGCTTTTAAGTCTTCAATGGAATCTATTTCAAATAAATCTTTATCATCTAACTTTTCTATTCTTATATTTAATCTTGCAATATTATCTTTTACAACATTATCCCAATAAAGATTTTTATAGTCATCTATATCGGATATTTTTTCCAGCTTAGATTTAATAAGTTCGCCTTCACTTTTTGACCAATATGATATTCCACACATTATATAGCCACTTCCATTCCCTATTACTATATCTTCAATCTTATCCTCCTTGTTAAATTTCAATTCCCATTCATTAGAAAAATTCTTTTTATAGCAACTAAAATAAGATGTATCTTTAATATCTGACCTAAAGATATTACTATTCATATATATATCACCTTCTATCACATATGAATCCGGAAGAAGATCCTTAACAAGATACATTGTATATATGTTATTATATTTATCATACTTATCATTAAATACTAATTTAACACCGTATTTTTCTTTTAGATAATCAAACTTTTCGGCTAAATATCCTGTTACTATAGTTATATCTTCTATTCCTCTTTCCTTTAAAAATCTTACTTGTCTCTCAGCCATAGCTTCACCCATAACTTTTACAAGAGATTTTGGAGTGTCATTTGTAATTGGTCTTAGTCTTGTTCCAAGACCTGCCGCTAAAACTATTGCCTTCATATATTAATTGCTGTCATTTCAAATTATATAAATATAAAATATATGACAGCTATCTCCCTTCTTCTTATATGCTTAAAATATCTTACTTTATTATATATCAAAATTTATTTTTTGTCCTTAAATATTCTATGAGCAAATCGAATTTTAAAATTCTAATTATTAATACTTTATAAAATATTTATTTATAAATATAAACATTTTATTCATTCTTATTTTTAATTATCCTTAGAGACAAGAACTGATCCACATATTATAAGTAGTGAACAAAATACTAATTTAAGGCTAAATTGACCACCTAATAAAACCATAGAAAATACCATAGCCCATATAGAGTAAGTAATATTTAAACCTGTTGCTTTTACAGGACCTATGGTATCTATTCCAGTATAATAACATATATAAGAAAGTGTTCCTACTAATGCTGTGATTCCCATATAAATCATTGAATTTGAAGTTATTGCCTCAGCTACAAATCCACCACCTTTTATTACAAATACAACTATCAAAAAATATACAAATGAAGATGTCATCTGTCTAATTGTAAGAGCTTCCTTAGGGCTTACATCTTCTTTCATACCATATGCACATATTACACTTTCAAGAGACCAACCTACTACACATACAAGGGCCGCTATAAATCCTACTGGGAAGTTGACAACATTACTTGTATCTGGACTATATCCAAGTATTATGATTGAAACAATACTCATGCTTAAGCCCAACCATCCCATTTTAGAAAGTTTAACTTTTAAAAATACATAACTAAAAAATGCACCTGCTGCAGGATACATTGCTGATATCGCTGCCGTATACCCTGGTCCTATATTTGAAATTGCAATCAAATAACCCATCATGCCAACTGGTCCTCCGAACAATGCTGCTATAACAACAAATCTACCACTTCTGCTATTCAATAGAGAAATTGTATGTTTAAAATCTTTTCTTATTATTGAAAAAATAGTCATCCATACTGCAGATGAAAAATCATGCAAAAAAGCTGCAATAATAGGTGCTAAAAATACAGTTTCACTAATACTTATGTATGGACTCATCATAAGAATAAGACCAGATATAGTTGTATCAAGCCCCCATAAAGCACCTGAAGACAATGCCGATGCAACTCCGAACTTAGAATTCTTTCTATAATCTTTTTTCATTTATATCCTCCTGCTAACGTTCTAGCTATTTAATAGTGTAAATACATATATTTTCATTTAGATAATAATTACTTGATACATATTACATAAAAACTTATACAATATTCCTTGTTTTATCTAAATCTTTACATATTTTATTGCATGTATTTATCATAGAATAAATCAAGATTTTCCTTAGCTCTTTTATATCTCATTGGTCCATACTCACCAAAGCTAACACCTTTTGCTTCTTTCAAAACTGTCCATATTGTCCACAGAAAGTCTTGGCATATTTTAAATAAAAGAATTTTTTCCTCTTCAATTTCATTTCCCTTTTTGCTTGCTTTTCTAAAAGGATTTTCTATACTAAAATATTTGCTCTTAAAAAGTTCTTCTTCGTCTTTATTAAAATTACACTCTAGTATATGACCAGCTATATCCCACATAGGATCATTCATTCCAGAGTATTCCCAGTCTATTAAGTAAGTTTTGTTATTATCACCCTTTACAAAATTTTCAGGCACAGTGTCATTATGACATGTATAACAATCTTTACCTATTCTACTAAGTTCTTCCTCTAAAGCCATCACCCTTGCTCTTACATCTGGATACTCAGCATCATAATATTTTCCATTTGCCTCTTTTACTAATCTTTCATATTTTTCTATCTCTCTAAAAACATTGAACTCATTCTCAAAATCTAGGCAGGAAAAATGAAGTTTTTTCAAAAGAGCTGCTACAATTTCCATATTTTCTTCATAGCTTGCAGTTTGAGGATTTAATGTTTCAGCATTTTCAATAAATCTACTGACTTTTACTCCAGTATATTCATTGAAATAGACAATTTCCGTATCCAATCCTAATATAGCACCTATTCTAGCATTGTTCTTTTCATCTGCTCTACTTATCATATCGCTAGTACCTACACCTGGCATTCTTAGAATATAGTATTCCCCATTAATATTAACCTTGTAATTATTATTTGTCATGCCACCAACAGCTTCTATTGACAATATATCCTCACAATTTATTCCTAGTCCATTTATTAATTCTGATTTTATATTCTCTGTTCTTATCTCGTCTTCTCTTCTAAGTATTGAGGAGTATATGTGTCCTCTTGCTATTGAGAGATGTTTTTCAGAATCTATTTCAAACCACATAAGATCATCTATTTTTATATACCCCAACTTATATTCTCTAGCTATATCCATAATTATATATTCATAATTCACATATGGGTTCCTATTATATTGATATTCTTCAAGCATTTTATCATAAAAATCCTTGCTTATCTTTGTAATTCCAATCATTTCACCATCTATTTTATTAAGTTGATGGATATCTTTTGACATTTTATAGACCATACCATTCCTTAATTCAACAAGTGCCTCATCTCCTGAACCACTTTCAGATGTAATAATCATGGAAGTTCTATTTTTATCTTCTAATAAATTAAATATCGCCCTCTCTTCAAATATCATATCGTTTTCCAAAAGTATAAAGTCATCGTTTATATAATCTTTACAACAGGCAAGAGATGCCATTGTTCCTGTATATTTATATCTATTATTTTCAACAACTTTTATTTTTGGATTTGTCTTAGCTAAATTGTAAAAATATTCTTTTTCATATCCAGCAACCACTATTATTTCATCTATTCCTGCATCATCTAGAATCCTTATAATTCTATCTATAATACGCTCTTCACCCATACTTAAAAAGCTAACTGGTTTTTTAAATATCTCCTTCTCTCCTGCTGCTAGTATTACAGCTTGTTTTACTGTTTGTTCGTCATCAAAGTTCTCTAAATAAATTCTATCCTCTTGATTTTCTGCTATGTATTTTTCAAGAACTGAAAGACCTTGTGATGTTAACTCATAACCTCTTTTTTGATTTGTTTTAAGAATATAGTTCTGTTCTTCGAGATTCTTAACTATTGCATTTACACTTCCCAAAGAAATACCAGACTCTTCTGATAAAAATCTTTGAGATACTCTTTCCGAATTATTGATTAGTAACAATATGTCGTATAATTTGCTCATATATATTCTCCCTTTGATAATTTATTTATATGCAACTACAATTAAGTTCATATTTTGAACACCATAAGTATAATTCAAATTTAAAATCATGTCAATATCTTAAAGATAAAAAAGAAGCTAGCAAAATTGCCAGCTTCTTTTCCTATTTTGTATATTTGTACAAAATTTACTATATATGCTATTCTTTTTTATTTATATGCTATGTGATCTTAATATGTTTCTTTTTAAATAAATTTCTTTTTAAGTTTCTCTTTTTGTTTTTATTTTTATTTTTATGTTTTGGGACTATACTCTCTTTTTAAACCATATAGTTTCTTTCCAATGGTCTGCTATTATCCGTACCTTTTTCAAATAGGTACTGACATACATCAAGTTGACCTGATTCAAAAACAGCTGCACAACTTTGAAGATAAATATCCCACATTCTCATAAATCTATCATCTTTTGTTAATTTTATTTCATCCCAGTGTTCTTTAAATCTGTTATGCCACTCCTCTAAAGTCAGCTGATAGTGTCTTCTTAGACTTTCTAAATCTATAAGTTTAAGTCCTTTTTTATTAGCTGGAATTATAAGTTCTGCAACTGAAGGTATGTATCCTCCTGGGAAAATATATTTATTTAAGAAAGAGTTATATCCACAAGTATCATCATCGATATCTCTTTGTCCAGATATACCATGTATAAGAGCAAAACCTTGACTCTTCAAAAGTTTATCTACACAATTCATATACTCTCCTATGTTATTCTTTCCAACATGTTCAAACATACCTATACTAGATATTTTATCATATTGCTTTCCTGTTTTTGATTCATCTCTATAATCAATGAGTTTTACTTCAACCATATCTTCAATATTTTCATTTTTTATTCTGTTTTTTATATGGTTAAACTGCTCTATACTCAAAGTACAACCTGTAGCCTTAACTCCATATTCTTTGGCTGCAGTTATAATTAAGTTACCCCATCCACAACCAATATCTAAAAGTTCTTCTCCTTTTTTTAGTCTAAGCTTATTGAGTACATGGTGAATTTTGTTCATTTGAGCCTCTTCTAAAGATTCTCCTTCTTTTTTAAAATAGGCACATGAATAGGTCATAGACTTATCCAACCAATAAGCATAGAAATCATTACCTATATCATAATGACGATGTATATCTTCTTTGCTTATATTCTTATTGTGGTTGTTAACAAGTTTAAGTATCTTATACTTTTTATTTTCTACAAAACTTTCACTATTTGAAAATGCTGATACCATTAATTCCTGCAAAGATCCATCTACCTCTATTTTTCCGTCCATATAAGCTTCTGCTAAACTTAGAGTAATATCGTCTTTTAGTGGATTTATTTTCAACGATTCCTTTATTCTTACCTCGGCAATAGGTTCACCACCGTCACCTGTAATAGTTTCTTCTCCATTCCAGTACTTTATTCTAACTGGAACAGTAAAGGAATTTTTCAAAATCTGTTTGTATAATTTAACCTTTACATCCATAATTTATCTCCTAAACGTAGCTTATTATATTTTCCGTTCTATTATTTCTTATAACTAATAAAAAGCTAGAAAAATATAAAATAAAATTCTAAAATATTTATCTTATCTGTAATCACACTTTTTACAATTGAATATTGTATACAATACATCATAAATAAGTATACTCCATTATAAAACATCTGTCAACCTTCCAATTTTTTAATTTTATAAATTTTTTCTTTATTTAACTTTATAATGTTATATATTTATATTCCTATAAAACTTTAATTATATTATATACAAAAAAACTTTTTATTCACTTTAAAAAAAATATTTTTTGAAATAGATTTTTTCTATAAAACTACAAATTTATATAAAAAATACTCTTCTGCTAATTTTAACAGAAGAGTATCAAATATT
>NZ_FODF01000021.1 GCF_900110295.1 Peptostreptococcus russellii
TATGAAAAATATGTTTAAAAAACTAATAGTATGGTACTTTAATATTATTTTTTTAAATTCTTATATTTTTTGAGTTTATAAAATACATGTAATTATTTATATATAGTGTTTTTAAAATCTTTTTTCTTGCAATAAACAATTCTATCTATTTAAGAAAGTAAATATCTATATAAAAAAAGAAGACCGCAAAGCGATCTTCTTTTATGTTAAATAAAATTTAATTATTCTATTATTGATGCAACAACACCAGAAGCAACTGTTCTACCACCTTCTCTGATAGCGAATCTTAGTCCTTCTTCTACACATATAGAGTTGATTAGGTCAACTTCTATAGTTACGTTGTCACCAGGCATAACCATTTCTATACCTTCTGGTAGCTTACACTCACCAGTTACGTCAGTTGTTCTGAAATAGAACTGAGGTCTGTAACCGTTGAAGAATGGAGTATGTCTACCACCTTCTTCTTTCTTAAGAACGTATATTTCTGCTGTAAACTTAGTATGAGCGTGAACAGAACCAGGAGCAGCAAGAACCTGTCCTCTTTCTATTTCATCTCTCTGGATACCTCTAAGAAGAGCTCCTATGTTATCTCCAGCTTCAGCCTGATCTAGTAACTTTCTGAACATTTCAACTCCAGTTACAACAACCTTTCTTGGCTTTTCAGATAATCCAACTAGTTCAACTTCGTCAGAAACCTTAAGTATACCTCTTTCAACTCTACCAGTTGCAACAGTACCTCTACCAGTGATTGAGAATATATCTTCTACTGGCATTAGGAATGGCTTGTCAACTGCTCTTTCTGGAGCTGGTATATATTCGTCTATCTGCTCGAAGAAATCAACTATGATATCTCCCCACTTAGACTTAGGATCTTCTATTGCCATTAAAGCAGATCCTCTAACTATTGGAGTATCATCTCCTGGGAAATCATATTCGCTTAATAGTTCTCTTACTTCCATTTCAACTAATTCTAGAAGTTCTTCGTCGTCTACCATATCACACTTGTTTAAGAATACAACTATGTAAGGTACACCAACCTGTCTAGAAAGTAGTATATGTTCTCTTGTCTGAGGCATTGGACCATCAGTAGCTGCAACAACTAGTATTGCACCATCCATCTGAGCTGCACCTGTGATCATGTTCTTAACGTAGTCAGCATGTCCTGGGCAGTCAACGTGAGCATAGTGTCTGTTTGGAGTTTCATACTCAACGTGAGAAGTAGATATTGTGATACCTCTTTCTCTTTCTTCTGGAGCCTTATCTATGTTAGCGAAGTCTACTGCTTCTCCTAACTGATATCTGTCATATAAAGTCTTAGTTATAGCTGCTGTTAATGTAGTCTTACCGTGGTCAACGTGACCTATTGTACCGATATTAACATGTGGCTTACTTCTTTCAAATTTAGCTTTTGCCATTTCAAATTTCCTCCCTATTATAAAATAATATTTTATTTATTATGCGGTGGGTATTATAATACCCACCTTTTTTTTACAATAAACTGTAAATTCTATATAAGTATATCACTTTTTTACGTATTTTTCAACGTTTCAATCAAAAACTAATCGCTTTTAATTAAAGTTTTTTCTATTTTAATACACTAATTACTTTCCTTCACTTATTGCCTTAGCAACTGATGCTGGAACCTGTGCATAGTGGTCAAATATCATAGTGTAAGTAGCTCTACCCTGAGTAGTAGATCTTAGGTCAGTTGCATATCCGAACATTTCAGATAGTGGAACGTGAGCTCTTATTACCTGAGCACCGTTTCTAGCTTCCATACCCTGAATCATACCTCTTCTTGAGTTTAAGTCACCCATAACATCACCCATGTAATCTTCTGGAGTAACAACTTCAACTGCAAATATTGGTTCAAGAAGAACTGAGTTACCCTTCTTCATAGCATCCTTGAATGCCATAGATGCTGCCATCTTGAAGGCCATTTCTGATGAATCGACTTCATGGTAAGAACCATCATATAATTCAACAGCAACGTCAACTACTGGATAACCTGCTACTATACCTGACTGCATAGCGCCCTGGATACCCTGATCAACTGGACCAACATATTCCTTAGGAACAGATCCACCAACAGTCTTGTTTTCGAACTTGTATCCTTCTCCTGATTCAAGTGGGTTAACTCTGATCTTAACGTGACCATACTGTCCTCTACCACCTGACTGCTTAGAGTACTTGTATTCAACATCAACTGGCTGAGTAATAGTTTCTCTGTATGCAACCTGAGGAGCACCAACCTTAGCTTCAACCTTGAATTCTCTTAGAAGTCTGTCAACGATTATTTCTAGGTGAAGTTCACCCATACCACCGATGATAGTCTGTCCAGTTTCAGCGTCAGTTCTTACTGTGAATGTAGGATCTTCTTCTGATAACTTCTGAAGAGCTACACCCATCTTTTCCTGAGCAGCCTTTGATGCTGGTTCTATAGCAACAAATATAACTGGTTCAGGGAATTCCATTGATTCAAGAATTATTGGTGCATTAGGATCACAAAGTGAATCTCCTGTAGTAGTATCCTTAAGACCTACTGCAGCAGCTATGTCTCCTGCATAAACACAAGTTATTTCTTCTCTTGTATTAGCATGCATCTGTAGTATACGACCGATTCTTTCTCTCTTGTTCTTTGTAGCATTTAGTACATAAGAACCAGATTCTAAAGTACCAGAGTAAACTCTGAAGAATGCAAGCTTACCTACGAATGGATCAGTCATGATCTTGAATGCAAGAGCTGAGAATGGTTCATCATCTGATGCATGTCTTTCACTTTCTTCACCATCTGGTAATATACCCTTTATTGATTCTATATCAGTTGGAGCTGGTAGGTAGTCGATAACACCATCAAGCATTAACTGAACTCCCTTATTTCTATAAGCTGTACCACAGAATACTGGGTTCATTTCACAAGCTATTGTAGCTTTTCTTATAGCCTTCTTTAATTCTTCAACTGTTATTTCTTCACCTTCTAAGTACTTCATCATAAGTTCTTCATCAGTTTCAGCTACTGCTTCTACTAATGCTTCTCTATATTCTTTAGCCTTATCAAGCATATCTGCAGGGATATCCTGTTCTTCTATTTCAGTACCCTGGTCATTCTTGTATATTTCAGCCTTCATTACTAGAAGATCTATTATACCAGTGAAGTTGTCTTCTGATCCTATTGGTAACTGCATTGCTACTGCGTTAGCCTTTAGTCTGTCCTTCATCATCTGAACAACATTGTAGAAGTCAGCTCCCTGTCTATCCATCTTATTTACGAATGCTATTCTTGGAACACCGTAAGTTTCAGCCTGTCTCCAAACATTTTCTGACTGTGGTTCAACACCACTCTTAGCACAGAAAACTGCAACAGAACCGTCAAGAACTCTTAGAGATCTTTCAACTTCAACTGTGAAGTCGACGTGTCCAGGAGTATCTATGATGTTTACTCTGTGACCCTTCCACTCACAAGTAGTAGCGGCAGAAGTAATTGTTATACCTCTTTCCTTTTCCTGAGCCATCCAGTCCATCTGAGATGCACCGTCATGTGTTTCACCTATTTTATGAGTACGTCCAGCATAGAACAAGATTCTTTCAGTAGTTGTAGTCTTACCTGCATCTATGTGGGCCATTATTCCTATATTTCTAGTTTTTTCCAATGGAAATTGTCTAGCCATCTGTTTCCTCCTTAATTACTTATACAAAAAAATGGATTACCATCTGTAATGAGCAAATGCCTTGTTTGCTTCTGCCATCTTGTGTGTATCTTCCTTCTTCTTTACAGATGCACCAGTATTATTAGCTGCATCCATTATTTCCTTAGCTAGTTTTTCTACCATACCCTTTTCGCCTCTAGCTCTAGTGTATCTAACTAACCATCTAAGTCCTAATGTTTCTCTTCTATCAGCTCTAACTTCGATAGGTACCTGATAGTTTGCACCACCGACTCTTCTTGCCTTTACTTCTAGTACTGGCATTATATTTTCCATAGCCTTATTGAAAACTTCTAGTGCATCTTCACCAGTCTTTTCTGCTATTATAGCGAAAGCATCATATACGATCTTCTGAGCTTTCCCTTTTTTTCCGTCATACATTAAGTTATTTATTAATTTTGTTACTACCTTACTTCCATACATTGGATCTGGTAAAACTTCTCTCTTTGGAACATTACCTTTTCTTGGCATTTCGCTTCCCTCCTTAATTATAAAAGTTAAATCATAGGTACTCGACAATGTCTTTTGCCGTGATGCCATAAATAAATATATCTATATATTTAAAGCATCGAACTATAATCAATTGCTGTTTTATCAGCTTTATACCTTTTCACTTGATTTTTGGCTCAAGCTACCTTCTCATTAAATTAAATCTCTAATTAATACTGAATCTCTAATAATGTAGATTGATTAATTATTACTTGCTTTCCTTAGGTCTCTTAGTACCATACTTAGATCTAGACTGTCTTCTCTTTTCTACACCAGCTGTATCTAATGTACCTCTTAGTATATGGTATCTAACACCAGGAAGGTCCTTAACTCTACCACCTCTTATAAGAACAACACTATGTTCCTGTAAGTTGTGTCCTTCACCTGGTATATAAGCAGATACTTCTATACCGTTTGTAAGTCTAACTCTGGCAACCTTTCTAAGGGCTGAGTTTGGCTTCTTAGGTGTTACTGTCTTTACAGAAGTACAAACACCTCTCTTCTGTGGAGCACTAATGTTAGTTGCTTTCTTTACTAAAGAATTGTAACCTTTTTGTAGTGCTGGAGCAGTAGAATTCTTTTCTACAGCTTTTCTACTCTTACGAACTAATTGGTTGATTGTTGGCATCAACTGCACCTCCTTTTTCTTAAATTTCCGATCTTCATCAGTGATCGCCAACCGCACCAATATGCACTGCATATTGATTAATTGTTTTGATGCTTTTAGTATTCTACTAAAAAAAGTAATCTCTATATTTCAAGATTACATACCTTTATATTTTAGCACTGTAATCAAGCCATGTCAATTATTTTTGTGAAAATAAATAAGCCATCCTTTACTTGTTTTTTCTACGTATTTTAATAAAATTTCCCTCTTCTTTTCTTTTTATTAGTATTGAATTAATAATAACTATTTTATATTTGTTTTTTAATTTTTAAATGCACATTTTTTTATTTTAAATAATTTAAATATTAAGATTTTCAATTTATATTACAAGTTCAAAATTAATTTTATCTATCCACTCAAATACTTAATATAGCTTTAATTGAGCTATTTTATCTTTAATGGCTTATTTGCTAGAAATAATCTGGCTACTACTATATAATGGAACTGTATATAATTATTTGGAGGACTTATAAATATGGATTTTAAAGACAATCGCTTGACCATTATAACTACTGTAATTATTTCCTTAGTTGTAATATCCTTTTTTTCAATTTTCTTTTTACAAGAAATAAAGGGCAGTTCTAAAGAACAATATGCAAAAGCACCTGCTCAAACTGTAAAAAAAGTCAGTTTTGTAGGTGTGGGAGATAACTTAATTCACGATACCATCTATCAATCTTCAGATAAAAGAAATGGAGTTTTAGGAGATGGAAAATATGATTTTTCTAATCTTTATAGTGAAATTAAGGACGATATTAACAAACACGATATTCGCTATATCAATCAGGAATCTATTATTGCTGGAGACAAATATGGGATACATAGTTATCCAAGGTTCAATACTCCAGAAGAAATGATACCTACTCTCAGCAAAACTGGATTTAATCTTATTAACCTTGCTAATAACCACTCTATGGATATGGGTTCCGAGGGAATTAGTGATTCTATAAATCTTTGGAATAAAGAAAAAGTCTATACTACAGGGCTTTATAACTCCCAAGAAGACAGAGACCAGCCTCTTATTATTGACAAAAACGGAATAAAAACTGCAGTACTTTCATACACATATGATACAAATGGTATGAAGGCCAAAGAAGATTTCAAAGTTCCATACCTTGATGAAAAAAAAATCAAGAAAGATGTTGAAAAAGCAAAAAAAGAAGCAGATTTTATTTTGGTTTCAGCTCATTGGGGAGAAGAACATGTTCATAGTTTAAATGAAACTCAAATTAAATTCGCAAAGTTATTTAACGATTTAGGCGTCGATGTTGTTTTAGGCTCACATGCACATGTAATTCAAAAGTCTGAGTGGCTAACTAATAAAGATGGTAAAAAAACATTAATATATTACGGCATGGGTAACTTCGTACACAATATGTTAGGAGCTGATACATATCTTGAAGGAATGGCATCTTGGAATTTTGTAAAAAAGGGAGGCAAAAAATACATAGAAGAAGCTAAGTTTACACCTCTCGTATTTCATTTAGAAAGTAACCAATATGGACTAGATGGAAAGGTCTATAGACTTGATAAATATCCTTTAGAACTTGCAAATAGACACTTTGCAATGTATGGTGCAGGCAAATACAATCTTGAAAACTATCAAAATATTGTTAAAAACCTTATTCCAGAAGATATGTTGGATATGAATGTAACAACTCAATAAAATTTTCAAACCTGTATATTTTTATATGCAGGTTTTTTATATTCAGATTTATGTTTATAAAATAAATTATTTTTTCATATCTGTCTTTTTATTATGATATTATATTTATAGATAATATCTAGCAAAATAGTAATAAATATAAATTATTAGGCTAAATCTACTAAAAGTTTGAATTTAGCAGTTTTGCTTTTTAATAAAATTTCAGGAGGTATTTTATGGAACTAAATAAAAGAATAGATAAATTCGCGAAACTGGCAATAAAAACAGGAATCAATATTCAAAAAGGAGAAACTCTTCTAATAAGGGCTGATGTGGAAGCTTCAGACTTTGCAAGAAGATGCGTAAAAGAAGCTTACAAGGCAGGTGCTAAACATGTCTATGTAGAATATTCTGATGAGGTAATCTTTAGAGAAACTTATTTATCAGCTCCAGATGAGGCATTTGATGAGTATCCAGAATGGCAATCTTATAAATATACAGAAATAGCAAAAGAAAGTGGTTCTTTCCTTAACATTGTATCTGCAAATCCAGATCTTCTAAAAGGAGTAGATACAGATAGAATTTCCAGATTTCAGAAAATTGCTGGAAAATACCTTAAAGAATGGAGATCTTATACTCTTACTGACAAGGTCAAATGGTCAATTGTAGCTGTCCCTTCTGAAGCATGGGCAAGTAGGCTTCATCCAGACTTAGAACTCAATGATGCTATTGAAAAGTTATGGAATGAAATCCTAGATTGCTCCAGAGTTTCCGAAAACCCAGTTGAAGATTGGAAATCTCATGTTTCAAATATAAGAAATAAAATGAATACACTTAATAAGCTAGACCTTGATAGACTTATCTACAAGTCATCTAAAACAAATCTTGAAATAGGTCTTCCTCAGGGACATATTTGGCAGGGAGGATCCGCTTTTGATCCTAACAATATAGAGTTTTGTCCTAACATTCCAACTGAAGAAGTCTATGGCATGCCTCACAAAAATAGAGTCAACGGCATTGTCCACAGTACAAAGCCTCTTATATTTGCAGGAAATACTATAGATAATTTCTGGATTGAATTTAAAGATGGACAAATAATAGACTACAAGGCAGAAAAAGGTCATGAAAGTCTTAAGCTATTAATAGAAACGGACGAAGGCTCTCTAAGGCTTGGAGAAATGGCTCTTGTTCCATTTGACTCACCTATTTCAAATAGCAATATTGTTTTTTATAGTACCCTTTTCGATGAAAATGCTTCTTGCCATCTAGCAATTGGAGCTGCCTACAGTTCTAACATAGAAAATGGAGATTCATTAAATGAAAATGAAATGGATAAAGTCGGTATGAATTCAAGTATTACACATGTTGATTTCATGATAGGAGATTCTGACCTTAATATTATGGGCATAGATAAATCAGGAAAATCACACGAAATATTTAAAAATGGCAATTGGGCATTTTAGATAGCGGAGGATACCATGTCACTAGAAAAAAAACTTGTCGCTCTTGCACTTTTTATATGTAACAGTATGGGTGCAGTAGAAATTACAATAGTAACTACTGCAATACCTTCAATAGTCAAGGATCTTTCCGGATTTAACCTTGCCAGCTATGTTTTTTCCATATTTCTTTTAACATCGGCAATTGCAAATACTGTTTTTGGAAAACTTGCAGATATTTACGGAAAAAAGAAGTTACTTCAAATATCAATAGTAATATTTCTTATAGGTTCATTGATGTGCGGACTTTCAATGAATATGGAATTCTTGATTTTTTCAAGAGCTCTTCAAGGACTTGGTTCTGGTGCTCTTGCAACACTTACAATGGCAGTTATAGGCGATGTATTCGATGTAGAAGAAAGAGCTATGATAAGTGGATACAATTCTACAGTTTGGAGTATAGCTAGTTTAATTGCTCCACTTCTAGGTGGAATTATTCTACTAAAGTTCACATGGCACTGGGTTTTTTATATTAATATTCCAGTCGGACTAATTAGTATGTTTCTTGTTCATAAATACTATAACTTCAAAGAAACAAAAAGCTCGGAAAAACTTGATATTAAAGGTCTATCTGTCATGACTTTATTTGTAATATGTATAATACAGGCAATGTCCTCACTTGAAAGCAATTCATTTTTTAGTTTGAGGGTACTACTTCCAATTACACTTTCCATTTTATTTTTGATTATATTTTCCAAGGTTGAAAAAACAGTTGAATCCCCTGTTTTACCTTATCAACTATTTTCAAAAGAAATTGTGTTGGTAATGGTGATTACATTTTTAAATGCTACTATTCTTATAGCAATGGATGTTTATAACCCTTCATTTATGCAAAGTGTTCAGGGATATGCACCTATGATGTCTACAGTTCCGATTGTTCCACTTTCGACTGCTTGGATGCTTTCATCATTTATACTTTCAAAAATGATTAGTCACTACTCAACTAAAAATATATTAATTGCAAGTCTTTCTATCCTTGCACTAGGTGTATTTGGACTTATTTTCCTCACACCTACTTCTAGCCCTTGGCTTATGGGAACTATGTCTTGCGTTATTGGTCTTGGATTTGGTGGAAGCTTTAATATGCTTTTATTTGTAGTTCAAGAGACTCTATCAAAAGAAAATATGGGAATGGCATCTGGCTCTGTAATGTTTATAAGAACACTTGGACAGACAATTGGTATCAGTGCTTTCGGAATGGTTTTAAACAACTCTGTTGTAAAATACTTTAGCAAACTTGGAATAAGTGTAAATACAAGTAACTTTTTAAATAACCACTCACTAAAAGCGCACGATATTGTTCAATCTCAATTTTTTGGATATAATAACATTTATATTATAAGCTTTATACTTGCAGCAATTTGTGTACTTGTTGCCCTATTTCTTCCAGGAAATAAAAAGCTGAATAACTACTAAAAATCAAGCGAGGACTTTTATTTCAATAAATTTCTGGATTTTTTAAAATAGTTGAGTTTATAAGCTGAAACTTGTTATAATATATTTTGTAGGTTTACAATCTAGCGGTAAAAACAAACCTAAGGTTGTTTCAAATAAAAATTGAAATTCAAGGAGGAAAGCATGAGAACAAGTACTTTAAAACAGCTTCTTGTTTCTATTCTGGTAGGGCTTATATTCGGCGTTGTCCTAAGTGTCAGCCGTTTTGCTCAAGGAGGATTTTTAGCAGGTATAGGTCAATTTCTATATTTCTTTATATTATTAGGAGGAACTTTCTTCATTACAGGTCTTCTATTTAATAGAAGAGGTAAAGATACTGCAAATATGAGAATCTTTGCTACTAAAATGGAAAAGGAAGGTATTCTTGTAATGGATGAAATTGCAGAAATGCCTATAGCAGGTAAAAAAAATATAAAAGGTTGGCTTTACCTTACAGACTCACTTATTATTTTTGCCAATACACCTGATGCTGAGCTTATAGAAAAAAAAGCTATGAGAATTCCACTATCTAAAATAATAAAGGTTGAAACTTTTAAACCTACTTTTATTACTCATGATGGTATAAGACTTACTTTAAAAAATGGTCAGCAACATGATATTCTTGTTGGTAAGACTCAGAAATGGGTTGATGCCATTATAGAAGAGGCAGAAAAACGTCAGCGTAGAAAAATACAAAGATAAGCTGTACTAAAAACACTAATAATAAAAGAGCTTTGGAATAATTTTTTCCTAGGCTCTTTTTTGTGTTTACAGCAATCTTGGTTTTGAACTTTCTCTATGATATACTTCTAGTATAAAATATTAATTGGAGGGAAATTATGATTGATGCAATAATAGTCGCTGCAGGCTCTGGTAAAAGAATGAATTCAGATATTAACAAACAATTTCTAAAAATAAATAACAAAGCCGTAATTGCATGGACAATAGAAAAATTTTATAATAATGAAAACATAGATAATATTACTCTAGCAATTAGAAAAGAAGATGAGGAATATATAAAAAATATAATTTCCCAGTATGGATTTGAAAAAATTAATCTAGTCTATGGAGGTAAAGAAAGACAAGACTCAATAGCAAATTGTCTTGATAAAATTATACACACTGACTACGTTCTTATACATGATGGGGCAAGACCCTTTATTGATACTGAAACAATCAATAGATGTATTGAAGAAACTAAGGTTCACAAGTGTACCTGTGTAGGCGTCCCAAGCAAAGATACCATTAAGATTGTGGATAACTTCGGAAATATTTCTGCTACTCCAGACAGAAAAACTCTATGGTGTGCACAGACTCCACAGGCTTTCCACATAGATATTATAAAAAGAGCATATAAACATGCAAAAGAAAGCGGATTTTTGGGAACAGATGATGCTTCTCTTGTGGAAAACATTGGATATAAAGTAAAAATGGTAATGGGAAATTATAATAATATAAAAATCACCACACCTGAGGATCTTATTCCAGCTGAAATGATTGCTAAGACAATAAAGTAAGGTTACTTTTTAAGGAGGATAATATGAAAATAGGTATAGGATATGATGTTCATAAACTTGTAGAAAACAGAGATTTAATAATTGGTGGCGTAAAAATCGACCACGAAAAAGGTCTTCTTGGTCATTCTGACGCAGATGTTCTTACTCATGCTGTTATAGACTCCATCTTCGGAGCGCTTGGTCTTGGAGACTTGGGAAGACACTTTCCAGATAGCGATCCTAAATACAAGGGAGCAGACAGCTTAAAGCTAATGGAGCACTCTTATAAACTTATGAAGGATATGGGCTATGAAGTAGGCAATATCGACTGTATAATAATAGCTCAAGCGCCTAAAATGGCTCCTTATCTTGAAAAAATGAAGACAAACTTTGCCAAGATACTTAATACAGATATTTCAAATATTAATATCAAGGCTACTACTGAAGAAGGACTTGGATTTACAGGTCAAAAAGAAGGTATATCCTCTCAATCTGTATGTCTCCTAAATAAAATTGAAGAATAAAATCTTAATATAATTATTAGTAAGCTATTTAATATAATAATTAATCAAAATAGAAAAAAGCCCCCAGTATAAATTTATACTAGGGGCCTTTTAGATTTAAAATAAAAAACGGTAAGAACTAAGCCCTACCGTTTTTGAGGAATTTTATGCCGGGAATTTGCTCCCGATGAACTTCACATACTTATATAGTACATAAAGACATATCACTACTGCCAAAATCTCTTCAAATAAAGCTATATACTCTATCCACTTTGGAACACTTCCAACAACTGTGTTTAGATGTCCGACATAAAGCTTCATTGACAGAGCTGTAATTGCCATTGGGAATGTAAACGCAGAGAAACTCGGGTAAAATTGAAGTTTTAACAACTTTGGGAGTGCAGTTAAAACCACTAAGAAAAATACTTGACTTATTACAAATAAAAATATAAGCATAAAAGTCTGCTTATTTTCAAAACCGCTAAGATATCCTGCCAAGCACAGTGATCCCGGTGCTGTAAGGATTACCTTAGTCGGAAGCATAGCCTCTTTTAATTTTCCTACTCTATATACTCTATTCAATATTACAGGTATTAATATTAAATATGCAACAAAGCCAAAATAAAAGCATATTTTTCCAATAAGAGGGTTGAATTGTTTCCCTGTTACAGTAGCCACCACTATTCCCACATAAACTATATACCAACTAGGAAGTACTGTTTCCTTCTTAAAGTTAATTACATATGTTTTGGTAAACACCACCATTAAAATTACATGAAGTACAATTGCTCCATACCACATTACAGAAGCAATGGGTCTTGAAAATGGCAGTACATATGTACTTAAAACCATTACCCCCATTGAAAATGTAGGTATAACAGATGCAATAGCAACATTTTCAAATTCCTTTTTTATATTTTTAAAATGCAAAACTGCTTTTAAAAGCAAAATTGCAAATAATATAAACGCTGCAAATCCAAAAGCATATCTCAAGTACTCACTTCTTACTTTTAGCATATTCCCATTTGTAGCTAAAGCAAGCATTAAACCTGCTATTGGTATTGGTATAATCTCAAGCAAACTAGATTCTTTTTGGGATTTCAAGCTTTCCATCATCTATTAACCTTTCTGCTACCCATCTTGCAACTTTTCCTGTTATTTCTATACAATGCTCTTTTCTTTCAGGAGATGCAAAATTATCTCCTTCCCACTGCTTAGTCATCACTCTACAGCAAGTAGCCTTGTATTCATTCTTTATATAATCATGAAGGTCTTTTGCACATTCGAACATTCTAGGGTTCATCGGCTCACCCTTTACTCTTCCATACATCATACCAAGTACCATTTCCCCACCAGATATTGCACCACATAAACACTGTGCCTTACCTAGTCCTATTGGGAAGCTTGAAGCCATCTTTACTACTTCCTCTGGTAATGGATTGTTTAGTTCATCGTTTAAAGTTTGTACTACTGCTTCTGAACAAAAAAATGTTCCTGATCTAAAATATTCCTCTGCAATATTCTTTATATGTTCTAAATACTGCTCTTTATTTACTGTCATAAATGCCTCCTATAACTTTAATTAAATTGATTATTAAAACAACATTTCAATTATATACCTTCTTTTAGTAAAAGGTCAATTTTAAAAAGAATAAATTGTATATTTCTATAACAATATATCATTATATATTTATTTTCTATTATTTTTATTCTTATAATCGTCTTTTTAAACCAAAATAACTCTTCTATTTTATAACAAAAAAGCTAGGTACAAGCAAACTGCACTTAGCCTTTCTTTATATTTTTTTACTATCTAGAATTAAGTACTTAATAATACCATATATTCTTTTTAATGATTCAAATATTTTTTATTATCTCTTGTAAACTATTTTTCTGTTGCTCCACCGCAGCTTGAGCCAGCTCCAGCAGTACATGCATAACAGTGTTTTCCTGTCTTTATAGTTCTTATATCAAGAGACTTATCTCTTAAATCAAATATATTATCTATTCCTTCAGCTTTTATACCTGCTGCTTGATTAAAGTCACAATCATAAAGTCCACCATCCCAAGAAACAGATACCTGATCCCTACACATCATATTTTCAACTGTTGCTGGATTAAAGCTATAATAAAGTGTGTTCATATATTCTTCAAGGTTTCCACTTTCATCTAAGAAATCTGAGAATCTTCCTAGTGGATTGTTAGTTATAGTAAATAGGTTATTAAACACTATACCAAACTGTGAATATAATCTTTCCTTATAAAGCTTTGTCATATCTTCCTGACTAGGTGGAAGGAATGCTCCTGCTGGATTGAAAACTATGTCAAGCTCTAATTCAGGGTTTGTTCCATATCCTATAGAGTTTAGCATTTTTAGAGCTTCTATTGACTTATCAAAGACTCCATCGCCTCTTTGTATGTCGGCATTCTTCTTAGTATAGAATGGTAGCGAACAGACTACAGTAACCTTATTATTTTTAAATACTTCTGGCATATTTTTATACTTTTCAGTAAGCAATATTACAAGGTTAGTTCTTACTATTACCTTTTCTGCTATCTTTGCACTTTCTTCTATAAACCAAACTATGTCTGGATTCATCTCAGGTGCACCACCTGTTATATCCATTGTCTTAAATTCATATTTTTTAAATGCATCTAAACATGCCTGCATTGTATTTTTGTCCATAATTTCTTTTCTATCAGGACCTGCTTCTACATGACAGTGTTTACATCTAAGATTACACATTCTGCCAACGTTTACCTGTAAAGTTGATGGACTTTCTACTGTCTTTAAAAAATCCTTATTTTCTACTGAATCGTTGAATTCAGGAATATCTACTCTTTTACTTAATTCTTCTATATTCATTCTTTCTTAAATCCCCCCCCCATAATAAATCTTTTTATTGAATACATAAAAGCTCATTTTATCTCCATTGCACTATATACAAATAATTAAATTTTTACATAAGCTAACTCATAAACTTAATTCTTTTTTTTGCTATATAACAAAGATTATAGAAAATTTATTGATATTTTATCTAAAACAATGATTATTATCAATTAAATTTTAACTTATACGTTTCTTCTTTAGAGCTATATTCAATACCTTACTTCATACTCTTTTTTTCAAGAATGTTCTTGCTCTGAACTCCAAATGCAAGAGTTGCTCCAGCCTTTATTGTAGCAACTACATGAGCTACTTCTATAATCTGATCTTGGTCGCAACCTCTTTCAAGACATGCATTTGTGTATGCGTCTATACAGTAAGGACACTGAACAGCAAATGCTGTTGCTAAAGCTACAAGAGTCTTTTCTCTTAATGTTAGTGAGCTTTCATCATAAACTGCACCATAGTACTCCATAAACTTGTCCCACATTTCTTCTGCATTTTCGCGAAGTTTACCTTGTCCAAATTTAGCTAAATCTTCTTTTTCAAAATAGAAATCCATAATCTACCTCCTGGTTTTATTTTGGCAGTATGCTCTACATTCTTATAAAGACTATACTACTCCTTACTCTATCTTAACATAATAAAATGCTAATAATTTGTTTTTTTATAATTGTATCAAATATTTTTTCAATAACATTAATTTCAATTATAGTTTTTTTCGATACTAATATTCAATTCTTACTTCTGTATATTAGAGTAACGAAAGCTATAATTGCATAGTTAAATAATTTCCCAAAACAATATTATCTATTATTATTAGAAAGACAGTTTCATTGATTTTGCTTATGAACTTTTTGTTTTTAATTCCTATAATTCTTCCACTATCTGAATTACATCTACTACAAGCTTTGGACATACTGTAAATAAAAGATTTTTCTCTTGTATTATCTTTGAATCTTCTTCTTCTGTTAGATTGTAACCTAATATTTCTGAACAAGCTGTCTTTCCGCTGTGAAGTTGTGCAAATTTTTCCTTAAACTCACATACCTTTGCTATCATTTTTCCCTTTGTAGCCATGTCATTAGCTTCACTGTGACCATATTTTAGACCTAGAGCTATCAAGCCTCCTATATATGCACCACAAACTCCTGCATCAAAAGTTCCGCCACCAAATGCAGCTGCACTTTTTAGGGCAGTTTTTCTATCGATATTTAAATCATCTGCAATAGCCATTGTTATTACCTGCCCACAATCAAAGCCTTCTTTAAACATCTCGATTACTTTTTCTTCAGTTATCATTATAGTTTTCTCCTTTCAATTCATTGATTATTATTTTAATTACCATTCTCTATTATATATTAGTTTCTTCATTAAAAGTGACTGTATTGATTTTATCTATTACTTTGTTTTTCATTTTGATTTTATCTATAGCAAAGCTGCTCTTATATATTTTTTACAAATAAAAAGCAGCCAAAAGAAGCGTTCACTTAGGGATTGAAGAAAAACTTGAATGAACAGCTTCAAGCGGGGCAAAAAAGACCAGTCACTTCAAGCATTCATGCCTGATTGTGACTGGTCTTTTTATAAAGATATTATTTTTTGAATTAGCGATTGATATTAATCTATATCAACCCTAAATACTTCTCAAAGAATAACATTAGTTTTTCGATAATTCCTTGTTTTTTCGCAGCCCTGCCTCCGCCAAAGCGAGATACAGGCGGCATGATTTTATCTATAGCTGTACCGGTTGTTTTAAGTATCCCATCTCGGAAAGCATTGTCGATGAATCGGCGGGTTTCTTCAGGCTTTAACTTTTCTTCTTCTATAATCGCTGAAATATCCGCTTCCTTACGCTCATGGAGGAATTTACGCCAATCCTCAACCACTTTGGTCGATACATTGACTTGCTCTATAAAACGCTCGATAAGCTCTTTCTTGCTTCGAAGTTCAATACTTGAATTGATAGCCTTATCAATGGTCGTAAGAATGGTTTTATCCTTACAGTTGGATTGTTGATATTTAGCTACAAGCATAAGGATGTAGTCAATATTTACCTCTATTTGTTTGACCAGTTCAATCTCGAAAACTATGTCATCATTGATAGTTTCTTTGTCACCATCAGCACCTTTTCTGTATTCCTGATACAGGTCAATATAAATGCTCTGATAGTCCTGAAAATCCCTTTCAGATAAAATCTCATTTCCTTCAAAGTCATCGAAAGAAGTAAGAATATTTCTGAGTCTAAGTATTGCTCCATATAACCGGATAAAGTCTTTTTCAGCTTCTTCACCGAGAATAGGTTGTCCAAGGGGATACTGTGTTGTAAGGGTTGCAATCAGTTCAGCATAGCCCGGCTTGTGTTCACCTTTTTCATCATATCCCTTATAATATTCATCGAATGTTTTTAGCAGTACAATACCGCCAGCATCCTTATTGCCGAATAGTGCAATAGCTTTGTCTGTTTCTTCTTTCAAATCTCTAAAGCAAACGATATTACCATAGGTCTTAACGCTGTTTAAGATGCGGTTAGTTCTTGAAAAAGCCTGAATTAGTCCATGCTGTCTCAGGTTTTTATCTACCCATAGCGTATTTAGGGTTGTTGCATCAAAGCCTGTCAGGAACATATTGACAACAATCAATATATCAATCTCCCGATTCTTTACGCGAAGAGAGAGGTCTTTATAATAATTCTGGAACTTATCCGAGGAAGTATCGTAATTCGTGTTAAATGTGGAATTGTAATCTCGGATAGCCGCCTCAAGAAAATCTCTGGAGCTCTGGTCAAGGTTTTCCATATTAAAATCCTCTTCAGGAAGCAATCCATCTGGCTCTTCTTCATTTGCACTAAAACTGAAAATAGTTGCAATGGTAAGGTTACGGTTCTTTTCCGCTATCTGCTTCTTAAACTCATTATAGTATCTGATTGCCATTGGGATGGATGCAGCAGCAAATATGGAGTTGAAACCGGCAACTCGCCTTGTTTCACGCTTTTCTATCATCTTTTTAGGGTTGTGCTTATCTGCTTCTTCCCATTTCGCAGAGAATGTGTAATAACTATTGCGCTTTGTCTTCTGATCAAAGTGTTCAAGAACGTAAGAAACAATTTCACTGATTCGCTGTGGATCTGCTAAGGCTTTTTCTCTATCTATGCTATAGACTTTTTTATCATTAACGTAATCAGGCATCTTAATGGTATTGATAAAATCTATTCTAAAAGGCAGAACATTCCCATCA
>NZ_FODF01000019.1 GCF_900110295.1 Peptostreptococcus russellii
AGGCCATGTCACGTAATGAAGTATGTATAGGAGGCTTAGATAATACAAGTACATTTGTACAAGGTTACTCAATTTTGATTCATTGGAATAAAAATGCCAAGGAGTCAGAAGAAAAAGCTATGGAAGTATATGAGTCCTTATGGGGTCAGAATCCAGTTATAAATAAATATAAGGTAATAAAGATTAATTTAAGGGATGCCAACCCAATTTGCATAGGAGTTGATGATAATGGAATTTATGAGTTTGTCATCAACTTTGATATTTTATATGAAAGGTAGGGAGAAATATGGCAAAAAATAACGGTGTAGCTGGAGTATATCCAGTATATAAAATAAAATTTAAAGTTGGAACCAAAGGTATAAAATCACAAACAGGGGATATGAAGGTTATAAAAGATCTAGAAACATTTTCACTATCGATTGATGGTAATGTTGAAGAATGGACACCAATGGATACAGATGGATGGGTAAGACGTCTTATGACAGGTAAAGGATTCAGTATTTCTTTAAATGGCAAGAGACATGTAGGAGATGAAGGTAATGACTATGTTGCTGATGTTGCATGGAAAGATGGTTTAGATTGTTCTACTAAAGCGGAGATAGAGTTTCCGAATGGTTCAAAATTAAACTTTGATGCAATAATAGATGTTAAGAATGTTGAGGGGGCAGATTCAACAAATGTTGCACCACTTGAATTTGAACTTATGAGTGATGGAAAGCCAGAATTTACTCAGGCCCCGCAAAGTTAGATCCTGACCCAGGATTGTTGAAAAAATAATGGGTGAAGTTGATATTTTATTTCAGAGGACCGTATTTATTGCGGTCCTTGTATTTTAAGATTAGGAGAGAAAAAATGGCAAAACAGTTTTATGATATATCAAATAAGTTAACTAGACAGAAACCAGTTGTTAAGTTTGAAGAAGGTGTTGAATTTAAAATTAACAGCACCCTTAAAGGTGCAATTGCTATGCAGGGCCTTGCTGAAAATGGAAAGGAAGACTTGAACACTTTAAGAGAGATGGTAGCTATAGGAATAGGTGTTGATGGACTTACTTATGTCGAATCACAGGAATTTACACTTACTGATTGGCAAACTATTGTTGAAACAATATCTAATGCCATGATGGGTCTTGATGACGAGAAAAACGAGGTAATATCTGAAAAAAAGTAAAATGGTATGACCTTGTAGAAGACTGGGAGTTGATAGAGGCATCATTCTTAGCTCAGTATGGAATAAGATTAAGAGGTTCTGATTTGGAATGGGACGAATTTTGTACTCTACTTAGTGGAATAATGCCGAAGACCCCGCTTGGTCAAGTGGTATCTATAAGGTCGGAAGATGACAAGGAAATGTTAAAAAATTTCAATGAACATCAGAAAAAGATAAGACAAGACTGGAGAAGTAAACAGGCAAAATTAAGAACTGATGATGAAAATGAGCAGATGATGAAACAATTGGAAGAAGTGTTTGCAAGAGCATTTGGTTAAATAGATTTTATAGAAAGAGAGGTGAGCAGTATGTCAGAAGGTACAGTTGGTACAGTCAAATTAGGTGTTGAGTTAGATGCTGATATATCTAAGTCACTTAATAAGGTTACCGACAGCATATCTAGTAAGATTAAATCTATGTTTGAAACTCCAGAAGGTGCAACAAAGGTAGGGGAAGCTTTTACAAAGTCTATGGAGAAATCTACAGCTAGAGCTGAGCAAGTGATGACTAGTGTTGATACAACTATGGAGCAAACTGTAAACAAGGTTGATGCAGCCTTACAAAAGATGATTAACGGTTTGAATAGTGCGATAGATTTGCTGATAGAAAAACTAAAATCCCTCAATTTGCAACAGATAAATCCTAAGCCTGATGTTGTACCAGATGTTAGTGGAAAGGTGAGTATACCTCAACCAAGAGCCCCACCAGTTAAAACTGGTATTAAGGCAGATATGCAATATTACCAAGAACAGGTTGAGATAATTAAAGAAACAATAAACCTACAAGAAAGTGCAGCAAGTCAACATATTAAAAGAGTCAAAGAGCTAGAGACACAGTATAAGAAGACTGCTACAGCTATGAAAAATGTCGGAGGTAAAATAACAGAAGTATTTGACCCTAACGCACCAGGAGCAAAGAAAATTGCAGAACAGATTGACAAAGAAAATAGAGCTATTGACAAGATAGGAATGAGTATTAATTCACTAAATGCTAAGTTGGGACAGACTGAAAGGCATATTAAGTCGTTACAGGATACTTCAAGTAAGGTGACAAATTCAGTATCTAAGTCTATAGTAAAAACTAAGTCACAGATTAATAGTAAGTTAAAAGGCACATCTGTGAGGATTTTTAAGGGGATTCACAGAGCCATGCTACTACCTTTTAAGCCCACTATATTAGGATTTAGGAAGTTAGGAGATGCAGCACATAATGCTGGTATGAAAGGCGCTAAAGGTTTTAATACATTAGACAAGTCATTTTGGAGAGTATTTAGAAGACTATTTGTAATTGGCGTAATCTCTAAGATGCTAAAGGGTTTAACTAGTTATATAGGTGATGCCTTGATGGCTAATGAGCAATACAGAGCTTCACTTGATACGGTTAAGTTAAATCTTGCTGCAGCATTTCAGCCTATTATGGATATAATCATTCCGGCGTTAGTTAAGTTTATGGAATATCTAGCAAAGGCTACCGGATATATGGCTGCCTTTATTGCAACTATGTTTGGGACAACATATAAGGCAAGCGTTGAAGGGGCTAGACAATTAAATGCACAGACTACGGCCTACAAAGAAATGAGTAAACAATCTCAAAAAACAGCTAATAGGGTGAAAAAGTCTGCTAAAGAGATGATAGGTTCTCTAGCTGGATTTGATGAAATAAATACTATAAACCTTAAGACTAATAATATAGATGACGGGGATGATGAAAGAAGTAAGCCACCAAGTTGGATAGCTGCAGCAACTACTGAAATAGGTGACACATCTAAGTTTGATAAATTTAAGGAAATATTAAAAGGAATATTTAAGCCTCTTCAGGAATCATGGGCTAATGAAGGACAAAACACTATAAAAGCATTTAAGTATGCTATGGGACAAATATCTGAATTAGCTAAGTCTGTTGGAAGATCACTGTACGAAGTATGGACCAATGGGACTGGTGTGGAAATGCTTGACTCAATACAAAGGTTACTTCAAAATATATTGTTGATTATAGGAGATATAGCAAAATCATTTAGGTTAGCTTGGGATGACGAAGGTAGAGGTACTCAGATAATACAAAATATAGCAGATGGGATAATAAATACCATACAGTTATTTGAAAGTATCACCACAAGTATTAGAGAGGTATGGAGGGCAATAGGTGACGAAATAGCAGTAAATTGTCTTGATATACTTAAGAATGTTACACATCTATTTGCTGAGATACCAAAGACATTTAAAGAGTCTTGGAATAAAAATAAAATAGGTACTGAATTTCTGATGCATATAGGAAACGCTTTTAATAACTTGCTTATATTAATAAGTAATGTTACAAAAGCTATAGATAAACTATGGATGAAGTTTGGTCCGGCCATAACAGATACAGTCATGCAATGTATGAATGCTACATCTAAGTTGTTTGAGTCTATGACTATAGGATTTAGAGGTGTTTGGGACAATGGTGGTAATCATTTATTTGAATCCATAGGAAGGTTAGCAACAAGATTATTTGAGTTAGCTGGCAAGATATACTCAGATTTCATTGCGCCAACAGCTGGAAGATTCTTAGAAATTTTAGGGCCAGCTATAGGGAAGGTACTTGATATAGTAGCTAATCTGCTTGATAAGTTTAGTGAATTGATTGAATGGCTATTAGCAGATGGAAATCCAACTCTTGAAGCTCTTGTAACAATAATAGGTGCTTGGGTATTAGCTTCTAAGGGTCTAATGATATGGCAAGCTATACCAGGAATTTTGCTTACGGCAAGAAGTGCAGTATTTGTTTTAGGACAATCATTTAAGGTGGCGTTATTAGGAATAAATCCAGTTATCGTAGCAATAACAGCAGTAATAGCCATAAGTATTGCACTTTGGAAAAATTGGGACAAGATAGGTCCGGCAATAAAAAATATTTGGGAAAATATAAAGAATGCATGTATTAATATTTTTACTAATATATATAAGTTTATAAGCGAAACTTGGGATAAGATAGTTAATGGCGTTACGGATTTCGGAGTTAAGATACTCAAAGGGTTAGGTGAGCTTGTTATTAAAATTTTTAAAGGCGCATCAGATTTTATGAAAAATATAATAAATTGGTATATTAATTTATGGGGAAAGATATTTCAACTTTGTACTGAAGGCGTGACTAATGTATTACAAGCGATAATTAATTTTTTTGGAAAGTTTTTAAATGCAGGGTGTGAATTAGTAAAAAGTATTGCAAAAGGAATAGGAAATACAATGCATAGTGCAGTAAGTGCTATGGTTAGTGTAGGGAAAAGCATATACAATTCAATAAGAAGTATCAATTTATTTGATATAGGTAAAAATTTAATAATAGGTCTGTGGAATGGTATATCATCAGTAGCAGATTGGATATTAGATAAACTTGGTGGTTTTTGTGATAGTGTTGTAGATACTGTATGCGATTGGTTTGGAATACATTCACCATCAAGAGTATTTCGTGATCAGATAGGTAAGATGATTCCTAGAGGTATGGCCGTAGGGATAGAAGCTGAGACTGGTAAGGTAATGGACGCTATGAACGGTTTAATGACTATACCAGAATTTAGACAGCCGGAACTTGCATTTCTGGGAGAGGTTAAGCAGCAGCCACCACCAGATAAGGATAGTGTTGTTAGAGAAATACTAGAACTAATGAATGGCGATGATGGTGGTAAGGACGCATCAGGGAAGACGATCAACATAACACTTGAACTTGACAGTGAAGTGGTCGGAAGAAAGTCAGTTGAATATATTGACAATATTCAAAAAAGAACAGGAAAACCAGTATTTGAATAGAAAGGATGATCTATATTTATGATATCTATATCAGGGGTCGACATTACCCCATATATAAAACCGTATAAAATATACTTACAGGACCTTGATTCTGATTCGTCTGTCAGAAATGTTAAAGGGGAAATGATGAGGGATAGAATTGCAGTTAAGCGCAAAATTGAACTTGATTTTGGTCCTCTAAGAAGTAATGAAATTAAGAAAATTCTAGGCTGTGTGTCTGGGGTTTTCTTTAATGTAACTTATGATGACCCACTAGATGGGCGTTTAAGTAGGAAGATGTACTGCGGAGATAGGAGTGCAGCACTTTATGACAGTAAAAAAGGACTTTGGATGGGTCTTAAATTCAATCTAATTGAAAGGTAGGTGATTACATATGGATATGAAACTTATAAAAGAGGCATTCTCTAATCCGTCAAGGGAACTTAGCGCAAAGGTAACTATTGATGGTAAGGAGTTCACGGATGAATATTTGAAGAACATAAAGGTAGTGACAGGACTATCCGAGGGGAAAGATTTTAGTGTAGGTACTGCCTTCATGTCATCTGCTACCATAAAATTAGTAGATAAATATGAGAATTTCAATGAGAGTAATTTTAAAGATAAAACAGCAGTAGTTGAAATAGGTGTTAAAACTAACAAAGGTATAGGGTATGCTAAACTTGGAGAATTTATTATAGATTCAGCTAATAGCAATATGAGAAGTTGGGAGTTAAAAAGCTATGATCTAATGAGTAAGTTTAACGTTAAGTATGACAGCAAATTAAATTTCCCATGTAAATTAAAAGACATAGTACTTGATATATGCAAGATATGCGGTGTTCCCGCGTCAGATAGCATAAAAAACTCCAGTGAACTTAATAGAAATATTAAATTCAAACCCAACTTCTACGACATGACAGCAAGAGAAGTCCTTGCCCAGGTGTCAGAACTGGTATGTGGTTGGGCCTATATTGATGCCATAAGTCAAAAGCTAGAGATTGGATCATACAGTAATGCTGATGATATTAAAATAAATGATGATAATATAATTCTTTTTAAAGAGTTTAAAAATAGAAGTAATGCAGATTCAAAGATACAAATTGATAGCATTAGAGTAATACAAAACGGCGCAGATGATGCGGACTATAACAAGGACAGTGACAAAAAATTTCACATAGTAGATAATATGTTTATTCAAGGAAACGGAATTGATTTCATTGATGTAGGCAAAAAATCCTTTAAATTTAATGAGTTATCAGCCCTTAGTATTAAGTATAATGGTAATCCTACTCTTGGTGTGGGCAAAGCGGTAACAGTGTTTAGGGGTGGAAAATTATTTAAGTTTTTACCTCTTGTTAGGAAACTTACATATAACGGAGGTCTAGTTGAAGAGTGTGAATGCCCTCAAATTAACTATAATCCAAGCAATAGGAAAAAGGATATTGTAAGACACATTGAGAAGATAAATTCACTTCTTAGAGTTATGGATGATAAGATACAGGCAAAGGTAGGTACAGAAGAATTTTCTACATTAGTAGAGCAAACCAAAGAAGAAATTAAAGCGTTGGCAAAAAGTATAGATTTAAAAGGATATGTAAAATTTGAAGATTTAAAAGGTGAAAATGACTCTACAGAGATAAACGGAGGGCTTATAAAATCTGGGCTAATTACAAGTAAGGATAAAAGAGTAGGTATTGATTTAGACAATGGTACCATACTATTTGGTAAGGATTTAGAGCATTATTCACTTTTATTTGATGGTGAAACCTTAAAGTTCGGTTTAGGAACATTAAAAACAGAAAATTTTAGTACAGGTTTGTTAGAAGAATTAAAAGGAGAAGACGGAAAAAGTCAGTATGTGCATATAAAGTATTCTGATTCAGGTGGAGATGTTGGGGCTATGTATATAGATCCAGATGGCCATGATTATATTGGAATAGCGGTAACAGATAAGAAAACTCCACCTGCATATAAAACAGAATTTAAATGGTCTAAATATACTGGCGTGGATGGTAAAAATGGAAGTCCAGGACAAGCTGGAAAAGATGGAAAAACTCCATATTTTCATATAGCCTATGCAAATAGTAGTGATGGAAGAAGTGGATTTAGTGTTGATGACGCAAAGGATAAGTTATATATGGGTACTTATGTGGACTATGTAAAAGAAGATTCTACCAATTCTAGAGATTATACTTGGGCTCTAATAAAGGGAGATAAAGGAGAAAGAGGTCTGCAAGGTCCACCAGGTAAAGATGGTAGACCTGGAAGAGATGGAAGTCTTGTAGATTTGCCGCCAGCACTAAAAGTATGGAATAATAATGCAACTCGAATAAATGGAAAATATATTTATACTCCAGAACTTTTTGTTGGGAGCTCTTTAGGCTCGGACAACAAAACTGGAGTATATATAGGTTCCAATATCCAAGTTTATGAGGGAGATTGGGGCTGGCATACATTTAGTGGAATTGTAGGAATGAAAAAAGGGGTTATGACATGGCGTGCTGATGCAGATGGGAATTTAATTATAGGTAATAAAGCTGGAAAGACAATTTCAATAGGCAGTAATGGTAACGCTATTATTCCCAAAATAACGAGCAGTGATATAGAAACAAAAGCGATAACTACAGATTTATTATATCCAGGAAATAATAACAGAATA
The DNA here is from genome assembly GCF_900110295.1 of Peptostreptococcus russellii. Taxonomy (GTDB): domain Bacteria; phylum Bacillota; class Clostridia; order Peptostreptococcales; family Peptostreptococcaceae; genus Peptostreptococcus; species Peptostreptococcus russellii_A. The sequence goes on from NZ_FODF01000019.1 coordinate 7,633, forward strand.
GTCTTGGAACGTGGTTATTCCCCAGGTTCTAATAATTGTAAAAGCATAGATGCAAATGGAAGTGCAATAAGATTAAAGGTAGATGCAGATACATATATTTCCATGAGAGATAGTGGAATAGTTGAAATGTATTCAAGAAACGGTCAGTTTTTTAAATTCGATCCTCGTGAAAGTTGGTATTATAACGGACATGAAGGTGATGGTTGGCTGGTTTTACATGATGCACATGTATCAATGGGGTGGTTAGAATACTCTGTTTACTCTACAAGGTCAGATAGACGCTTAAAGGAAAATATAAAATACATTAAAAACAAACAAAAAGGTTTAAATAGAGAAAATATTTTTGACTTTATAAAAACAGTAGATCTTGCAACATATAGATATAAAAAAACTGGAGGGAATAATATATCTATGATTGCCCAAGATGTTGAAGAATTTAAATTTATAAAGGATTATCTAGTAGGTAAAAATAAAGATGGAATACGTTTAATTAATACAGGAAATTATACATCCATGATGCATATAGCTCTACAGGAAGAAATAAAAAAACGAGAAGTGTTAGAAGATAAAGTAAAATCTCAAGAAGCTAGAATAAAAAGATTAGAAAAATTACTGCTAAATGGAGGTGAAAAGAATGCTTAGGGGTCTGTACACCTATTATTTAACACCAAAAAGCTTTATAGATAGGAATTTTAGGGTTAATGCGGGTGAATCGGCAAGGGGAATTAGATTTATATTAGATGGATTTAATGATTTAGCTAGTCTAAAGTTTAGACATCTAATAAGGATAGATGATGAAATATTTGAAAATAATAAAATTTATATAAATCAAGATGAAGAATATGTAGATGTAATATTTCCATCTCTTAGTGAAGGCGCATATTATACAGAGATGGAAATATCAAGAGAAGATGAAAAGCTTTTGAGCGGGATATTTTCTATAGTATATACTAAAAGCTTACAAGGACAGGCTAATGATGAGTTAAAGAAAGTAGTAGATAATGATTTATTGGATAAAATCTTAAAGTTTGAGGGTAAAATAAATGATGTATTAGAAAAAACTAATGAGTTTAGTAAAATAGTTGATAAAAATTATATGCATGAACAAATGCAGGCTTCTAATGTGTGGGTTGTACACCATAATTTAAATAAATATCCATCTGTAAGTATAATAGACTCTGGGAATAATGAAATATATGGAGAAGTAAGATACTTGGATAAAAATAACATAACTTTGAAATTTAGCGTTCCTTTTAGCGGGAGGGCTTTTTTTAATTAGTTGACTCGAAAGGTGGTAAATAAAATAATGAAATTGTTAACAAATTTAGAAATGAATAAAAATCAGATCGTTGATGCAGTACTACAATCACTTGCGATAGAACCATCTGAAGCTATAGCAGGACAGATATATTATAATACGAAAAATAAGAGAGCATATGTGTATACGGGGAGTGCTTGGATTGCTATGGATGCGAAAGATGCATCACCTACAGCTATAAGTATAGTAAACACAATAAATAATGGTGATAGTCTTATAGATATTGACAAAATAAAGGATATATCTACTAAACTAAGTGCTTCTAACATTGTAGATACAATTAATAAAGGATCTGAAAATATTAATGCTGAAAAAATAAATGGTTTAGCTAATGCACTGGGTGCAGAAGCAATTGTTGAGAAAATTAATAGTGGGAATAATAAAATAAATACATCTAAGATAGATGGACTCGATGAAAAATTGAAGATTGAAACAATTATACAAGCGTTAATAGCAAGTGATGAAGCAATACCAACTACTAAAATTACAGGTCTTGATAATGCACTTGCAAGTAAGGTTACAGATTCACAAGCTCAACAAAAAGCCAATACGGCACTACAAGAAGCTAAGGAATATGCTAAGGCAGAAATTTCTAAAGTGATTGGTGGGGCTAGTGAGGCTTATGATACCTTAAAAGAAATTGAGGAGATATTAAAAAAGAGTGATTCAGCAAACAAGTTAATAAATCAAGCGATGAAAGGTAAGACCTCAAAATTTTCACAAGATATTGGAAATGGACGAGACACTCAAATTTTAATAAGACATAATTTAAAAACTCAAGACGTTTTAGTAACACTTAGAGAAAAAGAATCACCTTTCAAAGTAGTTTATGCTGATGTTGAAATAACTGATGAAAATACGATTACTCTAAAATTTGCTAAGGCTCCAAAAATAAATGAATATAGAGCAATAATAGTAGGATAGGAGGAATAAAAAATGAAGTTATTAGGATTAATAGAAGCATCAGAAGATTTAGTTACGAAAGAATATGTAGATAAAAAGACACTTGAAATGGCATTTAATGTGGAAAACACTGTAGATCAATATTATGTAAAGAAAGTAAATGTAGGACTTCCAAATTTTTTTTCTAAAAGGCGTTTAATAGATGGTTGTAATTATACTTGGGCTGCTATTCCTAAAGATAAAATAAGAATTGATGTAGCTGTAGATGAGTTTTATGAAGTACAGGGTTCTGAGTGGGAAAGGATAGGAGCAGTTTATAGAAGTACAAGTGGTAATACTCGTTTGGTTTTATGCGTAGCAAATTATAAAAAAAAATATTGGTTTATAACAGATGGGACAGTAAGTAGAAAAGGTTCTCTTGTGAAAAGTGATGGTCCTACATGGGGAGTATTAACGATAGAGTAATTGTTAGGTAAAAATAAAGAAACAAAAGATAATGATTATCATTGCAAAAATCAGAATAATATGTTAAAATATCCTAAAGTCTAATCTCCCCGTAGATTAAACTTTAAAACCCTGAAAAGCCTTGCAAAAGGTTAAACTTGTCATTTGAGGGGGCGTTATGCTTTCCTCAAATGACTTATATTATTAAGGTGCAAAAACACTAAATTCCGAATAAAACCAAAATACGAAAAAGGAGGCAGTACTGTGCTTCCTTTTTTGTTATGAAAAAATTTAAAGGAGTGATTTTATGATAGAAACATTGAGAAACTTTATGTTAACACAAGATGGAAAACTTTTATATTTGCTTGCAGTTTTAGCTATATTAATGGGATTAGATTTTATAAGTGGAACTGTTGCAGCTATAATAAATAAGAATATAGATTTTAAAAGTAAAGTGGGCATATATGGGATATTAAGAAAAATAATATCTTTAATATCTATGATTTCTTTAATACCATTGGCGATAATTATACCTGGAGATGTGGGGATAATGCTTGTATATACCCTATATATTGGTTATTTAGTTATGGAGTTTAAGTCAATAATAGAAAATCTTGATAAAATGGGGGTAAATGTAGGTCCATTTAAGATATTTTTAAATAATTTTGAACAGTTTGTAAATAATAAAAGGAATCAATAGAAAGCTATTTACAAAAAGAATAAAAAATTGTAACATTAGAGTAAGAAACGTTGTATATATCGATATAGAAAGGGCGTGGTAAACCCTTTCTTGTTGGATCGATGTTTTATGTTATCGTATTTCTAACTGTATGATAACAGGCTAGTCTAAAAATAATTTATAGTTAAAAGATAGAGTTGTTAACTCTGTCTTTTTTCTTGTAAAGTATTTAATTTTAATTTACGATTAAATTAACTTTCATTTGGGAAGTGGATATAAATATATTATAAAATGGGCTCTTTTTTGTGGAGTCTATTTTTTTATGTGAAAATTTAAAAAGGAGAAAAAACGATATGAGTTTAAAGGGTGTAGACATAAGTAAATATAATGGTAATTGTGATTTCAAAAAGGCTAAGGATAGTGGGATTGATTTTGTTATTATAAAAGCAGGTTCAGGAGCAAGTGGAAAGGACCCTTTTTGGGATAAAAATTATAATTATGCCAAAGCCGCAGAGTTAGGAGTAGGAGCATATTGGTATTGTTATGCTACTAGTGTAGAACAAGCGAAAAGAGAGGCTAGGGAGTTTGTTGGGCTATTAAAAGATAAGAAGCTAGATTATCCAGCATATCTTGACTTAGAAGATAATAAATACCAAGGTTGTCTAGGAAATAAGCTTAGAACCGATATAGCAGAGGCTTTTTGTGAAGTGGTTCAAAATGCCGGTTACTATACAGGAATCTATTCCATGATGTCTTGGTTTAATAGTAAATTTGACATGTCTAGGTTGAAAAAATATGATCTATGGATAGCTAGATGGAGAGATATTAATTTAGGAGTAGGATATTCAGGTTTAGGTCAAGTGGGAATGTGGCAGTACTCAAACCAAGGAAGAATATCTGGAATAGGAAATACTGGAGAAGGTGGAGTAGATGTAAACATAGCGTATCTTAATTATCCATCAATTATAAGTGGAGGTATATCAAATATAGCAACAGAAGATATAATCGAATCCTCTAATACAGCTTCTAATGAAGCTCAAAAAATGATAAATAAAATTAATGCTTGGTTGGGTAAGTCTGAAGCAAATAGACAGCATAAGGATATAATAGACATTTATAATAATCACCGACCTTTACCTAGAGGATATAAGGTAAAATACACTGATGAGTGGTGTGCAACTACTATATCAGCAGCAGCTATCCAATGTGGATTAGTTGATAAGATTGGCAAGGAGTGTAGCGTACAGAGGTTTATTGACATATTTAAGCAAAAAGGAATATGGATTGAAGATGGTTGTATTACTCCTATTCCAGGAGATATAATTTGCTTTAATTGGGATAATAGCACGCAACCTAATGATGGCTGGGCAGATCATATAGGGTTAGTAGAGAAAGTTTCAAATGGAAGAATAACTGTTATTGAAGGCAATAATAATGAATCTGTTAAAAAAAGAGAAATACCGATTGCATGGGGATATATAAGGGGATATGCAAGACCATGCTACTGTGGGGTATCTACAAATGAAGGATGGAAAAAAGAGAATAATAAATGGGTATTTTATAAGAACAGTAAAAAAGTGTGTGGTTGGTTAAAAGATAAAAATAAATGGTATTATATAGATCCTAAGACCAAAGAAATGATTACAGGATGGTTGAAGTATAATAATAATTGGTTTTATTTCAATAATAACGGTTCTATGCATACAGGCTGGTTAGAGTACAACAATAAATGGTACTATTTTAATTCTAATGGATATATGCACATAGGTTGGCTTAAGTATAATGGCCATAAGTTTTATTTTGATGATGATGGAAGTATGATATCTGATTGTTCACTAATATTAAATGGAACTGAATATGTATTTGATAGTAAGGGGTATATGCAGCAATTGAATATATGCAGGAATTAATAGTTGTATATTTGCTTACGGAAAGGTTATGGCTACACTATAATAAAAGCCAGTATTATAATATGTATGAAATTAAGAAAATAACTAAAAAAGGGTGGGGGGGGTTAACCCACTCTTTTTTAGCATTATTTGTGCAAATTTTGTGCAAAAGATGTACAACAAAATAAGTGATTATAAAAAATTATAAGGTACACTAAAATATTTAGTATCTTTGGAATGCACTAAAATCAATATGTACAGAGAACTATAAAATATTGTACTATGGTATAGTAAACATACTTTCAAAACACACCACATTGTGAGACAGTATGTCTTTTAAGTAAGAAATAGAAGTATTTTTAAATATCATAGTTGTATAAAAAGCTTGATTTGTGCAAATAAGATTTCGTATACGCAAACTACATAGTTTTTTGATAAGCTGGTATTTTTATTGAAAATAATAAAATAGCACTAAGTAGGGGAAAAAGATACTACCTAGTGCTATTTTCTATTATTGTTAAACAAATTTTAAAGTTATTTAATCTATTGCTTTTTCTTTAGTTTTTATATTCGCTATGTATACACCAGAGATAATTATTACAGCTCCGATTACTTGGTAGATAGTAAAATCTTCATTTAAGATTAAAGCACCTGCAAGTATTGAAACCACTGTGGAGATACCTATAAATGACGCTGTTTTGTTTACTCCAATATTAGCAATTGCAACATTTGACAAGAAAAAGGCTATAACAGAGCAGATAATTCCTTGAAATAGCACTGCAACTGCGAAAGTTTTTTCTCTAAAGGGTAGAGATATTAAATCTACAAATGTTCCAGCAAATAGAGACTGTAAAATAGCTATGCTCATAAATACTACAGATCCAACCATCAACATTACAAAAGTAATTTCAAAACCAGTATACTCTACAAATGTTTCGACAAAGATACTATATAAAACATAGGAAAAAATTGCCAATATTAAAAAGCTATAACCTATTATTGAGAAACTTGATGAAAATCCAACTGTTACAACTGTCATAATTACACCGATTAAAGTAATAGCGACACCTAAAACCTGTATTTTTGAAGGTTTGTTTTTTAAAAGAAGTGCAGATGCACTAAGTGAAACTACAGGAATGCAGGCTAAAAAAACGCCACTTTCTGATGCAGTAGTGTGGCTAATACCGATTGTCTCACCTAAAAAATAAAGGCAAGGGCTAAATATTGTAGCAAATAGAAGTTTTTTTAATGGTTTTTCTTTAAGGTCTATTTTTATTATCCCAAGTAGAACGCATAAAAACATTACAAGAAAAGCAATAAAAAATCTCCAAGCTAGTATGGAGAAGGTATCTGCAACTTCAGTTGCATTTTTTGTGAAGATATAGCTGAGACCGTATAGCGCTTCGCATACAATAGCAGAGATAACTCCAATAATTATTTTTTTATTATTCATATAATCATCTAAAATTTCTAATTTATTTATCATACTATTATAGCATAAACAATATCATTTATTATGGATTATTTAAAATAATGTGATAATATTTTAAAATATTAAAAGTGAAATGTAATATTAATGTAATCAAAAAATGTCTATCAAAGTATTCATTCAAAGATTTGTATTATACCTGGATAGACATTTTATATTTAGAAAATATATTTAGTATACATTTTCTTTTTTGTTCTCTTTTAAACTCTCCTTTGTTTTAACAACTCTTAAAAAATAATAGTACTTTACAATAAGAAGAACAATAATAGTAATCCTCATTGGGAGAATATCATATTTAAAAATTACAAATAAAAGCATAGCAGTAGTGATAAAAAGTATTTTTATTTTTGATGACGTAGTCATACTTTTTTCTTTTTCAAAAGATTCTAGATGATTTTTATAGATAGAAGTCGACTCAAACCATAAATGAAACTTCTTTGATCCTTTTGCAAAACACCAAGAAGCAAGTAGTAGAAATGGCACTGTAGGTAGAACTGGAAGAAAAATACCGATAACACCTAATATAAGTGATAAAAAACCGATTAAAATAAACAAAATCTTCATAAAAAAATCCTTTCTGATATTCATTATCACTTATATAATACCATAATTGACAAATAATTTCATTTAAGTTACATAACTTCTAAATTTATTATAAAAAAAACTAAAAAATATGAAATTTTGCTACTAAGAATTTATTAAAAAACTAGTTTTGCATATATATGTTTTCCTCAGAAATAAGATCATAGGAAATAATATCTTTACTATTTAGATTCTCGTTAAAAAGTTTCAAGCCTTTTATTTGATAAGAATCGTAAGTTTTGTAATAATAAACAGCTTCTGTTAAATCGCAACAAGAGCTATATATTGTATACTCATACTTACCATTAACTAGTTCACAAAGACCTTTTTGCTGTTCAACAGATCCTAAAATATGAAAAAATTGGTTAATATCTTCATCTTTATTGTCTGCATTTTTTACATTTAAACAAGTAAAAGATGCACGTACAAAACGAGAAGCAGAAGATAAATCTCCAGGAAGTCCAATAGCTCCCATACCTCTACTGTACCTGTCTAATGTTAGCTTGCTTGAAAAAGTATTTTCATGAGCTTTGCTAGAAAGATAGTAATAATTGTTTAAATTAAATAATTGCTTGTCAAAAGGCGGATTATTAGTTAAAACTTGTGCTAGATTTTCATGTACCTTTAGTCCATCTTTTAAAGATTCTACTACAATGCAGGAATTTTTATCAGCAATCATCCAATGAAGCTCACTGCTAGGAAGCTGACTACTAAAATTTTCATTGCTTATATTTATAAGTTTTAACTCATCTTTAACATCTTCAACACTTTCACATTTGGATAAAAGATAGGGAATAAGCTCAAAAGAAGCAATATTATTATAGCCTTTCTTGACTTCATTATAGTAGGCATTTCCTACAAAGTTTAGTCCAGCAATTCCCAACCCCTTTTCATTGATAGCATCATAATAAAGTGGGTAATTATCGGATATATGGGCCATGCCAATTATAGCAAAATGTTTATTCAATATTTCACCATTTCTAAAATGAAAAGAAAAATTTCTAGGTGTAATAGCAATTTTTTCACCATAAGAAAATTCATAGTCTAAATTACGACCAAAATAACGATTTTTATAAGTAACTGATGTACACATTTTAATAAAACCTCCTTATGTTTTTTTAAAAGTATAACATGGAAATAATAACTTAATCTTAACTATCAGATATTTAAATATATTTTTTAAATGTATAAAAACATATGAAAATAAAAATGCATAAAAATGTTATAATGCATAAAAATATTATTAAGGTTTTAAGAACACTCTTATATAATAAAGAATAAATAAAAAACATGATTATTATTAAAAAAGAATATATTCAAAAAATATATATTAGTTAAGATTAATATTAAAAAAAACTATAGTAGTTAAAAAATACTTGAAAACACTATATATATTGAAGTTTGCAGATATAAACTAATTTTTTATTAATAAAAATTAAAAAAATATAGATTTATAATAAAAAGTGTGCTATCATTTTGTATATACAAAAGATTATATAATTTAAAATAATGAAAATTTAAAAGTATGATTAGAGATTTTATTATATAATAATCTTATCTGATTATAATGATACTACTAATAGTAATAGAAAATAGTCATATTTTTTATTAGTAATTTTTATAAAATGATAATTAAGAAAATTTTAAATAAAATAAAAAGTTATTTACTGAGGGGCATAGTTGAAAAATTATGTGTAGATGGCTTTAATAACGGCAAGAGAAAAATAATCAAAAGATATTTATTAGTATAAGTCTTGAATATAGAAGATTTAAGATTGTTAGTAAGTAGCTCATATATATTTTCAGTAATAATTTGTACATTAGAAAAAGGGATTAAGAAGGTGATGTTGACTACATAAAAGATAAAGTACAAATAAATTTTCCGAATAGATAAACAGTATTCAATAATTATAACATTATAAAAATAGAACTGAATATTTCTAAGATGACTATGTCAAATTAATTTTAAATATTATTTTAAAAAGTAACTACATACATAATACATATAAAAATAATATTTAAAATGTCTTTAAAAGCACAATTAATTTGCCATAATCTAAGCATTAAAACGGCTTAATTTTGAAATTTAATATAACTAGGAATGGGCAATGAAATAATAGTGATAATAAGATAAGAATAGGAGTGTCTAAAGCAGCTAGTTATAGGAAAGATCAAATATGGTACAAGAGATTAGGAAATAGAGTAAACTATTTTCAATATTTTTAATGGGGGAAAAAGAATGAGCAATAAAAGAAGAAAAGAAATGTTCAAAGAATCAAAAAGTGTAAAACAGAGATACGCAACAAGAAAACTAAAAGTTGGAATGGTATCTCTATTAATGGGCTTCACATTTATATTTGCATCAGCACCTGCAGCTAAGGTGATTGGAATACCAATGACAGTAAGTGCAGAAGAAGTAGATTTATCATCAGCCAAGGAAGCAGCAAAACAATCAATAGAAGATGCATTAAATAAAAAAAATAAAGCAATAGATGATGGAGATGCAAGCAAAACAGCCAAGGAAGCAGCAAAGAAAGCAGCAGGTGAAATAGCTGAAGCAGAAAAGACAAAAGTAGACAAAGCAGAAACAGCAGAACTTGCAAAAACAGCAGGAGAATTAGGAGTAACAAAAGTTGGAGAAGTAGAAGTACCAACAGCTCTGTCAGAAGCACAGACTGCAGCAGAAGCTGCAATAAATACTGCAGCAGAAAAAAAGATAGATGAAATAAAAGGTGTACAAGGAGCAAGTGAAGAAGATATAACTGCAGCAGAAGAAAAAGTAAAAGCTGCACAGTCTACAGCAATAGAAGCGATTAAAAAAGCAGAAAATCCACAAGGAGTAACAGAAGCACAGACTGCAGGAGAAGAAGCAATAAATAAAGTAGCAAATCCACAGACAGCACTGGAAAAAGCACAGACTGAAGCAGAAGCTGCAATAAATGCTGCAGCAGAAAA
>NZ_FODF01000037.1 GCF_900110295.1 Peptostreptococcus russellii
CTCTTTTATATAACCAACCTGAGTTTCTATACAGCTTAGTAATATTTCTTCTTTTAGATCTTTGTATCTCATTACTTTTTTCTCCTTTAATATCTTTCTTTATTTCTTCATTTGTGTTACAATTATCCATAATATGTTTTATATTTAGTAAGGATTGTGAATTGAGTTGTTGCTTTGCAGCAGCTCTTTTCTTTTTATCCCCATTTCTTCTAGTTGCTTTTCTGTAAAAAAAGCAAATACAGCTATATTTTTGCTGGAAATAGTGCAAGGAAACTCAGTTCCTCTGCGTCTTTCCATCTTTATTAAACTTACATATTCCTTAAAATATTCTTTAGTTGCTTTTTTATCTCCATTTGCATGTATCTCTACCTTCTTTGTTAGTGGACTAATATATATACTTAATGGATCTAAAGCTTTAATCCACTCTATATTTCTGTCAATCCATTTAATACTCTTTTCTATATACATATTTTTACCTCCTATAAAAACGTTTCCCTTAACTCTTTACTCTTTATAAGGTTGAGCAAGTTGTTCCCTTCTGGTGTATCCAGTTTTTCTATCCTTTTAACTTTCTTATCCTTAGGATCTAGCCAAACCATTCTTTTAGTAGAATCCCCTATGCTATCTTCATATGCGTTAAAAGCCTCTACAGTTGCTCTAAAGTTTTCTGCTATCTCTCTACTTCTTATATATGTATCATATAAGATTGCCTTTTTTCTCATCACTTCAAAATCTTGATACTTCATACTTACACCTCTTCCAATCTAGTAAGATTTATATGATTTGGGAAACATTCCCTATAGCCGTTTTTGTGTAAAAAGCTAATGTAAAAAGGGTTTACATCAACAAGCTTCATTTTTAAGGTTTTAATCCCATTTCTGGTATCTCCAGCTACAAATATTTTGTAATGTTTACCTATCTTTAAATCTTTAAAGTTATAATCCTTCCTATTTCCCCAAGCTAAATCCGTTTGACTCCCACGACCTGTATGCGTCGCATGAATAATATTTTTTCTTTTCATTTTTATTCTCCTTACTGGTTAGCCCATCTAAGGTACATACATATGTACTCTAGTATTATTAAAAAACCATATTTTATTGCCCCTAATATATTTACACCCATTCTATCTACGCTCATTTTATTTATCTTCTCCTTTTTATTTAATTTTTTCATCTACAATAAGATCCTTAAAATCTTTGACATTAAAGGGTTCTAATCTCTTTCTAGCTGTTTCATCTAAAAGGATTTCTCTATACTTTAAGAAGTACCAAAACGCCAGATAATGGACTAATACTGCCCCCGCAGCCTTTATATATGCCATATGTGGAATCTTGCTATCTATTCTATTTGTCTCATATTCAAATTCTGCTAATCTTTTATTTGCTCCTGTAGACCCCAAGTTAAAAATCTCGGGTATATCTCTTGCTCTTAAAAACTTGTCTGCCTTAACTACTGCGTCTATTATCATTTTTTCCTCCTAATTATTTTTATTTTTTACTTTAATGTGTCATCATTCCATGTATATATCTCTCGCTGTGTTATAATATCCTTATCAGTATTGCCGTACTGAAATATATAGAAAGGAGCTATTTTGTATGAATTCAGACTATATACTAAAACTTGCTTTAAAATTTAGAAATGAACACAAAGCCGACACTATACAACTCATAGCTCATAATCAAGATGAGCTTATGTGTTTTATAAGTAACTTTCCAATACTTATACAAAGTGATTTTATAATCCCTATTAGTGATAACTATGATTTAACCTCATATGATATACCAGGGGATATTTTGTTCGAATTTAAACTTACTTCAAAGGCACTTGATTACTGCAAAAATCAAAACTTAATGTAATCTCGTACTTTTGCTTTTTGACATTGGCTGATACTGACTCAATAGCTTCAGCCAATGTTTCTTCTTGCATACTAGCTATTGTCTTTTTTAAATCTTTAGCAATCTCTTTTTTAAAGGCTTTTTCATCTTTATATTCATTGCTTAATTCTATTAAATCTCTCATTTTACACTCCTCTAAACTTATTAATAAAATATATTTGTCCCTTGCCTGTAACCTTTGGTGTCTTTGTAAGTCTTACAGATCCATCTGGATTAATATGTGTACTCTCCTTTATCTCCAACACTCCAAGTTCCATTGACCTTTGTGTAGGGAGGTTAAAGCTTTCACCTTTACGGCTTATTAAGTAACCTTCTTTTCTAAGCCATGCGAATAATCTGTTTTGGCCAATGTCTACTCCGTTTTGTTTTATCAACTTAGCCAATTCTCCTACCAAAATTGATTTTTTACTAGATTGAACACTATCGGCAAATAATACTTTTGGCTTATTCGTTTCTCTTTCTGCTTCCAATGTTTTTCTTTTTTCTCTTTCAACCTTTAATTCTTGTGCCACGCTTATAAGCAAGTCCGGATTAGCTAGTAATTCTTCTGTTGCATACATACCATGTTTCCTAATTGTTGGAAGTACCTCACTTGTTACCCATCTCTTGAATTTCTTTGCACTTGGTAATTCGCTTGCGAATATTAAATCGTACAATCCTGATTCATTAATTAAAATTTTGTTTGAAAAATCATTAATATTGTTCCAGAGGCTAGGGTATAAATCGCCGTAAGCCTTGTAGTTACAAGCTTGTAAGTCCTCTGCTGCTACATGTTGTTTCACTGCTCTATTTATATCCTTATATCCTAGTACCTCTGCAACATCTTTTCCAACAAACCAAGGTTCATTGTTAATTTCTAAAACTCTTACTTCTCCAAACTCACTGTTGTTAAATATTTGTAATTCGTTCATTTGTTTACCTCCCTGTTCATTTTTTCTTGCGTTTACGCAAGTTTTTAATTAAAAAAAATTCTCATTACTTCTTCGCCATTTAAGTCAAGTTCTTTTTTTATAGACTGTATTTCATTTCTCGTAAAATCGCTAATACCGCTCTTTTTTCTATAGAGAGATGATACACTTATACCAAGTACTCTGGCTAAACCATTGTTATTTAAATTTTTTTTCGCCATATAATACATTAATAAATTTTTATCTGTCATTTTCTCACCTCCTCTTTCTTGCATTTACGTAAGTTTGTTTAAATCTATGATAGCACCATTTTTTTATATTGTCAATGCGTTTGTGCAAGTTTTTTTTATTATTTGCTTTTTTTCTTGCGTTTATGGTTATTTCTTGTTATCATTAAAAGTACAGAGAGGAGGTAAAGTGAAGTGAGTGTAATAAAAGAAAATAGAGAAAAGTTAGGACTAACAATGTCCCAACTAGCTAAAAAAGTTGGAGTTAGTGAGGGTACGGTATCTAGATGGGAATCTGGAAATATTGAAAATATGAAACAGAATAATATTATTTCTGTTTCAAAGGCACTAGGTATTTCTCCATTGGATCTACTGGAATGTGACAATGTAAAAAATAACGCTTCTCTAAGTACAGAAGATAAAAGTAATAAGTCACAAGAAACCGTAGAAAAGCGAATATTAAATGAAAACTATGATAAGTTAAATAAGGAAGATAGAACTATATTAGTAGATTTTTCTAATAAATTAGTAGAAAAGAAAAATAAAGGTGTAGAAAAAACGAATACGGATGAAAATAAATTGTATCCTATAAATGTAATATCCGCTTGTGCTGCTGGTATAGGTTATACTTACGGAAACAATGAATATACTACTTATTATACAGATAGAAACGATTTAAAACCGTATGACTTTGCTACAATGGTATCTGGAGATAGTATGTTCCCTAAATTTAACGATGGGGATATAATACTTTTAAAACAAGGTTATGATAATGTTAATGGTGATATTTATGCAATAGATTATGATGGGAAATCTTATGTTAAAAAACTATACAACGATGGGGATAGATATAGATTGGTTTCTATTAATGATAAGTACGAACCTATAAAAATTAATATACCTATAGAACCAGGGATCTATTTTAACATAATAGGTAAAGTTGTAGATAGTTTTACGCCTGTAAAATAAATTTATACTTCAATGATTTTATAGCTTTTAGGAGGATATTTATGAAACTAAAAAAAATAAAAGCATTATTTCTAACATTTACTTTTATTCTTACTTCAACTGTACCGGTATTCGCAGATACAAATGTATCCAGAATAGCTGGCAAGGATAGATATGAAACAGCTTTAAAAACTACTCAAAAGTTTTTTAATAAAGCAAATGGGAATTTGGGTGTTCTGGTAAGTGGCAATGATTTTAAAGGGGCATTATATGCTAGTCAATTAGCAAATGCTTTAAATGTCCCCTACTTCGTAAATGAAAAACATGGGATAAAAACAAGTACACTAAACGAAATGGCTAGACTGGGAATTAAAACCATTTATGTTATCGGTGATTATGAATATTTAGACAAAAGCATTGATAACACGCTACTATCTAGACAGATAAAAATAAAAAGGGTCACAAATAATATGAAAGATCATTACTACGAAGACATCCCTGGATTCGTAGATATTACAATATTTAATACACTTTGGAACGATGATGCCAAAGGAGATATTTCGAACGCTATACTAATTAACGATAATAAATTCCCAGACTTGCTTTCTGTAATTCCATTTACATCTTTGTTGGCTCGAAAATACAAGATGGCCCTATATCCTTTTAGATATAACGAAGAATATCCTATAAAAGATGGATACGGTTTTATTATAGGGGGAAGTGATTCTATACCACCCGACTATGTTAGCCTCCATAGCGACGAATTCCTACTTGGATTAGTTAAAGAAACGTGGATTGATGAAGAAGGTAATTATGGAGAATGTTATTCCGGTAGACTGGCAGGTGGGGATAGATACCAAACCGCAGTTGAAATTGCAAAAGCTTACAAACCCGTTTTAAATAAAGACATAAACACTGCAATTATAGTTAACGGAGAAAATTATGCCGATGCTTTATCGTCTGGAACTGTTGCCATGCATACAAACGGAGCAATATTACTTACCAGATCTAACAAATTAAATAAAAATACTAAACAATACATACAAGATAACAATATTAAAAATATTATTATAGTTGGTGGTGAAAGTTCAGTTTCAAAAGATGTTGAGAATGAATTAAGGGCATTAAATTAACAGTTAGCAGGGTTATCCCCTGCTTTCTATACATAATAAAAAGAACATATGTTTATAAAAAGGAGTATGAAAAATGTATACAGAAAATTTACCAAATGGAAAAGTTAAATTTATAGAAACTTATAAAGATCCGCTAACAAATAAATATAGGCGTGTTTCCGTAACTTTTGATAAAGAAAACGCTCAAACGCGAAAAAGGGCAATAAGGGAACTTGAAAAAAAGATAAATGAAAAGACAGCAATATCCACAGGAGATATTACATTCGAAGAATTGATTTCTATGTTCTTAAAAGAAAAAGAATTAAAGTATTCTTCTAAAGAAACTTACAAATATTTAATTAATCGCTTATATAATTTTATTGATAGAGATGCAATTGTAAATAGATTTACACCGGTTATTATAAATAAAAAAATAGAAAACTGTACTGCTACTGATATAAAAACATTAAAAAATATTCTAAATTTCGCATACAATAAAGATATAATTAATATAAAGATATCAGATAAATTAATTAAGAAAAAACCAAAAAAAGTAAAGAAAGATAAGCTATACTATGAACGTGAGGAAGTGCAAGAGATACTGAATAAAATTAGAAAAAATAATACATATGTAGATAATAATCTTGCATACATAATAGAATTTTTAGTAAATACAGGACTGAGAATTGGAGAATGTCTAGCACTTACTTACAGCGATGTTAATGGGGATGAACTTACAATAGATAAAAGATTGTATAAAAGAAATATAGATACTACTAAAACTAAAGCATCTACTAGAGTTATTGTTTTGAATAAAAGAAGTATCCAAATTATTGCGGAAACTAAACTTTTAAAGAGGATTCACGGCATAAAATCCGATTTAATTTTTACTAATAGAAAAGGGGAACTATATACATATCGAGCTATACATGCCCTTTTGCAGATTAGAGAACTCCCAACGGATTTACACAAATTTAGACATACACACGCTTCTTTACTGGCAGAACTAGGGTTTACGCTAGAAGAAATACAAAGAAGATTAGGACATGAAGATAGCAGCATAACTAAAAAGGTATATCTACATGCAACAAACAAAATGAGAGAACAAGAAAAAGAAAAATTTAGGAAGGTGAATATTTTATAATCCCCTTTTATTCCCCTTCACCTCTCCCTCTTCTCGCAAAAACCTTTATTTTTCAACGTCTCCATAATAAAATTATCTAACAAATTCA
>NZ_FODF01000006.1 GCF_900110295.1 Peptostreptococcus russellii
ACAACCACACTTAGTACAAACTTTTGGAATATAAGTAATTTGAGCATCTATAACCATATATCTAATACCTTTTATATTTTTGTAGTCACTGCTTATAATTTTTAAATTTTTATCGCTAATTCCTAAAATTTTTGTTATACTATTATTTGAACACATATGATTAATCCTTTCTTATTTTTTTGTGGTGATTAAATTATACAATGGATTTCGTATGTGTTCATCTTTTTTTTGAAAAAATAGTGTTGATAGCAATTTTATCCATTTTCGTCTTACGACGTTTATGGATTATTTATTGCCATCAACACTAAATATTATAGAGCCAAAAATAGCTACTGACTATGCACATATAAAACTTGCTGTATATAAAGACCAGTAGCTATTTTTTATTGAACTTTATTAATATCTATTAATTCAATTTATATTGTTATTTATTTAAAGTATCAATATTTTCAAAATATAGCATAAAGTGAAATTATAAATTAAATAAGTATTTGTGTAGTTGAAAAGTTGGTGTGAATTTTAATTACTAATAAAAAACTTCTAGTCAAGAAAGAATAATGTTTATATATTATCAAAGAAGTTATATAAACTATATAAAAAAACTATAGTTATGCTTGATTAAATCTATAAGAATATATATATTAGAAATATAAGTAATGTAATTATAAAAAATAAAAATAAATCTTAAAAAAACATAAAAAAAATAGATATAAATATATATTAATAAAAATAATGATAAAAAATAAAGTATTAATTCATAAAGTGATATTATAAAATATTTCTATGTTCAGAAGTTATAAAAATAAAATAAAAATACTCTGATAAAAAATTAATAATACATTAATAAAAGAATCATTTGTGGTAAACTAGAAATAAGGGTTATATTTGGATTTTATATAGGGGTGATATGATTGAGAGGAAAGATTAAAGTGCCTAAGGTAAATGACTTTTGCTGTGTGAGCAAATTGCAGGAATGGAAAGTCGATCTAGGGGATAGCTTTGAATCTGGAGACGTAGTTTGTGTAATTAATAATCTCAGTGAAAAACACGAAGTTAAAGCTCCAAAGAGTGGAATGCTAGTTGAGAAAACAATTTATGAAAACGCTATAGTGGAAGATTCTCAAGTAATAGGTATATTCGAAATATCTCCAGACGAAGTGGAAACAGAAGATGAGTTTTTTGCTTCTGGATTTATTGCAAAGTTTATATCTAAGTTAAAGGAAAGTAAGAATGTCAATTAATACAAATGATCTAGAAGATGAAGACTCAAAGAAAGAAGGCATCTTAAAATCTGTTTTATACAGACTTGAGATGCCTTTTACTATTTCTATATTTTTATTTCAAAAGAGATTCTAAAAGAATCTTAAGACCGATTAGAATAAGTATTAGACCACCTAAAACTTCAGATTTGCTTTTGTACTTTGAACCGAATTTAAATCCTATAAAAACTCCTATTGCAGAAATTATAAAAGTTGTAATACCTATAATTGAAACTGCAGAGAATATATTTATATTTAATAAAGCAAATGATATACCTACTGCTAGAGCATCTATGCTTGTAGCTACAGCTAGAACAATCATATTTTTAAAATCTATTTCTAGTTCACCCTTTATATCACATAAAATTTCTTCTTCTTGTTTCACCTCTCTTGATTCTTTGATCATATTAAGACCGATAAATAGTAAAAGGGAAAATGCAACCCAATGGCTAAATGAAGATATAAAACCTGCGAATTGAGATCCTAAAAAATAGCCTATAAGAGGCATTACTGCCTGAAAAACACCAAAATATAAAGCTATGATAATAGCTTTTTTCCAATTCATTTTTCTTTGACAGAGACCTTTGCATATAGAAACAGCAAAAGCATCCATGCTCAAACCAACACCTATACTAATTAAATTAAAAAATGACATAGTTATCTCCTTATAAAAATAAACTCCACCTAATAGGCGGAGTAAAAATCTATATATTATTATACAATAAATATATCAAATAATCTATATAATAAAAATATATCATAATGAAGAATTAAATGATAAATATATATTTTTGATTTTTAAAAGTGTCTTTAAAGAGACTTTTTATTCAACACTAGGTGTAGTGTTTTTATTTTGTGAAGCTTCCGCGGCTTTTTGTTTTTCAGCAACCTTTTTTGCATCTTCTTCTTTCTTAGTATTTTCAGCATTTTTGATTTCTTCTTCAGTTAATTTTTTACCAGAAATACCATCGATCAGAACTTTTTCATTTTTAGCAGAATCGCCTTTGCCACCATCGGTTAAAGTGATTTGGTAAATATTCTTTCCACCATCACTATAAAGCTTATATGCTAATACTTGATTTAAATCTGGATTGCTTGCTATTTGAATAGCTGCTTTTCCAGCTTTTTGAATATCTAAAACTGGAACAAAGTCGATATATTCAGGTGGATTAGCTTTGTCTATAGGACCTTTTTCTTCTTTCTTAGAGATGTTTCCAGACTTGGCATCTATTGTATAAATATGCTCGATGCCCTTTTTATCAACTGCATCTAGAGTATAGATATAACTATCTTTAGAAGGCACAAGTTCTACTGAAATAACACTTCCTGCCTTGTTAGCAGTAGTAAATTGTAAAATAGCTTGTTGCTGATTGATTATTTTAGCAGTTCTTACATCCATAATATTTTCTGAAGTTTCAACATTCTTTTTATCTGATTTTTGATCTTTATTAGAACCACATCCTACAGCTGAAAGGCACATAAGCATACAACTAGACAAAATGAGTCCCTTTTTTATATTCTTTTTCATATTATTTCCTCCTTAACAAAAAGCAATTCGAGAATGAATTGCACAGTCACAACATATATTATACATCAAATATAGGAGTATATAAATAAAATTTATAAGTTTAACTATATTGTAATAAAAAGTATCCATACAGCAGAAAAAAATCTATAAAAGTGACAAAAAATCCAAAAAAAGTGGGCTTTAAAAATAAAAATAGCTATTATGTTGAGAAGTCTGTGGACTTAGTGGATAATTTTCTGAAATTTACAAAAAAAGTGACAAAATTCATAGATAAATCTCCTAAATATGTGGATAAGTAATCGTGTGAATAATTATAAAAAATTAGAATAAAAAAGAAAATGTAAATAAATTGTATATACAATAACAGTATGGTATCATAAAAAGAGTGAATTTTCTATAAGGAGGTGAGATTTTGGGAAAAGGTAAATATTCTAGACAGAGGGGAATAGCCAGTAAGATCTTGATATTTCTTGTATCTGCAATAGCGATAATAGCAACGTCTTCTTCTTTGATTTTTTTCAATGTACCTAGCTATGTATATTCTAATATGGTTGGTTTATTTATATTCTCACTTTACTTTGGAACAGCTCAATCTTTAGTATTTGTTTGTATAATGCAGATTATAATGATGAAAACAGGACTTGCTACAGAATTTCTAAGTTACTCTTTTGTCCTTTGGGTTACAAATGTATTGATTATAAAAATTGCTCAAGGTGGAATTCCGAAAAGAATTGCTAAAAATAGAAACTATAATTTAATAGCAGTTATAGTAGCTTCAGTAGTTTTAATGGCGATACTTTCTAAGCCAGTTTCAGTTGCAGCATTTAATTGGATCCAAGGTGGTGGAAGAAGTTTTGAAGGATTTATTAATAAAGAATTTATAATAGAACAACTAAAAATATTTGGACTATCAGGGATAGTAACATTTATATTCTACAAAATATTTAATAGGTTTGATGTTTAATAAATAATAAGTATTAGAAAATAATAAATCACTATAAAAAATAATTTTTATTAAAGTTTGCATGAAAAAGCAAGCATATAAATGGAAAAGAATCTATATTTTGTGAGAGAGAGTATGAATTTAAAAGACGGGAAAATGTTTTTTAAAAATAAAACTCGAAATGGGTATAATTTAGGGGGAAGTTATGAAGTTTAAAAAGGCTGGTTTGATTTTAGGAAGCTTTGCTCTAGCAGTTTGCTTGTCTAGTTGTGGTTCTAATGAATCAGACAAAGGTAATGAAAAAGAAAGTGTAAGTGTGGAAGATACAATGTTAAAGTCATCGGATTTGAATGATTCAGTTCAGATTATTGATATTAGACATCCGGATAAGTTTTTAGGTTGGAAAAATGAAGATGGTGTTAGTGGACATATAGCTAATGCAGTTGATTTTCCAGTTGAATGGCTTAGCTATGAAAAGAAACCTGAAAATATAGAAACAGAACTAAAGAGAAGACACATTGATAAGGATAAAAAAACTGTAATTTATTCTGATAAGGATGTTGAAAAAGAAGATTTTGACAAGTTTGCAAAGCTTGGATTTAAGGATATACATTCTTTAGAAGGTGGAATTGACTCTTATGCAAAAGATGGTGGTAAGTTAGAAAGATTGGAAGGCTACGAAATGTATGTTTCTCCTGAGTGGGTAGAAGACCTTGTAAATGGTAAGAAACCGGAAGGATATAATGGAGAAAAATACAAAATTGTAGAAATATCTCTACCAAGTGAAAAGGATGAATACAAAAACGGTCATATAAAGGGTGCAATAAACTTTAATTCAGATGAAATAAATCATGTTCCAGGTCCTAGAACTGTACAGGAATATGAGGGAATAACTATGGAAAAACAGATTACTTTCTGGAATTTCTATCCAGATGATAAAATAAAAGAGGTTCTAGAAAATGCAGGTATTGACAAGGATACCACTGTAATACTTTATGGAACTGATAAGGCGACAACTGCTGCAGCTAGAGCGGGATTAGTAATGGACTATGCAGGTGTAAAGAATATTAAGTTTATAAATGGTGGAAAAGTTATTTGGAATCTTGAAAAAAGACCTTTAGATAAAGAAGATGTAAAAACTGAAAAAGTAGATTTTGGAACAAGTGTACCACAGAATCCTTCTATTATATTTAATTATGAAGATGAAAAGAAAATAGCCAATGATCCTAAGAATTCAGTAGTAGCATCTGTTAGAAGTTTTGATGAATATTTAGGAAAGATGAGTGGATATACATATATAGACAAGGCTGGAGATATTAAAAATGCAAGATTTGCCTATGCTGGATCTAATCCATATGCTATGGAAGACTTTAGAAATATAGATAATACTATGTTTAATTACAATCTTTGTGCAGATAGATGGAAGAAATGGGGAATTACACCAGAAAAGAAGGTTTCTTTCCACTGTGGTACAGGATGGAGAGCAGCAGAAACTTATTATATAGCTAAGGCTTTAGGCTGGAAAGATGTAGGAGTATATGAAGGTGGTTGGTATGAGTGGAGCAAAATGCCAGATAGTGAAGATAAGGAAAAGGGATTACCAGAAGATGCTCCAGAGAAAAAACCAGAAGAGTATTTTACAAAACAGTAATATATTCTAGTAAATTTGAACTATTTAATTCTGATGAAAATATAAAAAAATTAAATCAAAATAAAGTATAGATAAAATAAAAAAGCCTTGTTAAGAATATATATTCTTAACAAGGCTTTTTTAATACTATAATATAGATACATATTTAAAGGTAATCTCTTTAAGTACATTGTAATATAATAGTTGTATAATACTATAAAAGGTGTTAAACTAATAAGACGGGTTTTTAAAATCATAAAAAAGAAATAAAAACCTAACTAAATTAACTGTTTTTATTAGGAGAAACTTTACTAAATAAATAGTAATAAAGTCATAAAAATATAATCTTAATTAGAAAGTATTTAGTTTAAATAGCGCTATTAAGAATCATAATATTCAAAACATCTGTATGACAAGCTATTCGTCTCAGCAGGTGGTATTTTAGAATGTTTTTATAAGGTATTATAGGAGGAAGTTCCGTGAGAATAGTAATAATAGGTGGCGGTAAAGTAGGTAAAAAATTGTCCGAAGAGCTGTCAAAAGAAATGCATGATGTAACAGTAATTGAGAAAAATACAAATGTAATAAATAAAATCAATTCACATCAAGACGTAGCGTGTATTAACGGAGACGCTATAGATTATGAAGTTCAAAAAGAAGCAGGAGTAGAAGAAGCAGATCTTGTGATAGGATGTACGTCTTCTGATGAAATCAATATGTTCTCTTGTTTATTTGCCAAGAAATTAGGAGCTAAAAATACTATAGCAAGAGTAAGAAATCCAGAGTATTATAATCAGCTAAAGTATATAAAGGAAGATTTAGGTCTTAGTATGGCAATAAATCCAGAGTATGTTGCAGCAAATGAAATCTCTAGAATTTTGAGATTCCCATCGGCTATAAAAGTAGAAACTTTTGCTAAGGGGAAAGTTGAATTATTAGAGTTTAAAATTCATAAAAACTCACCACTTATAGGGATGAAAATAAATGAAATAACAAAAGCTTTAAGGATGAAGCTTCTTATATGTGCAGTTCAGAGAGAGGGAGACGTTATTATTCCAGATGGTAATGTCGAATTAAAACTTGGAGACAAAATCAATATTGCAGCATCGCATGACAATCTTGAAGAATTCCTAAAAAAAGCTGGAGGTTGGAAAAGAAAGATTAAGACAGTTATGGTAATAGGTGGTGGAAAAATAGCCTATTATCTATGCAAAAGTCTTGAGCATATAAATGTAAAAATAAAAATAATAGATAATGACTATGAAACTTGTAGGACATTGTCAGATCTTTTACCAAATGTAGACGTAATATATGGTGATGGTACAGATAAACAGCTTTTGGAAGAAGAGGGGATTGACGATACAGATGCATTTGTTTCTTTAACAGGAATAGATGAAGAAAATATAATATTATCAATGTATGCTAATACTAAAGATATAAATAAGATAGTTACGAAGTTGAGTCAGTCGTCTTTCAGAGATTTAACAGAGAGTTTTAATCTAGATACAGTAGTATCTCCGAAGGATTTAACTGCAAATATTATTCTAAGATATGTAAAGGCGATGAATAACTCATATGGAAGTAAATTGAATTGCCTTTATAGAATGGTAGATGATAAGGTTGAGGCATTGGAGTTTTCTGTAAAGGATAGTTGTAAAATTGTAGACATTCCACTTTCTGATTTGAAACTAAAGAAAGATATTTTAGTTGCTTGTATAGTCAGAGAAGGTAGAATTATTATACCTAATGGTAATGACTCAATGAGGGTTAAGGATAATATTATAATAATTTCAAAAGAACTTAATATAAGTGATATAGAAGATATAGTTGCAGAGTAGGAGGAAAGTATGAATTATGAAATGGTAGTCTACGTTCTTCTGAATATAGCAAAGATAGAAGGAGTTTTGATGATGATTCCTGGAATAGTATCTTTAATATATGGTGAGTATAATACTGCAAAAGTTATATTGACTATAGCTATATTACTTGCGGCTTTTGGTTTTATATTTACCCTTAAAAAGCCTAGAAGACTAGATATTTTTGCAAAAGATGGTTTATTTATAGTAGGTATAGCTTGGATTACATTTTCCTTGTTGGGGGCACTTCCATTTTATTTTACAGGAAGTATTAATAGCTATGTAAATGCAGTATTTGAAACGGTGTCTGGATTTACAACAACAGGTTCTACTATACTTACAGATATAGAAAGTCTTCCAAATGGAATACTATTTTGGAGATCTTTTACACATTGGATAGGTGGAATGGGTGTTTTGGTATTTGTTCTTGCCATTATACCACTTGCAGGAAGTAGGTCTATGAATATAATGAAGGCTGAGGTTCCAGGACCAACAGTTGACAAATTGGTTCCCAAGACTAAACAGACAGCAAAAATACTTTACTTTATATATGTAGGTTTAACAATACTACAGGTGATATTCCTTGTTGCTGGTAAAATGCCTTTATTTGATAGCATATTGACATCTTTTTCAACAGCAGGTACAGGAGGATTTTCAAATAAAAACAATAGTATAGCCTATTATGACAGTGCATATGTTGATGGTGTAGTTACAGTATTTATGATTTTATTCGGAATAAATTTCAATTTATTTTATTTGGCTCTATTAAAGAAGTTCAAGAGAATATTTAAGAGTGAAGAATTAAGAACATATATTGCAATAATAGCAGTTTCGACTCTTTTGATAACATTTAATATAAGAGGAATGTATCCATCCTTTTTAAAGGCATTTAGATATGCTTCATTCCAGGTTGCTACAATCATTACTACAACAGGATTTATGACGGCAGATTTTAATGTGTGGCCTATGTTTTCAAAGGCTATTTTACTGTTATTGATGATAGTAGGTGCTTGTGCCGGTTCAACAGGTGGTGGTCTAAAAGTTTCAAGAGTACTTATAATGGTAAAACATATTAAGTGTGAAATAAAAAGACTCCTTCATCCTAGAGCTATGGTAAGCGTAAAAATAGATAAAAAGACTGTAGAAACATCTGTAATTAGCAGTGTTTTGGCATATTTGTTGGTTTATTTTTCATTGATAGTAATTTCATTTTTATTAATATCTATCAATGAATTTGACTTTGAAACCAGCCTTACATCTGTAATTACTTGTATAAACAATGTAGGACCTGGATTAGGTGCAATAGTTGGACCAACTGGAAATTTCTCATCTTTTTCCGATTTTTCAAAGATTATATTGTGCTTTGATATGTTATTAGGTAGATTAGAAATATTCCCGATACTATTATTATTTAGTCCTAGAATGTATAAAAGAAGATTTTAAATTAATAAATAGATGTAATAAAATATTAGAAAACACAGTTATAATTGAAAATAGATATCAATTCCTATAATTCGTGTTTTATTGAGCTTATAAAAATCATTAGAAAATATATATATTTTTAAACGCAGTGAATTTTCGCTGCGTTTTTTACTTAATTAAGGATAAAATAGTGAAATAAAAAAAATTAAAGACTTTATAGGGATTATTTCTAATAAATTTTAAAATATAACTTTTAAAATAATGATTGCGTTTTCACGATAGAATAAAAATTATAAAAGTTATTTTGCATAAAAAAGGAAAATATACGAATATTTTTTTTAATTTCAAATAAAAAATTAGCATTTTACATATACATTATCATAGACTTTTTAAATATTATATGGTATAATCTACAAGTAATAGGCAGTGTTCTTGTGGGAAATTTTGTTTGTTACAATATAGAATTTCATATCCATAAAGAACGCTATTTTTTTGATAATATTGAAAAATATATATAAAAAGAAAGGAAAGATTTTATGTTAACAGCAATTACTGGAGTAAACTGGGGAGACGAAGGAAAAGGAAGAATGGTAGACTTGTTATCTGAAAACTATGACATAGTTGTTAGATATCAGGGTGGAAATAATGCAGGTCACACTGTAGTTAATGAAAAGGGTAAGTTTGTACTTAATCTTTTACCATCAGGTATACTACGTGATGATGTAGTAAACGTTATAGGAAATGGTGTCGTTGTAGATATCAAGCACCTTGTAGAAGAAATGAATAAGTTGAAGGATGGAGGAATAAAGATAACTCCTGAAAACCTTAAGGTAAGTGATAGAGCTATAATAGTAATGCCATATCACGTTCAGCAGGACTGCTTAGAAGAAGAAAGACTAGCAGATGCAGCTTACGGTTCAACTAAAAGAGGTATAGCTCCTGTATATGGAGATAAGTACATGAAGAAGGGGCTTAGAATGGGCGAACTTCTTGACAGTGAAGAAGATCTAAAGGAAAGACTAAAGGGAATAATAGAATGGAAGAATCTTATGATAGCTAATGGATACGGTAAGGAACCAATATCATTTGATGAAATGTGGGCATACCTAAAGGAATATGGCGACATAGTAAAGGATTTCGTATGTGACACAGGAGTATTCCTAAATGAAGCTAACTCAGCTGGTAAGGACATAATGTTTGAAGCACAGCTAGGAGCTCTTAGAGACATAGATTTTGGTATATATCCATTTACATCATCATCTTCAACAATAGCTCCATATGCACCAATAGGAGCAGGGGTTCCTAACCTAAAGCTAGGAAAGTCTATAGGTATAATGAAGGCTTATTCAACTTGTGTTGGTGAAGGACCTTTCACTGCTGAAATGTTTGGAGACAAGGCAGAAGAATTGAGAAAGGCTGGTAACGAATACGGTGCTGCTACTGGTAGACCAAGAAGAGTTGGTGGATTTGATATACTTGCTTCAAGATATGGAGTAAGATGTCAGGGTGCTGATGAAATAGCTCTTACTAAGCTTGATGTATTATCATACTTAGAAGAAATACCTGTATGTGTAGGATATACATTTAACGGAGAAGCATTAAAGGAATTCCCTATAGGAGAAAAGTTATTTAAGGCTGAACCAGTTTATGAATACAGAAAGGGTTGGATGAAGGATATATCTAACTGTAAGAAGTTAGAAGAACTTCCAGAAGAAGCAATCGACTACATTAAGTATATAGAAGAAGTAGTAGGATGCAAGATCAAGTATGTATCAGTAGGTGCTGAAAGAGAACAGTACATAGTAATGCCATAAGCATTTAGAATAGAATAATACAAAATTCGCAGCTTGTTCTGCGAATTTTGTTGAATTACAATGTTTTTTGTGTAGAATATGTGAAAAATACCCAATTTCAACTGGTAAATAATTCAAATAAAACACAAATTGATGTTAACATATAATATAAATAGAATCGGAATTTAAAAAAGGCTGCTTTAGAGGCAGTATGAAACGGAGGATTATAGATGAAAAATACATATGAATCACCACTTACTTCGAGATATGCAAGTCCTGAAATGCAGGCATTATTCTCACCAGATAAGAAGTTCAAAACTTGGAGAAAGCTTTGGATAGCTTTAGCAGAAACAGAAATGGAACTAGGTCTTGATATAAAACAAGAGCAAATAGATGAACTAAAGAAGTTCCAAGACGATATAAACTATGAAGTTGCAAAAGAAAGAGAAAAAGAAGTAAGACATGATGTAATGAGCCATGTTTATGCATATGGAGTTCAGTGTCCTAGTGCAGCTGGTATAATTCACTTAGGTGCTACATCTTGTTTTGTAGGGGATAATACAGACCTTATAATAATGTATGAAGCAATGGAACTTGTAAGAGAGAGATTAGGAAAGACAATTGCAACACTTGCCAAGTTTGCCGATGAATACAAGGATCTTCCAACTCTTGGATTTACACATTTCCAGCCAGCTCAGCCTACAACAGTAGGAAAGAGAGCTACTTTATGGATACAAGATTTCCTTCTTGACCTTGAAAATATAGAGGATTTCCTTCAGAGAAAGAGATTAAGAGGAGCTAAGGGTACAACAGGAACTCAGGCTTCATTCCTAGAACTTTTCGATGGAGATTATAGCAAGGTTAAGGCATTAGACAAGACAGTAGCAAGAAAGATGGGGTATGATGATGTATTTCCAGTAACCGGACAGACTTACTCAAGAAAAATAGACAGTCAGGTTATAAATATTCTTGCAGGAATAGCTCAGTCAGCTACAAAGTTCTCAAACGACATAAGATTACTTCAGCATCTAAAAGAAGTAGAAGAACCATTTGAAAAGAAGCAAATAGGTTCATCAGCTATGGCATATAAAAGAAATCCAATGAGAAGTGAAAGAATAGCATCGCTATCAAGATATGTAATTGCAGATATGATCAATCCTGCTATGACAGTGGCTGGACAGTGGTTTGAAAGAACTCTTGATGACTCAGCTAATAAGAGAATATCTGTACCAGAAGCATTCCTTGCAATTGATGCAGTACTTAATCTTTGTGCAAATGTAAGCGATGGTTTAGTGGTGTATCCTAAGGTTATAGAACAGAGACTAATGAAGGAACTTCCTTTTATGGCTACTGAAAATATTATGATGGATGCAGTTAAGAAGGGTGGAAATAGACAGGAACTTCATGAAAGAATAAGAATACATTCTTTAGAAGCAGCTAAGGTAGTTAAGGTTGAAGGTAAGGAAAATGACCTTGTAGATAGAATAGCAGCAGATGAAGCTTTTGGGGTTACAAAAGAAGAGATACTTGCAGTTTTAAAGCCAGAACTTTATGTAGGTTGCTCGCCAATACAGGTGGAAGAATTCCTAGAAGAAACGGTAAGACCTGCTATTAGAGATATAGAAATAATTGAAACTGCTGAGATAACAGTTTAAACTATTAAAATAAAAAATAAAGACGTTTTCAAAGTAAAATATTCAATAGACAAAAATATAAAATGAAAACAATAAAACAAAGACAGCTCTATACTTATAGGGCTGTCTTTTATTTGTTAACAAATAAAAAAATAGGTTACAAAAAGATTTAAGTAGCTAAATAAACTGCTATAACAGTTGAAAAAAACTATTATTAAGTATATAATTATAAAAAAAGGAGGGAAAGCTATGAATTTTTCAGATATAAAATCGCAGTCTCGTAAACAATTAGAAGGAAACTGGTTAAAATCTGCAGCTACAATGCTTGTGATGTTTATAGTAATGATGGTATTATATAAACTTATTGATGGACTTTTAAGTCAGATTTTGATGATACCAATATTAGCAAGTGTAACAGCATTGCTATTTAGAGTTGCAAATAATGAAGGGTTAGATTTTAAGAAATTTACTCTAACAAAAAGTGAATATATAAGATTTTTCGTATTTAAAATATTAATTATAGCAATACAATTTCTTGTAGGAATTGTAGCAGTCCTAGTAATATCAGGTGGTTTGATGTTATCTTTTGTAAGTGATGGACCAGCTACTATGTTAGATAGTGTGTATGCAAGTATGAATACAGGTACTGTAGTTATTGCAATAGTAGTTTATATTGCTCTTACAGCTGTCCTAATATACATAGATTTGATCTATTCAATGACACCATATATAATATTTAGAAAAAATGAAGATATGGACGCTATTTCAGCAATGAGATGCTCAAGAGAACTTGTAAAGGGATACAAGTGGAATTTATTCTTATTTGAACTTTCATTTATAGGATGGGGTATACTAGCAGTATTAACAGCAGGAATAGGATTTTTATTCTTGGCTCCATACTATGAAGTATCACTAGCTAATTACTATCTTGAACTTGTAAAGGCAAAAGAAGAGTATGCAAGAGAAAAGGGAATAATAGATAGAGAAAGAGAAACTTATTATAGAACATTTGTAGAAGAAGATGGTCTATATGAAAGAGATAGTTTCGCAAATACAGATACTGAAGTTAAGAGTGTAGAGGATAAGAAAGAAGATCCAATGAATGCTTTGACTGTTGAAAAGCTTACAACAATTGAAGGTTATGAAGCTGATAAGGATAAAAAAGACGAAAGTAAAAATTAATCAAAAGATAAAATTTTAGACTTGAATTTAAGCAGGGAAACTTAGTTGTTTTCCCTGTTTTTTTTATTGAAAAAAGGGGAAATTTTAAATATATAAATAAAGTTTTGAATCTATAAAGAAGATATGCTAAAATATAGTTTATAAAAATCAGTTTTATCAACACTTTAAGACTTATCAAAGATATTTATAGAACAAATAGTTACTTTATAAGAATTTAAATCTGTATTTAAGAAGAATTTCAAAAAGTATTGATTAAGATTCTTGAAATATTTTAATAATTAAGCTTTATATAAACATTGAATGCTAGAATAGATTTAATAATGTATTATGAATATAGGAGGAAGTTTAATGGCGGATGAAAAGATAATAAATTTTGATAAATTGCAAGAGAAGTGGGACGAACAAGAAATTGAAAAGTTTGAAGGATTTTTAAACTCAAAGATGGATTTGGTATTTCGTGGACAACTTACAATGGCTGAGTTCTCAAAAAGCATGAGAGATTATCAGCGAGAAAATAATATTTCAAATGATAAACTTATTGAACTTCAAAAGAAGATTCTCAGCAAAATGGGAATTGATTTAGATTTAAATGAAATCGACAAAGAAATTGAAAGACTTGAAGAGACTATGAAGAGTGAGGATGGGAAAAGCATCAACATACGCAAGATGGCATTTTTTGATTATTACTCAGATAGAATAGAAAATAAGGAAATAGCTCAGATTAAGTTAGAAAATTCTAAAAACAATCTATCTATGATATTTGATTCAAATCAGATAATTGTATTTAGTGAAAAGCAGGTTGATTTTAGTGACGATGAGTTAAATGAAATTATAGCAGGGTATAAGGAAAGTGTTGAAGGAAGCTTAAAAATTACTACATGCGAGGCAACAAAGATTTATGAGTACCATTAAAGAAAAATTACCAGAAGAATTTAAAAAAGAAATGAAAGAACTGTTGAAAGATGAGTATGAAGATTTTATTAATTCATATGATCAGGACAGGACAAATGCAATAAGAATAAATGATTTAAAAGTAGAAAAGAAGTTTTTTGAAGAGAGTAATCTTTTTGATATAGATTACGAAAAAGACGGTGTTGAATGGGCAGATTTGGGATATTATGTATCAAGTGACAAAAGTCCAGGCAAAAATCCACTTCATGATGCTGGAGCCTATTATATACAAGAGCCTTCTGCAATGAGTGTTGTAGGCAAAACAGATATTGCAGAAGGGGAGAAAATCCTTGATATGTGTGCAGCACCTGGTGGAAAGTCTACATATATACTATCTAAGTTGAATGAAACTGGAATCCTAGTTTCAAATGAGGTCAATAGTACAAGAATAAGAGCCTTAGGGGAAAACTTAGAAAGATTTGGAGCTACAAACTGCACAATAACAAATTCAGATTCTAAAGGTTTATTAACGTTTTTTAAAGGTTTCTTTGATAAAGTGTTTATAGACGCTCCTTGTTCTGGTCAGGGCATGTTTAGAAAATATGAACATGCAATCGATGATTGGTCAGAAGAAAAAGTAGAAGAATGTGTTTCTATCCAGAAAGAATTAATAAGAGATGGTTTTGATATGCTTAAAGAAGGTGGCATGCTGATATATTCAACATGTACCTTTACAAAGAGAGAAAATGAAGATATTATAAATGATTTTATAAATGAGTATCAGAATGCAGAACTTATTGAAATGGATAGAATATGGCCTCACAAACAGAGAGGTGAAGGACATTTTTCTGCTAGAATAATTAAGTCTTCAGAAGAAGTAAGAGAAGAAGAAATTCAAGAAAATAGCAATAAAAAATCAAAAAAATCCAAAAAGAAAAAAAAGGAATCCTCAAATTCTAGAAAACAGGATTCTCAAAAACTGAAGGATTATGAAAGTTTTTTGAAGGACTATATCAGAGATGGTAGCAAAAGAAAAAATGCAATATCAGAAAAGGCAGTAGAAGTTAAGGGTGGATTTGTCTATCTTGTTAGCAAAGATATGCTAGACTTAACAGGATTAAAGGTTCTTAGAAATGGTCTTTTGATGGGAGAAATCAAAAAAAATAGATTTGAGCCTTCACATTCACTTGCAATGGCTCTTTGCATAGATGATGTAAAGTATGCAGTGAATCTTGATATTGAAGATGAAGATGTATTCAGATATATTGTTGGAGAATCTATTTCTCTAGAAGGCAAAGAAGTATATAAGTACTCTGAACCAGATACAGAGGATAATAATTCAAGAGGCTGGATTCTTGTAACTATCAATGGGGTTTCTATTGGATGGGGTAAAGAATCTAATGGAATTATGAAAAATAAGTATCCAAAGGGATTAAGGAGAGTAATAAGAAAATAGCATCAGCTTGCTGGGAAGGAGAAAAATTTGGGCGATACAGAGAAAAGAGGCTTTGTCCATGAAGTCTTTGAAGTAGTAAAGATATTTATAATGGCCATTATTTTGGCAGTAGTGATAGTACAATTTATCAGACCAACAAGAGTTGACGGTCTATCAATGTATCCTACATTAGATAATAATGACTATTTGATTATAAATAGGATAAGCAGATATACGGGAGTTAAAAGGGGGACTGTGGTAGTATTTGACAGTACAATGCCAATAAATAATTATGAAACATCTAAAAAGTCAGCTAGTAAGAAAGTTTTAGATTTTATATTACAAGATGATAGTGATACAAAGGACCTTGTCAAGAGAGTAATAGCTGTAGGAGGCGATCACCTTGTAATAAAAGATGGAGTAGTTTCTGTAAATGGTAAAAAGCTAGATGAACCATATGTTTCTAAGGGAAACTATACAGAAGGCAATATAGATACTATAGTTCCAAAAGATACATATTTCTGTATGGGTGACAATAGAAGTAGAAGTTTAGATAGTAGATATCCTGAAGTTGGATTTGTTCCTAAGGACAGATTAGTGGGAAGCATACTAATAAGACTACTACCTACAGACCATATTGGAAGAGTAAAATAGTAAATATTAACGACAATATAATATTAAATAAGAAATAAATTCAAGGGTGTCCCCCTTGAATTTATTTGTAATATAGGAAGTTGATAAATTCATTTATAGATTTCCTATATTGCAAATAATCTATGAAGTAAAAAAGAAAATATAAAAATTTTTGCTAAACTTTTAAGTTTAAATTAGTATCTGGAGGTGCAAAATTATGGCAAGAAAAATAGAAAAACTTGTGTTTAACGTAGACGGAGAAATTCTTGAATTTGAAAGAGAAAGTATAAAATTAAGTGAAATAGCGAAAATTGTTCAGGATAATTATCGTGGGCATATATGTATGGGGATAATAAATAATAAATTTTATGATTTAAACAGAACTCTCTATAGAAGCACCGATATAAAATTCGTTGATACTACAAATGTAGAGGGTGAAAGACTTTATTTTAGAGGACTTTCCCTACTTTTAGTTTTGGCTTGTAGAGATTTATATGGTGAATCAAGGGTATGTATTAAACATTCAATTGGTGATGGTTTGTATTCAGTAATAGAAGATAGACCCAATCTTACAAATGAGGATATAGCAAATATAAAAGAAAGAATGCTCAAGTATGTAGAAGAGGATCATAAAATTATTTGCAGATATCTTCCAAATGATGAAGCAATTGAAAAGTTTAGAGAACTTGATAGATATGAAAAGGTAGAACTTTTAAAGTATAGAACTGAAGATTTAACAAAGGTTTATGAATGTTGCGGATATTTTGATTATTTTTATGGGCATATGTTTCCATCTACGGGATATATGAAGGATTTAGACCTAGCCAAAATGGCAGATGGGCTTGTAATAGTAGGTCCAGATAAGGGGATAAAGTCAACAGTCACTGAGTTTAAGGAAATGCCTAAGCTTTCTGATGTGTATAGAGAGTCTGAGAAGTGGTCTGAAACCCTAGGTATAGATACTGTTGTAGATTTAAATAAAATAATAGAAGATGGAAAATACGGAGAGATGATAAGAACTGTAGAGGCTCTTCATGAAAAAAAAATAGCTGAAATTGCAGATATGATAGTCCAAAGAGCTAGTAAGGTGATATTAATTGCAGCTCCTTCTTCTTCAGGAAAAACAAGTTTTGCACACAGGCTTTCAACACAACTGAGGGTTAACGGTAAAAATGCAGTGCCGATATCTTTAGATGATTACTTTATTGAAAGAAAAGATACTCCTAAAAATGAGTTTGGCAAGCCAGATTATGAATCTATTAGGGCTATAGATATACCAAAATTTAATGAAGATATGAGGAAATTATTAAATGGAGAAGAAATAGAAAGAATAAAGTTTGACTTTATAGATGGAACAAGGGTGCATACAGGAGAAAAATTCTCTATAGGAGAAAATGAACCAATAGTAATAGAGGGTATACATGGCTTGAATCCAGAGCTTACTGCAGCTATTGACGATGATGTGAAGTTTAAAATATATATAAGTGTAATTACTCAGGTTAATCTAGATGATCATAATAGAATACCTACAACAGATTTGAGATTTTTAAGAAGAATGGTTAGAGATTATCAGTTTAGAGGAATGGATGCTGAAACAACAATGGATATTTGGCCTGAGGTAAGAGCAGGTGAAAAGAGAAATATATTCCCATATCAAGAAGAAGCAGATGTAATGTTTAACTCAGCCAGTGTATATGAGCTTTCTGTATTAAAGAAACCAGCATTAGAAATTTTAAAAGAGCTTAGCGATACAAGTGAACATTATTTGGAAGCTGTAAGATTTAGAAAGTTTTTACAATATTTTGATGAATTGAATGATACAGCAGATATAGGACCTACAGCAATAATAAGAGAGTTTATAGGTGGTAGTAGAATAGTATAAAAAAGTTTTATAAATTTAAAAAGAAAGGAGAGGATAGGATTGCCGAGAAAGAAAACAAAGAAAGAAGTAATAGAAATTTTAGACAAATTAACTGAAATACATCCAAATGCTCACTGTGAGCTTGTTCACAAGACGCCATTTGAACTTTTAGTGGCCACGATACTTTCTGCACAATGTACAGATGTGAGGGTAAATTTAGTTACTGAAGAGATGTTTAAAAAGTATAATACTCCACAGGCATTTAAGGATTTGACTTTAAAGGAAATAGAAAAGGAAATAAAGACTTGTGGACTTTATAAAAGTAAGGCTAAAAAAATTAAGGAAACTTCGACTATAATTACAGATGAGTATAATGGTAAGGTACCAGATACACTTGAAGAGTTAGTAAAGCTACCAGGAGTTGGTAGAAAAACTGCTGGTGTGGTTTTAAGTAATGCTTTTGATGTACCTGCTATAGCAGTGGACACTCATGTATTTAGAGTAAGTAATAGAATAGGTATAGTAAAGGAAAAAACTCCTGAAAAAACAGAGTTTGCACTTATGAAGGCTATTCCAAAAGAAAGATGGACTCATAGTCATCATTTACTAATTTTTCATGGAAGAAGAATTTGCAAGGCTAGAAAGCCAGAGTGTGAGAATTGTAATATTACTGAGTATTGTAATTTTTACAAGACAGATGTAGAGGGAAAATAAATTTACAGCAAAATAAAAACTTTAATTTATAAAAAATAAATTTACAAAAAAAATTCTAAAAAAGAAAAAATAATAAGTTGAAAATTATTTAAAGTAAAGATCACATAAGACAGCTTATATAATTTAAGTATTTTACCTGATTTAAATTAATAAAACCAAAATTTAAACAAATATTTTTTTAAAAAAAGGAATATTTGCAATAAACTAGAGTTATTGTTTAAAAAACAATGATTGCAATCGATATTATAAATTAAATTAAAATAATAAGACGAAATAAATTAGAAAACTAATCATAGTGGTCTGCAATTAATCTTGAAATATAGATTTTATGTTGAAATTATGGTAATATATAGAGTAGACTAAAGGGGAAAAACACAAAAAGTTAGAGAATAAATTAGTAAGTAAATAAGAGATATATTATAAAGTTTTTATAAAACGAGGAGGTAACGTGGCTGTAAATATAGTATTAGTTGAACCTGAAATACCACATAACACAGGAAATATAATAAGAACGGCAGCAAATACAGGTGCAACGCTTCATCTTGTAAGACCGTTGGGATTTTCATTAGACGATAAACATTTAAAGAGATGTGGTCTTGATTATTGGGATATTGCAAATATACAGTTCTACGATAGTTTTGAAGAACTTCAGGAAAAGTATCCTGATGCACAGTATTTTTATTCAACTACAAGTGGAAAAAAGAATCATACAGAAGTAAAATATGAAGATAACTGTTTTTTAGTTTTTGGTAAAGAAACAAAAGGACTGCCCAAGGATTTAATAGAAAAAAATATAGAACATTGTATTAGAATACCGATGAGAGGAATTGAAAAAGCTAGATGTTTGAACCTTTCAAACTCAGTAGCTATAGTAGTCTATGAAGCTATGAGACAGCTTGATTTCAAGGATTTGGTTTAGTTAGATAAGTTGGTTTATTGGTGAAGATTTTTTACAAGCGCCGATAATGGCTAATAATCTGATCCTGAGTGATGTATTTTTATTAAAAATGCGTCATGTAATTATTTGGAGGTACAATATGGAGGAAATAAAGATTGTGTGTGACAGTCTATCAGACATCACGCAGGAATATATAGATAAATATGATATAGAAGTTATTCCATTAAATGTAATAATAGATGATGTGGAGTATAAAGATAGAGTAACTATAACAACAGAAGAGTTCTATAGAAGAATTAGAGAAGAAAAAGCAATGCCAAAAACTTCTCAGATTACATACGCAGATTATTACAAGGTATTTGATAAGTATACTAAAGAAGGAAAGAAAATACTATATATATCTGCAGCGTCAACAGCTACTGGTACTATGCAAAGTGCAATAATGGCAAAAGAAGATGTAGAAGATGGAGATATAAGAATAGTAGATTCTAACAATCTTTGTTATGGAATAGCAATTCTTGTAATAAGAGCAGCAGAGTTAAGAGAAGAAGGAAAAACTCTTTATGAAATTACAGAAGAAATAGAAAAAATTAAAAATGATGCCTATGTAACTTTTTCGTGTGACGATCTTGAGTACCTAAAAAGAGGTGGTAGAATATCTAGCACCAAAGCGATGATAGGTACAGTACTTAATATCAAGCCAATATGCGTAATCAATGATGGAATAGTAGATAATGTTGCTAATGCAAGAGGAAAGAAAAATGTTGCAGCCAAATTAATTGATGTAGCAAAAGAAAATGGAGTAACAGATTTAAGCGATCAAACTGTATTTATAGGCTATACAGATGATTTGAAGGAAAGAGACAGATTAGAAGAAAAATTAAGAGAAGAACTAAAGCCAAAGGAAGTAAAATACTTCATGGTGGGTTGTGGAATTGGTACACACGGTGGACCAGGAATAACAGGATTTATATGTTTTAAAAATAAATAAATAGAAATTATAAAATACAAGGCTTCAGCAATTTTTGCTGGGGCTTTTTTTATTTAGTAAAAATGCAATTTACATTAAAAAAGAAGATAAAAATATATAGTTTTGCCATAAAAACCATAATAAAAAACTTAAAATTAAGTGTAGAATATAAGTTATTATATAGAATTTAGTTAGATATAAATATGTATTTTAATAATTTTATGAATTGTATTGACAATATTATTAATTAATAATATACTACAAATTATAGTAGTAACTTTAAGGGAGTACTATTGTTAAATAAATAGTCAACAAAAAAATCTTGGCTTTTAGTTTGAAAGTATAGATGAATAGATGAGTATGTATGTTAGAAAATTTTTGAAATATCTATAAATATATATATGTGTATATACATAAAATGAATTTTATGATAATATAATATATATTATTTATATTAGAAGAAAATAATAAAAATTGTATAATGATTATCTTAGCATCTAGAAAATTACAGAGTGCTGATTTAATTATCTATACAAGAATATATAAATAATAAGGAGGGTATTAATATGCCACATATTTCAGTAAAAATGTTTCCAGGGAGAGACGAAAAGACAAAGAAGGATTTAGCAGATAAGCTTCATGAATTAGCAGTTAAGGAGTTAGCTTGTCCAGAGGGTGCAGTATCAGTTTCAGTGGAAGATATAGAAAAAGAAAAATGGAATGAAGAAGTACTGGAAAAAATAGACGAAAATGATATGCTAGTAAAGCCCAATTATTAAATTGGCTTGATATAAAATCTAATAGATTTTAGCTAGAAAATAAAACAAGCAATAAGATCTACATAAGCAATGGCGATGATAATTTATCATCGCCATTGTGCTTTTATCTATATTGTTTTCAATAAATCGATTAAATAGTCCCAAATCATTCCAATAGAACTTATTTCAGCATATTCATCTGGGGAATGAACATCAAAAATATTAGGACCGATTGAAATTGCTTCAGCTTTATGATTTAGTTTATTGAGAAGAATTCCGCTTTCCAAACCACAGTGCATTACTGCAACTTCAGGTTTTTTAGAGAACTTCTTTTCATAAGCATCAATAGCAATTTTTTCAAGTTTTGAATTAGGATTGTATTCCCAAGCTTCGTATTCAGCACCAAATTCAATAGACGCATTGAATATTTCTGCCAACATAGCTAACTTTGATTTAAGCAATTCTTTTTCTGATTTCATTGAACTTCTAGTCATATTTATAAAATCTATTCTAGTATTTGATTCTCTTACTACTGCAAAGTTAGTAGAAGTTTGAACTGTTCCTTCAAGTGAATTAGACATAGAAATTACTCCGTCTGGGATAAGGTTCAAAAGTCTTATTATTTTTTTCTTACAGTCATTTGAGAAAACTTTGAAATCTGCAGGAGCTGATCTTCTTAGACTAACCTTTAAATTAGGATCGACACTGTAAATTTCCTTGTGAGCTTTTGCAGCTGTTTTTTGAATTTCTCTTACAACCTTTTCAAGGTCTTTGTCGCTTACAGAAATTACAGCTTCAGCACTTCTAGGTATTACATTTCTCTTGGAACCTCCATTTACGTAGAAAAGGTCAAAATCGTGAGTAATTGAGTTTAGAAGCCTACCCATTATTACATTTGCGTTACCTCTTTGTTTGTCGATATCCATTCCTGAATGTCCACCTAAAAGACCGTGAATGTTAATTTCAAGAGCAACATTTTTTGTATTAGCTGGCTTGTACTCCTTTTTTAGTGAGATAGTTGAATCAACTGCCCCAGCACATCCTGTTAATATGCAATAGTCTTCCTCTGAATCCAAATTGACAACATACTCTGACTTCAATGAAGAAAGATCCATATTGTTGACTCCTATAAGGCCAAACTCTTCGCTTGTTGTAAGTACACACTCAAGATTTGGGTGAATAATATCCTTTGACTCGAGTATTGACATAATATATGCGACACCGATTCCGTTATCTGCACCAAGAGTTGTGTCTCTTGCTGTAATAATATCACCATCGATAATTAAATCAATAGGGTCTTTTTCAAAGTCATGATCAGAATTCTCTGTTGATTCTGTAACCATATCTATATGTGCCTGAAGCATAACCGTACAACCATCAGGTCTGCCGTTAGTAGCTGCTTTCTTTATAATAAGGTTATAATTACTATCCTGAAAAACCTTAAGATCAAGGTCTTCAGCAAATTTCTTTATATAATCACTGACCTGTTTTTCATTTCCGGAAGCTCTTGGAATTCTCGATATGTCTTCAAAATTCTTGAAAACTCTGCTTGGTGTAAGTCCTTCTGTTATGTAGTCCATTTTTAACACCTCCTTGAAGATAAATTTTTGTATAATTGCATATAAATATCTATACAATTATATTATAACATGATTAGAGGAAATTATTTAAAAAATTTCAAATAAAATCAGAATTATCCTACAATATAGTATAAATTTAAATTAATTTTACAATATTTAATAGGACGATATAGAGATAGAATATATGTAATCAAATATTTATGATATAATAGTGAGTGTGCAAAATTTCAAGATTGAAATTTGTAAAAGATTTATTTTTTCTTTCTAAT
Source organism: Peptostreptococcus russellii (assembly GCF_900110295.1). GTDB lineage: Bacteria > Bacillota > Clostridia > Peptostreptococcales > Peptostreptococcaceae > Peptostreptococcus > Peptostreptococcus russellii_A. The sequence goes on from NZ_FODF01000006.1 coordinate 23,257, forward strand.
AAAAAGAGAGTTAGAAAGAAAAGTGATAATTATTAGTAAAAATTAGTTAGTAAGAAATTTAATTTCTAGTTTTAGATATAGATTTATGGAAGGAGATATATACTGAGTTTTATGAACGAAAAATACTACAATGTTTTGGAAATAAACAAGGTAATTGAAATGTTGAAGTCTAAGGCATCTTCTGAGCTGGGACTTTCAATTATAGAAAAATTAAGTCCTTCTTCTAATTTTGATGAGGTTGAAAATGCATTAAAAGAAACAACGGAAGCACAATCAATTCTTATTAAGAGGGGGCATGTTCCTTTACAGGGAATATATAATATAACAGATCAAGTTAAAAGAGCAGATATAGGTGCTACTTTAGATGCAAGAAATCTTTTGAAGATAGCAGATACAATGAGAGCTACAAGGGTAATCTCCAATGTATTAAGTGGAGATATAAAGGTAGAAACATTTGGAAATGCAGCCAACTCTGTTTCAGAAGAAGATGATGAGGATATAGTAAAGTATCCTATAGTGCAGTCTCTTGCAAATTCTCTTTATATACATAGAGATATAGAAGAAGAAATATACAATGCTATAGTAAGTGAACTAGAGATAGCAGACTCTGCATCAAGTGAACTTAGAAGCATAAGAAAGAGGATTATACAGAAGAATCAACTTATTAGATCAAAGTTAAATTCAATAATTTCATCTACAACTTATCAGAAGTATCTTCAGGATGCTATTATTTCTATGAGAGGTGATAGATTTGTTGTTCCAGTAAAGGCTGAGTACAGATCTATGTTTTCAGGGATTATTCACGATCAATCGTCTTCAGGAGCTACATTATTTATAGAGCCGATGTCAATAGTAGAGATGAATAATGATTTAAGACAATTAAAGCTTCAAGAGCTTGAAGAAATAGAAAGGATTCTAGCAGAACTTTCTGCAAGAGTTGGAGAAGTAAGTAGAGAATTGATATCTAATCAGGATATACTTGCAAAGATAGATTTTATATTTGCAAAGGGAAAACTTTCCCTTCAAATGAAGGCAATAGAGCCTAGACTAAATAGAAAACAAAGCTTTAAAATAGTAGAAGGAAGGCATCCACTACTAGATAGAAGTACGGTCGTTCCCAATACAGTATATTTAGGTGAGGACTTTACGACTCTTCTAATTACAGGACCGAATACAGGTGGTAAGACAGTTACAATCAAAATGGTTGGTATATTTGCTCTTATGACACAATGTGGACTACATATTCCAGCAGATTATGGAAGCAGTATGTGCGTATTTGATAGCATATTTGCAGATATTGGTGATGATCAGAGTATAGAGCAAAGTCTTTCAACATTCTCATCACATATGACTAGAATAGTAGGTATTTTAGAAAATGTAACAGAAAATTCTCTAGTAATATTTGACGAATTGGGAGCTGGAACAGATCCAGAAGAAGGTGCAGCTCTTGCAATAGCAATACTAGAAGATATAAAGTCTGCAGGGGCATCTTGTATAGCTACTACTCACTATAGTGAACTTAAAAAATATGCATTGGCAAAAAAAGATGTAGAAAATGCTGCAGTTGAATTTGATATGGAGAAATTATCTCCTACATACAAACTTTTAATTGGAGTACCAGGAAAGTCAAATGCCTTTGAGATTTCAAAGAAATTAGGGCTTTCAGACTATGTAATTAACAATGCAAGAAATTTCCTTGAAAATGATAATATAGAAATAGAAGAAATTCTTCAAAATGTAGAAAAAAGTAGATTGAAAACAGAGGAAGAACTGAAAAAGGCAGAGGAGATGAGAGCTGAAATTGAAAATATGAAAAATGAGTATCAAGAAAAAGTAATGAAGCTTGAAAACTCCAAGCAAAAAATCATGGATAATGCTAGAAGTGAAGCTTTTTCTGTTATTAGACAGGCAAAAGAATCTACAGATAAGATGATAAAAGAACTTAGAAAGCTAGAGATGGAAAAGGCATCTAAGGACAAGGATAGAAGAATAGAGAAAATAAGAAGAGAAATAGGGCAGTCAATGGGCAAACTTCAACCGAGTGTTGAAAGTATGGTAGTTCCTAAATTTGCTTCAAAAGAAATCAAAAACCTTAAAGCAGGTGAGGACGTAAGAATCATTACTCTTAATCAAGAGGGAACGGTTATTTCAGTAGACAATAAAAAGAAAGAAGCTGTTGTTCAGGTTGGAATAATGAAGATGACTTTACCATTTAAATCTCTGAAGAGAATAGAAAAGAAAGAAGATAGTCATGTTACAAGAACTACAAGAAAAGTAATAAGATCCAAGTCAGGAAATGTTACAAGAGAAGTAGATCTAAGAGGGCTTAATCTAGAAGAAGCTATAATGAAGGTTGAAAAATATCTTGATGATGCTTGTATGGCAGGTCATGATGAAGTAACTATAATTCATGGTATTGGTACAGGTGTTCTAAGAAGAGGTATTAAAGAATGGCTAAAGAAAAACCCTCACGTTAAGTCTATGAGAGATGGACAGTACGGTGAAGGTGGAATCGGAGTTACAATAGTAAAGGTTAAATAAGATTTTAAAAGTATTGTAGATTTACAAAGTAAGTCTACAATACTTATTTTATATAGAGCTATATTGTATTTTCAATATTATATATAGCATATTTATAAATAGATATATTTGGAAAAGAGTAAGGAGGTATTATCTTATGAAAAAGAAAAAAATCGGAGTTTCTGCTTGCCTTTTAGGAATAGATTGTAAGTATAATGGAAAAAATAATAAAAATGAAAGTGTACTAGAATATGTAAAAGATATGGAATGTATTGAAATATGTCCTGAATCTTATGGGGGACTTCCAACTCCAAGGGTGCCATCAGAAATAGAAGAAGGCAAAAGCGGTGAAGATTTCATCAAAGATAAAGAAAACTTTCACGTTTATTCAAAAGAAGCTGTAGATGTTACAGATGAATTTATAAGAGGAGCTAAAATAGCTCTAGAAAAGTTAAAAAGCAATGGGGTGGAAGAAGTTATTATGAAGGAATCCAGTCCATCTTGTGGTGTGAATAAAATTTATGCAGGAAAGTTTGATGGAAATAAAAAAAATGGTATGGGTGTAACAGCGGCTTTGTTTAAGGAAAATGGAATAAAAATGTTAAGTGAAAAAGATATTGAATCGGGAAATAACTTTTAGCTAGAAAAGACATATAAAAAACAAAGAACGTATTGAAAAAAATCCGTAAATATTATAATATAATATATTAGGTATAGTATTATAATGTATTATTGTGTCCATTTTTAAGAAAGGCGCTTAAATGGCGCAAAACAGCGATTTTAACTATTTGATAGAATCGGATAGTTTGATATAGATTTTTTAAAGAACAGATGAAAATAGATAATTTACAGGAGGCAAGTTATGGCAGATTTTAAGCAGATTATAGCTGAGAGTATCAAGACAAAAGTTGAAGATATGTCAGTTGAAGAGATAAAAACTCTTTTAGAAGTACCACCAAATAAAGAAATGGGAGATTATGCATTTCCATGTTTCAAGCTAGCAAAGATATTTAGAAAAGCTCCAAATCTTATAGCAGAAGAAATAGCAGGAGAATTAGAAGCAAAAGATGGAATTACAAAGATAATCAATTTAGGTGGATATGTAAATTTCTTTGTAAGTAAGGAAGATTTAGCAAAGAAGGTTATAAGTCAGATTCTTGATGAAAAAGAAAACTATGGTAAGAGCGATTTTGGTGGAGGAAAGAATGTTGTAATAGATTATTCTTCACCTAATATAGCAAAACCATTCCATATAGGTCATATAAGAACGACAGTTATAGGTAATGCCCTATATAAGATATATGATTCTCAGGGATATAATGTAATAAGAATTAACCATCTTGGAGACTACGGAACACAGTTCGGTAAATTAATAGTAGCCTATAAGTTATGGGGAAATAAGGAAGCCGTAGAAGCTAATCCTATTAAGGAACTTTTAAAACTATATGTAAGATTCCACGAAGAAGCTGAAAAGAAGCCAGAAATGGAAGACGAAGCAAGAGCTTGGTTTACAAAGTTAGAAAATGGAGATCAAGAAGCTAAGGATTTATGGCAGTGGTTTAGAGATGAAAGTTTGAAGGAATTCCAGAGAGTATATGATCTACTTGATATAGAGTTTGATTCATATGCAGGTGAAAGTTTCTATTCAGACAAGATGCCAGCAGTAATTGAAGAGTTAAAGGAAAAAGGACTTCTTGAAGAATCTCAGGGAACAAATATAGTAGACCTAGAAGATAAGAAATTGCCACCAGCTTTGATTCAGAAAAATGACGGCTCAACTCTTTATATGACAAGAGACCTTGCAGCTGCAATATATAGAAAGAAAACATATGATTTTGCAAAAGCTATATATGTTGTTGGTTCTCAGCAGGAACTTCATTTCAAGCAGTTATTTAGTGTAATTGAAAAGATGGGATATGAATGGTACAAGGATATGGTACACGTTCAGTTCGGTATGGTAGCTCTTGAAGAAGGGACTATGTCAACTAGAAAGGGAAGAGTAGTATTCCTAGAAGATGTTTTAAGACAGGCAATAGAAAAAACTAAGGAAATAATAATAGAAAAAAATCCTGAAGCAGGCGATGTAGACCAAATAGCAAAGGAAGTAGGAGTTGGAGCTGTAGTATTCCAAGAACTATCTAACAGCAGAATAAAAGATTATACTTTCTCATGGAATAGAACTTTAAGCTTTGAAGGAGAAACTGGACCATATGTACAGTATACTCATGCTAGATGTTGTGCAGTTAAGAGAAAGGCAAATGAAGAAATTACGGCTGATATAAATTATGATCTATTAAGTAATGAAGATGCAGCGGATGTAATTAAGGTTCTTGAAACTTTCAACAAGTCAATAACATTAGCTATGACAAAGAATGAGCCTCATATAGTAACAAGATTTGTGCTTGATCTTGCTCAAGCATTTAACAAGTTCTATCACAACAGTCCAATACTAGTAGATGACAAGGAACTTAGAAGAGCAAGACTTGCTTTAGTTGAGTGTACTAGACAGACAATAGAAAACTCACTAGCATTATTAGGAATGCATGCTCCTGAAAAGATGTAGTAGAGTATTTTTATAACTATAAATAAGCAATAAATTTAAAAGATATTTAATACCTAAGAGTATTTTGTAAAACTTTTTGTAAAAATGTATAACGTCGACGGTAAAATATTCAATTACATTAATTTGAATAAGATTACAGTCGGCGTTATTTTTATTAATTTTGTATAAATATGCTTAGCTTGTTATAGATAGACTTTTAGAGTAAAATATAATGTAAGAGAAAATAAAGAGGTGTGGAAATGAATTTAGATAAAGAATCTTATAAAATAGATGAAAAACTTAAAAAAGCATATATAAATTCTTTTAATAAGGTAAGTGATGAAATATACTATCTTATAATTATTGCCACAAAGATATTGAGGTATGACTTTGAAAAAAGAACGGTAGAAGCGGATATTGATAGACTATATGATGAATTTGTATATTTTAAATATTATAGTGAAATGAGTAAAGATTATTTACTTAATTTTTTTATGCCTTTAATTCTTGCAAGTAGGAATTTTGAAGGATATGAATCTACAGTCAAGGACTTATCCGAAAAGTTGTGCAAATTTTATGGATTTGAGTCTAAAAAGTATGAGTATACAATTGATGTATTTTGTTATGACATAATAATAAGAAATCTTCTTATTGGAAATAAAGATATGCTAGATATTTTAAATAAAATAAAAGATGAAATTATTGATTTTAATCCATATAAAGAAAGTAAGATAGACAATGTAAAATTTCAAATGGCAAAAATAAAATATATAGAATTAGTACATAAGTGCATAGATAGCTATGAAATTGAAGAAAACTATGGTGTATATGAGAGTAGTATAGAGATAATAGATATATTACAATATGTATTTAATGAAGATTCTTTTGCAACTTATAGTAAAAAGGATGATTCTGGTTGCAAAAGTGTCTATAACCTTTTGTCAGCTTTTGTAAAAGACTTAGAAATAATAGATAATAGCAAGGAAAATTTAGAAGAAGTTTATTATATAAATATGAAAAGTAATATTTATAAAGATTTTATTAAGGCTATGGCTAATCATCTTTTGAGAGTAAGGTATGGCAAAGTAAGTATTGGAAAATACAATTTGAAGTCATCACCTAAAGACTTTTTAAAAAGAGAACTTGGAGAAGCATTTTCAGATCCAATTTTAAGTATGGTGAAAGTTCAATCGAGAGAAGTAGTAGATGAAAATAGCGAAAGAAAAATTGTGTTAAAGCTATCGACAAAAACGGGAGAATATAAATTTGAGTACAAAATAATAGATAATTCCTAAGATGATAGACATATAAGATGAAATAAATTTGAATGGAGAGATTATGAAGGTATTATTAACTACGCTAAATTCAAAGTTTATACACACGAATTTGGCAATTAGATATATAAGAGAATATTCTAGATATCTTGAAGGAGATGACTATAAACTTTTTATGAAGGAATATACTATTAACAATAGTATAGACTTTATCATGAAGGATATTTATAAAATGGATCCAGATTTAATAGTTTTTTCTGTATATATATGGAATGTAGAGGATATAGCAAGGCTTTGTGAAAATATCAAAAAAGTAAAAGCAAATGTAAAGATTGCATTAGGTGGTCCAGAAGTAAGCTATGATTATATTAGCGCTATGAAAAAATATCCTTTTGTTGATTATATTTTATATGGTGAGGGAGAAGTAATTTATAGGGATTTAATACTTAGACTTCTAGGAAAAATGCAAATAGAAGATGTTCGTGGTATATGTCACAGAGAAAGTGGAGAAATTGTAGCTAATGAAGCAATGCCCTTAATTGCTAATATGGATGAGATTCCAAGTCCCTATGAAAATATAGACAAAAGTGAATATGAAAATAAGATCGTATACTTTGAATCATCTAGAGGCTGTCCTTTTAACTGTCAGTATTGTCTTTCATCGGCAATTAAAGGTTTGAGATATTTTAGTGTTCCTAGAATAAAAAGAGATTTAAAAAATCTAATAGATGCGAGAGTTTCACAAATTAAGTTTATAGATAGAACTTTCAATGCCAATAGAGAGATTGCAAAAGATGTAATGAACTTTTTAATGGAGAATGATAATGGATATACAAGTTATCATTTTGAAGTAACGGCACATTTAATAGATGATGATATGCTGGAGTTTTTGAAGAATTGTAAGGCAGGACTCTTTCAATTTGAAATAGGTGTTCAGTCGACTAATGAAAGAACTCTTGAAGCTGTAGGAAGAAAAGATGATTTTAAAAGATTAACTAAGGTTGTAAATACAATATCATCTTATAGAAATATACATCAACATTTGGATCTTATTGCAGGACTTCCATATGAGGGTTATGAGAGATTTTCCTATTCTTTTGATGATGTATTCAACTTAAAGTCAGAATGTTTACAGCTGGGTTTTCTAAAGATGATAAAGGGAACTGGAATAAGAGATAGGTCTGATGAACACGATTATAAATATAAGGACTATCCACCATATGAAATTCTTTCAAATAAATATATTTCATATGGCGAAATTTTGAAACTTAAAGATATAGAAGAAATATTAGAGACATACTATAATTCTGCTAATTTTATTTTATCGACTAATTTTGTAATTGAAAGATATTATGATAGACCCTTCAAGTTTTTTGAAGACTTTGCAGAATTCTTTGATAGAAATGCTTATTTTGATGTATCTAATGGTAAAAATAGACTTTATGAAATATTCTTGGAATTTTTTGATGAAGTTGTTCTTAAAAAGAAAATAAAAAAATCTTTAGAAAAAGAAGAAACTTTAGATGAAAATAGCAATTCAGTTGAAAGTATCTTGGAATTGGAAATTTTTAGAGATGTTTTGAAGTTTGACTATCTTTCATTGGGAAGAAGTGCTTCTATACCAACATTCTTTAATAGAATAGAGGTAAATGACTTCAAGAATAGGGGACACCAATTTTTAAAAAATGAAGAAAATCAAAGAAAGTACACTCCAGAGCATTTAGGGGAATTTGCTAAGAATATTATTAGATATGTACAATTTGAAGAGTTTAGATTTAATGTAATAGATTTGAAAAAAGATATAAACTCTACAATAAGAGAGGAAGAAAATACCGTCTTATTTTATTATGATATTGATAAAATATTTGAAAAATCAAAGGCATACAAGGTGAAAATATAGTATTCTTAAAAGTATTATATAGAAAGATAATACATTAAAAGAAAATTATTTTACAAAAAATAAATATAGCTAGAATATATGTTAATAAAGTATACTAGATATAAATAAAATATGTAAAAGAGTAGTTATTAGAGATGATTTGCTGTATAATAATATATTCTAAGTAAAAAATAACCTGTTTGAATAAGAAGGAAAAATATTGTTTTTGAAAGAAAATAAATAAATGTAAAAAAAAATGTTACAGTTTTGAGATCATTGGGTATAATAGTAGTATCCAATTTTCATTTAATGTATTTTTAATATTAATTGAAGGAAGGAAGATTTATGAAAAGCAGAATAGAAAAATATATATTAGAGAAATCAGAAGAGCTGGTTTTTATTACAATTAATGAAGATAGTGAACTTTCTCTTGATGGATATACAGTACCAAAAGAAGGTTTAAAGGCTCCTATGAAAAGCGATGTTCTAGTGAAGAATATCAAGGAGAATACAGCCCACGAATCATTAAATATGATGTCTATGGTGGATGCCATGCTTTATATGCAGGGAATAGACTCAAACTTTGTTTACAATGATGAATATGATAAATTTATCGATGCCTTTGAAAAAAAGCTAGATTTCGATAGATTCCCGTATCTTGGATATATGTCAAGTCAAAGTTACCAGAATGGTGAAGTTACAGATGCACTTGTATATATAAAATCTTTTTTAAGAAAAGATTCCGAAGATATTATGGCACTTTATCAGTATTCTATTATCTGTCAAGAACTTGCACTAAGATATCAAAAAGATGGAAATCAAGAAGGAATGAATGATTTTCTTATGGAGGCGCTTTATGCCCTTGAACATATTTTGGATATAGACGATAAATTTGCTCTTGCATATTATCAATTAGGTTTTCATTATTCTAATCAGAATCAGTATGTAAAAGCAAATTATGTATGGAATAGAGCTTTGGATTTAGGATTAGATGCTGATTTAGCAGCTGAGCTTCAAGAAAATATTGGCAATATAAGCTTTAAGGTTGAATATGAAGAAGGTTATAATCTTGTATTTCAGGGAAAGGCTGAGGAAGGTTTAAAGAAATTACTTCCCCTTGAAGATGAAAATCCAGATTGGTGGAATCTTCTATTTATCATAAGTTTAGCCTATAAATCATTAGGTGAAATTGGAGAAGCAATAAAATACTTAGAAAAAATACTTATAATAAGACCAACGCAGGTCGATACTTTGGTTGAAATGGCACTTTGTTTGGCAGAACAAGGAAATCTAAATGGAGCTATAGAATATTTAACTAAGGCTTCAAAGATAAGAAAAGATGATCCAGAAATACTATGTAATCTAGGTATGGCATATTTAAACAATGGAAATTATGATGATGCCAAATATTATATAGAAAGAGCATATGAAATCGACCCTATGGACGAGGTAACAATAGCCTGTATGGGACAGCTGTAGAGAATAATTTAGGTAATTTTAATAGCAGAAAATACCTACACAAATAGCAAATTAGTAAATTTTTATACACAAGCTACAGAAGTACTGTCAGAGTTTTGTCCTCGGTCTGTTATAAGTGGAAAAGAGGTAAATTCGTTATGAATTCATTAGGATTATCGAGTAGCATTAATTTTGCTATGGTATTCACAGAAGGATTAGTATCGTTTTTCTCACCCTGCGTAATACCGTTAATACCACTATATATGGGGTATTTAGCCGGTGGTGCTAAGGAAAAAGATGCGGATGGAACTATAAAATACGAAAGAAAAACAGTACTGCTTCATACGATATTCTTTATACTTGGAATATCTGTAGCATTTTTCATATTAGGTCTTGGTTTCTCATCATTAGGATCAGTTTTGAAGGAATATAGAGATGTCCTTTCAAAAGTTGGTGGAGCAATAATTATAATACTTGGTTTAAACCAACTTGGACTATTTAAGATAAAATTTCTAAACAAGCAATTTAGAATGACTAGCAAGGCTTCAACTAAGAAAATGAATCCTCTAGTAGCATTTGTAATGGGATTTGGATTTAGCTTTGCATGGACACCTTGCGTAGGTCCAGCTCTCGCATCAGTATTGATACTTGCATCAAATGCTAAGAGTGTTTTAGAAGGCAATCTTCTTGTAGTTGTTTACATACTAGGATTTTTAATTCCTTTTGTACTTTTGGGATTATTTACAGGAGAAACTCTAAACTTTATAAAGAAAAATCCTAAAATAATGAATGAAATAGTAAAGTTAGGAGCTGTAATACTTATTGTTATGGGTGCAATGCTTATGTTTGGAACTTTGGATAAGTTTGAAGCAAAGCTGTCTGGAGCTTCTTCTACACAAGAAAGTATAGAAGCCCAAACCGATGAATCCAGTAAGGAAAAAGAGGCAAAAGAAACTGAGGATAGTAGTCAATCAGAAGATGGTGATCCATCTCAAGATGAAAGGCAGATGATGTTGCCAATAGAACTTAAAGATCAAAATGGAAACACAGTCAATATTGAAAAGGACTTTAAGGGAAAGGTAGTATTTCTTAATTTCTTTGCAACATGGTGTCCACCTTGTAAGCAAGAGATACCAGATATTGAAAAGTTATATGAAGATAACGGATTTAATAAGAATGATGTAGCGGTAGTAGCTGTTGCCTCTCCTGGACAAGGTAGAGAGCAAGATGAAGCTGGTGTAAAGAAATTTATAGATGAAATGGGAATAAAGTACCCTGTTTTGATGGATACAACAGGTGAAGTATTTGGAAAGTATCAAGTATATTCACTTCCTACAACATTTTTAATAGATAAAGAAGGAAAGATATATGGATATGTAACAGGTGGAATTACAAGAGATGTAATGGATAAGGCTGTTAATGAGACTAAGAATTTGAAGTAATATATCTTTATTAGATTTAAAAACTGTCGGTCAATGACCGGCAGTTTTTTTATGATACTTTTTAAAAGTTATAGTTTGAATAACTTGTTTTATTTTGAGATTAAAATTTGAATTACAGATAAAAATTACAATTAATTAATAATAATTATCAAAAATATGTTGACATTGTGAAAACAGCTTGCTATAATTAAGATAAATAGTTAATGATAATTAATATCAATAAGAAAAGGAAAGAATTTATAAAGATATTTTTCTATTTATATATTTTTCCTTTGAAATTATCAATAACTATAGTGCAATTATTAAAAGGTGGTGACTATATGACAAATGCAAAATTTGAAAATACATTGGCGACGTTTTGTTCTCCAGTATTGTTTGGAAAGAAGGTTTCAAATCTTGTTTCTGTATTTAAGAAAGAAATTCCAGAGGTTGCTTTTTTGGTAGATGAATACAATAAAAAGTTTAAATCACATGGAATAAAAATAGAAAATATATGTGAGTGTGAAAAAAGAATTTTGCTTCTTGTTTATAGTGAGGATAATTTGTTAAAGCATTTGAAAGAAAAAAATGTTTCAGATATACTTTCTAGCTATGGATATATAGAGTCAGATGATTTAAATGAATATTTTCATATTCTAAAAATGAGAATGGCTAAGGAAGAATTTCCTCATGAAATAGGTTTGTTTTTAGGATACCCACTTTCAGATGTAAAGGGCTTTATAGACAATAATGGAAGGAACTATCAATATTGTGGATATTGGAAGGTTTATGAAAATATCAATGAAGCAAAAGAGATGTTCTCGACATATGATAAATTGAAGGCTTTTACAGTTGCAGAGTTAGAATGTGGTAGAAAACTGGACAGCATAGTTGCCCAGTTTCAAAATAAATGCATAGCATAGGAGGAAAAATTAATGAAAAAGATAGGAGTATTTTATTGGAGTGGAACTGGAAATACAGAGGCAATGGCAAATGCAATAGCTTCTGGAATTTCTAAGGAAGGTGTAGAGTTTGATTTAGTAAATATTTCAGAATCTACTAAAGATGTGGGAGATTATGAATCATTAATTTTTGGTTGCCCTTCAATGGGAAATGAAGAACTTGAAGAATCAGAGTTTGCTCCATTTTTTGATCAAGTAGAATCGATGCTTTCAGGTAAGAATGTTGCCCTATTTGGATCTTATGGATGGGGAGATGGAGAATGGATGAGAACTTGGCAAGATAGAGTGAGTTCTGCAGGAGCTAACCTATTTGAAGGAGAAGGTCTTATCGTAAACGAAACTCCTGACGATGAAGCAATAGCAAGATGTGAAGAATTTGCATCTTCATTTGCAAAGCTTTAAATAATAAAAGATTAATATATAAGTTTTAAAATTTAAATCTAGGAAAAATTATCGAACTATTTTATGTTTTTTTGATTTTTAAAGATATATTAAAAACATTAATAAACGAGCATAATCTTTCATACTAAACTCTATGTATGGAAAAATAGAGAATAAAAATAAATTGAGAGATAAGATAATATTAAATAAGTTAGTAAGTTGAGATTAATTTTTAGTTTGTCCCTTATAATTAAATAACTCAAATACAAAAAAGACCTGAAAAGGTCTTTTTTTTTAGAACATAACTTAATAAATAAAAAATAAGCTAATAGAAGTTATAAAAGAGCTATCAAAATGTATCAAAAGAAATAAATATTTTTTCAAGGGGTGTTGATTTATAATTAATTAAGATCTTGGGTTAAAAATAAGTTCAACTTATTTATTGACTATTCTTTTGAAATATTATATACTATTAGTAGCATTAAAAGAAATAATGTTCGTTATATTACGAATGATATTTAAATAAAAGAAAATAAATAACTAGTTTACAGATTTTTATTTTGTCAGATCAATAAATGAAGAGTTTGATGTTGAGTCGAATAGGTCTGTATTGTTAATGTAGGAGGTTAAAATGGGATTTAAATCAGATATTGAAATTGCACAGGAAGCAAAAGCAGAGGATATAAGAGAAATAGCAAAAAAGATAGGTTTAACAGAAGATGATATTGAATTATACGGAAAGTATAAAGCAAAAATAGATTACAATGTTTTGGATAGAATTCCTAATAGAAAAGGAAAACTAATATTAACAACTGCAATTAATCCAACTCCAGCTGGAGAAGGAAAGACTACTACTTCAATAGGAGTAGCAGATGCTCTTAACCGTCTTGGTAAAAATGTTATTACTGCACTTAGAGAGCCATCTATGGGACCAGTTTTCGGAATCAAGGGTGGAGCTGCAGGTGGAGGATATGCTCAGGTAATACCTATGGAAGACATTAATCTTCACTTTACAGGCGATATGCATGCAATAGGAGCAGCTAATAACTTACTTGCAGCTATGCTTGACAATCACATTCATCAGGGAAATTCTTTGAATATAAATCCAAAGAGAGTAACTTGGAGAAGATGTGTTGATATGAATGACAGACAACTTAGAAATATAGTAGATGGACTTGGGAAAAAAGTAGACGGTGTAACTAGAGAAGATGGATTTGATATTACTGTTGCATCTGAGATTATGGCTACTTTCTGTCTATCAAATAATATAGCAGAATTAAAGGAAAAATTAGGCGATATAGTAGTGGCATACACATATGATTCAAAGCCTATTACAGCAAGAGATTTAAAGGCTAATGGTGCTATGGCAGCTATTCTTAAGGACGCTCTTAAACCAAACCTTGTTCAAACTCTTGAAAAAACTCCAGCTATAATTCACGGTGGACCATTTGCCAATATTGCTCATGGATGTAACTCTATAATAGCTACAAAGATGGCTATGCACATGAGTGATTATGTAGTTACAGAGGCTGGATTTGGTGCAGACCTTGGTGCTGAAAAGTTCTTGGATATCAAGTGCAGAAAAGCTGGTATAAAGCCTGATGCAGTAATTATAGTAGCTACTGTAAGAGCATTAAAATACAATGGTGGAGTAGCTAAAGATCAGCTAAATGAAGAAAACTTAGAAGCTCTTGAAAAAGGACTTCCAAACCTTCTAAAACATATAGAAAATATTACAGAAGTATACAAGTTACCGGCAGTAGTTGCAATTAATAGATTCCCAATGGATACTGAAGCTGAATTAGAACTAATAGAAAAGAAGTGTAATGAATTGGGAGTAAATGTTGCCTTATCTGAAGTTTGGGCAAAAGGCGGCGAAGGTGGAGAAGAAGTAGCAAAAGAAGTCTTAAAGTTAATAGAAGAAGGCGAAAACAACTTCACATACTGCTATGAAGAAGAGGAGTCAATTGAAGAAAAATTAAATTCAATAGCAACTAAGATATATGGTGCTGATGGAGTAGAATATACTAATGATGCTAAAAAGCAGATTAAGGAATTAGAAGATTTAGGTTTTGGAAATCTCCCTATATGCGTTGCTAAAACTCAGTATTCCTTATCAGATGACCAAACAAAGCTTGGTAGACCAACAGGCTTCAAAATAGGTGTAAGAGACCTTACAGTGTCTGCTGGTGCAGGATTTATAGTAGCTCTTACAGGTGCTATTATGAAAATGCCTGGACTTCCAAAGAAGCCTGCAGCTGAAAGAATAGATGTAGACGAATTTGGAAAAATATCAGGATTATTTTAATAGTTAAAATAAAATTTTAAGTATAATAAAAAGGGAAGTCATTTGAATTACATTGACTTCCCTTTATTTTTTTATACACTTAACTTTCTCATCTCTTCAATTTTTTTTGAAATAATGATATACTATAAATCATGATGATTTTAAATAGGAGGAAAAAATAGTGACAAAATATGTAGATATGAGCATGACAAAATTTGCAGAGGAACTTGCCTCTAAAAAATCTATGCCAGGTGGTGGAAGTGTTGCTGCATATGCTTTAACATTGTCAAACTCTTTGGCATCAATGGTTGCAAACTTTACAACAGGAAAAAAGAAGTATGCAGAGTTTGAAGAAGATATTCAAAATATACTTGAAAAAACAAGACTTATTTCTAAAAAGGCAATAGCAATGGTAGATGAAGATGCTGAAGCTTTTCTTCCACTTGCAGCAGTATACAAAATGCCAGCAGAAAGTGAGGAAGAAAAAAGAAGTAAGGATATAGAAATGCAAAAATGTCTAAAAAATGCCGCTATAGTTCCAATGAATTTATTAAGGCTTTCTTTAGAAGTTCTTGATTTACATGAAGAATTGTTGATAAAAGGATCGAAAATGTTGATAAGTGACGTTGGAGTTGGAGTGCAGATGTTGAAAGCATCAGCATTAAGTGCCAAATTAAATGTATTAATCAACATAAAGGATATAAAAGACTGTGAATTTGTGGATAAGATGTCTTCAGAAATGGATAGACTAATAGAAGAAATCACAGAGAGGTGCGATAAAATATATGGGGGAGTGTTGGAAGATGTTAGATAATAAGTTATTAAGAGGAAAAATAGTTGCAGATACTATTACAGAAAGAGCCATAGAAGATGTTAAATATATAAAATCAAATGGTATAAAACCCCTTCTTGCAATGCTTAAAGTTGGTCATAAATTTGATGATGAAGCATATGAAAGAGCAGCGAAAAAAAGATGTTCTAAGTGTGATATAGAAACTAGAGTTGTAGAACTTGATGAAAATTGTACTCAAGAGGAATATATAGAAGCTCTTGAAAGTTTGAACAAGGATAGCTCAGTTCATGGAATTTTGTGTTTTAGACCTCTTCCAAAGCATATAGATGAAGAAATCATTGAAAAGATAATAGATCCTCAAAAGGATGTAGATTGTTTTTCTCCCATGAATATGGCAAAGGTAATGTTTGGAGATGATGCAGCTTATCCACCATGTACAGCTATGGGGGTAGTAGAAATTCTAAAATATTATAATATTGATTTAAGAGGGAAAAAGATAGCTGTTTTAGGGAGATCATTAGTAGTAGGAAAGCCATTATCTATTCTACTTATAAATAGAGATGCCACTGTTACAGTTTGCCATTCTAAGACAAAGAATATTGAGGAAATAACTAAAAACAGCGATATTATCGTTTCATGTATGGGACGTGCCAAAATGATAGATAAGAAGTTTATAAACGATAAATCAATAGTTATAGATGTTGGAATCAACTTCGATGATGAAGGAAATATGTGTGGTGACGTAGATATGGACTCAGTAATAGATACTGTAGCTCAAATAACACCAGTTCCAGGTGGAGTAGGATCAGTTACAACTTCAGTTCTTATTTCACATCTTGTGAAAGCATGTAAGAATATTAATAATCTTTAAAGAATGTTTTATACAGATTTATGTGTATGTAAATTAAAATCATTTACATAAAATAAACCATCTATAAAGTTTAATTATATAGTTATTTAGCTTGACTATAATTTTAGCCAAGCCTTATTTTAGGAGGTAGTATGAATAAAAAGAATATTTTTTCATGGTTGAAAAACGACAAAGATGAAAATGTGTTAAATATTCTCGGCACTACCGATGGGCTGAAATACAAGATGATAGGGTATTCACTTATAGTAGGTATTTTAAGTGGAGCAACTATAGTCTTATATAGGATTTTGGGCGAATTTTTATTAAAAAGATTTGAAGTAATATATCGCTTTGTAAGTGGTAAGCCTTTGTATGTAATAGGAGTTTTCGTCCTTCTTATACTAATGTCTTTATTTGTAACATACTGTGTAAAAAAAGAACCTAATATTTCTGGTTCTGGGATACCACAGGTTGAAGGGATAATCACTAGAAGAATAGAGACAGATTGGAAAAAAGTATTAATTTATAAGTTTGTCGGTGGTATTATGTGTCTGGCAGCAGGGCTATCTGTAGGTAGAGAAGGTCCTTCAGTTCAGATGGGTGCTGCTATAGGCGAGGGAATATCAAAAAAAGCAAATCAAATGGATTATGAGCATAAATATCTAATAACAAGTGGTGCATCTGCTGGTCTTGCAGCAGCATTCAATGCTCCTCTAGCTGGAGTTATGTTTGCCCTAGAAGAAGTTCATAAGAATTTTTCACCGATTGTTTTGATGTCAGCAATGGTATCGGCAGTTACAGCAGATGTAATTACAAAGGCATTTTTGGGTATCAATCCATCTCTTAGATTTGCAATGTTGAACAAGATGCCTATAAAATATTATTGGTCATTAGTAATTCTAGGAATATTGGTAGGTCTAAGCAGTTATGTATTTAATAATGGAATTTTAAAAACGAAGCACTTATACAGAGATCTTCCTATAAAAAAAGAATTTAAAATAATGATACCTTTTGTATGTTCAGGAATAGTAGGAATGACTTTACCTGTTCTTGTAGGTGGAGGGCATTCTCTTATTATGAGTATGGAATCTCTTCATATAAGCATATTTATGATGCTCTTGTTATTTGTAATAAAATATCTTTTTACATTTATATCATTTGGCTCAGGAGTTCCAGGGGGGATATTTTTTCCACTTCTTGCAATAGGATCTATAATAGGTGCTATATTTGGAATGATATGTATTAGATATCTTGGAGTACCAGCTGAGTACCTTATAAACTTTGCTATTCTAGCAATGGCGGGTCACTTTGCAGCAATAGTAAAGGCTCCGATAACAGGTATTATACTTATATTTGAAATGACAGGTTCATTTGAACAACTTTTACCATTATCAGTGGTAGTTTTTATAGCTCTTTTAACATCAGATTTATTAGGGGTAAATCCTGTATATGATGATCTTTTAGAGGATATTTTGAGTCAAAGTCATGAGGAATACAAGGGTAAAGAAAATAAAAAGACTCTTGTTGAACTTGTAGTTCACCTAGGTAGTGATATAGAAGGCAAATATATATCTGAGGTTGAATGGCCTCAAAACTGTCTTGTAGTTTCTATATATAGAGGCGAAAAAGAGATAATTCCTAGAGGTAATACGAGGATTCTAGAAGGAGATCTACTTCTTATAATGGTCAATCAGACAGAATCATCTAGAATGTTAGATTATTTCTCGGGGATGATATCCTGCACAAGTAAAAAATTAGGAAAAGAAAAAGTAAAGTCATAATAAAATTATAATATAATTTTGATAACTATGCCCGTACAGATTTGTAAATTGTACGGGCATATCTATTTATGGTAAAATAGGTATTGTGGCAAATTTATAATAATATATAAAAATAAATGCCTATATTGATATTGGAGGGAGGATATATTTTGGAGTTAAATAAGAATCAAAAGATGGCTGTAGAACATCTTGATGGACCATGTCTTGTTTTGGCAGGACCAGGCTCTGGAAAGACAAGGGTAATTGCAGATAGAATTATATATATGATAGAAAATTGTAATGTAGCTCCTAGGAGAATATTAGCAATTAGTTTTACTAAGGCATCCTCTATTGATATGAAGAAAAGAACTATGAGTCTTTCAAATAATGAACAAATAAAGAAAGTAAACTTTGGAACATTCCATTCCTCTTTTTTTAGGATTTTAAGAAGATACAGTGGAGTTAAACTTGAAGATTTAATATCTGAAGTAGATAGATTCAAACTTATAAAAAGTATACTAAAACACTTGAAAATAAGTAATTATAGTGATGATGACGTATCGGATGTTTTGTCGGAAATTTCTTTGGTGAAAAATGAAATGATGAAATCAAGTGATTTCGAGTCTCAAACATTTTCTCAAAGTGAGTTTCAAGATATTTTTAGACTATACGAAAAGGCTAAAAATGCTGCAAATAAAATAGATTTTGACGATATGTTGATACTTACATATATTTTGCTTAAAAAAAGTCCAGAGGTACTTAATATTGTAAGACAGGTTTATAAATATATACTAATTGATGAATTTCAAGATATAAATAGGGTTCAGTTTGAAGTAATAAAACTAATAGCCGAACCTTCAAATAATGTTTTTGCAGTAGGAGATGAAGATCAAAGTATATATGGATTTAGAGGGGCAAGACCAGATTTTATGATGGATTTTGAAAAGTATTTTGAATCTGCCAAGTGTATAGTTTTAGATGTAAACTATAGATCTAGAAAAAATATAGTTCAATTGTCTCAGAATCTTATAAAGAATAATAAAAATAGACATGAAAAGAATATAAATTCTAATCGCAGCGAAAGTGGTGAAATAAGATACATCTATCCCAAGGATACAGATGATGAAGCTAATATTATTGCCAAGGAAATAAAATCCTTAGTTGAATCTGAAAATATAAGGGAAGAAAAGAAATCTAGTAACAATGAAAAAAAATTATTTGAATACAGTGATTTTGCGGTAATATATAGGACTAATAGGCAGGCTAGAGCCTTTGTAGATGTATTTATGGACAATAGAATACCATTTGTTCTCAAGGACTCTGCAAGGAGTATATATGATCATTGGGTAAGTCAGGATATTATTTCATATTTAAGAATCGCAGCTAATATAGGCAATAATGAAGATTGGTCAAGAATAATAAATAAACCTTTTAGATATATATCTAAAAGTGCAGTAAGTAGTGCTTTAAAGTCTGATGATTTTTTTCAAAGTCTTATGGATAATTCTGATATAAAAGATTTTCAAAAAAAAAATCTTGAAGAACTCTATGATGATTTGCAGTATGTAAGAAGCCTTGCACCAGAATATGGAATTTCTTATATAAGATCTACTTTAGACTATGATAGATATATACTTGAATATTGCCATGAAAGAAAGATAAAGGCAAAGCAAATAGTAGAAATTTTAGACGAACTTGAAACTTCTGCCAAATCATACAAAAGTATATTTGACTATTTTAAGCATATAGAGAATGTAAGAGAAGAAATAAAAAAGAGAACAGAGAAGAAAACTACTTCAATGGACAATATAGAAACAGATGGTGTGGTTTTGACTACAATGCATAGTGCCAAGGGGCTGGAGTTTAAAAATGTATATGTAGCAGGTGTCAATGATAGTGTAATACCATTTATACCTTCAGATGAAGAAAAGCCAAAAGATAGTAATTATGAAGAAGAAAGAAGGCTTCTTTATGTGGGAATTACTAGGGCAAAGGACAATATAGTTATCAGTGCCCCTTCAAAGAGATTTGGTAAAAGTATAGCCAAATCGAGATTTTTAAAAGAATTGGATAAATCTATAAATAATAGAGCATCTGATAGCTCTAAAAAATAAAGTAATTAGAGTGTTTTCTAAGTTTAAAAAAATACATAATAATAAAGACTAAGGAGGGATATAAGACCTCCTTATTTTTATAATAAATTAAATGAAAAAAACTTTAAACTTAATATAGTAAAAGAATAGAAATTTAAAAACCATTGTGCTATTATTTGATTGTAGGTATAATTTTACAAATATTTAAATAAATAGTCGGAGGTGCGTTATGAAGAAGAAATTATCTATGATTTTAACATCGCTACTTCTAGTAGTTTCTTTAGTTGGCTGTTCTGCTGATAAAAAAGCAGAAGCTCCTAAGGAAGCTGAAGTTGTAGCAAAGGTAGCTGCTTTGAAAGGTCCTACAAGTATGGGTATGGTGAAAATGATGAAAGAAGCCAAAGAGGACGAAAAAGATAAAGATGACAAGGATAAGGATTATGAATTTACTATAGCTAATTCAGTAGATGAAATTGTTCCTAAAATAGTCAACAAAGAATTTGATATAGCAGCGGTTCCATCAAATGTAGCATCTGTATTATACAACAAGACAGAAGGCAATGTAGATACTTTAGCAATTAATACTTTAGGTATACTTTATATAGTTGAAAATGGAAATACTATAAAGAGTATAGATGATTTAAAGGGAAAGCATATATATTCAAGTGGTAAGGGAGCTACTCCACAATATGCCCTTGACTATATACTTAAAGGAAATGGAATAGATCCAGAAAAAGATGTAAAGGTAGAATATAAGTCTGAACATACAGAAGTTCTTTCTGCACTTATGAATGACAAAAATGCAATAGCAGTTCTTCCACAACCATTTGTAACAGTAGCTCAGTCAAAGGATAAGAATCTAAGTGTAGCCATTGATTTGAATGAAGAATGGGATAAACTAAATAAAGATTCAAAGGATAAGAGCAAGATGATTACAGGTGTAGTTGTAGTAAGAAAGGATTTTGCAGATAAATATCCTGAAAAAGTAAAGGACTTTATGGAAGAATACAAGGAATCAATAGAGTTTACCAATGAAGATATAGATGAGGCTGCCAAGCTAATTGGAGAATACAATATTGTTCCAGAAGCTATAGCTAAGAAGGCAATACCACATTGCAATATTAAATATATAGCTGGCAATGAAATGAAAAGCAGTTTAAGTGCCTATTTAAAGGTACTATATGATGCAAATCCTAAGTCAATAGGAGGAAAGATGCCAGGTGAAGATTTCTACTATGTTCAAAAAAATTAGCAAATATAACATTTTAGCTATATTCTTTTGGCTAGGGCTTTGGCAATTACTTAGTATGAAATTAGGTCAGGAGATACTTTTAGTATCTCCTGTTTCTGCAATAAAAAGACTTTTGGAGCTATCTCAAGAAAGTTTTTTCTGGATAAGTATAAAGAATTCATTTATAAGAGTTAGTATGGGATTTTTATTAGGTCTTATTCTAGGAAGTATCTTTGCTGTAATTGCAACTGTAAAAAATTCTTTTAGGATATTACTTGAACCCCTTATGCAGACTATACAGGCAGTACCAGTGGTTTCATTTATAATTCTATGTTTGATATGGGTATCTTCTGAAAATCTTTCAGTTTTAATATCATTTATGATGTGCCTGCCAATAATTTATAGAAATATATTAATCGGTATAAGGGGAATACCTAAAGAACTTGAAGAAATGGCAAAAGTATTTAGGGTAAAAAAAATAAAGAAAATAAGATATATTTATCTTTCAGAGCTATCTCCCTATATTAAATCGGCTTGCAATATTGCCATAGGTTTGTGTTGGAAGTCAGGTATGGCAGCAGAGGTAATAGCCATGCCTAGAAATTCAATAGGAGAAAATCTTTATCAGTCAAAAGTATATTTAAATACAGCAGATTTATTTGCATGGACAATTACAGTAGTAATTTTGAGTATTTTATTTAAGACTGTCGTGATAAAGCTTTTAGACAAATTATTGAATAGATTAGAAATAAGCAGCTAAGGTGGTAGTTTATGAATATAGAGTTTAAAAATGTAGGTAAAAAATTTGGCAAAGAAGAAGTTCTTAAAAACTTTAATTATAGCTTTGAAGACGGTAAAGCTAGCTTTTTGATGGGACCTTCTGGAATAGGAAAATCAACTATTGTAAGAATTATTTTGGGATTAGAAAAAGATTATTCTGGTCAAGTTAAAGGTTTGGAAAAAAGAAAAATAAGTGCAGTCTTTCAAGATGATAGCCTGTGTAAAAATCTAAGTGTATTTTTGAATATTAAAATAGTTTCAGACAATATTAGTCAAAAAGAGATTGTAAAGAAGTTATCTGAGATGGGACTAGAAGATCTGGCAAATAAAAGGGTAAGAGAGTTAAGTGGTGGACAGAAAAGAAGAGTAGCTATTTTAAGAGCTTTGTCAGTAGACTTTGATACTCTAGTAATGGATGAGCCATTTAAGGGATTGGATTCTGAAAATAAAAAGAAAGTAATGGACATTGTAATAGAGGCTAGCAAGGGAAAAAGTCTAATAATCGTAAGCCATGATATAGAGGAATATAGGTATTTTAAAAGAGCTAGAGAAATAAATCTTTTGGATATGAAAGAATATAAAAATCTTGATATATAGTAGACAAAATAGCCGATGGCTAAATTAATAGAAAAAATAAGAATTGTCTAACTTTTATAAAAGATTTTTAAAAAACCCTTGACAATTAAAATTATGACAAGTATAATAAGTAGCATAACATAATAAAAGCCGATGACGAAGAGAGTAACATAGATGGATTTGCAGCGAGTTGAGAGTTTGGTGTGAGCTCAATATTGAAATTTATAGTGAAGAGAGCTTCTGAGGTTGTTAGAAGAAACTAAGTATTTTAACAGGTTTCCCGCCTTAAGGGTTTGAGAGGACAGTTTTATTGTCAATAAGAGTGGTAACGCGGAATATTCGTCTCTTGGTTTTTAACCAAGAGATTTTTTTATACTTTTTTTAAAAATTTTAATTTTAAGACTCATTTTTTAAGTTATTGAAGAAAATTAAAAGTATCACTGGAATAGTTTTATGATTTATTAAAATCGAATTATTCTGATAAGATTGAATATTCCATATAGTAATCTTAATAGACTTTAGTCAGGTGCCGGCCGATTATTCGAATAGCTGACTTAGGTCAACAATATCTGTCAATAAGAGTGGTAACGCGGAATATTCGTCTCTTGGTTTAATAAACCAAGGGACTTTTTTGTTACAAATTAAAGAAATTATATCAAAATTATATTATTTTAGAAAAGGAGAATTTATTATGAAAAAGGTATTTAAAAAATTATTAGCAATTACTTTAGTAGCGATGATTACTATAAGTGCAGTAGGGTGTGGAAAAG
Source organism: Peptostreptococcus russellii (assembly GCF_900110295.1). Classification (GTDB taxonomy): domain Bacteria; phylum Bacillota; class Clostridia; order Peptostreptococcales; family Peptostreptococcaceae; genus Peptostreptococcus; species Peptostreptococcus russellii_A. Next base: position 46,834 of record NZ_FODF01000006.1, read on the forward strand.
AAGAAAATGCACTTACAAAAATTAAAGATGCAGGGAAGATTGTTGTAGGAACATCTCCAGACTATCCACCGTTTGAATTTCTTATTTCAGAAGATGGAAAGAGCAAGATTGTAGGTGCTGATATAGATTTGGCACAGAAGATAGCAGATAAAATAGGAGTAAAACTTGAAATAAAATCAATGGACTTTGATTCGCTACTACCTGCACTTCAGTCTGGTAAGGTAGATATGGTTATCACAGGTATGACTCCAGATGAAACTCGTAAAAAGGCAGTAGACTTCTCAGATATATATTTCAAGGGAGTGAATGGAGTACTAGTAAAGGAAGAAAATGTAGATAAGATAAAATCAGAAGATGATTTAAAGAAGGTAAACCTTGGTGTTCAGAAGGGTTCTACTCAGGAAACATATGTTAAAGACAAGCTAAAGATAGAAAAGTATAAGGCTTTAAAGGCGGTTCCAAACTTGGTTATGGACCTAAAGAGTGGAAAGATAGATGCCATAGTTTTAAATGACAAAGTAGCAAAAATTAATGAAGGTAAGTATGACAATGTTAAGTTAGTAAAGGATCTAAAATTAACAGGCGGTGGAGACGAAGAAGCAATGGCAATAGCTGTCAAGAAGGGTGATAATAAGGAATTATTAAAGCTTATGAATGAAGAGATTAAAGAACTTCAGTCTAGTGGAGAATACGATAAAATACTTTCAAATGCAGTAGAAGAAGTATCAAAGGCAAAACAGTAAATAAAATATTTTAAGAAAATTAAAAACAAGCGCAAGACAATATAAATTTAAATGTAGTAATTTAAACTTAAAGGGTTAGTATGTACACAGTTAATTACCTGCTTTGTTCAAACTTAACAAAGCAGGTGTTTAACAAAATTAGCAAATAAAATTTGTATCAAATCTTATTTGCTAGACATATTAATATTAAATTATTTAGAAATCATAAACTTATTGAGAAAAGGAGAAAGAAATGGGTTATTTATTAAATTATTCGGGAATGTATTTACATGGTGCGGGATATACAATTCTAGTATCATTTATAGCAGTTATAGGTGGATTTATTATAGGTCTTTTGGCATCACTTGCAAGACTTTCAAAAAGTAAAATATTAAATATAATATCAGCAATTTATGTAGAGGTAATAAGAGATACACCTTTATTTGTTCAGGTAATGATTATAGCATTTGCACTTCCACAGATTGGAATCAACTTTCCAAGCTTCTTTGGATTAAGTGGTGACTTTACAGGAGCGGCATTTGCATTGACACTAAATTCAGGTGCATATATATCAGAAATTATGAGATCAGGAATACAGTCAATTAACAAGGGGCAGATGGAAGCAAGCCGTTCATTAGGTTTAAATTACTGGCAATCAATGAGATATGTAATTGTGCCTCAGGCTATAAAAAATATACTTCCAGCTTTGGCTAATGAGTTTGTAACATTGGTAAAGGAATCAGCAATTCTTTCAGCAGTAGGAATATCTGAAATAATGTTTGTATCAGGAGCTGTTGCAAATGCTACATATAAGGCAATGGGACCTTATTTAGTAGCAATGGTATTGTATTTTATAATAACATTTACTTTATCAAGATTAATAGGAAGATTCGAAAAGAAGTTAAATTCAAATGGTAGATAGTGAGTAAGGCAGGTAATAGCAAGTAGAAACGCATTTACTCAATGAAATATATATAAAGAATAGTAGGAGGAAGTTATGAGCAAAAAAGAAGTATTACTTGAAGTAAAGAATTTACATAAAAAGTTTGGCGATTTGGAAGTTATAAAGGGAGTAGATATTGAAATAGATAAGGGAGATATACTGGTAATTATAGGCCCTTCAGGATCAGGTAAGAGTACAGTTTTAAGATGTATGAATTTGTTGGAAGAACCTACAGGTGGAGATATAATATTTGAAGGAAAAAGTATATTAAACAGCAAGACAATAGATCAAACAAGAGAAAAAATTGGTATGGTTTTTCAAAACTTTAATCTTTTCCCCAATAAGACAATAATGGAAAATATAACTCTTGCACCTATTAAGGTGAAGAAAAAAACAAAGGAAGAAGCGGAGAAAAAAGCCACTGAATTATTAAATAGAGTAGGTCTACTAGATAAGAAAGATGCATATCCGGCACAGCTTTCAGGAGGTCAGCAGCAGCGTATAGCTATAGCAAGGGCACTTGCAATGGAGCCAGATATGATGCTATTTGATGAGCCTACATCAGCACTTGATCCAGAAATGGTAAAGGAAGTTTTGGATGTTATTAAGGAACTTGCAGAAGATGGTATGACCATGGCAATAGTAACTCATGAGATGGGATTTGCCAAAGAAGTTGCAGATAAAGTGATATTTATAGATGGAGGATATATTGTAGAAGAAGGAACTCCAGAAGAAGTATTCAACAATCCAAAAAGCGAGAGAGCGAAAGATTTTTTTGCCAAAATACTATAGTTAAATTAAGTAGAAATATCCATTCTAAGAAGAATGGATATTTTTATTGTTAGGTTTACTATTTATAATTTTTATAAAATCGTATATAATAGTGTTAGTTGACTTTTTTAGAATTCGTTCAAAATAATTATTATAGAAAAAAGTTTATAATAATATACAAAACAAATCATATAATTTTGATTACTTTTGTAGTATTTATGTATATAAAAATAAATTATAATAATAAAGGCTAAAGGGTGTAGATTTTAAAGTTGATTTTTGATACACTCATACAAAGAAAACAATACTTTAAAAGATTAATTATATGAGAAGGAGAGCTATTGGTATGAAAAAATATGCACCTTGGATAAAGGTTGCGGCGGTATTGGCCGTTATAATATTTGCTTTAGTAAAAATAGATCCTTTTTCTAAAATCAAAAATGATCCTGTTGATATTCTAAATCAGGATAATTTGGCAAAAAATGTCGATATTGACAGTATATCTCCAGACACAGTAAGATATTCAGAGCGTGTAATAGATGAACATGCCTCTATTGATAAAATAGAGTTTGATAAAAAAAGCGGCATACTAAAAATAAGGTATTATGATACATCTCATATGGATGGTGAAATAGAAGTCAGAAACTTTGCCTACCAGAGTGCCAATTTACTTAATGATTTAAAGGGAAATAGAGAAATAAAGGGAATAGAGTTTTCTCAAAAAATAAGCATGAGAGATAATCAGAATATAGAGGACGCTATTTATGCTTATTTTGATAGAAATAATTTCGACAGTATTGATTATACAAAATGGGAAGATGATTTTAGAAAAAAGAATAAATTTCCATTATTTTATAACAGGGCAAATAAATACAAAATGTATATACAGCTTCAAGACGATATGGAGAGAGAAGCAGCGGATATTTTAAAGCATTCCAATGAAATAAAATAAAATTTAAAAAATGTAAAAGCCGTAGATAAATTAAAGTCTACGGTATTTTTTTATTGAAAAACATTTATAGATTGAGAAAAATACTGTATATTAAAAAAATCCTGTGTTAAAATAAAAGTTGTGAAAGAGAATATAATTTATTAGATGTGTAGTGGGAATTTATTGACTTAATAAGTATACTTAATAAAATATACATTATACAAAAATAAAATTCAGCCAATACTCATTTGTAAAAATAGATAAGAGGTGTTTTTATTGAAAGATTTTATATTTGCAGTTAATGCAACCATGCCAGTATTCTTAATAATAATTTTAGGAAAAATACTTATTAAATTGAATGTAATTAATGAGCAGTGGATAAAAATAACAGATAGATTTGCTTTTAGGGTAGCTCTTCCAGCAACTCTATTTATAGATATTGCAGATATGGAAATAAATCCAGGAGAAAATATTAAATTGGTTGTCTTTTGTATTGTAGTAACTACTATTATGTTTTTTGGAACATGGCTTTTGGCATATTTGTTTTTAAAAGACAAGAAATCTGTCGGTGCATTTACTCAATCTGCAGTAAGAGGAAGTGCAGCTATATTGGGCATACCTTTTGCAGTAAATATATATGGTCATGCGGGAATGGTTCCTTTAATGATACTGGCAGTAGTTCCCTTATTTAATGCTTATTCTGTAATAATATTAGCAGTATCATCTCATTTTGAAAATAAGGAAGATTTAAAGAATAGAAAAAATAAGATAGATAGAGAATTATTAAAAGATGTTAATTTAGCTTCTAATAGAAATGAAAAAATTGAAATAAGAAAAAAGACTAGTATAGGTTTTAAAGATATAGTAAGATCTATAGTTAGCAATCCTCTAATAATAGGGATAGCATTAGGTTTTCCATTTTGTATATTTCAAATAAAACTTCCTTTTGTACTTCATCAATCAATTTCTAGAGTAGGAGATACAGCTACAGCTCTAATGCTAATATCTCTTGGTGCAGGATTTGAAATAAAGGATCTGACAGGAAAGTTTGGATATTCTTTTGTCTCTACAATGATAAAATTAGTATTGCTTCCACTGATATTTATTCCTTTGGCAGTATATTTCGGTTTTAGAAATGATTCTTTAATAGCAATACTGATAATGTTGGGAACACCATCTGCCATATCTGGATATGTAATGGCTAAGAGTATGGACAATGATTATGTTTTGATGTCTAGTGCAATAGTTATGACAACACTTTTTTCAGCAGTAACTTTTACAATATGGATATTCATACTAAAAAGTATGGCTTTAATATAGTCTTTAAAATATAAATAATAGAATAGATTTAGACAGTGTTTGTATAAAATACTGTCTAATATTTATTTGTATTCAAATCACATTATTTCATTCAATACTTCTATATTTTATGATATAATAAAGTTTTGTAAAGGAGTTGATAGTATGAAAGTTTATTTAGACAATAGTGCTACAACAAAGCCATACAAGGAAGTAGTTGATGAAGTAGTTTTATCTCTTACAGAAGATTTTGCTAATCCATCTGCTGCATATAGAGATGGTTTTGAAGTCGAGAAAAAAATCAAAAAAATAAGAAATAATATTGCCAAAACTCTTGGCGTTGAAGATAAATCAATAATATTCACATCAGGAGGTACAGAAAGCAACAATGCAATTATAAGAAGTGTTGCTTATCTTAACAAGAAAAGAAAAAATCATATTATAACTACTGCAATTGAGCATCCAGCAGTATTAAATACAATAAAAGACCTTGAAAATGAAGGTTTTGAAGTTACTATTTTAAATGTAGATGAAAAAGGATATATCGATCTAAAAGAATTGGAAAACTCTATTACAGATAGAACTTGCCTAGTAAGTATAATGTTTGTAAACAATGAAATAGGCTGTATTGAACCTATAAAAGAAGCTGGTGAAATAATTGCTAAGTCTAAAAGTGAAGTATTTTTTCATGTTGATGCAGTTCAAGCATATGGAAAGTTAGATTTTAAGTTAAGTGATTTAAATATAGATTTTATGAGTGTTAGCTCTCATAAAATTCATGGACCTAAGGGTGTAGGATTTATGTATATTAAAGATACAAGTAGATTCAAGGCACTTTTAACAGGTGGTGGACAAGAGTTTAATCTAAGATCTGGAACAGAGAATGTTCCTGGAGTATATGGCATGGGAAAGGCTGTTGAAATTCTTTTCAAAGACCTTCAGAAAAACATTGACAAGATAAAAGAAATGAGAGATTATCTTTATAAGTCCCTGTCTGATAATATAGATGATATAAAGATTAATTCAGACATAGAAAAATCTGTTTGCCATGTATTGAATGTTTCATTTAGAGATGTAAAGGGCGAAGTTCTTTTACATTATTTAGAAGAAGATGGAATATGTGTATCAACAGGTTCTGCCTGCTCTTCTAAGAAGAAAGGAAGTCATGTCTTGAATGCAATAGGTCTAAGTCCACAAGATATAGAAGGGGCTGTAAGATTTAGTCTATGTGAGATGAATACAAAAGAAGAAATAGACTATACTGTAGAAAAAATCAAATCTCATGTTGAAATGATAAGATTATTATCTAGAAGAAAAAGAAGATAAAAGCTGTATAGATTATAAAATATTAAAAAGAATAGTTGATAATTAGAAGGAGAATGTATGTATAATATATTAATAGCCAAGTATGGTGAAATAGGAGTAAAAGGTAAGAATAGATATATATTTGAAAACAAGTTAATAAGAAATATTAGAAATATGCTTAAATCAATGGGTAAATTCAATGTATATAAGGAATATGGAAGAATATATATAGATGTAGATGATAGTAATTACAAAGAAGTCATTGATGAAGTAAGAAAAGTATTCGGTGTAGTAGGTGTTTGTCCTGCTATAAAAAAAGAAAAAGATTATGAAGTTTTAAAAGAAACGGCACTAAAAATGCTAGAAGAAAAAGTAGAAGAAGGTGCTAGAACTTTTAAGATAGAATCAAAGAGAGGGGACAAGACATTCCCGATGACATCTCAGGAAATGAGTATAGACATCGGTGGCTATGTTCTTTCAAATATAAATAATCCAGAAGTTAGAGTTGATGTAAGAAAACCTCAGGTAAAGATTACATGTGAATATAGAAAAGAACACATTTTAGTATATGCTGATTCGGTAGAAGCTTATGGTGGTTTGCCTTTAGGGACAAATGGTAAGGCGATGACTCTTTTATCAGGTGGAATTGATAGTCCAGTAGCATCATGGCTAGTAGCTAAAAGAGGTGTAGATATAGAAGCAGTTCACTTCCACTCATATCCTTTCACAAATGAAAGATCACAGGAAAAGGTAAGAGAACTTGCAAGAATACTTTCAAAATACTGTGGTCCAATAAAACTTCATATGGTAAATACCCTTGATATACAAAAGGCAATAGCTGAAAATTGTAATGAAGAAGAAACAACAATTCTTTCAAGAAGATTTATGATGAGAATTGCTGAAGAAATAGGAAAGAAAAGATATTGTGATGCCCTTATTACTGGGGAAAGTATAGGTCAAGTTGCATCTCAGACAATGCAGGGAATAGTATGTACAAATGCTTCTGTTTCAATGCCAGTATTTAGACCCTTAATAGCAATGGACAAGGTAGATATTATAAAGACAGCAGAGGAAATAGGAACTTATGAAACATCAATAATTCCAGAGGCAGATTGTTGTTCTTTATTCTCTCCAAAGAAGCCAGTAACAAAGCCTAAGTTAGAAAGAATAGAAAAGTCAGAAAAAAAGTTAGATGTTGAAGGACTAATAAAGTCTGCAATAGATAACTCTGTAATGGAAACAATATCTTACGAGTAGTTTACAAATTAAAAATTGTGCATTTAGAAATTTGTGCACAATTTTTAGTTTAACAGTTATAATGAAAGCAAGTATACTTTTAATTTATTAACCCAAAGGAGGAATATTATGGAGCTTAAAAATAATATCAATGATGTAGCACTTATTTTTGAAGGTGGGGGAATGAGGGGAGCTTTTTCTGCTGGAATTGTAAATGCACTTTTGGAAAATGAACTTTACTTTAATTATGTTGCAGGAATATCAGCAGGTACTAGCCAGACTCTAAATTATCTATCAAGAGATAAGGAAAGAACAAAGAACTCATTTATAGATATAGTAGACGACCCAAACTTTGGAGGATGGAAGTCTTTTATAAAGGGCAAGGGCTTTTTCAATAGTGAATATATATATGAAGAAATTGGAAAACCAGGAAAATGGTTAGAATTTGATTATGAAACTTTTAAGAAAAACCCAGCTAAGTATAGAATTATTTCTTATGATGTAAAGAAAAGAGGAGCTAGAAATTTTACAAACTCAGATGTAAAGTCTCTTGAAGATGTAATGAAAATAGCTAGAGCTTCATCATCTTTGCCATTTTTTATGCCACCTACAGTAATAAAGGATAGAGTATATTTTGATGGTGGATTAACAGGTGGAATACCAATAGATATAGCAATAGAAGACGGATATGAAAAGTTTTTTATTGTAAGAACTCAAGAAAAAGATTATAGAAAAAAGCCTGTTAAGCATCCGAGTTTCTACAAAAGGCACTTTAAAAAGTATCCGGGAGTTGCGGATGCATTATTAAAAAGACCGGAAGTATACAATAGACAATGTGATTTAATCGAAGAATTGGAAAGACAAGGTAAGGCATATGTAGTTTATCCTGAAAAAATGGATATAACAAATAGAGAAACTCACAAAGAAAAGTTAGAAGAAATTTATGAACAAGGTTATGTTATAGGTATGAGCGATTCAGATAAGTGGAAAGAATTTTTATTTGCTAAAAACAAATAACTTATTAAAAAATAGAAAATTTAAAGTAAGTAATAATAATGCAATTTATATAATTGTTTAAATTAGAAATCATAAATAGATGCAAGTAAAATATTAAAAATATAAATATAAAAATTCAATTAAAATATACAAAAATATTTAATTAAAAAATAAAGAGGCAGTATATGTTAATTAGACTTAAAAAATCATAGAAATATGATATTAAAGCTCTATTAAAAAAATACTGCTTTTTTATTTTGTGAGTATCTCTCTGCAAATAGGGTATAGATTTATAGCAGGAATTTTTTTTATAGTTACTTAATAAGGTAAATTAAGATTTTTATGTTAAATAAGGTTAAGTATTAAAATTGTTAAATAAAAATTAATATAATAATAGTTTGCAAAATATCCAGTTTACAAGTATAATAGATAAGTATCTATGAAAGTAGATGGATATCTATAAAAATAGATATTTTTATAAGAAAGGAAGTTTTATGGAAATAAACAAATTTAATGAATTAGAAATAAACGAAGGAATAATGAAGTCAATCGAGGATCTTGGATATGAACAACCATCTCCAATCCAGGCAAAGGCCATACCTGTAATGTTAGAAGGACACGATGTAATTGGTCAGGCGCAAACAGGTACAGGAAAGACTGCAGCATTCAGCATACCACTTTTAGAGAGGGTAGACGTAAATAGCAAGAAGCTACAGGCAGTAGTTCTTTGTCCTACAAGAGAACTTGCTATTCAGGTATCGGAAGAAATGAGAAAGCTTTCGAAACATATGGGTGGTCTTAAAACACTTCCAATATATGGTGGACAACCTATAAACAGACAGATTAAGGCTTTAAAGGGTGGAGTTCAAGTAATAATAGGTACTCCAGGTAGAGTAATTGATCATATTAACAGAAAAACATTAAGAATGGATAATGTTAAGATGATCGTTCTTGATGAAGCAGATGAAATGCTTGATATGGGCTTTAGAGAGGATATTGAAACAATATTAACAAATGTTCCAGAAGAAAGACAGACAGCTTTGTTCTCAGCAACAATGCCTAAGTCAATACTTGATTTAACTAAGAAATATCAAAAGGATCCAGTGCATATAAAGGTTGTTAGAAAAGAACTTACTGTTTCAAATATTAAGCAATTTTATATAGAAACAAGAAATTCAAATAAGTTAGAGGTTCTTACAAGAATAATAGATGTATACAATCCAAAACTTACAGTTGTATTTACAAATACAAAGAAGGGTGCAGATGAACTAGTTTCAAACCTTCAGGCTAGAGGATATGGTGCGGATTCACTTCACGGTGATATGAAGCAGGCACAGAGAGATATTGTAATGGACAAGTTCAGAGCAGGAACAATAGATATATTAGTTGCAACTGATGTCGCTGCAAGAGGTATAGATATAGATGACGTTGAATGTGTTGTTAATTATGAATTGCCGCAAGATGAAGAATACTATGTTCATAGAATTGGTAGAACAGGTAGAGCAGGTAGAGCTGGTATAGCTTTCTCATTTGCATTCGGAAGAGATATGAGAAGACTAAAGGATATCGAAAGATATACAAAGTCTAAAATCGAAAAACATTCAATACCAACTGTAGGCGATGTTGAACAGAGAAAAGTAGGACAGTTCTTTGAAGGTGTAAAAGAAACTCTTGAAGAAGGCAGCTTTGCAAAGCAACTTCAGTGGGTTGAAGAATTTTGTGACCAAGAGGATTATTCACTTATAGATATCTGTGCAGCTATTATTAAAAATAGTTTAGGTGATGAAGAAAAGCATGAAATAAAGGAAGAAACTTCTCGCGAAAGAGATAGAGATAGAAATGGTGGCAGAAAGAAAAATTATAATGCTGCTAATATGACAAGACTATTCCTTAATGTGGGAAGAAAGCAAAAAATACAGGCTAAGGACATCTTAGGTTCTATAGCAGGTGAAACTGGTGTTGCTGGTAAGCAAATCGGTAATATAGATGTTTACGATAAGTATACATTTGTAGACGTTGATAAGAAAATTGCAATGACAATAATCAACAAAATGAAGAATAGAAAAATAAAGGGCAATAAGCTTAATATAGAAAAAGCGAATAGAAAGTCAAAGTAAAAATTGACTAAATAATTATGACAGCATATGAAGCGGCAATCTTCAAGTGCTGTCTTTTTTTATAAAAATTTGAAAGTTTAAATTGCTAAAATACAGAAGTCAAAATTTCGATAAGCTATAAATATATAAAAAGATATATAAAAAGATATATAAAAAGATATATAAAAAGATATATAAAAAGATGATATTAGAAGTTTTATATAAGGTAGAAAAAAGGTCGACACTAGAAGTGCCGACCTTTAATATGTGAAAGATTTGTTCTAAAACAAATAGCTTTTTATTTATTTACTTTATCGTCCTTGAGTCTGACCTTGGCTTTGACCTTGTCCTTGGACTGTTCCAGCATTTCCAGTAGTACCTTGGGAATTGCCATATGCTCCCTGTTGTTGCTGAGTACCGTTGTATCTGTTTGTAGTAGTTCCTTGCTGTTGCTGATTACCCTGCTGTTGAGTAGAGCTTCCATATCTGCTTGTTCTACTGCTACGAGTCTTTGGAGTACTTTGGAAATATCCGCCTGAACTATATCTATCGGGTGCAGTTCCATCAAGGAATGCTGCCATTACACCATATGCTGTACGTCCACCATCAATAGGATTTATAGAAGTCATATAAACGCCATCTGGTTTAGGGAACTTCTTATATTCCAAGTTTTGATGTATTGGATTCATAATCTTTGCCCAAAGTTTTGATGAGGACATTGATCCACCACCTTCAATAGGTCTTCTTTGCATTGTAGTTCCATCGTCTTTTTTGATACCAGCATCATCACCAATATATACACTTCCTACATAGTATGGAGTATATCCAACAAACCATGTATCAAGGTAGTTATTTGTAGAACCAGTCTTACCAGCTACTGGAATACCACTATTTAGAGCAGCATTTTTACCAATACCTTCTGTAACAACAGCTTGAAGCATATCAGTCATTACATATGCAACTGCAGGATCTACAACCTTATGTGTTTGAGGTGTATTCTTAACAATTAGCTCTCCATTATATGAAGTAATTGTTGTAAATATTTCTGGTTCAACATAGACACCACCATTGGCAAGAGTACCAAATGCAGCAGCCATTTGAAGTGGAGTAACACCCTTAGTCAAACCACCAAGTACAAGTGAGTTGAAATGCCTATCACTTCTTTGCATACCAGCCTTATTTTCTTCCTTGAAATCTAAAATTGTAGTGATTCCGAAGTTTCTAAGGTAATCCATCATTACATCTATACAGTCGTCATAAGTTGGTCCAAGAAGTTCACCAGTCTTATAGGCAATTGTATTAGAAGACAATGCAAGTCCGTGTCTCAAGCACATAGAACCATAACCTTGTGTAGTTGTTTGAGGGTTATCCTGTTGGTTTTCTTTAAACCTATATCCTCCTCTTGTATCTGACATCAAGGTAGATTGTGTTACCTTTGCAGTATCAATTGCTGGAGTATATACAGATAAAGGTTTAATAGTAGAACCTGGCTGATAAGGTGTAATTGCTCTATTAAGTGTCTTTCTAGCCTTAATATTACGTCCACCTATAAGCCCCTTAATATTACCTGTCTTGTAGTCTATTATTACTGTAGCTGACTGTGGCTGACTTAATCCATTGTCTGCAACAGTATCATTAGGGAAGTTGCTTCCATTTTCATACTGTTTTTCTATAGATTCCTGAATCTTAGGGTCTATAGTTGAGTTTATAATTAAACCACCGTTGTAGTACTGATTTCGAGCTTCTTCCTCAGTTTTACCCTGTTCCATAAGAGCATCAATAACATCGTACTCAATTAAACTTTCAACAGAGTTGGCAATTTTTTCCTTTGTATCAGGGAATCTGATAGAAATTTTTTCATTCTTTGCCTCAATATACTGTTTTTCAGTTATAACATTAAGATCTCTCATCTTTGCAAGAACCGTTTCCTGTCTTGCCTTTGCATTAGGGTTGTTAATTGCCTTTCTAACTAACAAGTCATCACTTTTTAGCTGTTTATAAGTATCCTGATCTATAAGATCCCACTCATAAAGTTTTTCATACATTTCTTTTTCAGTTTTATTAGGTTCTGCAAGACCTTCTGTAGGAAGATAGAATAGAAGTCTATGATCTAAATCTTCCTTAGTTTCATCTCCCGTAAGTCTAGCTGTAGTATATGGAGCATACTTGGCAGGGTTTCTTGTAACTCCGGCAAGCATAGCAGCTTCACCAAGAGTAAGGTCTTTACAATGTTTACCAAAGTAACCCATTGAACCAGCTTCTGCACCACACAGTCCCTTACCTACGAAATAGTTGTTAAGATAGGTTTCAAGAATCTTATCCTTGCTTACAGTCTTGTTCATTTCAAGAGCGTAATAAATATCCTTAATCTTACGGCTAATTGTCTGATCACTACTTGTAAGTAGTATCTTTGACACCTGCATAGGGATTGTACTACCACCCTGTCTACTACCTAGTAAAGTCTTAACAACGGAACGTCCAAGTCCCCAGTAATCGACCCCGCTATGAGAATAGAAACGCTCATCCTCTATAGATACGATAGCCTTACGAAGATAAGGCGACATATCGCTTAGTGGAATAGGTGTTTTCTTATAAAGCGTCGGTGCTGTAGACATAGTTTCACCGTTAGCATACTTAATAGTAGTAGTCTGATGAGTCAACTTATCTAAAAGAGCCTCATTAACAGGTTTAATATCCTTAAGTGATGCAAAAACAAAGCCTAGTGCCAATGCACAGCATACAATTAAGACGGCAATAATACCGCCGACAATTTTTCTTTTCTTTTTACTTCTTAGTTTCTTCTGTAGTGCCTTAGAACCTTCTCTATTTTTAGAAGAATTGCTTCTTTTGTTTTTCTTATCATTTCTACTTACCTGACTAGATGTTTTGCTTTTAGAAGAACTTGAAGCACTAACAGATCTAGTTCTAGATGAAGGGTTCGTTGACGAAGATTTTCTTGAAGTAGTTGAGCTCGGTCTCGTTTTTCTTTTAGAACTCTGACTTGTCTTTCTTCTCTCGGAAGGAAGAGTCAGGTCCTTATTGCTCGATTTAGAGTCAGAAGAAGAACGAGAAGTTCTATTTGAAGAGCTTGCAGGCTTTCTTCTTATTCTATTATTAGCTTCAGGATTATCTTTTTTCATTTCAGTTTGTACCTCCTTACTGTTTTTAATTATACATTAAAAATGTGTTTATTACAATAATTAAGAATACAAAAAGAAGGGCTACATAAAAATAGAAAATAATGTATAAGACAAATATAAACTGTTTTTTAATTGTTGAAAAAATACATTAATTTAATTAATTTCAAAGTATTTATTATATATTATGCTCCGGTAATTATGTTATAATAATTATTGTGTAAAATAGGGAATTATACGCTAAAAGACTATAATAAATTAAAGAGTATAATAATATAAATAAACAGTAGAAAACAGGAGGAAAGATGTTAGTAGTAGAAAATGTTAGTCACGGCTTCGGAGCCAGAACGATTCTTGAAGATGTTTCGTTCAGAATAAGAAAGGGAGAACATATTGCTTTAGTAGGTCCAAATGGTGAAGGTAAGTCAAGTTTCCTAAATATAATTACTATGAAGTTAATGCCAGATGCAGGAAGTATAAAATGGTCAAACAGAGTTTCAGTAGGTTATCTAGATCAGCATACGATTTTGGAAAAGGGAAATACAATAATGGATATTTTAAGAGGTGCCTTTAATCATATGTTTGAACTAGAAAAAGAAATGCTTGAAATATATGATAAGATGGCAGATGCTACAGATGATGAAATGGCAAAATATATGGAAGATACTGCAGAGATTCAAACAGTTTTGGAACATAGTGGATTCTATACAATAGATGCTAAGATTCAGGAGCTTGCAAATGGTCTTGGACTTGGCGAAATAGGTCTAGACAAAGATGTTTCGGATCTTTCAGGTGGACAGAGATCTAAGGTACTTCTTACAAAGCTTCTTCTTGAAAATCCTACTATTTTGGTATTAGACGAGCCTACAAACTACCTTGATGAAGATCATATCAACTGGCTTAGAAGATATCTTCAGGACTTTGAAAATGCCTTTGTACTTGTTTCACATGATATACCATTTATAAATGATACTTGTAATGTAGTATATCATCTTGAAAATGGAGAATTAAATAGATATAAAGGAAATTATGATGAATTTGAAAGACTAAATGAAATCAAAAAACGTCAAGAAGAAACTGCTTATGAAAAACAACAGGAAGAGAGAAAGAAGTTGGAAGACTTTATTGCTAGAAATAAGGCTAGGGTCGCAACTAGAGGTATGGCAAACTCAAGACAAAAAATACTTGATAAGATGGAAGTCCTAGAAAGACCAAGAGAAAAGATGAAAGCAGAATTTGAATTTAAAATGTCTAGAGCTTCAGGAAAGTTGATTTTTGAAACTAAAGACCTTGTTCTAGGATATGATGAAGCTCTTACAAAGCCACTTAATTTTAGACTGGAAAGAGGAAAAAAGATTGCCTTAAAGGGTATGAACGGTATAGGTAAATCTACATTACTAAAAACTCTTCTTGGAATTGTTAAACCATTTGATGGCGAAGTAAATATAGGAGACTATTTAGAAGTAGGATATTTTGAGCAGGAAAGTTCACATGAAAATACAAATACAGCACTAGAAGATGTGTGGAATGAATTCCCAGGACTAGATAATATAGATATAAGAAGAGCTTTGGCAAAGTGTGGTCTTACAAATGATCATATTACCAGTCAAGTGAGAGTTCTTTCCGGTGGAGAAGCTGCAAAAGTAAGACTTTGTAAAATTATGTTAAAAGAAATAAACTTCCTTGTACTAGACGAGCCTACAAATCATTTAGATGTAGATGCTAAAGAAGAATTAAAAAAGGCTGTAAAGGAATTTAAGGGAACTGTTTTATTAGTAAGTCATGAACCAGAATTCTATATGGATATAGTAGATGATGTATGGAATATAGAAGATTTTACAACAAAAATAGTTTAAAAATACATTTAGTAAAAATTTAGAAATAAAGCTAGTAGAATTAAAATTTAATATATAAAATTAAACCCGAAGATTATATTATGAAATCATAAACTCTATCTTCGGGTATTTATTATAATAAAAAATTACTCAAACAATTTACCTATTAAATTTAAAATATTATTTTTCTATTGACCAGTCATCAAACCAAGTTGAGTCTAGTGTAGATAATTCTTCTGCAAATTTACTCTCATTTGCAATTTTTAACTCTGCATTCTTCTTATAAAGATTAACAGTAGCTGTACTCTTATTTACAGGTTGAATAGTTCCTGTACCGGCAACACATCCACCAGGACACGCCATACCTTCAAGAAGATATCCATTTCTCTTTCCTGCCTTAGCAAGTAAAAGCATATTTCTACATTCTTTAAGACCGTCTGCCTTGTCTATTTTTACTTCCACATCCGGATTAGTCTTCTTAATTATATCTGCTACTGCACTTGCAACTCCACCTGAAACGGCAAATCCTCTACCAGCACCAGTACCCTGATTTACTTCTTCGCTTTCTTCTATATTCTCAAGATCTATATTCTTAGCTTGGAACATTCCCATTACTTCTTCAAAAGTAAGAACATAGTCAACATGGCTCTTTACTGATTTTCTGGTAGCTTCAAGCTTTTTAGAAACACAAGGACCTATAAATACAACTTTTGCATCTTCGTGTCTTTGCTTTATCCATCTAGCAGTGAAAACCATAGGTGTCATAGCCATAGATATATTGTCTTTGAACTCTGGGAAAAGTTTTTTAGCCATTACAGACCAAGCGGGGCAACATGATGTAGCCATGAAATCTAGTTTATCTGGAACTTTAGACATAAAGTCTTCAGCTTCTTCTATTGTACAAAGGTCTGCTCCTATTGCAACTTCTACAACATCATAGAAACCTAATTCTAGTAATGCACTTTTTAGTTTTTCAGGAGTAACCTTAGGTCCGAACTGACCAGCAAAGGCAGGAGCAACTTCTGCTATTACTTTTTCACCAGACTTTATCGCTTCAATAAGCTGGAATATTTGAGTCTTATCGGCAATTGCACCGAATGGGCAAGATGATATGCAAACACCACAAGAAACGCACTTATCATAATCTATAGTAGCTCTTCCAAGCTCATCTGATGATATGGCATTCATTCCACATGAAGCTGCGCAAGGTCTTTCTAACTTTGCTATAGCACCGTATGGACAGGCATTTTTACATCTTCCGCACTTTATACATTTGTCTTGGTCTATAAAAGATTTTCCATTTATTATAGATATAGCATTTTTTGGACAAACTTCAACACAAGGTCTTGCAAGACAACCTCTACATAAATCTGTAGACTTGTACATATTATCGGGACATGAGTTACATGCAAATTTGATGATATTTACAAATGGAGCCTTATAGATGGTATTCTTTATAGTATCCTTATCTATACCGGCAGAAAGTGGAGCATGTTCATTAATTTTTCTAAGAGGCATACCCATAGCAAGTCTGACTCTTTCACCAACAATAGCTCTTTCAAGGAAGATACTATCTCTAAGAGTAGCAACTTCACCTGGCATAATTGTATATGGTATCTCTTCTAACTTATTGTAATCATCGCTTCCTTCATATGCAAATTTAGCAACTTCAGTAAACACTTCACGACGAACTTTCGCAATTTCAGTAAAAATTCCTTTAAAGCTCATTATATTTCCTCCCTTTATTTAACAATAACCATATTTATTCATTTACAATAACCGTATTTTAGTATATCACAGAAAAAGTATAAAATAAATAATAAAAATAGGTTTTTTTAAATAAAAAAGAGTAAAACTTAATGAAAATACGAATAAAAACGGGAAAACGATGATACAAATAAAAAAATACTTCAAAAATAATTAATTTAATAAGTTTTAGTGCTAAAAATATCCCAAAAACAATGGAAAAAATGTTTTCCGAATCCTAATATAATAAAAGATAATTTAGTAAAATACTTATTTTTATCCAAAATTATGGCAGCTATATATATATTGTAAAGATGTGTTAAAAAACATACTAAAAATTACTTTAAAAAAATAATATTGGGCAAAATAATAATTTGTTAAGAAAATAAAACATACAATAAAAATCAATATTTAAGTCGTGTATTATAGTTTTTTTTAATAGATGGATTTATAGAAATTGATAAGATATTGGACAGAAAAAAAATACTTCTTGAAAAGTAATTAATTTAATAAAATAAAAAACACTTTGTTTTATTAGCGATAAAACTTTCACTGCTAGTGTTTTTAAAAACAAAGTCGTCTAAAATTAAAAATAAAAACTAATATGACTTAAAATCTTAAGTCAAGAAATAAAAAAATGATTGATAAAAAAGTATTAATTGAAATAATACCTCATATAGGTATATAATCAATAATTGTAGAGTAACTATTCTTTATATAAATAATTAATCTATATATTAAAGAATAGAAATAAAAAAATGTTATTTAATCGGGAAGGTGGAAAATGAAAAAAGTAATTTACGATTGTGATAATACAATGGGGATTTCCAATAGAGATATAGATGATGGTTTAGCCTTATTGTACCTTATAAACAATCCTGAAGTAGAATTATTAGGAGTAACTTGTACATACGGAAATGATAATATAGATTATGTTTACAATCAGACTATAGAACTAATGAAAGAAATTAATTGTGATATACCAGTATATAAAGGTAGAGGTGGATATAAGATGAAAGACTATTATGCTGGTGTATATATTAATGAAACAAGTAAGAATATTGAAGATGTAAAGAAAAACGAAGCAGCCCAGTTTATTGTTTCTATGGTACACAAGTATCCAGAAGAATTGAGCATTATAGCTACAGGCTCTATGCAGAATCTATATGATGCAAGTATAATAGATCAGAGTATAATTGCTAATATTAAAGAAATCGTTCTTATGGGTGGTATTACAAAACCACTAAAGGTAGGCAATAAGATAATGAATGAGCTAAACTTCTCAGTATGTCCAGAAGGGGCATTTACTGTTTTAAACAAGGCTACGAAGTTATCTGTACTTACTGGCAATAACTGTATGGACGTTGAATTTACAGGTGATGAATTTAGAGCACTTAAAAAAAGATTTGAAGAAGAAGGACACAAGCTTAAAAATGAATTTGTAATTAGAAAAATTGAAAAATGGATGAATGAATTTAAAGATGAATATGGATGTGACTCCATAGTGCTATGGGATGTTATTGCTGCAATCTATCTGACTAATCCAGAACTATTTGATGATAGATTTGTAACTATAAGATCTAAGCTAGACGACTTTAGTATAGGATATATAAACACAATAAGAGATTATACGGAAAATGTTACTTTATCTAGGGAAGATGTTTTCAAAATAGTAGATAGATACAAGGATGTTGAATTAAATATTGGAAGAAATGTTATTAATCTTCCAACGGTCAAATCGTCAGAAGAAGTAAATAAAAAAATGATAGAAATTGTCCATGGATAAAAGCATAAATTTATTTCAATCCATAAAGTAAAAATCTA
Organism: Peptostreptococcus russellii; assembly: GCF_900110295.1. Lineage (GTDB taxonomy): Bacteria > Bacillota > Clostridia > Peptostreptococcales > Peptostreptococcaceae > Peptostreptococcus > Peptostreptococcus russellii_A. Next base: position 65,675 of record NZ_FODF01000006.1, read on the forward strand.
GACTTTAACTAGTTTCTTGGAGTATTAAAATCAAATATATGATTTTTATTAAAATAGTTCCTTAAAGTATAAATAATTATAGGAATTTCTTGCAATTAGAAGCTTTTTATTATATAATTTATACGATATATAGTTTATATACAAACTTTGATGAAGAGGAGTAGCAGGGTAGTGGTTCAAAGAGAGAAAATCATTGCTGGGAGATTTTTAATTAACGCGCTGTGAAGTAGCTTCGGAGTTTATTGTATGAAGTTTTATGTGTAGTACAATACGGATAGTCCCGTTAAAGACTTTGAGAGCCGAAATATTTTCGGAATTAAGGTGGTAACGCGAGCTTTTCGTCCTTTAGGATGAAAGGCTCTTTTTTATTACAAAGAACAGTATTTTAAGAAGGAGGAAATTATGGACAAAAATTTACCCAAAAATTATGATCCTAAGGATTTTGAAGAAAGATTATATCAAGAATGGCAAGACAATGGATGTTTCAAGTCTGAAATAAACAAGGACAAAGAATCATTTACAATAGTTATGCCACCACCAAATATTACAGGACAGCTTCATATGGGGCATGCTCTTGATGATACACTACAGGATATACTTATAAGATGGAAAAGAATGGACGGATTCGAAGCTCTTTGGATACCGGGAACTGACCATGCATCTATTGCAACAGAAGTAAAGGTTGTAAATAGAATAAAAGAGGAAACTGGAAAGAGTAAGTATGAAGTAGGAAGAGAAGAATTTTTAAGACGTGCTTGGGAATGGAAAGATGAGTTCGGCGGAAAGATAGTAAATCAGGTTAAGAAGCTAGGTGCTTCATGTGACTGGGATAAGGAAAGATTTACTATGGATGAAGGTTGCAACAAAGCAGTTACTAAGTTCTTTATAAAACTTTATGAAGAAGGTCATATATACAGAGGAAATAGAATTATCAACTGGTGTCCAGATTGTAAGACTACACTATCAGATGCTGAAGTTGAACATGAAGATCAGGAAGGTAGCTTCTGGCATATAAAATATCCAATTAAGGATAGCGATGAATTCTTAGAAATTGCAACTACAAGACCGGAAACAATGCTAGGAGATACAGGAATAGCAGTTCATCCAGAAGATGAAAGATATACTCATCTTGTAGGAAAAACAGCAATACTTCCATTAGTTGGAAGAGAGTTAATAATAGTAGCAGATGAATATGTTGATAAGGAATTTGGTACAGGTGCAGTTAAGATGACTCCAGCCCATGACCCTAATGACTTTGAGGTAGGAAAGAGACATAATCTTGAAGAAATCAATGTTATGAATGATGATGCTACAATGAATGAACTTGCTGGTAAATATCAGGGAATGGATAGATACGAATGTAGAAAAGAAATAGTTAAGGATCTTGACGAAGCTGGATACCTTATAAAAATAAAGAAGCATGATCATGCTGTTGGTACTTGCTATAGATGTCATACTGTAATAGAACCAAGACTATCACTTCAGTGGTTCGTAGATATGCAAGAGTTAGCAAAGCCAGCTATAAAAGTGTTAAAGGATGGAGAATTGGGATTTGTTCCTGAAAAATTCGATAAGACTTACCTTCAGTGGCTTGAAAATATTAGAGACTGGTGTATATCAAGACAGTTGTGGTGGGGACATCAGATACCTGCATACTATTGTCAGGAATGTGGAGAAGTTATAGTAGCTGAAACGTCTCCTCAAAAGTGTCCTAAGTGTGGATGTTCAGATATCAAGCAGGACGAAGATGTTCTTGATACTTGGTTCTCATCAGGACTTTGGCCTTTTGAAACATTAGGATGGCCTGAAAAGACAGAAGAACTAGACTATTATTATCCAACAAGCGTTCTTGTAACAGGATATGATATTATATTCTTCTGGATTGTAAGAATGGTATTTAGTGCAATGTTCTGTATGAATGAAAAACCATTTAGCCATGTACTTGTTCACGGTCTAGTAAGAGATTCTCAGGGTAGAAAGATGTCTAAATCACTAGGAAATGGTATTGATCCACTAGAAGTAATCGACCAGTATGGTGCTGATGCCCTTAGATTTACTCTAGCTACAGGAAATTCACCAGGAAATGATATGAGATTCTACACAGAGAGAGTTGAATTTGCTCGTAACTTCAACAATAAGTTATGGAATGCATCTAGATTTGTGTTTATGAACCTTGAAGATGACTCACTTCTTGAAAATCTTACAAGAGAAGCAGTAGAAGAAAACTTCACTCTTGCAGACAAGTGGATAATTTCAAGAGCCAACAAGATAGTTGAAGAAGTTGGAATAAATATGGAAAAATTTGAGCTTGGAATGGCTCTTCAGAAGGCTTATGACTTTACTTGGTCAGAATACTGCGACTGGTATATAGAAATGGTTAAGCCTAGACTTTACGGTGAAGATAGAGAAGCAAAGAGAGCAGCTCTATATACATTGACATATGTTCTTGAAAATGTATTAAAGCTTCTTCATCCATTTATACCATTTATCACAGAAGAAATATACTCATATCTTCCAACAGTAGAAGGCTATATTATAAGAGCTGAATATCCTCATTACAAGGAAGAGGATAATATGGAAGTTGAAGAAGAAAAGATGAACCTTATAATGGACGGAATTAGAAATATCAGAAATGTAAGAGCTGAAATGAATGTTCCACCATCTAAGAAGGCTAAGACAATACTTGTACCTTCAGCTGAAAAGCTTGCAGCAATGGAAGATGGAAAAGACTACTTCAAGTCACTTGCTTCAGCTTCAGATGTTGAAATAAAGGAAAATACAGAAGGAATACCTGAAGATGCAGTATCAGTAGTTATAGAAGGAGTTGAAATATTTATCCCTCTTGATGAGCTTGTAGACTTTGAAAAGGAAAAGGAAAGACTTAACAAAGAAAAGAAAAAGGCACTTTCTGAAATAAAGAGAGTAGAAGGAAAGCTTAACAATCCAGGCTTTGTAAATAAGGCTCCAGAAAAATTAGTAGAAGAAGAAAAAGCAAAGAAAGAAAAATATGAAGAAATGTTAAAGTCTATCGAAGAAAGACTTGCAAAGTTTCAGTAAATAGATAATAATAAAAGTGGTGATATTTTTATCACCACTTTTTATATATAAAAATAGAGAAGAGGTGAAGTATTTGCTAGAAAGAATAAGGTTGAGATATCAGAAAAATATTATATGGCTATATCCCTTGAAATATATATTGATAGCCTGTTTAATATCATTTTTAGTAATATCGGTGGATTATAAATATACGTCAATTCATCAATATATACCAAAGTTTTTAATGACAAATAAATCTTTAGCTCAGACTATTTTGTCATCCTTGGTTTCTGCAATAATTACAATTACAACATTTACATTTTCTACAACTATGGTTGTACTTACAATGTATTCATCGCAGTTTTCACCGAGGGTAGTTCAGAATTTTTTATCTGAAAAGATGACATTAAAAGTTTTGGGCATATTTATGGGTGGATTTTTTTATTTTATAACTTCACTTCTCTTTATAAAGGGAGTAGAAAATAGCGATACCTTTATATCAGCAACGGTAGGAGTAATATATGCAGTTGTGTGCTTGATATACTTTGCTCTATTTATATTTAAGGTATCAGCCTCTATTCAGGCAAATAATTTAATTGAAGAATTATATAAAGAAGCCGGCGACTCAATAAAAAGAGCAGTAGACTCTCACCATGAATTTGCTTTTAAATGCAATGATTCTAGTATTATTGGAAAGAATAGAAAAAACTTTTTTAGTATAGCTTCAAATAAAAATGGATATATTCAAAGTATTGACTACATGGCAATTATGAAGTCAGTAAATTATAGTAATACTAGTATAAAGCTTGAGATCAGAAATGGTGATTTCATTGTGTTAGGTCAACCTTTGTTGGATATATATACAGACTCAGAGATATCATCAGAGGACATAAGAGATATATCTAACAAAATAAATGATTATATACTAGTAGATAATTCAAGAAATATAAGTTATGACTATATGTATGCAATTGAAAAAATAGTAGACATAAGCCTGAGAGCTATTTCTCCTGGAATAAATGATCCAAATACGGCTATACAGTGTATAAATATTCTAGGAATACTTCTTTCTATGATGTCCAAAGAAAGTTCAAATGCTTGTAGAATGTCACTAGATGAAGAAAATATAGAAATAATATATCAGTATTTCGATTTTAAAAACGATATTTATAAAACTTTTTATCAGATTGTAATATATGGGGGTCAAGATATATCTGTGGTTATGGCTATAATAAAGGCACTAAAAAATATATCCTATAATGCAGAAGAAGAAAATATAGAATTGTTAAATGAAATAAAAGACTATGTATATGAAAAGACACTCGGAAACTTTAAAAATGAAATGGATAAAGAAAAAATAAAAGAACTAATGCAATAAATAGAAGCTCCGAAATCGGGGCTTTTTGTATATAAAAATAGAATATTTTATTTAAGTAAAATAGATTAGAAGTTTAATAGTAAAAAAATGGTGTAAATTATAAGAAACTAAATGTAATATATATTTGACTTTATGTTATATATATATTATAATAATCTTAAAGAAAGAGGTGCTTTAAATGAATACTCAAGATTTTGATATGGGATTTAGAAGCGGAGTATATATAGGGATAGTTGTTGCCATAGTAGTCTCTATTATACTTTGGAAAAAAATCAAAAAGAACAAAAAAGGTAAGTCAGTATATTATGATGAAAGACAAGAAAGAATAAGAGGACAGGCTTTTAGATATGGATTTTATGCAATGATAATTTGGATTGCCGCATCAAGTTTTATAGAATTTTTATTTGAGAGAACATTATTCGATAGAGGATCTTTTGCTATGATAACTGTTCTAGTAGGAGTTGGAGTAAATGTTTTTTATTCAATACTTAATGGTTCATATTTTTATGTTAATATGAATAAAAGAGGTTATATAATTATGTTGATAGTCTTTACAGCTATAAATCTTTTATCGGCTGTAATGATGATTATGTCTGGTGGTGTAATAGTAGACGGAATGCTTACATACAAGTCTATCAACCTACTTGTAACCATACTTTTAGTAGCAGTTCTTCTGGCTATTTATATCAGAGATAAGGCAGAAAAAATGTTGGAAAAAAGGGATGATGAGTAGTGAAAAATCTTAAAATGAAGGCTGCTAGAGCTGAAAAGGATCTATCTCAGAAAGAGTTAGCAGAAATAGTGGGAGTTACTAGACAGACTATAAGCGCAATAGAAAAAGGTGATTATAATCCGACCATCAATTTGTGCATAGCAATCTGCAAAGAACTAGGAAAAACACTAGATGAATTATTTTGGGAATAAAAATATATTTCTGGGGCAGCGATATTCGAAATTGTATATTTGAAAAAATAAAAATAATATAAGAGTATATAGTAAAACACATAGAAATAGCACTTGCTTAAAGTTTATCTTTAAATAGTTTATGCAATAACACTCTATGTGTTTTTTCTTTAGTATATTTTATCGGTCTTTTGCAAAAGTAGTATTGGCATTATCATCTGGATCATAAAACTCGCTATCTGAGTTTGTCAGGTATATTAAGGCAACTGTACTAAAAGCTTTCATATTATTATAAATCAATTTAGTTTTATCAACAGATGAGATCAAATTATCAGTCAAAGTGATGTATTGACTATCTTTTGTAGTAGATTTTAACTTATTAAGATAACTAGAAATTTCAAATATATTTATTTTGATATAGACAAACTGCTACACAAAATTGTGTAGCAGTTTATTTATATTATTTAATTTAATAATTTACTTTAAGTTTGCAAGTAAGTTCTTAGTGAATTCCCAAACTCTCTGAACAGATGATATACTCATATGTTCCTTTGGAGAATGAGCATCTCTGATGTTTGGTCCGTAGCTTAGCATATCTGTATTAGGAAGTATTCCCTTTAATAGACCGCATTCAAGACCAGCATGTATAGAGTTTGCAATTGGTTCCTTGCCATACTGTTCAACGAAAGTCTTAGTAGCAATATCTCTTAATTCAGATTCAGCTTCAAATGGCCAAGCTGGGTATGCAGAGTATTCTCTTGCAGAACCACCAAATCTCTTTGTTAATATATTTAATCTGTCTAGTATTTCTCTAAGAGAGCTAGTAGATCCAGAACGAACAGATGTTATAAGAAGTATGTTTCCGTCCTTTTCTCCTATTATAGCATTGTTTAGAGAAGTCTGAACTAGACCTTCTATGTCCTTACTCATGTACTGAACACCATCAGGAAGAGTCATAAGGAATTCGATAATATTCATGCTAAGTTCCTTAGTATAAGCTTCTTTAGCTTCTACTTCTGTTAGGTTAACAGTTAGACCAGGATCTTCAACTCTGTATTCGTCCTTTATGTCTGCTACTATAGCATTTATCTTTTCAGTAACCTTTTCCATGTTGTCTGTAACTATTACTGCACTAGCCTTGCTTGGTATTGCATTGTGCTTTATACCACCTTCTATAGAAGCAAGAAGAACGTCATCCTTTACAGCGTTAAGTATTCTAGCAAGACCCTTTATAGCGTTTAATCTCTGCTTATTTATTTCTGAACCAGAGTGACCACCCTTTAATCCAGTTAATTCTATCTTACAAGCCTTACCTGAAACAGCTTCTTTAGCTATTGGGAAAGTCATATCTATATTAGAACCACCTGAACATCCAAGAAGGAATTCGCCTTCTTCTTCAGTGTCTATGTTTAGTAGACGAGTACCAGTTAAGTGTTCGCCAGTTAAAGCAGTAGCACCTTCCATACCGTCTTCTTCGCAAGTTGTTATTAATAGTTCAATTGGAGGATGTGGAATATCATCAGCATCTAGTATTGCAAGTCCGTATGCAACTGCTATACCGTCATCTCCACCTAAAGTTGTATTGTTGGCTCTCATTATATCGCCTTCAACAATCATTTCTATAGGATCCTTGTCGAAGTCATGATCAGAATCATCAGTCTTAACACAAACCATATCCATATGTCCCTGAAGTATAACTGCTGGAGAATTTTCATACCCCTTAGTACCAGGCTTCTTTATTATAACGTTTAAAGCCTCATCTTGATAAACTTCAAGATTTCTATCCTTAGCAAACTTTACTAAGAAATCACTAACTTCCTTTTCATTACCTGAGCTTCTTGGAATCTGATTTAATTCATAAAACCACTGAAATACTTCCTTTGGTTCAAGTTCTTTAATATTGTTCATCTTGTAAACCTCCTAAAATAAATAAGATTATAAAACATAATATGGTACATCCACCAATAATAAGAATATTTAAAAATTAAGTGTTGTAAACATACGCCGTTCAATTTTTATGATACAATATTTAGGCAAAAAATACAATAATCAAAGGGTAAAAATTAATTTAAATTTATTAATATTTAGATATTTTATCTAAAAATTTAATTATAAAAATATGTTTTGGATACAGGAAAATTAAAGAAAGTATATATTTTATTTATATAAATAAGAAAAACGCAATAATAAAGATTTTTACAGTATAAAAGAAGTCTATATATTTTATTAGATTTCTAAAAAATATAAAATTAAAAAATGATTTTATAAAAATAATATATTGATAATAAATAATAAAAAGGGCAGTAATTTTAAATTGTCTAAAGGAAAGCAGAGGGATAGAAGAATATTTTATAGATAGAAAATAAAACCATCTAAAAAAGATAGTATTTAAAAGCCTTTTCTAGCTATTTAAAGATAAAATAAAAAATCGGTTCTTAAATTATAAGAACCGATAGATAATTGCAATTTTTTTAGAAAAGGGCTTCTTTTACCTTTGATACGAAGTCATTTATATGCTGTCTTGAACATTCTTCAGCTGCTTCTTCGTCTTCCTTTTCGATAGCATCAATAATTCCATTAAATCTCTTTGTAAAAATACTCATATCAGTAAAGTATTCATTACAATAGTGCCATAATCTTTCCGTATGAAGATGAAGAGATTTAAGAGTAGATGTAAGCCATGTATTTCCACAGGCAACCATGATAATTGAATGGAATTCTTCATCAAGATCTATAGCCTTTTGATATTCATCTGCTGCACAGAACTTTTCTAGTTCAGCTGTAACATCCTTTAATCTCTTTAGCTGAGAAGGGGTAATATTTTTTACTGCCAATCTAGTAGCCATAGGATCGAGCATGCTAGTAAGTTCAAATAAAGACTTCATATTTGTAAAATCAATAAAAGATACCTGTACGCCGTATCTAGGAACGATATTTAAAAGCTTATCCATTTCAAGTCTTTGGAAGGCACTTCTTACAGGTGTTCTACTAATATTAAATTCCTTAGAAATTTCTATTTCATTAAGAACATCTCCTGGCTTATATTCATTTCTTACTATTCTTTTCTTTAACTCTTCATATATATCAACTTTTTTCACAACTTACCTCCTTTATAATTTTGGTTTTATTTCAGATGTATAATCAAAAAATGAAATAAATCCTATCAGTATGATTATACATAGTTTTTTACTAAAAAACAACCATTAAAATCAAGAAACTAAGAAAAGCTATCAATTATAAGAAAAAATAAATTTAATTAAGAAAATGTAGTAAAAATACATTAAGAGTAAATAAAAAAATAAAAAATATTTGATTTTTAGTATAGCAAATAGACTATAAAAAATCGTTTCTATGTTTTTATAATATAATAATAAAAAGAGTATTTGAAATAATTATAAAATAATATATTAACCTATAGTACAATAATACAAAATAATATAGTATAATAACTAAATAGCAAATTTTAATTATTTAGTAAATATACACATTATAGAAAGGAGTTCGGCTAAGCCACTAAAATATGAATTATACAGAAGCATTAGAATATATACACGGGGTAGACAAATTTGGCATGATATTGGGGCTAGACTCTATAAGAGAATTATTAAAAAGATTAGGAAATCCTCAGGAAGATTTAAATATAATCCATATAGCAGGTACTAATGGAAAGGGATCTACGGCATCTTTTATATCTAGCGTACTTGTTGAAAGTGGATACAAAACGGGGCTTTATACATCCCCATTTTTGGAAAGATTCAATGAAAGAATAAGAATAAATGGAGAGGAAATAGATGATCAAAAACTTGCTGATTGTGTTGGTAAGGTAAGAGAAAAAGCAGAAGAAATGGCAGGGGAAGGACTTCAACATCCTACTGAGTTTGAGATAGTAACGGCAACAGCATTTTATTTTTATAATAAAGAAAAAGTAGATGCCCTAGTCCTTGAAGTTGGTCTTGGAGGTAGATTTGATGCTACAAATGTTATAGATAAGTCAATCTTAAGTTTAGTAGCCTCTATAAGCAAGGACCACACAGGAGTTTTGGGAGATACAGTTGAAAAAATAGCCTATGAAAAGGCAGGAATTATAAAAGAAAATGGAAAGGTATTTCTATATAGCCAAGATGAAAATGTAGAAAAAGTAATAGAAGATGTTTGCAAGGAGAAAAATGCAGAGCTTTTTAAAACTGACAATGAAAGTATTAAAATAAAAAAAGCAAACTTAAATAATCAAGTATTCGATTGCAGAGACTACTTGGGAAATATACATGAGGACATAAAAATAAGACTTATAGGAGAGCATCAAGTAAAAAATGCCCTTCTAGCACTAGATGCTCTTGTATATCTAAAAGAAAATAATATATTTGAAAATATAACAGAAGATAGTATTAGAGAAGGTCTTTTAAAAACAAAATGGGCAGGGAGACTGGAAGTAATATCAGAAAAACCATTATTTATAATTGATGGAGCACACAATATAGATGCTGCAAACCTACTTTCAAAAGAAATAGAAAAGCACTTTGATGAAGAATGGGATAAAACTCTTATTTTAGGTGTCTTGGGAGATAAGGAAGTTGATGCAATAGTAAAGACTCTAGTTCCAAAGTTTGATCGTGTAGTAATAACTCTTCCAGATAATCCAAGGGCTATGGAAGTTGGAGAATTGGCATTTAGAGTAGGAATGTACTGTGATGATATAATATGTATAGAAGACATAGATAGTGCAGTAGAACACGCTTACAAGCTTGTAAAAGAGCTAACTAAGGAAGAGAAGCAACTGCAAAATGAAAAAACGAGAAAAAAATCATCTAAAAAGAAAAGTTCTAAAAAGCCTGTGAAAGAAAAAGTAAAGAAAAAGGCAATTTTTGCAGCAGGTTCGCTTTATTTAGTAGGTCATATAAGAAGTTATGTTAGAGAAAAATAGACTTAGACCTATAAAGAACTTTCTCAGATATTAAGCATATAAAAATGTATTATAGAAAATAAAAATAATATTAAAATCCGTTGCATATGCAACGGACTTTTTTTCTATAAGGTAATATAATCGTAGATGTAGATGAGATATAAAAAAAGTAAATATCTCAAATTAAATTATTAAGAAAAAAATTTCCGTTAAAGGTACGGAATAAGATTATATTATAAAGGAGAAAAAATATGAAGGATTTGAATATGTTTTGTTATCAGTGTCAGGAAACAGCAGCATGTACTGGATGTACAGTAAAGGGAGTATGTGGAAAGACTCCAGAAGTTGCAAGAATGCAGGATTTGCTAGTGTATGTGTCTAAGGGACTTTCTGAAATAACTAGTAAATTGAGAAAAGAAGGTAAAGAAGTTTCAAAAGAGGTAAACCATTTAATTACATTAAATCTATTTACAACAATTACAAATGCAAATTTTGATTTTGATGTATTTGTAGAAAGAATCTATAACAGTCTTGATTTAAAGAAAAAGTTATTAGAAAAGCTAGATGATAAGTCAAATCTAGGAGATGCAGCTTTGTGGGATGAGAGAGACATAGAGAAAATGAATGAAAAAGCATCTAAAGTAGGTGTTCTTTCTACGGAAAATGAGGATATAAGAAGTTTAAGAGAGCTTATAATATACGGTTTAAAGGGACTTTCTGCATATTCAAAGCATGCAAATGTTTTAGGATTTGATGATGAAGAAGTAGACGCCTTTCTTCAGGAAGCTCTATATAAGACAACACTTCCACTTAGTGCAGAACAATTGTTAGCACTAGTAATGGAAACTGGAAATGCAGGAGTAAAAGGAATGGCACTTCTTGATAATGCCAATACTTCAACATTTGGTAATCCAGAAATTACAAGCGTAAATATAGGTACATCAAATAGACCAGGAATATTAATATCAGGTCATGATTTAAGCGATTTAAAGCAATTACTTGAACAGACAAAGGGAACAGGAGTAGATGTATATACACACTCTGAAATGCTTCCTGCAAATTACTATCCAGAACTTAAAAAGTATGACAATCTTGTAGGTAATTATGGAAATGCTTGGTGGAAACAGAAGGAAGAATTTGAAAGTTTCAATGGACCTATTCTTATGACAACAAACTGTATAGTTCCTCCAAAGGATACTTACAAGGATAGAATATATACAACAGGATCAGCTGGTTTCCCAGGATGTAAGCATATAAAGGGCGAGGTTGGAGAAGAAAAAGACTTTAGTGAAATAATAGAACAGGCTAAAAAATGTCCTGCTCCAACTCAGATAGAAGAAGGAAGCATTGTAGGTGGATTTGCACATAATCAGGTATTAGCTCTTGCAGACAAGATTGTAGATGCTGTAAAGTCTGGTGCTATAAAGAAATTTGTAGTAATGGCTGGATGTGATGGTAGACAGAAATCAAGAAACTATTATACTGATTTCGCTAAGGCTCTTCCAAAAGATACAGTAATTTTGACAGCAGGTTGTGCTAAGTACAAGTATAACAAACTAGATTTAGGGGATATAGATGGTATACCAAGAGTATTAGATGCAGGTCAGTGTAACGATTCATATTCACTTGCAGTAATAGCTCTAAAGCTAAAGGAAGTATTTGAGTTAGAAGATATTAATGAGCTACCAATAGTGTATAATATAGCTTGGTATGAGCAGAAGGCAGTAATAGTTTTATTAGCATTACTAGCTTTAGGTGTTAAAAATATACACTTAGGACCAACTCTACCAGCTTTCTTATCAGAGAATGTTGCAGGAATTCTTGTAAAAGAATTTGGAATAGCAGGAATTGGCAATGTAGATGACGATATAGACTTATTAATAAAATAACAAAAGAATATCAATAGAAAACATTAAAATAAGGCAGATGGCTATTTAGCCATTTGCCTTATTTAGTTTATAAAGAAAAAGTCAAAAAATACAAAAAAAAGAACAATATATTGCAAAAGACTGTAAAAAAATTGTTAAATATTGTATAATTAAAATATGAGAAAAAGCTACCGATAATAAATTGAAGTAAAAAAATATTTAAAGATTATTACAAAAAAGTCAATACTAGCAACTGGTAAATGGAGTATTTCATTTAGTAACAAAGTTTTTTAAAATATTTTGAATATTGTTAAATATGAAATATATTATTTGGTAGAAAATTTAATTACTTGTGTAGAGGTGAGTTGTATGGTAGATTTAAATACTAATGAGTTTAAAAAAAGTTATGCTAGGATATTAGAGCAAGAGCGTTTTGTAGATGCAGCTATTAAAGTAGCTGAAGAACAAATACCAGATGTGAATTTAAGGGAAATTCTCGATGAGAAGTACGGAAAAGTTGAAGAGGGCGATATAGACAAGATAGAAAAAGAACACGGCAAGGATGTTAAATGGTGGGAAAAGACTATCGCCAGAGTAGAAAACAGATTTGCGTATGCAGTAAAAGTACTAGTAAATGCTGATGAAGGCTTGATGGATCATCTAAAAGAAGAAATATACAAGTTAGGTCAGAAGGTAAATCCAGACTATGAAGGTAAGCCAGTAGGATATATTTATGATGTACTTAGAAACCTTTTATTAGATGGTGGAGTTACTGAAGAATTTAATCAAGTAATGAGCGAAAGTTTTGATGAAGTAGTATGGACTAGAAATAGACCTACAACTAAGAAGTACTGGACATATCTAGATGTCGATTTCAATAAGTATTATGTTCCTTTGAGAAGAGCATTTATTGCTGGTGTTCTTGAAAAAACAGATGTAAAATTTTCAACATTAGATGAAACAGTTTTTGTATTATCTAGAAGATAGTCTTTAATAAAATACCTTAATAGAGATAGATATTTTAAAAGCATATTAAAATAGAATAGATTATAGAATTTTAATAAATTAAAAGCAGCCTATATTGTATACATAGTTTCACTTATATGTAATATAGGCTGCTTTTTATATTATAAATTATATTCAAATTAAAGTGTAAATATAGGATAGTTGCCCTTTGAATCAGGTGACTTGATACTTGCACCAAGTGCACTTATCCAAAGCTTGAACTTGCTAAATCCTTTCATATTTGCTGTATCGACAAATACTGGGAATTCAGTTACCTTATTTTTGTTTTTATCCAAAAGAGTAACCTTAGCTGCAGGTTTTTTATTTATATCTCTTATAGATAACTTGTTATAGCTTACTTTATGGTCAAACTTTTCATTGTCTCTTTTTACTACCTTAATATTATCTTTAGCTATTAAATCGGAATTAAGTTTATCTTTACCGTTTAGATTAGCAGATAAAACTTTTTGATCCTTTCTATATTCAAACTTAGTTTTGTAGTGCTTATCTATAAATGTTAGAGCGGAGTAGGCTGCATCTTTTCTAGCTTCTTTGCTTCCGCTACCCATTGTTACTCCAAGGAGTCTGTTTGTAGATTCATTTCCATTTCCTTTTGGAATTTTCATAGAGTAAGCAAGACAATAGCCTGCTTTAGTAGTGTAGCCAGTTTTGATTCCATCTACATTAGGAAGTATAGGAAGAAGAGGATTGGTACTTTCCTCATCAATACCTTTTTTCTTGTCTACATATTTTTTTTGTGATGTAATGGCTACTGTTTCCTTTGGATAATATTGATACATCCATTTTGAAAGCTTTAAAACATCATTTGCTGTTGTAGTATTTTCTGTTGAAGTACCATCTTCAGAAATCTTATATGGTAGTCCATTAGGATTGTAGAATATTGTATCCTTCATACCGATTTCCTTAGCTTTGGAATTCATATCTTCGACAAATTTTTTATAGTCACCAGCAATGTGTCTAGAAATAGCTAGAGCAGCATCATTTGCAGAAACAATCATCATGCCTTTCATGAGTTCTTCTAATGTGATTTTTTCACCTGGAACTAACTTAATATTAGTTCCCTCTCTAGAAACATCACCTTCTTGAATAGTGATTATATCATTTGGACTTGCTTTTTTTGCTTTTATAGCATCGAAGGCTAGTAAAAGGGTCATAATTTTGGACATACTTGCCATAGCAGATTTCTTTTCCGGATCTTTAGCATAAAGTACTCTACCAGTATCATAGTCTGCTACAATAGCATATTTAGAATATCCATCACTGTATCTAGTATCCGCAGCCAAAGTAAAGCTAGGAAGAAGAAGCAGTGCAGACATAGAAAGTATAGCGGCTTTTTTAAATAGTTTAATCATTTGTCAACTCCTTAAATCTATATATTTAAATTGAATTATAGCAAAAAAATATTTGCCTATGTAATATACAAAAGCATAATAGTGTTCTAATTATTATAATCCAACACCAATACTATTTTATCACGTTTCTGTTCTAATTCAATTTTTTTTAGATTATTGTTATAATTTGTTAATGTTTTATGAAAAAATCATACTTATAAATATCCATTTTAAAAATTAGAATAGATATTTTAAATAAAAATACAGTTAAAAGTTTTGACATATTCTTTTATTTAAACTAAAATTAGTATGTATAGAATAAGAATTTGCAAAACAGTAAGTTTATAGATAAGAGATAGGAGAGAAATATGTTTCCAAATAGTACTGATGATTTAATACTTGAAAAGTTAATAGTATTATATATATTAAATAATTTAGAAGAAGATGTAACGGATTCACAGCTTACTCAGATAATATCCAAAACAGATGTTATGAATTACTTCACTTTAATGGTTATTCTTCAAAAAATGATAGAATCTAAGTTTATAATGTGTTATACAAAGAATAATAGAACTCTTTATGCTATTACTCAGAGTGGTTTAGAGGTTCTTGTATATTTCCAAAATAGGATACCAGACTTCTTTATAGAAAAAATAGACAAATATCTAAAGGAGAGTAGCGAAGAGATATACTCATCTGTAATAAAGAAGCAGTCTAGCTACTCATTGCAGGGAGATTCATCATATGCCGTAACCCTTATAATAATTGAAGGAAGAAAAAATGTTATGACAATTAATATGAGTGTTGATTCTGAAGTAGAAGCTAAAGAGCTTTGTAAGAAATGGAATCACTCTTATAGGGATAAATATACAGAAATACTGGATATTTTAAATGTATAGTTAAAATTTCATAAGTATAGATATAAAAAGTAAATGATTCTAGAATATATGTGGATCAAAATAATTTTGAGTTTTAAGTGGAAAATCCACTGAACATATTTTAATCGCTACGTATATATCCAAAAAAGGTGGTGCAATATTGCACCACCTTTTTATGCTTTTTATGTTTATATATTTAGAAATTTGATTTTATATAATCTTTGTATTTTTCGAATTCTTTTTTTGTAAGAACAATATGTAACTCAATTCCAATATTAGTAAGAGTAAAGTCTTCAAGCTCAATAATTCTATTATCCTTAATTTCATTGAAGATTTCAAACTTAGCATAAGGTATCAAAAGAGTAGCTTCTGTTTCATCTTCAAACAAAGTGTCTTGTATTAATTGAAGAAGTTTATTTAGATTATATCCACTCTTTGCTGAAATAAATATATTTTTATCTGTTGAATTAGGAATTTTATCCAACTTATCACTTTTATTGTATACACTAATATTTTTCTTTTTCGTAATTCCGATACTTCTCATAGTATCTTCCATTACTTTCTTTTGAAGGGCTAAACCTTCTGAACTAATGTCGTATACAGTAAGTATTAGGTCTGCATATCCGAGTTCCTCAAATGTTGATTTAAAGGCATCCTTCATAACACAAGGTAAATCACTTACAAATCCTACTGTATCTACAAGAAGATATTCTCTTCCGTTTGGAAGAGTAGATTTTCTTAAAGACATATCCAAAGTAGAAAGCATTTTATCTTTGACTATAATTGCACTTTCCTCCGTATGATCTGGGTCAAACTCAAGAAGTTGATTCATAATAGAAGACTTGCCAGAGTTAGTGTAGCCTATAAAGGCAACTAAAGGAAGTTCGTTGCCTAGTTTTCTAGATCTTTGAACAAATCTATTTTTAACTGTAATACTCAAGTCTACATCTAAAGAATCTAGCTTTTCTCTAATTTGCTCTTCATCGGTAAGAAGTCTTCTATCATTAGGATTATTTACACAGATTCCGTTTCCGTACTTATAAATTCCCTGGAATCCTTCGAGTCTATCAAGACGATATAATAGTTGAGACTTTTCTATCTCAAGTTTTGTTTCTCTTCTGTTGGATCTTGAAGAAAGTATTTCAAGAAGAAGCATAGTTCTATCTACAACCTTCTTATTTGATAAATCTTCTATATTTTTTATTTGCTTGCCTGTCAGCTCATCTATAAAGACAAGCATAGTAGCCTCTAGACTATCCATTTGTCCAATTACGTATTCAAGTGTTTCCTTGTCAAGATAGTAATTTTCATCTATCTTTTGATGCAGAATAAGTTCCGCCTTTACTTCACAACCTGCAGCCTGAACAAGTTCCTTTAATTCAATCATAGAGTCTTCAACACTTAGTGCGTGTACCTTCTCACCTTCACAAACGGCGATAGCAATAGCCACTTCATCAAAACGTGAAACGTCTTTATTTGATATTTTTAGTCTTTCCATGTTAACCTCCTAAACAAATGCTCCTAAACAAACTTATTAACTTAATAAAATAACTAAAATCTAATTTAATTGGATGTTTAAATCAATCCAATTTATAAACTATATCAAACTCTTTACTTAAACAAAACACAAGGCTAACTTAAATTAATAAGAAAGGATCTGTTCTGCCTCAACTACATTTCAAAACTAAATTAAATTAATAAATATCTTTGTTCTTTTTAAAAAACTTAAACTATACTTCTTTAATATACTCTTTGTAAATATTGTAGTCCATTTCATTGAGAGAAACTATAAGATCGATACCTTCATTTGTGTATTCAAAACTATCGATAACATATTTGTCCTTGATAGAGCTAAATACATCACCTCTATTGAAAGGAATTAAAAGATTTACCTTATACATGTCCTCCATAAGCATATCCTGAATTTGATTCATTAGCTTATCCATATTGACATTTTTCTTTGCAGAGACGTAAACTAAATCCTCTTGATTCTTTGGATAGATATCAAGATCTAGCTTATCAATCTTGTTGTAAACTGTAATCGTCTTTTTATCTTCGACTCCTAGGTCTTTAAGAACACTTTCAGTAGTAAGTTTTTGAATATCAGAATTGTCATTTGTAGCATCAATTACATGTAATATAAGATCAGCATATCTAACTTCTTCAAGAGTTGATTTAAATGCATTGATTAAGTCATGTGGAAGCTTGCTAACAAAACCAACTGTATCTACAACAAGAATCTCTTTTTTATTAGGTAAAAGAGCCTTTCTAAGTGTAACGTCCAAAGTTGCAAAAAGCATATCCTTTACAAAAACTTCCTTTTCACTTTCATAGTCAGGATGAGACTTTATTATCTCATTTAGAATAGTAGATTTACCAGCATTGGTATATCCTACAAGAGCTACTATAGGGACGTCGTTTTTTTGTCTTTGAACTCTCTGAATATCTCTATTCTTTGCAACTTCTTTAAGTTCTCGTCTAATAACAGCAGCCCTATTTAAGATGTGTCTTTTATCTTTTTCAAGCTTTTGTTCTCCAGGACCTCTAGTACCTATACCAGCACCAGTTCTACTCATTTGACCACCCATTCCATAAAGCCTAGGTAGTCGATATCTAAGCTGTGCAAGTTCAACTTGAAGTTTACCTTCCTTACTTCTTGCTCTTTGGGCAAAGATATCTAGTATAATCATAGTTCTATCAATTATTTTTTTGCCTACAATATTTTCTATATTTTTTATCTGAGCTCCTGACAGTTCGTCATTAAAGACGACCATAGTAGCATTTAGACCTTCAGCATAATTTTTTATTTCCTCAATCTTACCACTTCCAAGGTATGTGGCTGTATCAATAGAAGAACGGTTTTGAATCAACTCTCCTACCACTTCTGCACCTGCAGCTCTAACAAGTTCCTTTAATTCTTCCATAGATTCATCAATAGAAATATTATCAGTACGCTTGTTTGTTGAAGTAATATTCAATCCCACACACAGTGCTTTTTCTTGAAGATTAATAATATCTTCGTTATAAATATTTAAATCTGTCATTAACTGTAAATTAATTCCAAAAGGAAGATAAAATCCTTACTGGAATGTCTCCTTTCTCAATTTAGTTAATCTTATCTATATATTAATTATATCATATTTCAAATGCTTTTATTAGACTATGATGACAGATAGATTGATAAATAAAATACTAGATAAATCATATTGTGAAGCCTAATTATATGTTATAATAAAGTAGTTAAAATTAGAAAAAAGTAATAAATTTCTTTAAAAATACGGCTATACCGTAGGATGAAAAATAATATTGAGTTTTATTTTTTAGAAAATGGAGAGTTATAGATATATAGCTTATAGAAAAGTATATACTATGAAGTATTTTTAACTAAATTTACAAGAAGGAGTTTTTACATGGGAGATAATTATAAATTTTTTAGCCATAAAAACTGTGAGTTTTTTCCGTGTCATAAAGTAATAGATGAGCAAGACTTTAATTGTCTTTTTTGCTATTGTCCCCTATATGCTTTAGGAAGTAAATGTGGAGGCAATTTTTCCTATAATGAAAAGGGAGTAAAGGATTGTAGTTCCTGTATACTTCCTCACAAAAAACAAAACTATAGTTACATAATTAAAAAATTCAATGAAATCTCAGAAATAGCAAAAAATAATAGATAAAATAATAAAATATTAGTTGAAATTTTACAAGGATACTGTCTTGAATACTGTTTAAATTATTTGTAAATACATATTTGTTGAATAAAAGTTTAAATAAGTAAAGTGGCAGATACAAATGTATGAAAATTATTATATTGATAAATAAATGATTATAATTTGAGAGGGGTGCTAAATATTGGAAGAGAGAAGTAAAAACAGCATAGGTCGAGCGGTCATAGCTGCTCTAGGTTTTTTCTTGCAAGTTGCATGGATAATATTTGAAGTATATAAAATACACGATTATTATCCTATTACATCAGCTATTGCAAAATTGATATCTATTATTATAGTTTTGAGAATTTATGGAAGGCATACTAATGCAGCAATAAAAATTCCTTGGATGGTTCTGTTACTGGTATTTCCAATTACAGGCATTATACTGTATATATTATTTATAGGAAGAGGTTCGCTTTATTTTACTAAAAAGAAATTCAGAAACATCATAGGGCAACTTAGTAACAAACTAAATTCAGATGACAAGATATTGAAAAGGCTCAAAAAAGAAGATCCAGGAGTATATGGTCAGACATACTACATTTCCAAAACAGGGGGTTATCCCTCATATGAAGGTTGCGAAGTAGAATATTACCCAGAAGCGGATGAAGGAATAGAAGCTCAAAAAATAGAATTGAGAAAAGCTGAAAAATTTATATTTATGGAATATCACGCAATAGAAGACTCTGTCTCATTTAGAAAGATAGAAGAGATTCTAGAAGAAAAGGCAAAAGAAGGCGTAGATGTAAGAATACTTTATGATGATATGGGGAGTATAGGCTTTATTGGAAAAAGTTTTAGAGAAAGACTGGCTAAAAAGGGAATTAGATGCTCAGTATTTAATCCTATGTTGCCTTTATTAAATGTTTTTATGAATAATAGAGACCATAGAAAAATAACAGTAATAGATGGTAAGGTGGCTTTTACTGGTGGATACAATATAGCTGATAGATATTTCAATATAAACAGTCCTTATGGTCATTGGAAAGACACAGGCGTAATGATAAAGGGAAAGGCTGTAGATAGCTTTACAGTAATGTTCCTTGAAATGTGGTATGCAATTAACCACAAGGATATGGAAACTGAAGAAGTAGAAGACTTTATCAATATATTTAAAGTAGTGTATCCTAATGCAAAGGGAATAGTTCACCCATATGCAGAAAACCCACTTATAGAGGAACAGCTTGCAGAAAATATATATTTAAATATAGCAAAAAATGCAAAGGACTATCTCTATATAATGACTCCATATCTTTTAATAGATGATAATACCAATGATGAATTGGTTGCAGCAGCTAAAAGAGGAGTAGATGTAAGAATTATTACACCCGGAATACCGGATAAGAAGTTCGTATATAGCATGACAAGATCATATTATGGAGCTCTTGTAAGGGGCGGTGTAAGAATATATGAATATACACCAGGCTTTATCCATGCAAAGCAGCATATATCAGATGATGATATTGCAGCAGTAGGAACAATCAATATGGATTATAGGAGTTTATATCTTCATTTTGAAAATGGAGTATTGCTTCATGGAATGGACGCAATAGATGATATAAAGAAAGATTTTATTGAAACGCTTGAAGCAAGTACGGAAGTCACTGAAAAATATCATAATACTAATAGAACAACACCTATGAGAATAACTCAATGCTTATTAAGATTCTTTGCACCATTATTATAATATATGATTAAGAAAAAAACACTTTACAAATAAACAAGTACATAGTATAATAGATAAGTCGTACGAACCCAATAGTACGAAGATCCTTTAAATGGACAATGTAGCGAAGCACTGTTTTAAATATGATTATAAGTATTTGAAAGCAGATTTTTCAACTACTTTTATCATATGATACAAAAGATAGTTGGGTATCTTGCTTCACACATCCATATAAAGCGGATAATGTGCAAGGGGCACATCCACACAAAATTTTTTATTTAAAAAGGAGAGAAAATATGTCATCAATTACAAGAGGACCAAAGTTTAAGTTATCAAGAAGACTAGGATTAAACGTTTGTGGACATCCTAAGGCAATGAACAGAGCTGGAAGAGGAACTGCAAGAAGCGACAAGAAGCTTTCACCATACGGACAGCAGTTACTTGAAAAGCAGAGATTAAGAGCTTACTACGGTGTAAGCGAAAAGCAGATGAGAATATACATGAAGAAGGCTCAGAAGGTTCAGGGTCAGACTGGTATAGCTCTTATCACAACTTTAGAAAGAAGATTAGACAACCTAGTATACAGAATGGGTCTTGCTAACTCTGTTAGACAGGCTAGACAGATGGTTAACCATGGTCACATTCTAGTGAATGGAAAGAAAGTAGATATACCATCATTCATCGTTAGTGTTGGTGATGAACTACAGTTAAGAGAAAAGTCAAGAACTAACGAACTTTTCAAGGCTAACTTCGAAGCAGCAGCTTTAAACGAATGCCCATACTTAACTAAGAATCAGGAAGAATTCTCAGCTGTATTAGCTAGAATGCCTGAAAGAGAAGAAGTGCCAATTGAAATCAATGATGCACTAGTAGTCGAATTCTACTCTAAGTCATCTCTTTAATAAATACTCTGATTTTACAATCAGAATTAAAGAAAAAATATTCCGCTACATTTTATGTAGCGGTTTTTTTATCAAGATTACGTTTTAGGCTCTATAATATTTAGTGTTAATGGCAACAAAAATCCATAAACGTAGTAAGAGGAAAATGGATAAAATTGCTATCGAGACTATTTGACAAAGAACCTATTTTTATATGGAGTTTATGAATATAGTTATGTTTTTGTATAGATATATTTATAAAAATTTAATAGTATTAATTAGAAGCTCTTTATATATAAATAAACGGAAAAAGAAGCCTCCGCAGGCTTCTTTTTTTAAATGATAATTAATTAGTATGTGTATGAAAAACGAACACAATAAATTCAGTGACTATTTTCATAGTCTAGAAAGGTAGTACAATATGTTAAATCATGAAAACCTAACAATATTGTTAAAAATGAAAAAATTAAAAAATTTACTACAAATTAATCACAACACGATTTAATATAGAGGTTAAAAATGATTAACTCGTAACTTGATTATAACATTAATTAATATAGAAAACAAACGAAAAAAGCTACTAATTATTTCTATGTGTATAAAAAAGGCACATATTATAAGGATAATAGAAATCATTACAATAAATATAGAAAAAATAAAAAAACTCGAAAACATTGATATTACAATAAATATAAAAAGTCTAAAATAAAATGGATTAGAAAAATAATAACGAAAAAAGCTTAGAAAGTATTTTTTAAAAATGTATAAAATGGCTTTTAGAAGTTCTAAAACTTCTAAACAAAATAAAAAGAATTTTTTGAAAAATGGTGATTTTCTCTATATTAAGTGTTATAATATAGTCACAATATAAATAATAAATTTAAATTATTTATAGAGTTTCAAAGTTTAGATGTTTTTTGCAACTTTTGTTGAGAAACATTGAAAACAAACAATTGTAGGGGGGAGAAAATGGTAATAGGATGGGAAAATATCGATGACCTTGAAGATTACTTCATTACATATCTCCTTTATAAGAAGTCTCTTAAGGTTCCACAGATATCAAGAATAAGGAACAAGTCCATTGAGGATGTAAATAATGACTTGATAAAAGCAAAGCTATCTTTAAGAAAGAGCAAGAAAAATGACGCTAAGGAAAAGGATATTATCAATTATTACCTTACTCTATCTAAAGAAGAAAGAATTTCCTTTATAAAAAGCTTAGGCGAAGAGGAGATAATTGATTTTAAGAGAAAGGTCTACAAGGGTATCCTAAACCTAGAAAATGCAGAAGATCTGATGGTTTTGGTTTGGACAGCTGGAGAATTTCAAGACAGCAGGTTTCTAAATATATTGTACCCCTTGACTGAGAAAAATCACTCGAATTTAAGGAGGATTGCATACTCAGCCATTGGGAAAATAGCCTGTGAAGAAAGTAGCTATATTCTTGAACTCGGGCTTTTGGACAAGAATCCACAGGTCAGACAGTATTGTGCAAAATACCTTGGTGACATCGGTAGCATGGATAGTATAAGAATTCTTGAAAATCTTGTTAAGAACAAGGCTGGATTTGAGAAGGAGTACGTTATAAGGGCGTGTAAAGCATCCTTGGACAAACTCTATCAAAAGTTCAGTATCTAAAAATAACTCGCGTAGGTGCGCAGAGAAGAGTATTTATGAAAATGGAGGGATTCTAAATGATAGTAAGACGTTGTTCTGGCGGTGTTGTATTTTATGCAAATAAGGTTTTATTAGTTAAGAATGATAGAGGTGAATGGACTTTACCTAAGGGTAAGATAGTCGGCGATAATCTACCTCACGAAAGTGCTATTCAGAGAGTGAAATTGGAAACTGGCTCTGATGTAAAAATACTCGATATTGCAGGAGATACTATATATGAATTCTTCTCAAGAAGCAGAAATCAAAGAGTTTGTAATGCTATAATGTGGTATGTAATGGAAGCTGATAGTGATGCATCTGAAATAAGTAAAGAGTTTTTAGACGGAGGTTTCTATAGAGTAACAGATGCTCTAGAAATGTTGACTCACAGCAAAGAAAAGTCTTTAGTAGATGTATCATACAAAAAATATAAAAATTATAAGAAGGCTGAATAATTATAGAGATATGTATGTCCCTTTGTCACTTTGACAGAGGGACTTTTTATGTTTAGATATATGGGAAACCACTTAAAGTATGATATAATAAAAAACAGGTAATAAAACTTGGAGGTGAAAGTGTGCAATCATATAGAACACTTCATGAATTTGGGAGAGACGAATTCACAGTTGAGAAATCTGTATTTATAGGTCATGTAAAGCCAGTAGAGACAGAAGAAGAAGCAAGGGAATTCATAGACGAAATAAAATCTAAATACAAGGATGCTACCCACAATGTCTGGGCGTATACCATAGGTGAAACAATGAATATTCAAAGATATAGCGATGACGGTGAGCCTCAGGGGACTGCTGGTATACCTACATTGGAAGTAATTAAAAAAGAAGATCTAAGAAATGTAGTTGTAGTTGTTACAAGATATTTTGGTGGAGTGAAGTTGGGCGCAGGTGGTCTAGTAAGAGCCTACACAAAGGGTGCAAAAATAGGTCTAGAAGCTGGAAAAATAGTAGAAAAAAAGCCATTTATAGAAGTAGATATTTCAGTTGATTATACCCTACTTGGCAAGATTCAAAATGAACTAGCAAACAGAGAGTATACTGTAAAAGATATAGAGTATACAGATAGTGTAAATATAATAGTATATTGTGAAAAGGAAAGATTAGAGACATTGTCATCTTTAATCACAGAAATAACAAGTGCAACAGCTGAAATAAGGGAAAAAGAAGAATTCTATTTATCGGTAATGGACGGTAAGATTTTATTGTAAAATTGATTTTGATTTAAGTATACAGGTCTAATATAGATTCGATTTGTAAATATATAAGAAGTTGAAGATAATATAGAAGTAATCTAGTAGAAAAGATAATATTATAACGTATCAGAAAATATAATTAAGATATAAAAATAATATAAATAGAAAAAATACTATAAAAAATATAAATATATAAGAAAAGGAAATGGAGTAGTCATATGTTAACAAGAAGAGAAAAAATCAACAAGACAGTTGAATGGATTAGAGAAAAGGTAAAGGAAGCTCACTGTAAGGGAGTTGCAGTAGGGGTTTCTGGTGGTATAGATTCAGCAGTTGTCGCATATCTTATTAAAGAAGCATTCCCAGATAATTCAATGGGTGTAATTATGAATATAAAAAGCAATCCACAAGATAAAGAAGATGGAATGAAGGTAATCAATGGATGCAATATAGAATATATTGAATTAAATCTTGATGAGCCACAAATAATGGTTCTTGATCAGGTAAAAGAAAAATTAAATGAAAAAGAACTTTTAAACAAAGAATCAATGAAGATGACAGATGCAAATCTAAGAGCTAGA
Organism: Peptostreptococcus russellii; assembly: GCF_900110295.1. Lineage (GTDB taxonomy): Bacteria > Bacillota > Clostridia > Peptostreptococcales > Peptostreptococcaceae > Peptostreptococcus > Peptostreptococcus russellii_A. Next base: position 90,693 of record NZ_FODF01000006.1, read on the forward strand.
ATAAGAATGTCTGCTTTATATACAGTTGCAAATAATCTAGGGTATTTAGTAGCAGGTACAGATAATGCTGCAGAACTTTATACAGGTTACTTTACAAAGTTTGGAGATGGTGGAGTAGATATGCTTCCTATAGCTAATCTTCCAAAGTATGAAGTATATGAATGGGCTAAGGAACTAGGGATACATGAAGATTTAATCAACAAAGCACCTTCAGCAGGTTTATGGGAAGGTCAAACTGATGAAAATGAAATGGGTACAACTTATGCTTATATAGATAAGGTAGTTGAAGGCAAGAGAGATGAAGTTCCAGAAAGAGATCTTGAAATAATAGAGAGACTTCATAGAGTTAGTGAACACAAGAGAGTTCCAGCTCCAAAGCCACCGATATTTGAATAGATAAATTCAAAATATTTACTTATATATAGAAATATGATAAAATATACTGTTGTGATAGGGAAATCATAAAGCTTTGGGGGTTTTTGTGAATAAAATAATTCACATATATCTAAAGGCACAGTGTACAGAGTACATATTACATAAATTTTCAAGTGCAAAAAGCACTGACGATAAAATAATAAGGAGTGAAAAAGTATGGGTCGTATACACAATATTGAAGCAAGAAAAGGTAAGCAGGACGCAGCTAGAGCTAACGTCTTTACAAAACACGCAAGAGCTATAACAGTAGCAGCGAAAGAAGGCGGTGGTGATCCAGAATACAACGCATCGTTAAAGGCTGCAATAGCTAAGGCTAAAGCTGATAATATGCCTAATGATAATATAGATAGAGCTATTAAAAAGGGTGTAGGAGCTGGCGAAGGTGAAGATTATGAATCAATAACTTATGAAGGATACGGACCTGGTGGAGTAGCTATAATAGTTGAAACACTTACAGATAATAAAAATAGAACAGCAGGTAACGTAAGATATTATTTTGATAAAAATAATGGAAATCTTGGTACTCCAGGATGTGTATCATTTATGTTCGATAGAAAGGGACAGATACTAATATCAAATGAAAATGCTGAAGAAGAAGCACTTATGGAAGCAGCATTAGAATTAGGAGCTGAAGACTTCATAACAGATGAAGATGGATTTGAAGTAGTTACAGCACCTGAAGATTTCAATACAGTAAGAGATGGTCTTGAAAGTGCAGGATACAAGTTTGTAGTAGCTGATGTAAAGCTAATACCTCAAACTACAACTGCTCTTGATGAAGCAGGACAGATCAAGTCAATGGAAAAGCTTCTTGATACTTTAGAAGATGATGATGACGTACAGAATGTACATCACAATTGGGAGATGCCAGAAGCTTAGTAATAGTATTTTTAAAGCAGGTGGATTATGGAACAGGAATACAATATCAAAGAATATAGAATGGACGGACTACAAATAGGAACATTCTTATTCAAGTATAGAGAAATTATGAATGATGAAGAAAATGAAGTAAAAGAAGTAGAACTAGATGTGTACAAGATAAACGGTCCTATTTTACTATATATGAAGACATACAGAGCTCCATATTTAGAAGAAGCCACAGCAGAAAGTATGAGCGAGGCACTTTACGAAGAGTTCTTTGTTATGCATGAAGACGATACAGAAGAAAACTAATCTTTAATATAGAGGTTTTTTAAGAAAAAATTCAACAGACAATATAGAAAACAGCTAGAGTTAAAAGCACTTGGCTGTTTTTTATTTTGCAAGAAATTAGTAAGGTATATTGAAAGTGAGGATGCAAATATATAATTAAAAAGATTTACAAAACTTAGTAATAATGGAAATAACTTTTGAAAATTAAAGTATATAATAAAATGAATACAATGTGGAAAATCATATAAATATAAGTTAAAAGACTATATTTTACTAAAAAAATTAGAAAAATAACCGCAAAAAAAGAATAATTTTTTTAAAAATGAATTTTTGAGTTTAGATATTCAAAAAGATGTGTATATATATAAATATAATAAAAAAGGAGAATAAAATTATATGAAAAAATTTATAGCTGAATTTAAAGAATTTGCCATGAGAGGAAATGTAATAGACTTGGCAGTCGGTGTTGTAATAGGTGGTGCTTTCTCAAAGATAGTATCATCATTAGTTGAGAATATTATAACACCATTTATCGGAATTATAACAGGTGGGACAGATGTATCTGGTCTTATGCTACAAATAGGAAATGCACAGTTTAAGTACGGAGCATTCCTGCAATCAGTGATTGACTTTGTAATTATAGCATTTTCTATATTTATTTTTATTAAACTTATAAACAGTTTGAAGAGCAAGGTTGCAAAGCCTGAAGAAGAAACTGTTGAAGAAGTTGCACTTACTAAATCAGAAGAACTTCTAGTAGAAATAAGAGATATGCTAGCAAAGGAAAATCAGAAGTAATCTAATTTTAAAAGAATTTAATATTATAATTAAAATTAGATTAAATGGGTATATTCTTAATACAATACAGGAAGTATTTTAATTCAACTATATTTGATTATAATTGTTTAAGTATAATGATTGATTAAGAGGAGGATTATATGAAAATAGGAGACAAGGCACCGGATTTTACATTACCAGACAAGGATGGTAAGGAAGTTTCTTTATCAGACTACAAAGGTAAAAAGATAATACTTTATTTTTATCCTAAGGATAATACACCGGGCTGTACTAAACAGGCATGTAACTTCAGAGATAATTACCCTCAAATAACTGAAAAAGGTGCAGAAGTAATAGGAATTAGTAAAGATGGAGTGAAGTCACACAGCAATTTTGCAGCAAAGCATGAGCTTCCATTTATTCTTCTGTCTGACAAGGATTTAGAAGTTATCAAGATGTACGATGTCTGGAAAGAAAAAAAGATGTTCGGAAAGACATCAATGGGAGTAGTGAGAACTACTTTTCTAATTGATGAAGAAGGAACGATAATAGATATAATGGACGGAAAAAGAATGAAATCAACGACAAATGCAGATGATGTAATAAAATCTGGATTTTTAGAATAACTATTCACTAATATTTACTTAACTCAAAATGCTTCCACAAATGTGGAAGCATTTTTTTGTGAAAATAAACTCCAACTAGAAAATTAAAGGTCAAAAGACTTATTGATATAATATATTTCAAAAGTAATCTTCAAAAATAAAAAATAGCAGGAATTTAAATTATCCAATAAACTCTTCGACAAACAAGATTTAAAAACTACACAATAAACAAGATTTAATATTAAAATATAAAATAAATAGAAAGTTCTTGTTTCTATCTATTGCAAATTGACTATATATAAAATAAGGCTAAAAAGCTAAAGTATAGAAAACTTATGTATATTTAAAGTAGTTAATACTTTTAAAGATGGAAATAGAGTAGACGGATATGATAAAATGAAAGGTAAGAGAAATTTTGAGGAGAAGATTATGTTGGAGTTAAATTATGATAATATAGTAAGCAATGAGTGGAATGAAAAAGAGGCTGAAGAGTTAATAACAGTCTTAATAGATAAGTTAAACTATCACAGTGATCTTTATTACAATAAAGATAATCCGGAAATTACGGACTATGAATACGATAGAATGATGAAGTCATTAATTTACCTAGAAGATAAGTTTCCTTCATTGAAGAGAAAGGATTCTCCATCTTCAAGAGTAGGAGGGGCAGCACTTTCTAAGTTTGAGCAGTATACTCATGAAAGACCTATGCTTAGCCTTTCAAATGTATTTTCTGAAGGTGAAATAAGAGACTTTGATAGAAGAGTTAGAGAGTCTGCTTCAGGCAGGGTAAATTACGTTGTAGAGTTCAAGATAGATGGACTTTCAGTAGGACTTACCTATAGAGATGGATATTTAGATGTTGCTGCAACTAGAGGTGACGGTTATGTAGGTGAAAATGTAACAGCAAATATCAAAACAATAAAATCAATACCTATAAAGATTGATGAAGAAAGGGAAGTTGTTGTAAGAGGTGAGGTATATATTTCAAAGGAGAACTTTGAAAATATAAATGCATATCAAGAAGAACACAACTTACAGATTTATGCTAATCCTAGAAATCTTGCTGCAGGATCTTTGAGACAGCTAGATTCAAAACTTACAGCCAAAAGACCATTAGATATATTTATTTTCAATCTTGAGAATATAGAAGAATTGGGAATAGAAAGACATAGCGATTCTTTTGAATACTTGAAAAAACTAGGCTTTACAGTAAGTGAAGATTATAAGCTATGTGAAAGTATTGAGGAAGTAATAGATCATATAAATTACTGGACTGAGCATAGAGGTGAGCTGGGCTTTGATATTGATGGTATGGTTATAAAGATTGATTCAATAGCACAGAGAGAAGAACTAGGTTTTACTGCCAAGAGTCCTAGATGGGCAACAGCATACAAGTTCCCAGCAGAAAAGAAAAAGACAAAGTTAAAAGATATTGTAGTCGAGGTAGGAAGAACTGGTACTATTACACCTACTGCGATTCTTGAACCAGTGAGATTAGCAGGTACTATAGTTAGTAGAGCAACTCTTCACAATGAAGATTATATTGCAGAAAGAGATATTAGAATCGGCGATATGGTAATAGTTCAAAAGGCAGGAGAAATAATTCCTCAGATTCTAGAAGTTTCTAAAGAAGATAGAAAGGGCGATGAAAAGGAATTTACAATGCCAAAGACTTGTCCAGTATGTGGCGAAGAAACTGTAAGAATTGAAGGAGAAGCCGCTGTAAAATGTATTAATATATCTTGCCCAGCCCAGATAAGAAGAGGAATAATACACTTTGTATCAAGGGATGCAATGGATATAGAAGGCATGGGAGAATCTACCATTACTACACTTTTGACATTGAAGATTATAGAAAAAATAGAAGACCTTTATTACATGGATCCAGAAAAAATAATTCCAATTAAAGGTATGGGAGAAAAGTCTGTAGACAATCTTATGAAATCCCTAGAAAAATCAAAGAAAAATGAACTTTGGAGATTATTAAATGGTTTGGGAATTAAGTTTGTAGGTATAAAAGGTGCAAAGCAACTTGCAGCAAACTTCAATAATCTTGATGAAATAATGTCAGCAGATAGAGAAGAACTTCTAAAGATAGATGATTTTGGAGAAGTTATGAGCGACAGTGTAGTGAAATTCTTTAAAGAAAAGAAAAATATTGAAACTATAGAAAAGCTTAGAGAAGCAGGTTTGAACTTTGAATCAGATCACGAAAAATACAACGATATAGAAAAAATATTTGATAAAATGAAAATAGTTCTAACAGGAACTCTTCCTACAATGAAGAGAAATGAGGCAAAAGAGCTAATAGAAGCAAGAGGTGGAAAGGCTACATCAAGCGTTAGCAAATCTACTACATTTGTACTGGCAGGAGAAGAAGCAGGCTCTAAGTTAGACAAGGCTCTAAAGCTAGGAGTAAAAGTAATTGATGAAGATACTTTTAAAGCTATGTTGGATTTAAGGAAGCAAGCAGAAGTTGAAGATATGTTAAAGTAACATTTCAAATAAAATTCATATAAATTTTATAAAAAGTATTAAAAAATTTATGAAGATAGAGTATTATTAGTTATGTATAAAAAGGGGATGCAAATTGCACCCCTGTAAAATAAAGTGAAAGATTATAATTTTAGATAGGGGCGGATAGAATGAACAAGATAGCAGGAAGTCAAAGACCGGATAATAGAGCATTTGATGAAATAAGAAATGTGAGAATTACTAGAAACTTTACTAAGTACTCACAGGGGTCAGTGCTTATAGAAGTTGGTGAAACAAAGGTAATATGCACAGCTACTGTAGAAGAAGGAGTACCACCATTTTTGAAGGGTGCTGGAAGTGGTTGGATAAGTGCAGAATATTCTATGTTGCCAAGCGCTACACAAAAAAGAAAGAGAAGAGACTCAAGCAAGGGTAAGGTAGACGGGAGAAGTCAGGAAATACAGAGATTAATTGGTAGAGCCATTAGATCAGTAGTGAATCTATCTGCACTTGGAGAAAGAACAATATGGATAGACTGTGATGTAATACAGGCAGACGGTGGTACAAGAACTGCATCAATAACAGGTGCATATGTGGCACTAGCAGATGCTCTATATACTTTATACAAGCACAAAGACATCAAGAAAATGCCTATGGATACAATGCTTGCTGCAGTAAGTGTCGGTGTAGTAGACGGGGATGTAAGACTAGATATATGTTACGATGAAGACTCTAATGCAGAAGTAGATACAAATGTTGTAATGAACAATCGTGGAGAATTTATAGAAATACAGGGAACTGGTGAAGAAAGACCTTTCACTAAGTTAGAGCTTGTAAAAATTCTTGAATATGCTGAAAAGGGAAATAAAGAACTTATGAGAATTCAGAGAAAAGTTCTTGGAGAAGTAGCAGATGCTACAATTGGTTGCGAATATGAGAGAGAAGCAGTAATAGCTACAGGAAATGCACACAAACTAGAAGAAATAGGCACTATTTTAAAGGATATAGATTTTAAGATTGAATCTTTAAAAGATGTAGGTCTTGATGGTATAGAAATAATAGAAGACGGAAAAACATTTGAGCATAATGCTCTTATTAAGGCTAGAACAATAGCTAAAAAGACTGGAAAAATTGCAATAGCAGATGATTCAGGTATAGAAGTTGATGCTCTTGGAAAAAGACCTGGAGTATTCTCAGCTAGATATGCAGGTGAAAATGCAACGGATGAAGATAACAGAAAAAAGATGTTTGAAGAACTTGGTGATACACCTATGAGCAAAAGAACTGCTAGATATGTATGTGTAATAGCAGCTGTATTCCCAGATGGAAAAGAACTTATTTCAAGAGGTGTAGTTGATGGAAAAATAGCAATGGAAGAAAAGGGCGAAAATGGATTTGGATATGATAGTATGTTTATACCTGAAGGATACGACTATACATTTGGTCAGCTTCCAATAGAGGTTAAAAATAGTTTTAGCCATAGATCTAGGGCTCTTGAAAAAATGAAAATACAACTTGAAAATATAATAAAATCAAGAACAATATAGCTTTATCAATGGATTTTAGAGTAGATAATTCTTTTTAAAGCAAGTTGTGAATATAAATTAGAAATAAGAGTTATTTATATATAGAAAATTTGGATCTAAAAATAGTGTAACTATATAGTTACACTATTTTTGCAAATTGGAATATGAAAGTATTTGTCTAAAATATATAAAAGGTTAGAAAAAAGATAAGTATAAAATAATGAAAGGAGAAATAATGAAAATAGCAGTAATATCAGATTCGCACAGAGTGAAAAGATATATGGATAGTGCAATAAAAATTATCAAAGAAGAAAAAATAGAATTGATACTTCATGCAGGAGATAACTTTAGAGACTCCATATACTTTAAGGAAAAGACAGGAATTCCAGTTATTGCAGTAGCTGGGAATTGTGATTTTGATAATGTTGAAACAGAGCTTGACCTTGAATGTGAGGGCATAACAATATTTTTAACGCATGGTCATCATTATGGGGTAAAATATGGATTAGAGACAATAGCAGAAGAAGCAAAGGAAAGAGGAGCAAAAATAACTATATTCGGACATACTCACATTAAGGAAAATCAAATTATTGATGGGGTAGAAGTTATTAATCCAGGAAGCCTTTCTATGCCCAGAGATGGAAGAGACAGAAGCTTTATAATTATGGATATAGAAAATGGAAATTATAACTATGAATACAGATTTATATAATAAATAATAATTACTTGTAAACAGACTAAAAGTTTATTTATTTTGACAAAAATTTGCAATAAAATAAAAAATAACATAGACTGTAATTAAGTAAGTACAGATATTGTGAAAAATTATGAAAGCAATAATCATTGATTTGTATTTTTATGTTTATTAGTGTTAATAAAAAAGCTAAAAACAATTAAAGAAATGCTAGATTTTTGTAAAAATGGGTGCAATTTCAAGCGTTTTATAGTATAATTAAATGGTTGAATTGTGTTTTTATATAATGACAATTAAAAGAATAGTATAGAACATTAAACTTAGGAGGAAAATTTTATGAAAGCTGAATTAATAAAAAAAGAAGGTAATTCTGTAAAATTCGAAATATTAGTTGATGGTGCAGAGTTTGAAAAGGCTATAGATAAGGCATACAATAAAACTAAATCAAGATACAATATACCTGGTTTCAGAAAGGGTAAGGCACCTAGAAAGATAATAGAACTTAACTATGGTAAGGGAGTATTTTTCAATGATGCACTAGATATAGTACTTCCAGAAGTATACCCACAGGCAATAGATGCTCTAGAAATAGATGTAGTAAGCCAGCCACAGCTAGACATCAAGGAAATAAAGGAAGACGGAACAATAGTTTTAACAGCTGATGTTGATGTTAAGCCTGAATTTACAATAGAAGACTACAAGGGTGTAGAAATAGAAAAGATAGAAAAAGAAGTTTCTGAAGAAGAAATAAAGAATGAATTAGATGCTCTTCTTGAAAAGCAGTCTAGAATGGTAGAAGTAGAAGGACCAGTAGAAAACGGACTAATAGCAAATATAGACTTTGCTGGAACTTTAGATGGTGAAGCATTTGAAGGTGGAACTGCTGAAGGATATTCACTAGAAGTTGGTTCAGGTTCATTTATACCAGGATTTGAAGAACAGATGATAGGAAAGCCAGTTGGAGAAGAATTTGACGTAAACGTTACTTTCCCAGAAGACTATCCAGCAGAAGAATTAGCTGGTAAGCCAGTAGTATTCAAGGTTCTTGTACATGATCTAAAGAAGAAGGAACTTCCAGAATTAGATGACAACTTCGCTAAGGACACAACTGAATTTGAATCTTTAGAAGAATTAAAGAATGATATAAAGGCTAAGCTTCAGGAAAAGGCTGATTCAGAAGCTAAGGACGAAATGAAGAATGCAGTAGTTAACGCTATAGCTGAAAAGGTAGAAATAGAAATACCTAAGTCAATGGTAGAAAGCCAGATAGACAGACAGTTAGATGAAATAAACATGCAGTTAAGCTATCAGGGATGGTCTTTAGAAAAGTTTGCTGAATTATCAGGTCAGAGCATAGACGAAATAAGAGAAGCTAGAAGAGAAGAAGCTGAAAATCTTGTTAAGAATACTTTAATAATAGAAAAGATAGCTGAACTTGAAAATGTTGAAGTAACAGAAGAAGATATCGAAAAGGATATGGAAAACTTCGCTAAGATGTACAACATGGAAGTAGCTAAGATAAAGGAAGCTCTAGGCGAAGCTGAACTAGACGGAATAAAGAACAGATTAAAGAACGAAAAGACTGTTGAAATGCTACTAGATGCTGCAACAGTAAAGTAATATCTGATTTTTATTTTAGTCAATATTAGAAAGTTAAGTAAAATACTCTTATTTAAGATTATTCCAAAGACTTTTATAATAATTTAAAAATATTCATATATCTTATATTTAGTATAGGTTATATTTAGGAAAAAATAGTATTATATAATTATGTTGATAAAGACCACAAACTTTGTGGTCTTTATCTAAAATTGCGAATTGGAGGTGCAAAAATGGCATTAGTACCATATGTAGTAGAACAAGATGGTAGAGGTGAAAGATCATACGATATCTACTCAAGACTTTTAAAAGATAGAATCATATTTTTAGGAGATGAAGTAAATGATGCAACTGCTAGCTTGGTAGTAGCTCAGTTATTATTCTTAGAGGCAGATGATCCTGATAAGGATATTCACCTATATATAAATTCTCCAGGCGGAAGTGTAACAGCAGGTATGGCAATATACGATACAATGCAGTATATAAAGGCAGATGTAAGTACAATATGTATAGGTATGGCGGCATCAATGGGAGCATTCCTTCTAGCTGCTGGAGCAAAAGGAAAGAGATTTGCCCTTCCTAATAGTACAATAATGATTCACCAGCCTTTAGGCGGTTCAAGAGGACAGGCAACAGATGTAGAAATACATACTAAGTTCTTATTGGATACAAAGAAAAAGTTAAATGAAATTTTAGCTGAAAGAACAGGTCAGCCTTTAGATATAGTTAAGGAAAATACTGAACGTGACAACTTTATGACTTCAGAACAGGCTAAGGAATTTGGTCTAATAGATGAAGTAATCACAAACAGACTGTAAAAACTTTACAGTAGTGTTATAATGTAATTAAGAAATAAAAAGGTAATATTAATTACTAAAATTTGATGTATGCAGTATTACCGTAAACTACATAATTAAAAATAATCGCTTATGCGATACTATGTAAGTGGAAGGAAGTGAGAGAGTGACAAAGCAGGAAAACAAGCAGTACAGATGTTCATTTTGTGGAAAAAGTCAGGACCAAGTAAAGAGAATAATAGCTGGTCCAGGTGTATATATATGTGATGAATGCGTAGAGTTATGCGGCGAAATAATCAAGGAAGAAATTGATGAAAGTGAAGAAATACTTGAAGGTGGTCTTCCAAAGCCAAAGGAAATAATGGAAATACTTGATGACTATGTAATAGGTCAGAAGAGTGCCAAGAAGGCTTTATCAGTTGCGGTATACAATCATTACAAGAGAATATACAGTGGCAAAAAGAACACTGAAGGCATTGATATACAAAAGAGTAATATCCTATTGTTAGGACCAACTGGTTCAGGTAAGACATTGTTGGCTCAGACATTAGCAAAGATACTAAATGTACCATTTGCAATAGCTGATGCAACATCTCTTACAGAAGCAGGATATGTCGGTGAAGACGTTGAAAATATCATACTAAAGCTAGTACAGGCGGCAGATTTTGATATTGAAAAAGCCCAGAAGGGTATTATATATATAGATGAAATAGATAAGATTTCAAAGAAGTCTGATAACCCATCTATAACTAGAGATGTTAGTGGTGAAGGAGTACAGCAGGCATTACTAAAAATACTTGAAGGTACAGTAGCTAACGTTCCTCCAACAGGTGGAAGAAAGCATCCTCATCAGGAATTCTTAAAGGTAGATACAACTGATATATTATTTATATTAGGTGGTGCCTTTGACGGAATTGAAAAGATAGTACAGAAGCGTGGAAATGAAAAAGTTCTAGGCTTTGGTGCCAAGATAGAAAGCAAGGCTGATATGGATCTAGGAAAGCTTTATTCAAAAGTAATCCCTGATGACCTTCTTAAATTTGGTATAATACCAGAATTTATAGGTAGAATACCAGTAATAGCAACATTAGACTTACTAGATGAAGATTCTCTAGTGAAGATACTTACTGAGCCAAAAAACTCATTAGTAAAGCAGTATACAAAGTTATTTGAATATGATGATGCTAAACTAGAATTTGAAGAAGATGCACTTAGAGCTATAGCTAAAAAGGCAATAGCAAGAAATACAGGTGCAAGAGGTCTGAGAAGTATAATAGAACATTCTCTTATGGATGCAATGTTTGAGATACCTTCTCTTGAGAATGTAGAAAAGGTAGTTGTAACTAAAGAATGTATAGAAGATGGTGCAAAACCATTAGTTGTATACAACGACGTTCATGAAATAGTAAACGACGAACCAATATCATAAAACACATTAGAAATTACATAAAAAAGAGTGGTAAATTTTACCACTTTTTTTTATTTTTATTTTAAGAATTCCATTTCAGAAAATAAAAATTTACATAAGAATAAATTGCTTTAGAAAGAGAAAAATGTATATAATATCAGCGAAAATACATAAAAAAAGCAATAAGAAGTAGAAATTTGCAAAAAAAGTAGATTAATTTGCTTTTTTTGCTATAAAGTTGTTGAATTTAGGTATACACATATATATAATAGTTTATACAATGGAAATCTACAATTTCAGAAAAAGCTCTGAAAATGCTCGTAAACTGTTAAAAAGTCAAAGGTATTATATTTTAGAATAGAGTAATTTAAGATTATTATAGTATAATACTATTCAACGGGTTAATAAAAATAAAAGCTCCTGTTGAATATAAGGAAATAAATGAACAACTTGCAATTTATTGCAATGGAAAGGAGAGCTTATGACAGATAAAACAAACGATAAAGACGTTAAAGACCTGCTTGACGATTTATTCGAAGAAGTAGCAGAAGAAATAAATGATCAAAAAGAAGAAGTAAGTGAAGAAACAAATGAGGTTTCAAGATCAGAGGATGGAGTAATAGTATACAAGGAAAAGGTGGAGATGCCTATGATACCTCTAAGAGGAATATCAATTTCACCATGTATACTTCAGTCATTTGATATAGGAAGACTTAACTCAATAGAGAGTTTTGAACTTTCAATGATAAATGATGAAAAGATATTTTTAGCAAGTCAGTTTGATGCAACACTTGAAGAACCTAGTGTAGAAGATTTATATACAATAGGTACAATATGTAGCATCAAGCAGGTTATGAGAACATCAGAATCTTCCATAAGAGTATTGGTAGAAGGTATAGGAAGAGCCAAGCTAGAATCTATGAGAATAGATGAAAACGACGCTTGGGTAGGAGAAATTACACCTATAGAGTTTGATGAAAGCAAATTTGATGAAGAAGATAATTTATACTTGGAAGCTTATTCAAGAAGACTTTCAAAGGGCTTTGAAGAATATCTAAGTATAGCTGCTGATTTGCCAACTGACGCATCTATGGAAATATCTGATGCACAGGGGTATTCAATGTCAACAGATATTATAGCTTCTAGTCTTTTCCTTAAATTTACAGATAGACAAAAAGTTTTAACTACACTTGATATAAAGGAAAGAATGAAGCTTCTTTATGAATATTTGCTTCAGGAAATAGAAGTAATAAAGATAGACAAGAAAATCAGTCTAGACGTAAGAAAGCAGATGAATAAGATACAGAAGGACTATTATCTTAGAGAACAGTTAAAGGCTATACAGAAGGAGCTAGGAGATACTCCTGATGGAAGCGAGGGCAATGAATATAGAGAAAAGCTTGAAAAATTAAAAATAGATCCAGAAACATATGAAAAGATAGAAAAAGAAATAGAAAAGTTTGAAAGAACTCCATTGGGTTCACCAGACTACAATGTTTCAAAGAACTATCTTGATGTAATATTCTCACTTCCATGGAATAAGGAGTCAAGAAATAGATTCAATATTAAGAAGTCAGAAAAGATATTAGACGAGGATCATTATGGGCTTGATGATGTCAAGGAAAGAATATTAGAATACCTTGCTGTAAGAAAGCTTTCAAAGAATTTAAAGGCACCTATTATATGCCTTGCTGGACCTCCAGGGGTAGGTAAGACATCTATAGCCAAGTCAGTAGCAAGATCTCTAGGTAGACCATTTGTAAGAATTTCACTTGGTGGTGTAAGAGATGAAGCTGAAATTAGAGGACATAGAAGAACATATATAGGAGCTATCCCAGGTAGAATAATTAATGCTATCAAGGAAGCGAAAACAAAGAATCCTGTAATACTTCTTGATGAAATAGACAAGATGTCTAGTGACTTTAAGGGAGATCCAACTTCAGCAATGCTTGAAGTACTAGATCCAGAACAGAATAAGTACTTTGTAGACCATTATCTTGAATTGCCATTTGATTTATCAAAGGTAATGTTTATTACAACAGCAAATGATCTAAGACAGATACCTAGACCTCTATATGACAGAATGGAAGTAATAGAAATAGAAGGTTATCTAGAAGAAGAAAAGCTAGAAATAGTAAAGAGATATATTCTAAAGAAACAATTAAAAGAAAATGGACTTGCAAAAGACTTTATTACAATGGATGATGATGTAATTAAGTTTATAATTAGTAGATATACAAGAGAATCAGGCGTAAGACAACTTGAAAGAACAATAGCTAAGATTTGTAGAAAAGTAGTAAAGGAAATGTTTGAAAATCCAGATCTAAAGGCTATAAATCTTACAAAAGAACAAGTAGTAAAATATTTAGGAAGTGAAAAGTTCAAGGAAGATCCACTTGATCTAAATCCACAGGTCGGAGTAGTAAATGGACTTGCATGGACTTCAGTAGGTGGAGTAACACTTGAAGTAGAGGTAAGTGTACTTCCAGGAAAAGGAAATATAGTTCTTACTGGTATGATGGGAGATGTAATGAAAGAATCTGCCAGAACAGGTATTTCATACATTAGATCTATTGCAGACCAGTTGGGAATAGACAGCGACTTCTACAAGGAGAAAGACGTTCATATACATATACCGGAAGGAGCAACTCCAAAGGACGGTCCTTCAGCAGGTATTACTATGACACTTGCCACTATATCTGCCCTTACAAATAGACCAGTACCAGGTAATATAGCTATGACAGGAGAAATTACTTTAAGAGGTAGAGTGCTTCCAGTAGGTGGAGTAAGAGAAAAGGTGCTTGCAGCCTACAGAATGGGAGTTAGAAAGATTATACTTCCAAAGGATTGTGAATCTGATCTAGAAAAGATTCCTGAAAATGTAAGAAAAGAAATAGAATTTGTTTTAGTAGAAAAAATGCAGGAAGTTCTAGATGTAGCACTACTAGAAAAATAGGAGGAAATAGTGGGTAATAATAAAAATAAAAAAACAGCAAGACAAGCAAAGGCGAAAAAGTTCAAGAAAGATGGACAAAGACCTTATCCATATACAAGAAAGAATAAAGCAAAAGAAGAAAGAGATGCTAAAGTCAAGGTAAAGAGCGCTGAAATAACTATGAGTGCAGTAAACAGAAGTCAGTATCCAGTAGATGGAATACCAGAAATAGCACTTGCAGGGCGTTCAAATGTAGGAAAGTCATCTCTTATAAACGGGCTTTTGAATAGAAAGAGCTTTGCCAGAACTTCTCAGACACCGGGAAAAACAAGAACAATCAACTTTTATTTAATAAATAATGAATTTTTCTTTGTAGACCTTCCAGGATACGGATATGCCAAAGTTTCAAAATCTGAGAAGGACAAGTGGGGAGAAGTAATGGAAAGATACCTTTCTGATAGAAAGGAACTTTGCTCTATACTTCTATTGGTAGATGTAAGACATGAACCAACAGATGATGACAAGATGATGTATGACTGGATCAAATTCTTTGGTTATAACTGTATTGTAGTAGCTACAAAGGCTGATAAGATTTCAAGAGGAAACTATCAGAAGCACATTTCTATAATCAGAAATAAGTTAGAAATGAATCCGGATGATAAGGTAGTAATTACATCTGCGTCAGATAAAATAGGAATAGCAAATCTATGGGATGAAATAGTAGAAGAATATGAATCACATGGATATAAAATTACAACAGAAGAAAATAATAGCAATATAGAGAATTAAAGCTATAAAAGAATAAAAACAGCACTTATATGGTGCTGTTTTTTATTTGATTTAAAAAGTAAAGGATAGATTTATAATAATCATTCTTAATAAAATAATATAAAGTGTGAAAATAATTATTTATTTCTTGTTTTTATAATGTAGCAGGGATTTTTAGTAAAAAAAATTAAAAAAACTTTTTTTATTAAAAAATAAAACACCTAATATATTAATAAAAAAATAAAAATAAGTATATAAAATAAACTAAATATAAAAAAATATAAAAAAATATAAATAAAGAAACATCTATAAATAAAAACAATATATTATTATGTAGACATAGATATAATCAATATAAAAGCTATTCAATATTATGTTATACTCATATAGAAATATATAAAATTTAATAGGAGGATTGGAATTATTATGAAATTCAAGAAAAAACTTGGGGTTGCGCTGAGTATTTGTGCAGCTGTAACTTTGCTTGCAGGTTGTGGAAGTACAGAAAAGAAGGCAGATGACTCTAAGGATGTTAAAATTGAGACTGCAAGTACTGAAGATGTAGAAAAAGCTCTTAATGACAAAGATGGCAAGAGTATAGTACTTGATGCTAGAATCAACGATGCCTACAATGGATGGGCAGTAGAAGGAGCAAAAAGAGGTGGACATCTCCCAGGAAGTTCTGATTTCTCTGCTCAGTGGTTAACTAGTGAGTATGATGAAAAAGAAAATCTTGAAGGCAGATCAAGAGAAAAAGTTCTTGATATAACGATGGAACAAAAGGGCTTAACTCCAGATAAAAATGTTATTGTTTATGATATAAATGGTAAAGATGCAGACGAAGTAGCTCAGTACCTAGTTAAAAAGGGAGTCAAAAATACAAAGAAATACGATGCTAAAGAATGGATCAACGATAGTGACAAAAAGCTAGATTCATACAAGAATTATGAGCTTTTAGTAGCACCTAGTGTTGTAAATGAAATAGTAAAGGGAAAGACTCCAGAAGGATTTACAGATGCTAAGAAGATAAAGATAGTAGATGTAAGATGGGGAGATAATAAGGAATCAGGATATATGGACGGACACGTTCCAACATCAGTTCATATAAACACTGACTCATTTGAACCACCTAAGGAAAACAAAGAAGGGGATACAGAATGGAAGTTAGCAGACGATAAGACTCTTGAAAAACTTCTTTTAGATTCAGGAATAACTTCAGAAGATTGTGTAATAGCAACAAGTCCAGAACCAATGGCAGCTTCAAGGTTTGCAGTAATATGTGACTACTTAGGAGTAAAGGATGTAAGAGTAATGAATGGTGGACTTGTAGAGTGGAATTATCTAGGATATGATCTTGAAAAGGGTGAAAACAAGCCAACTCCAGAAAAAGAATTTGGTGTAAAAGTACCTGCTAGACCTGAACTTATAGATTCACTTGACAAAATAAAAGATATTATGACAAATAAAGATCAGCATAAGGACTTTACTCTTGTAGATAACAGAACTTGGGGAGAATATATAGGTGATGTTACTGGATACTCTTACCACAAGAGAAAAGGTAGAATACCAGGAGCAGTATTTGGACACGCAGGTGTAAAGAATTCAAGTTCAATGAGTTATTATAGAAATATTGATAAAACTATGAGAAATGAAAATGAAATACTAAGTATGTGGGAAGAAGACAATATAGATACTTCAAACCATCTATCATTTATGTGTGGTAGTGGATGGAGAGCAGCAGAAATACTATGGTATTCTAAGGTAATGGGTATGAACAACACATCTCTATTCTCAGATGGATGGATCGGTTGGTCAAATGCACATTATCCAATAGAAACAGGAACTCCTAAGAAGTAGGTAGCAAATTTATGAAAAAACTAGCAAATATTTTGTTTGGAGTATTTCTAGCTATTGAAGTCGTATTAATTGGGGCAATGAATTATTTAGAAAAGCTTGCATATAAAAAAGCTGGTGTAAACCATCATCTATATTTTAAAAAATGTGAATATACACGTAAGTATCTGACACCTGAAAATATAAAATTAATTACGATAGTAGTTATAGTATTAATTGTTCTATATTTAATAATAACAATTAAGGCTTTTAGAAATTCAAGAAAGACACTTGCACTTGCAGGTCTTATAGCGATAGTATGGAGTGGAGCTTTAGGATACGCCCTTCACTCAACATCTATTTCTGAAAAACTTATATATCCATATTTAATTTTGGCTTTGATAGTATGCATAGTATTGTCGACAATAAATATAATAATAAATAAGAAAATACACTCATAAAGAGTCGCATTTTATCTCAAGAAATTACAATAAAATAAATATAATTTAAATAAAAAAGGAAGCTCTTTAGCTTCCTTTTTTATATCTTATTAGAAATCTTCGCCATAATAGTCATCATCCCAATAATCTTCTTCGTCTATCATGTAATCATCTTCATGTGCCATTTCATCGTAATTCTCTAACATTATAATCACTCCTTTAACATACATACAAATATCTACAACTAAAATTAAAACTTCTACTTTTTAATTTGTTTGTATTTTAACACAAGGAAAAAAGAAAATCAAATCTAGAAAATTCATTTTAAAATCAAATTGTATTACAGAAATATATGTTAAAAATAGTATTTATGACACTCTAAAAGATTATTTACTCAAAAATTCCTTTAAAAACTCATTGAGGAAAAAATAAAGAGATAATAATATATATTTTTAATGAAAAAAATAGCAATAGTATATATTTTAAAAAATAATAATTTATTTTTAATTTTATATCTATGAAAAATATAGTCAAAAACAATAGAAGAAAAATCAATTGAAGCAGGCTCATATTTAGAACTAGAAAAATTTAAGGCTTACTTAATAAAATATTTGGCTATATTATTTTTGAAAAAAGGAGATGAGTATATGGATAAGATATTGTCTAATATAATTCCAGAAGAATATGCCTATGACAAGAAGGTATTTCCACTTGATGCAACAGAAAACACCCTAACTGTTATGATGGAATCATTTAATCTATCGCTGATAAATGAACTAAAAATTATGTCGGCTAGAAATGTCAAAGTTAAAATAAGTAAAAAAGATGCTATTTTGGAAAATATTGCCCAATATTATAGAAGTGCAGAATATGAAAAAAATAGAGGTGAGATAATTTTTGAAAACATATTAGATGATGCAGTAGCCAGTAGGGCAAGTGATATACATATTGAACCCTATAAAGATTATGCTAGAGTAAGAAAAAGAGTAAACGGAGAATTAATAGAGTTTGCAAGATATTCTAATAAAGAGTATTTAGAAATAAGTACAATAATTAAATTAAAGGCAGGTTGCGATATTACAGAAAAAAGATTGCCACAAGATGGAAGGTTTACAGTTGAAAACAAAGATTACCACATTGATATAAGATTAAGCTCCATAGCAGTAGTTTATGGAGAAAAAATAGAGATGAGAATACTAGATAGAAATAATTTCTTTAAAAATAGACGGGAACTGGGATTTTCAGAAAAAGCTATCGAAACAATAGATTCAGCAATTAACAAAGAAAGTGGAATGCTAATAATTACAGGCTCTACGGGAAGTGGAAAGTCCTCAACAGTATATTCAATAATCAATGAAATAAAAAACAGAGACATAAATATTACGACAATTGAAGATCCAGTAGAGTATATGATAGATGGAGTTAATCAAATTCCCGTAAATAGCAAAGCAGGATTGAGATTTGATAATGGTTTAAGAGCTATATTGAGGCAAGATCCAGACTGCATAGTAATAGGAGAAATAAGAGACAAAGAAACGGCTCAAATAGCTGTAAGAGCTTCTATTACAGGTCATCTAGTAATTACAAGCCTTCATACTTCCAATGCTGTATCGGCTATTACAAGGTTAAAAGACATGGGGCTAGAGCCATATAAAATAACAGCATCTCTAACAGCAATAGTACATCAAAAATTAATAAAAGAAAAAGATTCAAAGGATAAAAAGTCTAGAAAGTTGGTCTATGAAATACTTACCATAGATGATGAAATCAAAAAATATATAAAATCTTCTTGTGATGAAAAGTTAATAGAAAAAATAGCAAAAAAGAATGGGAGAATTTTAAAGGAATGAAAGCCAAGGTTGTAAAGAAGATTGTTGAAAATAAAAAGCTCTTAAATACATATAAAAACATATTGAAACTTAGAGAAAGTATTTTTGTCACTAAATTTAATAATAAAAATAAGAGGTTAAATGAAGTAAAAGATTTGCTTACTAGAAATCGTTCCTTTTCAATAGTTAAAAAGAGAAAGATGAGCGATAAAGATATAAAAATAATGTCTAGGCAGATTTCTGGAATGTTAAAGGCTGGTTGCGATATTATATCTATATTTGAAACTCTAATAGAATCATCAGAAAACAAAAGTGCCTACACTATAAGCATAGTAGAAAAAGCAATAGAAAAAGGAAAAAATCTTACTGAGTCTTTTGCTCTTACAAACAAATTTCCCAAGTTCTTTATTAATATGATTTATGCAGGCGAAAGAAGTGGTGAAATAGACTATGTATTTGATAGACTTGCTCAGTATTATGAAAGAGAGGACAAGATAAAATCAAAATTAATTAATGTTTCTATATATCCTCTAATACTGCTAGCAATATCATTTATATCATTAAATATAATATTTTTAATTGTAATTCCTGACTTTAAAGAGGCATTTGACTTTGAAACTTTAAATAAATCAATATGGACAAAAATGATATTTAAAATATCGGATTTACTAAAAAATAATTTTATATATATTTACCTAACTATTGCCTTTATCCTATATATAATTGTTAGAAGCTTTCAAAAGAATATAAAGGCAAAGATGTTCTTAGATGAGATGAAATTTAAAATATTCAAGCTTAAAGAAATAAATCAGCTGATAATATCAGAAAAAGTAGCGAGAGTTTTATCTATATTATTAGGAAGTGGAATACATATTACAGAAGCAATGGAAATTACAAGGGAAACAATAGGAAATTCCTATGCAGAAAGAAAAATGAAAATAGTTGCAAAGAATATTGAAAAAGGAAATCCTCTAAGCAAGTCATTTCAGGCGGCAGGTATATTTCCACAAAGCTTTATATCTATGCTCAAATCAGGAGAAGAATCAGGAAATTTTGATAATAGTCTAAAGGAAATTAGCGTTTTTTATGGAGATGAGCTAGACAAAGAAATAGACAGATTCATAAGATTGATAGAACCTGTAATGATAATAATTATGGGAATTATAGTTGCAATATTAATGATATCTTTAATCTATCCAATGTTGGGGGTAATATCTAGCATATCTTAGAAAATATAAAAAGTATAACAATAAAAAAGAAAAAGGAAATAAAAAGAAATAGATAATAAAAAATAAAATAGATAAGAAAGAGATAAAAAAAGAAAATTTTAAATGCCATGAATATTTTATTAGAAAGGAAAAGTCAATGAAAGCATATATAAAAAACATAAAAAGTAAGTATAGAAATATAAAAATTTCTAGGCAAAATAGGGAAAAAATTAATGAAGATGAACATAAGAGTGAAGGCTTTACACTAATAGAAATGGTAATAGTAGTAACTATTATAGGAATACTTTCGAGTATAGTAGCTCTTAAATATAGCGGTGCTCAAAAGATAGCCAGAGAAAATGCGGACTATGCAAATGCCTCTGTAATAGCTACAGCAGCCTATTTATCTAAAGAAAATGGCGATGATGAGGGAATCTATACAAGCACAGAAAAATTAAAAGAGAATAAATATCTTGATAGAATACCAAAAGTTCAAAGCAAAAAAGGGGAAAAATTTAGTATTGAAACAGGAGATGATGACCTAAAAGTCAAAGTAGGAGCAAAAACTTTTTATCCAAAAGAAGAAAAAGAACAAGAATAAAATTGCTAATTAAAAATAAGAGAGAATAACAAAAAATAAGAATGAACTTGCTGGTTTAAAATAATAACAAAAAGTAATAGTAAAAGTAATAATTAAAAAAACGTTAATAAAAAGCAAGAATAAAAACGCTGGTTTAAAATAAAAAAGCAATAAAAAAATATAAAATATTAGGAGGGATAGTAGTGCTTCGTAAACTTTATATAAAAATAGAAACAGAAGTTTTTAGTATTTTTCTATGTAAAATAAATAAAAATAAGCTTGAAATTGAAATGGAGAGATACTATCCCCTAGAGAGTAAGGAAAAAGAAAATAACTATGCCATAAATGAAGTATGCTATGAAATTTGTGATAAAATAAGACTTATAGAAGAAAAGTATAAAATTAAAAATATAGTTGGAATAATTCAAACAGAGAAAAATATGTTAAGAGAAGTAGAACTTCTAAAAAGGTCATCTCAAAAAGATCTTGAAGCTGTACTTAATATAGATATGAAGAAGTTTGGAAATTTCAATTTAAAAGATAATATAATTGTAAAAAGAAAGTCATCTGTTTCAGAGGGAGAGTTTGCAAAGGAAAAGGTAGAAATTTTTCCAAGAGTATATGTAGATCTATTTAAAAAGATAGAAGCAATATCTAAAATAAAGTGCAGTGGAATATATACAGACTATTCTCTAATAGAAAATCTATGGAAAAAGGAAGTAAATTCAAATATAGATTATATTATAGAGTTTAGGAAAAAAGACCTATTGTATAGCAGAATGGGAAAAGATGGACTTGAAGAATCTATTGTAGTAAGAAATGATGCAGTAGATAAAGATTTTATAAACCATATTAAAAAACAAAAGTCTGCACTCATTTTAGATTATGATAATATCAAGTGTGAAATATTGGAAAATAGCCTAAGAGAACCTATTTTAATAGAAAAAGAAAAACTATTAGAAATAGAACTAGGTAAAAATAAATTACATAATTTTTTAGAGGACAATTATTTTTCTGAATTATATAAGAAAATAATTATATTTTTATCTATAGTTTTATTATTTACTGTGTTTTTATCAGTTAGATACGCATTTTCCAACAAAGTTCTTGAAAGTCAACTGGAAAAAGCAAATTATGAAAGAGTAATAAAAAATAAAAAGATAGATAAAAAAGCAGTTAAGGGCTTTGGTAATATATACGGTGTAAATATAGAAGAATTAGTATCTGAAATAGAAAAAAGTAGATCCTCTGTAATTTCTTTGACAGCAGATGAGAATAATATGGAAATAGAATTTTTACTTCCAAGTAGAAAAGAAGTAAGTGAGATTTTGGACTTGGATATTAACAAAAATGCAGAAATAGAATATATCAAAACAGATATAGTATCAAGGGAAGAAGCAGAAAATACATATGGCATAGGAGTAGAAAATGAAAAAAGTAATAAAGAAACCGGGAAAGAAAAAAATAATCAAGAAAACACCAAAGAAGAAATTAATCAGGACAATAAAGGAAAAGCCTTCAAAGAAGGTAATAAAAAAGAAGCTAATAAAATCTGGGAAAACAGTGAAAAGCAAAAAAGTAATAAAAGTAAAAGATGGCAAAAAAATAATAACAAAGAAAATAGTAAAATTTGTAGCTGGAAAGAAAAAGGTAAAGAAAATAAGAAAGATAAAATAAATTTTAGAATATATGCAGAAGATATTTCAGAAGAAAGTATTTCAGATGAAGAAAATCTTTCGACTGAAATAAAAGAAAATGATAATAAAAAGGAAGATGAAACTCTGGGAAGAAAATTTGAAAAAAACTCAAAAGAAAGTAAAAAAGAAGATAATACTCAGGATAAATCTCAAGAAGATAAGTCAGATAGCAAGATGGAAGTAGGGAAAAATGCCAAAAAAGAGGCGGAAAATAAGAAAGAAAATGCAGATAAAAAAATAAAACTTTACTTTTTAAAAATTAAAATCAAAACTTAAAGCTGAAAAACAAAGGGTTAAAAGGTGCTTGAGAGGAGATTTAATTATGAATAGTAAAAAGATATTTATTATACTGTTGATTTTGTTTTCAATTTTTTTCTTAAAGAAAAATGTTTTAGCTATTGAAAAAGATAAAAATAAAGAGTTGAAAAATCAAATTGAATTACTTGAAAATCAAGAAATTTCCATTAACAAAAAGGATTCTTTTGATGAAGGTGAGACAAATAGTAAAGCTAATGGTAGGCAAGATAAAGAAGGCTATGAAGATGAAAGTAATGAAAAAATAGATAGCTTTTCTCAAAATAGCAAAGTTAAGGGGAATAGGGATAAGGCTATAGCGTTTTGTGAAGAAATCTCCAAAAATGATTCTGTTAAAAGGATAGAAAGAAGTAATTCTTCAAATAGTCAAGCCTATACAATAGTCCTTAATTCATCAATTAGCGACTTTAGAAAAATAATAAAAGATATGGATAAAACTGGTTTTAACATATTAATTAATAAAATACGCTATGATAAAATCAAAAATGTAGATGAATATAGCATATTAGTTAACATATTTTGAAAATAGCTCTAGTTTAGTGTTTTCAATCCTTAATATATATGATATAATAAAAGCACTGTGTAAAGACAAAGACACAGGGTTAACTCGTATAATAATAGAGAAATCGTATTATTATGAGTAATACAATCTAATATTAGGGAGCAATAAGTATGTTAAAAAGGAATGATAAGTGTTACTGCGGAAGTGGAAAAAAATATAAAAATTGCTGTATGAATAAGGACAGAGAAGAAAAAGTTGAAATGCTGAATAAGCAGGCTCTTGACAGCAAGAAAGAAAAAATTGATAAAAAGTACACAGGTGCAATTATAAAGCTAAGTGGTTACTTAGAAGAATTAATAGTAGGCGATGAAAAGTTTGCCAAATATGAAGAAGAAGCAAGAAAGGCTTTCTTTGATGAAAATATGGAAAACAATATGGTAGCAAATAGATTCTTTGCATCATATTTTTCATATGATTATGCTATAGGAAGAGAGATGACTCCTGCTGTATATGTAGCAAATAATAAAAGATTTACTAATGATGAAAAACAGATAATTTATGGATGTGTAAATTCTTATCCAAGTATGTTTGAAATAGATAGCATAAATGGAAGAGAAGTAATAATCAAGGATGTATTCTCAAATAGAAAATTCAATACACTTGACTCTAAGATTTTAGGAGAATTCAATGTAGGTGATTATATACTTGCAAGACCAATACTTGTTGAAGATACTTTTGTACTAATAGATTTAACTATAAGAATACAAAAGGAAACAAAGGATCTAATATACAAGAGTATAATGGACGCCTTTGAAGCAAGTAAGGAAGCAAATCCTAATATCGGCATAGAATACTTCGTAATGATCAACACTTTATTCTTCTACAAGTACATGATACAGCTTCTACAGGCAAGTAGTTACTCAGAAGAGGAAGAAACTGTAGAGCTTGAAGATGCAGAAGAAGTTAAAGAAGTAGTTGAAAAAGAACTAGAAGAAGCTGAAGAAACAGTTGATGAAGCTGTAGAAGAAGCACTAGAAGTAGAAGAGGTAGTTGAAGGAATAGAAGAATTAGACGAAGTAGCAAAGCTTATATCTTCTAATATTTCTGAAAAGGAAGTACTAGATGAAGCTTTAAAGCTATGGGATATAGTAGCAAAGAATACTGAAATTACAGGTTCTGAAGGCGGATGGGCTGCAGGGCTTGAATACAATTACAGAAAATCATTAGGAGAAACTGTAACTCAGAACGAAGTTGCAAAGGCTTATGGTGTAAGTGCTAGTACGCTGGCAAAGAGAAACAAGGAAATTACAGCATTAGTATCAGATAAATAATGATATTGTCATAGGAGGCTAGTATGAACTTAAAAATAGGAAAAAGCATACCAGTAGCAACAAACTTTGTAAAGTCAAATCCTGCAATACCAGTATATAATGGCGAAGAAAAGATGGAAAATCTATATGCAGTTATATACCACATTGAAATAGGATACAACAAAGATGAAAAGCAGGAGATTCTTCAGTATGTAATAGTTGACTACAAAGATTACACACTAAAAGAAGAAGAAAAGAAAGCTATGCTAGATTTAGCTCACAAGTACTGTGAAGAAAAGGGAATAGCAGATGATAAAAACATTGAAATCAAATTACTTGATGATGAAATAGCAGAAGATTTCCTAGAAAAAATATTTAATAACATGAAGGTTATTAGAGGTATGATATCAAATAGATAAGCTAAAAAAGGGGGACTATTCATAGTCTCCCTTACTTTTTGAGAAAATTTAATTATAAAAACTCTAAAAACCTTCAAAAACTTTTTAAAAACTCCATAAATATCAAAAATATGAAAAACGTTATCCATAAGTATTTCAGGCTATTTTGCTATAGAAAAAGCTAATATATTCTAACGTAATTATTTAAAAAGCTTTAAAAAACTACTATATATACTAAATAATTTCATAAAAAAGTGTTATAATATAATAAAAGTGCCGAATATCTATAATCAACTTTTAGAAAATGACCGTATTTAAAAAAGGTTAAAACTTCTATATTGGGGAATATATGATATAGGGACATAATTGGCGAAATAAAGTTTTGGCACTGTGATTATGGTTAATAATATTTTTATAAGGAGTGTAATTGGAATTATGAGTAACTTAAGATTTGATTTCAGTAAGGCAGAAGCATTTGTTGAAAAAAGAGAAATAGAAGCTATGCAACCATTTGTAAGCGTTGCTCACAATCTTCTACGTGAGGGTAAGTCATTAGGTAGCGATTTTTTAGGATGGATAGACCTTCCAGTAAACTATGATAAGGAAGAATTTGCAAGAATAAAGAAAGCTGCAGAAAAGATAAAGTCAGATTCAGAAGTATTAGTAGTAATAGGTATAGGTGGATCTTATCTTGGAGCTAAGGCTGCAATAGAAATGTTTGGAAATACATTTAAGAACAGTCTAAAGAAGGAAGATAGAAATGCTCCTGAAGTATATTTTGCTGGTAACAGTATCAGCTCATCATATATATTAGACCTTATGGATGTAATAGGTGATAGAGACTATTCTGTAAACGTAATCTCTAAGTCAGGTACTACTACAGAACCAGCACTAGCATTTAGAATATTCAAGGAAGACCTTGAAAGAAAGTATGGAAAAGAAGAAGCTGCAAAGAGAATATATGCAACTACAGATGCATCAAAGGGTGCTCTTAGAACATTAGCTACAGCAGAAGGTTACGAAACATTTGTAATACCTGATAATGTAGGTGGTAGATTCTCAGTTCTTACAGCAGTGGGTCTACTTCCAATAGCAGCAGCAGGCTTTGATATAGATGCTATGATGAAGGGTGCAGCTGATGCAAGAGAAGACTACAGCATGGAAGACCTTTCAAAGAACGAAGCATATCAGTATGCAGTAGCTAGAACTGTACTTCAGAGAAAGGGAAAAGAAACTGAATTAATGGTAAACTATGAACCACAACTTCAGTACTTCTCAGAATGGTGGAAGCAGCTTTATGGAGAAAGTGAAGGTAAGGACAACAGAGGTATCTTCCCAGCATCTGTAAACTTCTCAACAGACCTTCATTCAATGGGACAGTATATACAGGAAGGTAGAAGATTTATATTTGAAACAGTAATCAACGTAGAAAATCCTAGAAGAGATTTAGAAATAAAATCAGATAAGGATGATTTAGATGGATTAAACTATCTAGCAGGTAAGACTGTAGACTATGTAAATCACAAGGCATTTGAAGGAACACTTCTTGCTCATACAGATGGTCAGGTGCCAAACTTAGTTCTAAACGTTAAGAAGTTAGACGAATACACATTCGGACAGATGGTATACTTCTTTGAAATAGCTTGTGGTATCAGTGGATCAATGTTAGGTGTTAATCCATTTAACCAGCCAGGAGTAGAAGCATACAAGAAGAATATGTTTGCTCTATTAGGAAAGCCTGGATACGAAGCTGAAAAAGCAGCACTAGAAGCAAGATTATAAAGAGATCTAAGATCTACAATAGCATAAATTTAAAAAGGGAGGGCAGCTGCAGCAGAATTAAGCAATGGAGATTCTGAAAAAACAGTTACAGTCAATTCCGAGTCTGGAGAAAGAACAGTCAATAAGGAAGTAATAGTTCTAGGTGGAGAAAACTCAATATCAAATTCAATAGAAAAGGAATTAAAAACTATTGATAATATTTCAAAGGTAACTCGTATATCAGGAGCAGATCGTTTTGAAACTAGTAGCAAAATATATCTAGAAAGTGGAAAGAAAAAGGCAGTAGTAGCATCAGGAGAAAACTTCCCAGATGCCCTTGCAGCATCTACACTTTCTCAGAAAATATCAGCTCCAATACTTTTGGTAGCCAAAGACAAAATCCCAAACTCAGTAGTAAAGTATATACAGGACAAGCAGATTAAAAAGGCAATTGTACTAGGTGGAGAAGGAAGTATTTTAAAAAATACTGCAGATAATGTAGAAAGAGCTATTATGGGCAAAGATACAATAGAAGAAAATACCAAGCCAGTTGAGGACAATACACAGATAGATACTTCTAATATAAAGAAAAGTGCAGTAACAAAATCTGATGTGGCTCTTTATACAGATGAGCAACTATCTCAAGAAGCAGGAAAACCTCCAAAGAATAAAATAGTAGATGTATTAGAAGATAAAGACACTTTAGCCAAGGTAAGATATGACAAAACAGAAGGCTGGATAAATAAGCAGAATCTAAAGCCGTATGAAGCAACTTCTTTTGGCAAAGTAGTAAATAATGTACCTTATATATCTCAGTTAGTAATAGAGCTAAAGAAAATTAAAAAATATTTAATAGAAAAAATAAATATTATAAATCTTAATAAGAAAAAAGACTGTACAAATATAAGATGTTCAGTCTTTTTATTTATTTAATAATATGATCAAATAAACTTAAATTAAGCTGAATATTCATTTAAGTTTGTTTTAAGTTAAAGTATATATAATAAAATCAATAAATTAAAAAGAAAAATCATAATAGATGAAAGGATGATTTCTATGAGGATAAAAACAATAGTGAGTCTAATTGTAGTAGCTTTGATATCGTCCATTGCGGGAAGCGTACTTACATTCAATATGATGAAGGATAAACCGGTGGATGGATCAGCTGAACAAAAAAATGTAAAGGTAATTAACACAGGTGAAACTAAAAAACAAAATGTTTATCAGGCGGTAGCTGAAAAGGCATCTCCATCAGTAGTAGGCATAGTTACAGAAACTACGAAAACTGATGACTTCTTTAATGTGAAAGAGGCAGTACAGGGTAGCGGTACAGGATTTGTAGTAGACAAGAGAGGATATATACTTACAAATGCCCATGTTGTAGGAGATGGTCAGGCTAAAAATGTAAAAGTAATATATGATGCAGGTAAGACTACAGTAGGTAAAGTTTTGTGGTATGATACTACACTTGACCTTGCAATAGTCAAAGTAGATGTCAAGGGGCTTGTACCAGCAGAGCTAGGCGACAGCGACAAGGTAACAGTAGGAGATATAGCCATAGCCATAGGTAACCCTCTAGGAACTGATTTGATGACATCAGTAACACAGGGTATAATCAGTGGATTAAATAGAGATGTATCTACAGAAAATACTAATATGTCAGGACTACTTCAGACAGATGCAAGTATCAACCCAGGAAATAGTGGTGGACCACTACTTAATCAAGAAGGACAGGTAATAGGTATCAACACTGTAAAGGCTAATGCAGATAATCTAGGATTTGCTATACCTATTAACACAGCAAAGATGATAGTTCAAAAGGTAATAGAAGATGGAACATACAAAAAGCCAGTACTTGGTATTAGAGGTATAGACGTTAAGACATTCGTATCATACACAGGACAAGAGGTCGGTGTAGAAAATGGTATAATAGTCAAGGACGTAGAAGCAAATACTATAGCAAGCAAGGAAGGTATCAAG
Source organism: Peptostreptococcus russellii (assembly GCF_900110295.1). Taxonomy (GTDB): domain Bacteria; phylum Bacillota; class Clostridia; order Peptostreptococcales; family Peptostreptococcaceae; genus Peptostreptococcus; species Peptostreptococcus russellii_A. The sequence goes on from NZ_FODF01000006.1 coordinate 119,720, forward strand.
CCTGGAGATATAATCATAAAGGTAGATGGCAAGGACATCAAGAATATGGGTGATCTAAGTAAGATAATGTACAGTCATTCAAGTGGAGATAAACTAAAAATAGAAGTAATAAGAGATGGCAAAAAGGTCAATCTATCTAAATAAATAGACAAGCTATAAAAGAATGAAACTTTTAAAGCATATAGCGATAAAATAGAAATATTGCAGACTTTAGACAAGTTTCAAGTAAAATAGATTTTACAAATGCACATATTACGGACAAATTAAGTAGTTTAATACAGCATTTAGTTTTAAAATAAAGCAATAAAGAGAAAAAGAGGTGGATAAAAATTCCATCTCTTTTTTTGTAAACAATCATAGTATGGTTAGAATTTTAAAGATTAGATTATATAATAAGCTTGTAAGAAAAACTTACAGTCGACTTAAAAATCTGCAGAATAAAACTAAAGGAGGAAAAAATATGGCAAATCTAGAAGAAAAGAAGGTTAGTTTAAAAATTATATTAAACACAGGTAAGATAAAAAATGACAAGGCAGTATTAGAAACAATGACAATAAAGGATATTAATCCTACAGCAACAGACAAGGATCTCTATGAAATAGGGAATGAAATTGTAAAGTTGCAGGAATTTGAATTAGTAGAAATGCAAAAGCAAGAAAACAGTTCAATAGAATCTGAAGAATAATATTGTCAATAGAAATATATAAAAGGGGGATATATTATAGAAAGAAAAAAATAATAAACTTCTTAAAAACATCTTAAAAACATTGAAAAATACAAATGTTAAAGATCTTGAGAGAAGGGAGAGAAATAAGAGCTTGAAAAAGCTGAAAAACAACTAAAAAGAAAAGCTTTATCTAGGGTAATAATCGTCTAAAAACTTCTCTAAAGAAAAAAGGCTTTCAGCAAGAAAAATAGAAAAAAGTAGTTAAAAGAAAAGTATATAATTAAAATAAAAAAATAAATATAGGAAATATTTTAAAAAGTATTTATTTTTAACGGAAAAAGTAGGATAATATAAGAAGGAGGATTAAGTATGGAAAATACAAAGAAAATACTGTTAAAGTTTAAGAAGGAAAATAATAGGGTCTATGGCTTAACAATCAAAAATGCCAAAGAAGATGTCAAAGATGAAGAAATCAAAAAACTAATGAATAATATAGTTGAAAAGAAGATAATCAAGCAGGGCACAATCGGCATTGCAGAAGTCAAAGGAGCAAGTCTAGTAGAGACTCAAAAGAAGAATTTTGATCTTGCCTAATAGCTAGGATTGAAGGGCTGTGATTCTATGGAACTCAAATCTATAGTACCCGTAATACAAAATGTAGGATTTCCTATAACTATTTCCATATATTTGCTAATAAGAATGGAAAAAAAGATAGATCAACTTACAGATAGTATCAGGGCACTTTCAAAGATATTAGAAGCCAAATAAAAAATAAAGGGGAGGGACAAATCCCTCCCTGAATAAAGGCAAAGGGGAGGAAAAAGAGATGACAAAAAATATTTTTGATGAAAATGATGCAAAGATAATACTAAGGGACATTATGGGGGATAAAGAACTCTTTATGCTGAGCATAATGTATAGTGAATTTTGCGATAAAAAAGCAGGAAGTTACAAAAGTATATCATCGAAGGATCCAAAGGTTAACACTAGGGATTTATTAAATTCAGAATGTGCTCTTTCAATAAGAGTTATAGAAAATAAAAAACTTAGGGAGAAAACTAAGAAGTCTTTTGGTAAATTTGAAATCTTGCTTCTTTCTCTTTTGCGTTTAAATAGTGATGAGAAGTTAGAAGAAATAGAATGTACATTGAATAATATTCAAGAAGCATTAAGAGGCGAAAGAATATATATGGAAGGCAGACGTAATTTCTTATCTAGAGCATTGTCACATATATCAGCCTTTCTAAAAAGAAAATACTCAATGAGTAACAAGGAAGTATCAAACATCGTAGGAAAAAGTCAAGAACAGGTAAGAAAATACTCAAAAAAAGAATCAGAAGAAGAGGGCGACTATCTATATGGAGAAATTATCGAAGAAATATGTCAAAAAATGGATGAGCAGCATAAAGAACTCTTGGAAAAACAGGACAACAAACTCTTTATAAGAATGGGCAAAATCTCAAAGAAATATCTCATAATAGATCTAAATAAAAAGAAATACGAAAAAGGAAGGGAGACAATAGTAACAGAAGAAGAAGCCAATGAGATCATAAAAAAGATAAAAAGTAACAAAACGGAAACAAAAAAAGAAAATTGATTTCCAGCAGAAGAAAAAAGAAAAAAATAAATAGAGCAGAGAAAAAAATAATTCGAAACAATAAGAATTTGAATAATTAGAGTAAATAAAAATGCCAGTTCTAAAAAAATTTAAGAGCTTGGCATTTTTTTTTGTTTAAATGTTGAAAAATACAAGATACTGATGTATAATAAAGTACGGTTATCGAAAATAATATAGAAATTATATATAAAAATCCAATAAATATGATAATTTTTTCGAAAACCACTTGAATTTATTACAGTTTTGTAATAATATTAAAGTGTGAGAAATGTATGTTTGATATTCATGTGAGGATATCAACGCGATTGAAATGTAATTGAATAATATGTTTGGGAGGAATGAATAGACATGAAAAAACAAATAGCTGTATTAATGGCTGCTGCAACTGCTGTAACAACAGTAGCTCCAGCATTAGCATCTGCTGCAGATGTTAACACATATGATGCGTCTGTTAGCGAAATAAACGCTAAGGTAAAGAACGCATTAAACGAAAGATATAAGGATAAGAATGCGGATGGTATAAACGCATCTAATGCAAATACTGTAGATGATTATTTAAATTCTAGATATGCTGTAGTTGTAACATTTAAGGATGCTGTTACTGATGCGGATGGTAATGGATTAAAGCCATTTAATAAGAGTATATATGCTGGAAGTAAGGTAGAAAATGCTTTAAAGGCAGCAGGTTCTGATTTTACTATAGATGATACTACAGATCCTAAAACTGGTGATTCTACAAAAACATTTGTTGTAAAGAATGCTAATAAGCTTCAGGGATTAATAGAAAGCAGAGTTATAGGAAATGGCACAAATGAGGCTGTTAAGGTTGCAATCGTTGATAAGGGAATAAAAGATGGAGCAGCAGTTGAAACTTTAACTGATAAGCACTATGTAGTTGGAGAAGCTAATGATGATGAAACTCAGATTTCTTTAAATGATGCTGCTAACACATTGCTTGCTAACTTTAAAGGAGATAAAACTTACGTAGATCAGCTGAAGATAAATGGCAATAATATATCAAAAGGAGATTCGCTTTCAGGAGATGTAACTAAGATAGAACTTACTTTAAAAAGTGGCAAGGAATATACTTTAGAAGCTAATGATAAAGCATTTAACTTCGATAAGCCACTTGACAAGAATGGAAATAAATTAACATTAGGAAACGATGTTGCTCAGAATGTATATGATCAGGTTGAAAGCTTTGAAAATATAGAAAACAAAGATGGAAAGAGTGATACTATAGTTTTACCAGTGGGTGATACTGATGTATATACTGTTCAGGATGTTCAAGCTTCTACTATAGAATTAGGGAAGATATTTACAACAAAAGAAGGCTATACAGATAGAGGCGCTGATTTTGTAAATGGAATAATAGATGCTAGAAACTATAAGAATAAGAGCATAGAGTTTAATTATAATGGTGTTAACTATACATTAGCTAATGGTGATAGTCCAATATCAACTGATGGCTTTGAAAATAAGTCTACTAGTGATATAAGAAAGGATACTGATGAAGCTTTCATAGGTGAAGGGATACCAGCTCCTATTATAGAAAAATCTGGTGATGGATATGTTCTTAGATACAATGTTAGGGTTGTTCCATCAAGCGATAAAGATGTAACTCCAACTATATTACAGTTTGTTGTTAGAGGTGATTCTCAAAAGGATTTAGCTACAGTACTTGCTGATTTAAATGGAGAAAATACTGTAGTTTCAGGACACTTCACTAGATTAGAAGGTGCTGATAGATATTCTACAGCAATAGAAGTATCTAAAGAAAAATTTGATCCACAGGAAGCTAGTACAGTAGTAATAGTTGGTGGAGAAGCTTTAATGGATGGTTTATCAGCTGTGCCTCTAGCATCAGTTAAGAATGCTCCAATACTGTTATCTCATCCAAAGAGTGGTTTAAATGATGCAACTCTTAATGAAATAAGCAGAGCTTGTAAGGGATTAAACAGAAAAACTGTTTATGTAGTAGGTGGAGAAAACTCTGTACCAGAAAAAGCTGTTAAGCAGTTAGAAGATAAGTTTGGTGCAGTAGTTATGAGAGTATCTGGTTCAGATAGATATGACACATCTCTAGAAGTAGCTAAGAGATTAGGATATGATTCAAATATAAATGATACTGTTTATTTAGCGGGTGGAGAAGGTGCAGCAGACGCAATGTCTATATCTCCAGTTGCAGCAGATGTTGATAAAAATCAAGTATCTCCAGTACTAGTTGTTCCGAAGGACTCTGTAAAGAGATCTACAAGAGACTTTATAGCGAACAACTTTGAAAATGGATATATAATAGGTGGAGAGTCTACAGTATCTTCAAATGTATATAGAGATATAAATAATGCTAAGGATTCTACAGGTAACAAGGCCATAAGTTTAAATAGAGTTGCTGGTAGTGATAGATATGATACTAATGTTCAGATTATAAAGCAGTTCTATTCAGCTGATAATAGTAAGATACAGGTTAATGGTGCTATCTTTACTTCAGGAGATACTAAGTTCCTAGTAGATGCTCAGACTGCTGGACCTTTAGCTGCATCTAAGAAGGCTCCTATAGTACTAGCAGGATCAAAGTTAACAAATGATCAGGTTGATTTACTTAAGGATAATGGATTATTATCAGATATCAACACTAATGTTTATCAGATAGGTGGAGTAGTATCTTCAGATGTTATGTCTGTAGTAGTAGACAAATTAGGTCTATAAGATTTACTCAAACTAGATAATTAGATAGATTAATATATAAATAGAGTGGCTTTGCCACTCTATTTTATTATGTTTACATATCTTCTATTATTCTGTATAATATAAGCATATAAATAGACTGACATTTGTCAGATAAATATCGGAGGTAAATATGATTAATAGAAAAATTAAGAAGCAAATTTTAGCTATTGCTTTAAGTTCAGTATTTTTGTTCACATCGTCAAATAGTCTAGTAAGCTCTTTGGCAGAAGAGTCTGGTGGTTTAAAAGTATCAACAGAAACTGGAGAAGGACAAGATCAAACAACAGGTATAACTGATAATGATATTGAAGGTACAGTAGACACGGCTGAAGTAGCGAGATTTCATTTTAAAGATAGTAAGGCAACTATTGATTTAAATAATTATAAGACTGATTCTGAGGGAAATGGTTATCTTATGATTGATGTTAGAAAAGATTTTATAAAGGGATATAGTAATAAATTCTTTACTAAAGATGATGAAGCGATGACAATTTCTACGAGTAATAGTGGTGATAATAAAACAATTATAGAAAACAACTTTTCTAGTTATACGGGTTATAATAGTGATTATATAAGATTTTATATACCGTATCAAAGTAATAACAAGAAAGAGATGACTGTTACATTTGAAATTCCAGATGAAGTTCAAAAAAAATTAAATGATATGATTTTAAATGCTAAGGATAAAAATGCAAAAGACACTGCTATGAAAACTACAGAAATGAGAGCTATGTTTTTTAGTGATAGTATAAAAAAAGATGATTTGTTAGTTAGATCTCAAGGGGATTTAGAATATAACGGGGATAAGCCCGTATCTGGTTTTAATGAAATAGATACTTATACTAGCAAGGAAGATACAAAGATATACAAGGGATTTGTATTTGATAAAGATCACAAGGTTTTAAGAATCAGACCAAAAACAAATGCAGATAGAATTAGATTATATCTAGGTGCTAATAGTAGTGGATTTTCTTATAACTCAAATTTTGGTGATATAGATGTTAAATATTACAATAGTGGTAGCATTTATAGAAAAGTAAATGATGGAAAACCACATAGCAGCAATGAGTTTAAGAATGATGAATACAAGAGAACTTCTTTATCTGTAAGTAGTGGTTTCAATAGTGTAGAAATACCTTGGAAAACTACTGATGGAATTATAGAAATTAGAATGAACAATCCAAACAATGTTTTAATGAACTTAAAGGTTGAAGCATATCCAAATATTAATGTTGATTCTGGTTCGAATGATACTACAGACAAGCCAAGTACTGATGATAGTATCAACGCAAGTGTTCACAGAATTTCTGGATCAGATAGATATTCTACTGCTATAGATTTAAGCAAGAAGGCTTTTGATGAAGCAGATACAGCAGTTATTGCTAGTGGACAGAACTTCGCAGATGCTTTATCTGGTGGTGCTTTGGCAGCTATCAACAAGGCTCCACTTCTATTAGTAGACAATACTAGCTCTACAGTAGATAAGGTGAACAAAGAACTTAGAAGATTAGGTGTCAAGAAGGTATATATACTAGGCGGAAAGAATAGTATATCTATCAATACAGAGATGAAGATTTCTAATGACAAGGACAGTGATGACAAGTCTAGAACTGTTGAGAGAATAGATGGTTCAGATAGATATGAAACATCATACAAGATATACAAGGAAGTAGCTAGAAGTCAGTCTGGCAAGGAAGAAGTAATATTAGTTAACGGTACAGAGTTTGCAGATGCCCTATCAGCAGGTCCTTTGGCAGCATATACTAATAGAGCCATAGTATTGACAGATGGTAAGAATCTTGTATCTGGATTAGACAAGAACAACGATAAGAATATAATTATAGGTGGATTATCTTCTATGGATTCAAGCTTTAAGGGAAGAAGAATTAGTGGAAGTGACAGATATGAAACATCTGTAAAGGTAGCCAAGGAATTAGGCTCAGTAGACAATGTTATGCTAGCAAGTGGAGAAACTTATCCTGATGGACTAGCTTCAATCAGTCTATACAACAAGTACAAGGCACCATTATTGTTATCACAGAGATACTCACTGCCTTCAGTAACTAAGAGATACATCAACGACAAGAGTGTAAAGGATATATACATTGTTGGTGGTACTAATAGTATATCTACAAAGGTAGAAGATATATTTAAATAAAAAATTATCAATAGGATGTATCTATTATAGATATATCCTATTTTTTTATACATAGAAATACAAAAACTATTGATTTTGTTATATAATAGAATATGAAAAATTAGAAAATTTTTAATATGGAGGTTAGTATGAAGAAAAAGATATCAGTATTTATGTCGGCAACGATGTTATTGGGAAGTCTTGCACCAGCAATAGCAAATGCAGAGACATCTATCAAAAAAGATGGCGTGGAATATATGAAAAGATTTAGTGGTACAGATAGATTTAAGACAGCAGTAGATGTGTCTAAGTCTAATTTTTCTGCTAATACAAAGAATTTGATTGTAGTCAATGGGATGAACCCTGCAGATGCCCTGTCAGGAGGTCCTTTGGCAGCCAAGTTAGATGCTCCTATCCTCTTGGTCAACAATGATTCTATAAGCGATGATACTCTCAATGAGATAGCTAGACTAAACCCTGAGAAGGTATATGTACTAGGTGGAAAGTCTTCTGTTACTTTGGGAGTAGAGAAGGCTATCAAGTCTAGAATCAAGTCAAGTGCAGAATTAAAGAGAATAGATGGAGATGATAGATTTGAAACTTCTATCAAAATAGCAGAGGAAGTACTAGGAGACAAGAAGAATGCAAGTGTAGGTTTTGCCAATGGAGCCACTAACAAGTTCCCAGATGCCCTTAGTGCATCAGCTTTGTTGGGCAAGAAGTCAATGCCTTTGATACTTACAGATGGCAAGAAACTACCAGCAGGGGCAGAAAGCTACAAAGACAACTCCGATAACTACATTATAGGTGGAGAGAACTCTATCAATATAGCTGGTCTATCTGGAAAGAGATTATCAGGAAGTGATAGATTTGCAACTTCAGCAGCAGTAGCAAATGAAGGATTTAGAGCAAGTGAAAGCTATTCAGCAGAAAATGCCTGTATAGTAGTAGATGGTACAAACTATCCAGATGCCCTTACTTCTATATCTTTGTCCAAAAAGTTCAATGCTCCGATCTTACTTGTTGACAAGACATTACCTAATGTAATTTCTACTTATATAAAAGATCAAGACAGAGAAAAGGCATATATAGTAGGTGGGACAAATTCTGTAAGTGTAGATGTTCAAAACTCAATCCTAAAGCTTCTTGAAGAAAATGGTGGAGTAAATGCCAAGCTAAAGAAGGCGCAGAACAATTTAAAGAATAATATGGACAAACTAGACTCTATGCTTAGTCTAATAAAGAAAAATGACATAAACTCAGCAGAAATTGATTCATACAAGGAGTTCAGAGACAAAGTATATAATGACTATGTGAAAAAAGAAGTATCTGAATTAAATGGAGTTACAGTTAAGGATATTGAAAATAAAACAGAAGAATTGCAAAATAAGTTTGATAAGATTACTAGTTTAGAGGACTCTCAGTACAATAACATTCTTGCAAAAGAAATAGTAGAAGGTAGAAAGAGACTAGAAGAAATGGTTCACGACAAGGCTTTAAGTGAGTACAACTCTAGCCAAAAGGAATACTATGATATGCTTAAAAAGGCAGATGAACTTCAGATGAATAGTGGCAAGAACAAGGAAAAACTTGAATTAGCCTATGAACTGAAAAATTACAAGCTTTCTTCATCACCTTCAGAAACACCTTCAGTAAATGAAAGTATCAAAAAGGCAGAAACTTTGCTAGATGAAATAAACAAAGTTTTTACAAAGAGTCCTTTGATGCTTAGCGAAAAAGAAGAATTACGTTATGCACTTGAAGAGGCTAAGAAATCTCAATCAAGCAGCAATATAAATAAATTAAATGAAAAGATAGATTCTTTTAATTATGTATATACTGAATTTAAAGATCTTCAAGCAAAGAATGAAGAAGCTAAGAAACTAATAGCAGACAGCAAAACTACAATAGAACATAGATTCACAAGTGCTATGTTTAAGGATCTTACTTTAGTTAGTGATAAAGAAAAATTAGAAAGTGAAATTGAAAATTCAAAGAAGGTATTAGATAGTTTTAAAAGTGTTACAGAGTTAAGAAATCAATTTGATGCTATTGGTAAACGAATAGATATACTTAAAGATAAAGTTCAGTTATTTAAAGAGGTAAATAACGGTTTAGATGCTACTATGAAGAAAGTAGAAGACGCTAAGTTTGAATCTGAAAAATTAAAGAAGTTAGGGAAACAGGAACTAGTTACTACATATATAAGATTAGTTGGGGAAGATGGTAAATCTGGAGAAATTAAAAAGATAAAAGAAGATTTGGCTAAATCTCCTACAACTGTTTCTATAAATGATATAAAAAATGCCAATGATGAACTTAGTAAAAACTATGAAGAGTTAAAGGTAGAATATGACAAATAGCCAAATTAGATGCAATAAACTAGATTAAAGTAATGCAATATAATTAAGTGGTAAAATATTGCGAAGCAGTAAAATAGAATATTAATGAATAATAAAAAAGAAAATTAGTAAATAATAAAAAAGAAGATTAGCGAGTAATAAAATTGAGTATAAAAATTGTATAATATTCTAAGTAGAGTAGAATAAGAACAATGAGATGAGTTTTTGAATACATAGGGTAGCGCTGTTTTTAAAGGTGCTGCCCTATATTTTTAAAAAATATTTAAAAACTTTTAAAAAGCACTTGCATTTATATAAAAAAAATGGTATATTATTACTTGTCCTCTGATGAAGGAGAAAATATACGAATACAAGTTGATTAAAAAATAAAAAAAGTGTTTGACAATCTACTTGATATATGATACTATTAATAAGTCGTCAAAAGACGGCAGATGAACTTTGAAAATTGAACAGCAGGTTAATTCAATAAGCTGTTTTACAGCAATTGATTAATCGTTTAAACAAGCAAACTTGTTTAAACCACAAACAAACCAAGCCAGATATTTCTAAATATAGGATAATAGCTGAGCGGACAAATTTTTTAATGAGAGTTTGATCCTGGCTCAGGATGAACGCTGGCGGCGTGCCTAACACATGCAAGTCGAGCGCGGTTATTATTCAACATTGAGTAT
>NZ_FODF01000016.1 GCF_900110295.1 Peptostreptococcus russellii
AGAACCAAGTGAGCTAATCATTACTGTATCTATCATATTTACAAGCGTTGAAATTAGGTTTTGAACAATTATTGGTATACATAAGAAAAATAATGATTTGTAAAATCTTTTTCTATCAAAATTCATGTTAAAACCCCTTTCAATTATTTAATTTTACTTGCATTAAAAAATCAACTTTTTCATTGTCAAGAATGGGAAAGTTGAAATCAAACCGACTCTTAAAATTTTAATGATAAAATCTCCAAATGTCAAGTTATAAATTTAAGAACTTAAAAGTTTTTGTGGTTTGAAGATACTTGCAATTAAATTAAAGTTTTAAGCCTATAAAACTGAAAAATAAAAAACGGGATTTTACTCCCGAATTTTACTTTTATGAATAATTTTTTATCATACATTCATATTATAGCTGATTTTTCATTAAATCGTCAAATGATTCTCTTTTTATTGCAAGATGATCCTCTCCATCTTTTACAAAAACAACAGCAGGTTTAGTCATTTGATTGTAATTAGAAGCCATTGAATAGTGGTATGCACCGGTGCAACTTACGATAGCTAAATCGCCAATAGAGGCTTTTGGAATTTTAACATCATAGGCTATCATATCTCCAGATTCACAACATTTGCCAGCAAAAGTTACTGTGTCAGTAGCTTTTTCATTCATTCTATTTGCAAGTGCTACTTCATACTTGGCACCATACAAAGCTGTTCTTATATGGTCACTCATACCACCGTCTATAGACACATAAGTTCTTACATTTGGAATTTCTTTTATTGTACCGATAGTGTAAAGAGTATATCCAGCTTCTCCCACAATAGATCTGCCTGGTTCAAGCCATAGCTGAGGAATATTTATAGAGTTTGAAGTAGATGCATCTTTGAGAGCATTTATAATTTCTTCTAAAGCTGTTTCAATAGGGTAGGAAATATCTTCAGATGTATATCTTATTCCAAAACCTCCCCCTATATTTAAAACTTTTGGAGTGAAATCTAATTCATTTTTCAGCTTTTTAAACCAGCAAAATACTTTTTCTATTGCAGTTCTTGTTCCTTCTGTACCGAAAATCTGTGAACCAATATGGAAGTGGACACCTACAAGATTAAGATTTTTTTTATCTAGTATTCTTTTAATAGCATCTTGAGCCTGTCCATTGTCGATATTAAGTCCAAACTTAGAGTCTGTCATGCCAGTAGAGATGAAGTCGTGGGTATGAGCTTCAACACCTGGAGTAACTCTTAGAAGGCATTTTGGAGTTTTACCCATAGAAGCAGAAATTCTATCTAGTCTTTCAATCTCATCAAAACTATCTATTACAAAACAGCCTATATTTTTTTCAAGTGCCATTTTTATTTCAGTTTCTGTTTTATTATTTCCGTGAAGATGAATCATTTTAGGATCAAAATTTGCTGCAAGAGCATTGTATAATTCGCCTGCAGAAACAACATCGAGTCCCATATTTTCTTCACTCATTATTTTTACAAGATACTTACAGATAAAAGCCTTTGAAGCATAGGAAATATGATAGTTTAATCCTGACTCCTTAAGTACCTTGTGAAATCTCCTGCATTGATTTCTTATTAAATTTTCATCGTAAATAAATAAGGGGGTAGAGTATTTTTCTGCAAGATAGCTAGTATCTACACCTCCTATTGACAAATGTCCATTTTCTTCTATTTTAGAACTTCCATGTAATTGCATAATATATCCTTTCCGTTAAAAATCATAACTTTATATTTTACATACTTTAATTAGTCTACATATTCTACGTCAAGGGAGTTAAAATTAAGTGCAGAAATCTGTTCAGAATTAGCTCCAACACCCTTATAAGTAAATTCAAAAACAGGTATAGTGTCTTTGTAAAAATACACCTTATCCCCAATTTTTACATCTTCATCTACTAGGGCAACTGTATGGCTCATCATCATAGAAACAAGGGGATATCTTTTATAATTTATCTCTACATCATGTCCAATAACCCTTTTTCTTAAAATACCATCCCCGTAGCCAATATTTATTACAGCTACGTGAGTTTTACCATCTTGTGAAATAGAGCTGTCTTTACTGGCTATAAAAGATGAGCAATAGCCGATAGATTGACCATCTAGCAAGTCGTTTATAGCAATAACTTCAGCAGATACTTCTATCGCATGTTGTATTTTACCTTGGTATTCCCAATTTTCATATCCAGGACAGCCGTAAAGAATAATACCAACTCTTACATGGCTATGTTCTGGAAGTTTACCATCTCTACAAAAAGATGCACTGTTTTGGGCGTGTATAAATTTAAAATCATATTTTTCGCAAGCTTTTTTTTCTATATTAAGCCAATTTTCTTTTTCTTTTTCATAGCTATTATTTTTATCGAATTCATCTGCCCATGAAAAATGAGTCCAAATACCATCTATTGCAATGTTATTCTTTTGTGCAAAGTCTAAAGATTCCATAAATTCATCTTCACTTCTGCAACCAGATCTTCTCATCATTCCAGCCCATTCAAGATGCCAACTGATATCTTTCATGTCGTCTTTATGAGTTTTTAGCCAATCTAGATTTGCAATAGAAGAGCTGATTCTGTATTTTCTTAAAGTATCAAAATCATCAGATGGATTTAGCATAAGTATATATACATTTTCATATAAATCTCTAATTTTAATAGCTTCTTTAAGGGAAGTAGTGGCAAAGTTTCGTATTCCCGCCTCATAAAATGTGTTTACAGCTCTTTCAAGACCAAAATTATAGGCATTGTTTTTTACCGTAGCAATTACACCACCGCCAGTTTCCTCAAGAAGAAAACGTGCATTATTGTAAAGAGCTTTTAAATCTATTTTTAATTTTGCATTTTCCATATAAGTCCTCCATTTAATTATTAAAAAGACTTTGCAATTTCTACAAAGAAGTCTACTCCAAAAGTGAGGGCTTCATCTCTCATCATAAGATTGGAAGTATGAAGTCCAGAGATATAGCCCAGTTTTTCATTTCTAATTCCTATAAAAGAGTAGTTTATAGGGCATAGCTGTGAAAAGAATGAAAAATCTTCACCTAAAAGATAAGGATCTTTTTTAAGAGAAAATTTAGCTGAGCTACTTTCTGCAGAAGATTTAACCCTATCTATTAATTTATCGGAGTTAATAAGTGCTGGATAACCATCTCTTAGGGTTAAATCTACCTTGCAAGATGTTGATATTTCAACTCCTTTACAAATATCAGACATCCTTTTTACTATTATGTTTTTATCATCCATGTCATAAGTTCTAATTGTTCCTTCAAGATAACCATTTTCAGGAACAGAATTCATAACTTCTCCAACTTTCATATATCCTATGTGTATAATATTTGTATGTTTGCAATCTAGGTTATAGATAGGTATTGCCTGTATCTGACTGTACAAAGACATAGCTGCATTCATTGCATTTATTCCTTTTTCTCTAATTCCAACATGTGCAGATTTTCCTTTAATTTTAACTGAAAATTCTTGACAACTTGCCATTATAGGACCTTTTCTAGATACGATACTTCCTTCTTCAAAATCTGGATTTACATGAAGGGCATAGGCTGAATCTATATTATATTTTTCAAAATTAAAGGCTTTTATAAGGGTATTTGCACCCCCAAAAGATTCCTCTGATTGCTGGAAAACAGCTAAAATATTTATATTGAGTTTATTTGAGTCTGAAAGATATTTTAGCTCTTTTACGGCTCCAAGAAGCATTGTAGTATGAGCGTCATGTCCACAAGCATGCATAATACCTTCATTTTGTGATGCGTATTCGATATCATTTTTTTCACAGATAGGTAAAGCATCTATATCAGCTCTCAAAATAATATATTTATCACCTTGTCCTTTGATGTGAGCAATAGTTGCAGTAGGAAGTGGTGTTTCATAATCTACCTTCATTTTATCTAATTCTGAACGGATAAAAGCGGCAGTATTAAATTCTTTTTGTGAAAGTTCTGGGTTTTTGTGAAGGTAGTGTCTCCATATTTTCAAATCTTCTACTTTTGTCTTATTCATAAAATTACCTTTCCTTACTATTAATTTAATACAAGATATACCTTGGGTATATCTTGTATTAGTAAATATATTTATAGGCTTCTTAGAGCATCAATTATACTTATTTTTTCTCCGGCCACATCACTTGTTTGCTTGATTATTTTTGCGGGAACTCCAGCTACAACAGAACCTTCTGGAACGTCTTCAGTAACAATTGCACCAGCTGCTACAACAGAACCTTTTCCGATTCGTACTCCTTCAAGGATTACTGCATTTGCTCCTATTAGTACATTATCTTCAACTATTACAGGATTGGCATTTGCAGGTTCAATAACTCCTGCAAGAACTGCTCCTGCTCCAACATGAACATTTTTTCCAGTAGTTGCACGACCGCCTAAAATAGCTCCCATATCTATCATAGTTCCTTCGCCGACAACGGCTCCGATATTAATAACGGCTCCCATCATAACTACTGCATTATCCTTAATTACAGCGTGTTCTCTAATAAGCGCACCAGGTTCTATTCTGGCATTTACACTAGATAGATCCAGTAGTGGAATAGCACTATTTCTTCTGTCGTTTTCTACTACATAATCTATTATTTTATCATTATTTTCTTCAAGAATAAGCTTCCATGTATTAAGGTCTGTAAATAAAACCTTTGAAGTATTGTAACCAAAGTCTTTTACTCCTTCTGGGAAGGTGATTTCTGAAAGATTTTCTCCTTTAATATATACCTTTACAGGTGTAACTTTTTTAGATGTTGCTATATAGTCTATTATTTCCTGCGATGTCAAAAAATCTCTGCTCATAATTATATCCTCTCTTTTTTCCAATTGTTTTTAATGTTAAATCTATCTATAGATTTTATAATATATAACTTACTTTTATCTCTATTAATGAAGATATTATATAAAAAATGTCTTATTTTTAATTTTCATTAAAGGTTATTAAAAGTGTAAAATCCTGCTTCTTTATTCATAAGTTTTTCTGCTGCCTTTAAAGCTCCATCAGCAAAAATTTTCTTAGACTGTGCTCTGTGAGTAATTTCGATTACCTCATCTGTACCAGCAAACATTACTTCATGTTCACCAACTATTGTTCCACCTCTCATAGCACTCATTCCAACTTCCTTTTTATCTCTCTTGTGTTCACCTTGAGATCTGTCATAAATAGGGAAGTAGTCTGGATTTACAGATTGAATAGCTTCTAAAAGCTTAACAGCAGTACCACTTGGAGCATCTATTTTTTTATTGTGATGTCTTTCAAGTATTTCAATATCATAATCCTCAGAAAGTAGAGGAGTTAAAAATTTCAATGCTTCTGTAAGAACATGAACACCATAGCTCATATTTGCGCTGAAAAATAAAGGAATTTCTTTTGCAGCTTCATCCATAAGACTTTGTAGCTTTTCTCTAGCACCGGTAGTAGCAACTACCATAGCTATTTTATGGACTTTTGCAGTCTTTAAAAGTTTTTCAGTGGCATCTGGATGTGAAAAATCAATAATAGCATCTGCTTCTGGTAAGTTTTCAGCATCTTTAAAAACAGGGTAGGATGAATTTTCTATATCTATTAAAGAAAATATACCTACAATTTCAATATTCCTTTCAATAGACAGTGATTCTACCACTTTGCCCATTGTTCCGTAACCGCTTAATATAATTCTCATAGTGTCCTCCTTAATATTAAAATATTATAGCTTCTATGAATTCATAGATAAAAAAGGAATTTATAGAAGCTATAACATTCTTTTGCTAATTTTTTATTTTTAACTTTATCATTAATTAAAGTTAGATAAGTTTCTTTAAAGTAACATTTCCCTGAGAAAAAGTGTATATCAATCCAATAATAAAAGGGGTAAATAGGGCTGCCTACTATATCTAGAGGAGAGTTCTAAATCATAGAATTTAGAAGGGCAGCCATAGGTTAATAGAAAAGCATATTTAAAATAGCTTCCAAATCTAAGATATACACTTCGTCTTCAGGTATAAAAATCTATACTTAATTAAAGATTTTTTGCAATGTTATATAGTTCAATAGCATTATCTCTAACATTATCAGTAGTTGCAATTAGAGGTAATCTAAAGTTTTCATTTCCATATCCCATTTCCTTTAATACTGCCTTTACAGGTGTAGGGCTTACGTCTGCAAAAAGAGATCTTATAAATGGATTAAGTCCGTGTTGAAGTCTTCTTGCTTCTGCGATTTTTCCATCATTTATAAGTGTGTATATACGAAGGAAAGATTCAGGAAGGCAGTTTGTAACTACGCTTATAACTCCATCTCCACCATTTACAAGGAAGTTTAAGAAGCTAGGGTCATCTCCACTAAAAAGTGCAAAATCCTCATTATCTCCAATAAGTCTCTTTACATTTTCAAGATATTTCATATCTCCAGTAGCATCTTTAAGTGCAACTATATTTTTTATTTTTGAAAGTTCTGATACTGTTTCTGGCTGAATAGTCATACCAGTTCTTCCAGGTACATTATAAAGTATAATTGGAATGTCTACTTCATCTGCAACAGCCTTATAATGTGCAATAAGACCTCTTTGGCTAGTTTTATTGTAATAAGGTGTTACAAGTAAAACTGCATCAGCTCCATTTTCTTTAGCTATTCTTGTATTTTCAATAGTAGCTGCAGTATTGTTAGATCCAGTACCAAGAATAATAGGACATTGGTATTTATCGCCTCTAATCTTTAGAGCAGAATTTAGAAGAGTCAACTTTTCTTCAATTGTAAGTGTAGATCCTTCGCCTGTAGTACCAGCTACTACAAGTGCATTTACTCCACTATCTAGTTGAAACTTTATAAGTCTTTCATAAGACTTTATATCAAGTGATCCGTCTTCAAACATTGTAGTTGCTAGGGCAGTTGCTATTCCAGTAAATAATTTCGTCATTTTTGTTACCTCCGTATATAATAATAATAATAATTACTTAGATGATTCAAGAAGTTCAGCTATTTGTACTGCATTACTTGCAGCGCCTTTTCTAATATTATCTGCTACACACCAAATATGGAAGCCATTATCCTGAGATATATCTTTTCTTATTCTTCCAACATATACTTCGTCATGTCCTGTTGCTTCAGTTGGAATAGGATACTGATTATTCCCAGGATCATCTACAAGAACAACTCCAGGAGCATTTCTAAGTATTTCTCTAATTTCTTCAACAGTAGCAACATCTTTAAAAGTTACATCTATTTCTACAGCATGAGAATTCAGCACAGGAACTCTTACGCAAGTAGCAGTAATTCTAACGTCATCGTCAAGATTTAGTATTTTTTTAGTTTCATTTATCATTTTCATTTCTTCCTTTGTGTATCCATTTTCTAAAAATGAATCTATGTGAGGAAGAACATTATTGTAAATAGGATGTGGGTACTTCTTAGGTTCTACACCATTTTGTCCTTCTAATAAATCGTCTATTCCACCTTTGCCTGAGCCAGATACAGCCTGATAAGTAGTATAAGTGATTTTTTCTATATTAAAAGCATCGTTAAGCGGCTTTAGTGGAACTACTGACTGTATAGTAGAACAGTTTGGATTAGCTATTATTTTTCTCTTTAGTGTTGGTCTGTTACATTCTGGAACTATAAGGTCGATGTCTTCTTCCATTCTCCAAGCACTTGAATTATCAATAACTATAACACCATTTTCTTCAGCTATAGGTGCGAATTTTCTAGAAGTGTCTCCACCTGCAGAGAATAGGGCATAGTCGATGTCCTTATCAAAAGAATGTTCATTTAATTCTTCAACTACTACATCTCTATCTCTAAATTTTAAAACCTTACCTGCAGATCTTGAAGATGCCATCATATATATATCATCAACTTGAAGTCCACTTTCAGCTAGACGTTCAATCATTTTTGTTCCTACTACACCTGTTGCTCCTACTATTGCAAAATTTGCCATTTTTATATCCTCCTAAAATCTATTAAATATTAAATTCTTCACAGAAAAGCTGAACAGCTTTTTCTGCATTGTTTTCATCTATTGCATAGGAAATGGAGATTTCAGAAGTTGTTACTTGATAAAATAAAATATCGTTTTTACCTAGAAGTCTAAAAGCTCTAGCTGCAACACCACTTACATCTCTCATTCCTGAACCAACTATTGAAAGTTTTGCACAATCTTCTCTGATTGTACTTTCAATTGAAGGGAAGGCGCTTGAAAGATTTGTTATTACCCTTTCAAGAAAATGTTTGTCAGTTTTCTTGCAGGTAAATGAAATATTTATATTACTTCCTACAACAACCTGACTTATCATATCGATATTTACACTTTGTGTGTCCAATTCATTGAATAGTTTTTCAACAAAATCTGGTGAACATCCATTACAGGTTAGTGTTACATGAAGTATATTTTTGTCCAGAGCCACTCCGGTAACTACCTTTTTTTCAAGTAAATCAATGTTTTCCATAATCCATGTCCCTTTCTTTTCTGATAAAGTTTTTGCCAAATAAATTGGCACATGATAGTTCTTTGCAATTTCTACACATCTTGTTTCTAAAACTCCTGCGCCTAAAGCTGAAAGTTCAAGCATTTCTTCATAGCTTACTTGCTCAAGCTGTTTTGCCTCAGGATACAGTCTAGGATCTGTTCCAAAGACTCCAGTAACATCTGTATAGATTTCACAAGGTGCAGCAATTGCTGTTGCCAAAGCAACTGCACTAGTATCTGAACCACCTCTTCCAAGAGTTGTAATCTCTTTGTTTTCATTGACTCCTTGGAAACCTGCGACAACAAGAACATCAAACTTTTCGAGTTCCTTTAGAATGAATTCAGAATCTATATTAGCGATTCTACTTTTAGTATGTTGCCCAAAGGTTTTTATTCCAGCTTGCATTCCAGTAAGGGAACGAGCAGGAACACCAATGTGATTTAGATTAATAGCCATTAATGAAATTGTATTTTGCTCTCCAACAGCAAGAAGAGTATCTAGCTCTCTGATATCGGGATCTGCAGTAATTTCTGCAGCCTGCTTTAAAAGAGAGTCAGTAGTTTTTCCCATTGCAGAAACTACAACAAGAAGTTTTTCATTATTTTCAGTTCGCTTTTTTAAATATTCAGAAATAGCTTTTATTTTTTCAATACTAGCTACTGAACTTCCACCAAACTTTAATACTGTAATTCTTTTCATATATTCCTCCTAAAACATAATCTACTATAAACACTTGAAATATTCCGATTATTACTTGTTTTAAAAATATTCAGTTTAAATAAGATAAAAAACCAGAATAAAAATGCTTTTATTAAATTTTTTTTGAATTGGAATAATAAATAGAAAGGCAAATGCAATTGCCTGCATTTGCCTGAAGAAATATACGTACTCAAGATTCAAATGCGGCTAGCTCTCCAAAATGTGTGGAGTAGAGAGTACGAAAAATCGATCTGCATTGCCCATATAGTAAAAAAAAGACAAATGCAGATAGCCTACATTTGTCATAATATCAATATTAAAGACATAATATATGGCTAGCTCTCCATTACACAAATAATGACAAAACAACTGTTGTTAACAGATGTTCCAAGAACATAAAATCGGCAAAAATCATATTCTTTCGGCGATATCCCCTTTTACTATATACTGCTTGCCGGCATTGTATAAAGTTACTGATGTCAATCGCGCCTCTACCCTATTTATTAAGTTGTGTTATATTATACGTCACTAAAAAAGATTTGTAAAGACCTGATTTTTTTTGGCAAAATTGAAAAATCGAATAAAGTATTGTTCAAAGTTCAAATAAATAAAATAAACATTTGGGAATTTTAAGAAAAGTTAATTTTATTATAAAAAAATAAAAAATATAGAGAAAAAAATTATATAATTAAGAATACAGTATTAAAAAATAAAAATAAAATGAAAAAAGCAAAAAAAAAAGAAAATAAATGATGTATATATAAATTGCGAGAAACAAAACTTTATTATATAAATAAATATCATATAATACTTAAAAATAATAAAAGATACTACTTTTGAGCGAAATGATTTTTTATTTTAGATACTTTTTTATTTAAAATAAAAAACAAGCTCTATATAAAATTAGTATAGACTTATTGCTAATGCCTAAATAGGGTAAGTCTAAACAGACAAGGACAGTTTAACATATATAGTATTTAATTGTAAGTATAAAAAGGTATTTATATTTAGTTATAGAGAAAAGTAGTTATTAAAAGTTTGAAATATAAAAAATAACTAGCTATTAATGTTTAGAGGGTTATATTATATTAATAAAAATCTAATATAAAGATAAATGGGGTTATTGATCAGTTCAATAAAGATTGTGAATATTTGAAAATAAGATAATAAGAATAAACAATTAAAGTTTAAAATATGTTAGAATAAGGGTATATAAAATGATTAAAAAGAAGCATTACTATACAGAAATAATTAAAAAGGAGGGAAGTATGTCAGATAGTTATTCAATTGATTCGCTTAGAGAAGAGCTATTTAATTTACAGGATTTAAAGTATAGGGATTTTAATTCAAAATTGATTCCTACGGTAGATATAGAAACTATGATTGGCGTAAGGTCAGCGGAACTTAAAAAACTTGCAAAGAAAATTTACAAGACTGATTTTGCAAGGGAGTTTTTAAAAGACCTACCTCATAAATATTATGATGAGTATATTCTTCATGTTCATATAGTAAATCTTATGAAAAACTATGAAGAAAGTATCCAATATATAGAAGAAATTCTTCCTTATATAGACAACTGGGCAGTCTGTGATAGTTTGGGACCGAAAATTCTAAAAAAACACCCAGAAGAAGTATATGAAAAAATACTAGAGTGGATAGAAGATGAAAAGACCTATACTATAAGGTTTGGAATAGTTACTTTGATGTCTAATTATCTTGATGAGTATTACAAGAATGAGCATTTGGACATAGTGTCTAATATAAAAAGTAATGAATACTATATAAACATGGCTATTGCTTGGTATTTTAGTTATGCTCTAATAAAACAGTATGAAGATGCTATAGAGATAATAAGGTTGGTGAAAATGGATAAGTTTGTTCACAACAAGTCTATACAAAAGGCTGTGGAGAGTCTAAGGGTAAGCAAAGAAAGAAAAGATTATCTTAAGACATTAAAAAAGAAATAGGATTTTAGCTCTACAAAAAAATAAGATATTCGAGAGGAGAGTTATTTATGGGAGAAATGATTACAAAATTAATTATAACAATAATTATAATTGTCTTTTTAACTTTTATTTTTTCATGGTTTATAGGTTACAAGATGACGAAACCTAAGAGATTAAAGATAAAATCTAATCCTAAGGAAAAATTAGGAGTTGACTATGAAAATATAGAATTCAAATCTGGTGAAAATACAATAAAGGGATGGTATATACCTTCTGAAGAAAATAGATTTACAGTAGTTTATTCACATGGATATCTTGAAAATAGAGAAAGTTTTACAATAGATATTTATAGGGTAATAGAAGAGATGAGATCCTTAGGAGGAAATGTGCTTTGCTTTGATTTTTCTGGAAGTGGCGAGTCTGATGGTCCTTGTTTAACTTGTGGTTATAGGGAGAAAGACGATTTGATGAAGGCTATAGATTTTGCCAAGACAAAGTCTAATGCGCCTATAATTATATATGGAATATCTATGGGGGCTGCAACAACAGCTCTTGTAACAAGTGAAAGAGATGATATAGCAGCTGCAATTTGTGATAGCCCATTTTCAAATTTAAAAGAATATTTATCAATGAACCTAGGTGTCTGGACACATCTTCCAAAGTTTCCATTTCAACCTATAATTTTTAAGGCGATGGAAAAAACTTCAGGTCTTAGCTTAGATAAAGTTGTTCCAGCAGATAGCGTTAAAAATTCAAAGGTTCCTATTTTAATAATGCATGGAAAGGGAGATCATCTGATTCCATATACTGAAAGTGTTAAGTTAAAAAAGCTTAATCCTGATATGGTAACTTTAGATATTATAGAAAATGATGATCACTGCAAGTCTTTAGAAAAGCAAAGAGATAGATATATGGAAAACATAAGTAATTTTATAGATAAAGTTCTTGAAGATAAGAAAAAATAAGTAAAGAAAAACTATTCCAAAAGTGAAAAATAATGCTTTATAGTGTATAATAAAAAGAGCCTGTATTTGAGAGTATAGGCTCTTTTTAAGCTTTAAATGGCTTTTTATGTTTAATTGGTGATTTTAAATATCATTATTGACACATAAAGTATATTTAAAAATTTAATATAGGAGGAATTTGAATGAGAACTTATTCGAAATTTGAAAGAAAATTAGTTTTTTCTTCACTACTAATTTCATTTTTGCTTTCCATGGGGGGACAAGCTTCCGCCATGCACATAATGGAGGGATATTTACCTGCAACTTATTGTGTAGCTTGGGGAGCGATATGTATTCCGTTTTTGGTTATGGGAATTATAAACATTAAAAAAACAGTAAAAGATAAACCAAAAACAATTTTGATACTTGCTATGTCAGGTGCTTTTATATTCCTTGTATCTTCATTGAAGATACCTTCAGTAACAGGAAGTTGTAGCCACATGACAGGTACTGGACTTGCAGCGATACTTTTTGGAGTTAGCTCAACAAGTGTTCTTGGATTAATAGTACTTATTTTTCAGGCAATTCTTCTTGCCCACGGTGGTTTAACAACTTTAGGAGCAAATACATTTAGTATGGCTATAGCAGGACCAATAGTTGCATATCTTCTTTACAATGCTGGAAAGAGAATGAAGATAAATAGAAAGGTCAATATATTTATAGCAGCAGCTTTAGGCGATCTTTTAACTTATTGTATTACTTCAATACAGTTGGCAATTGCCTACCCAAGTCCTGATGGTGGAGTATTGGCAAGTGCACTTAAATTTTTAGCAGTATTTGCACCTACTCAACTTCCACTTGCGATTATTGAAGGAATATTGACGGTATTAATAATAATAGGATTAGAAACATACGCAGTTCCAGAACTTAAAGAACTTAATTATTTTGATAATTAAGCTGGATTTTTAAAACTGTATTTTCTATAAAGGCTTGGACATAGTCTATTAGCCGCAATAATTATAATTTATGGGAGGAGATATATGACAAAGAACCTTGACTTAACAACTGGAAGTATTTCAAAAAAATTATTTAAACTATCTCTACCAATAATGGGAACTTCATTTATGCAGTGCGGCTATAATATGGTGGATATGTTTTGGGTTGGGAAAACAGGAGCAAATGCAGTTGCTGCTGTTGGAACGGCAGGATTTTATCCTTGGTTAGCTGTTGCACTGATAATTATAGCTAGAATTGGTGGCGAGGTAAGGGTAGCTCAAAGTATAGGAGAAAAAAACGAGCAAAAAACTAGAATGTATATTAAATCAGCTATTGAGTTAAATATAATACATGCATTAATCTATAGTGCAATTCTTATAATTTTTAGTGATTATTTAATAGGATTTTTTAGACTTCACAGTTATGAAGTAAATCAAATGGGATCTATATATTTAAAAATAATAGGTGCAGGCATGATTTTCACCTTTATGAATCCTGTCTTTACAGCAATATTTAATGGTATGGGCAACTCTTCTACACCATTTAAAATTAATGCTATGTGTCTTTTAATTAATATTGTTCTCGATCCTATTTTAATTTTGGGAATAGGAGGTTTTCCTAAATTAGGAGTTACAGGGGCTGCTCTAGCTACAGTCTTTGCACAAATGGTAGGGACAATAATTTTTATGTATTTAGCTTATAAGCAGAGAAATACATATTTTAAGATTAATTTATACAGAGATATAGACACAAGATATTATAAAGAACTTTATAAATTAGGTTTTCCACCTGCTATTCAAAGTGCTATGTTTACTCTTATATCTATGACTTTGGGTGTAATAGTTGCTATATGGGGACCAGTAGCAATAGCGGCTCAAAAAGTAGGAACTCAGATAGAGTCTATTTCTTATATGACAGCTGATGGTATGGCGTCTGCTATGAGTTCATTTGTAGGACAAAATGTAGGAGCAAAAGAAGGACAAAGAGTTAAAAAAGGAATAAGATTAGGTCTTTATTTTGCAGCAATTTGGGGAATTTTAAGCGGTCTCTTTATGATAGTTTTTGGAAGAGAAATATTTGCTATATTTATAAACGAAAAAACAGCAATAGCTGTAGGTAGTGCCTATTTAATAATATTAGGATACTCTCAGCCATTTAATTGTATAGAAATAATAGCTAGTGGTATTTTTAAAGGACTTGGAAGAACGATATTACCTTCTTTTGTAAGTATATTTTTTAATGCTTTGAGAATACCTGCTGCGATTTTATTATCTAGAAGCGAATTAATGGGACTAAATGGAGTATGGTGGGCAATTTCAATTTCAAGTATTGTAAAGGGAATTATAATGTTTATAGCAGTTGTATTTAGATATAGAAAAAAAAGCCTTTATCCTAAAAATAGTAAAGAAGAGATAATCTGCTAATATAGAAATAATTTAAAAATCATAAAAAGTTTCTCAGTAAGATTATTATAGTTAGTTTATAAAAAGAAAAGTAGTTTAGATTGCTTTTAAAATAGATGGAGGTGTATTTGGTGGCTAATAAGAAAGATAGATCAGAAGATGTTGAAAGAACTGTGGATTCTGTGGAAGAAAACATAGTAAAAAACTCATCAAAAGAAAAAAACACACTAAAGGCTGTGGATAAGAAGAAAAAAGGAAACAAAAAGACGGTTTTCCTTCTAATAGTTTTAGCGATTGTATTATCAATTGCACCATTATTTGTATTAAAGGGTGCAGAGTTTGGTGGAAGTGATGATGCAGGAAGTGAAGTAGTAGAAGAAATCAAGGGAACAGAGTATGAACCTTGGTTTGAGCCAGTAATGGAAAAAGTTATCGGTGGAGAAATTCCTGGAGAAATAGAAAGCTTACTATTCTGTGTTCAGACAGGAATAGGAGTAGCTATAGTTGCCTATGGTTTCGGATATCTTGTTGCAAGAAAAAAATATTCTCCAAAGTAGGGTGATAAGGTGATATTTATAGGAATGGTAATAGCAATAGCAGTATTTGGAATGTTTTTCAAAACTGTGCCTACAAATTATTTATTACTAGCATCTTCTTTAATAGTTATATTTATGGGACTTTTAAAGCATGAGCATTCAGAATCACTGCTTTCTATAGATTTGATATCTAGAACAAATAAAATGAGTTCATTAAAAAGCAGTTTTAAAATATCAATTTCTATGGTCTTAATAGTTCTATGTGTTATTTCAGATAAGGCAATAATTGGATGCTTGATATTTGCAATTTCAAGTCTTACATTAATTTTATATGCGAAGATAAAGTTGAAAACATATTTAAGGATTTTATCTGTAGCCCTTGCCTTTATATTTTTGGGAGGACTTGCAATAGTATTTAACTATTCAAAAGCTCCTATGGATGTATTGAGTATAAATTTTGATGGAGGATTTCTAGGTATTTCTAAAATATCTCAGGTGGAGGCTAGGTTAGTTGTGTCAAAAGCCTTTGGCGCTATTAGCGCTCTTTACTTAATGAGCTTGACAACATCTATGTCTGAAATTATATATTTCTTAAAAAAGTTGCATCTGCCAAGAGTAATAATAGATCTTATGTATCTAATTTATAGATGTATATTTATAATATATGAAATGTATATTATTATGAAAAGATCAGCTAAAAGCAGAGCAGGTTTTTCGAGTTACAAAAGAGGAATTAGAAGTACAGCTAAAATTTATAGTAATTTGCTAATAAGGAGTTATATGTCTTCTTCAAAGATGTTTGACGCTATGTTGGCAAGATGTTACAATGGTGAGATTAATTTTCTTGCTGAAGAAGAATATAAATAAAGATATAAAAACAAAACTGACTAAACTATTGAAATAAATCTCATAGTTTAGTCAGTTTTTTTATGAGTAAAATTATGGTTTTATTTGGATATACTTTCTCCTTTTATTTCCTAAATGATGAAAATTATAGTAAAATGGAAGTAGTTGTATGAAAGGATTGAGAATTTATGATTGGTAGAGAAGAAATATTGAGATTAGAGAATGTAGATTTTAGCTATAATAATGAAAAAAAAGCCCTTAGTGATATAAATCTATCTCTAAAAAGAGGAGAAAAGCTCGTTATTCTTGGGCAAAATGGTTCCGGAAAAAGCACTTTATTTTTATGTTGTAATATGATAAATGCTATATCTTCAGGAAGTATTTTTCTAAAAGGTAAAAAAGTAGAAAATAATAAAAAAAATATAAATGAGCTTAGAAAATCAGTTGGAATTGTATTTCAAAATCCTAACGACCAGATAATAGCATCAAGTGTATATGAAGAAATAAGTTTTGGTCCTATGAATTTAGGTTTAAAAATAGATGATGTGAGAGAAAGAATAGAAAAGTCAATTAAAATGATGGGACTTGAAGATTATAGAAAAAGAATGACTCAGTATCTTTCAGGCGGTGAACAAAAGAGGGTTACAATAGCTGATATATTGGCAATGTATCCAGATATTATATTGTTTGATGAACCTATGGCAAGTCTCGATATGAAAAGTTCCAGGGAGCTAGAAAAAAATCTGAATATGCTATCAAAAAATCAAATAGGAATAGTTGTAGCTACTCATGATATAGATTTCGCTTGGAGATGGGCTGACAGAATAGTGGTTATGAGTGAGGGAAAAATAATAAATGATTCTAATCCAGAAGAACTATTTGAAAACAATGAGATAATAAAAGAAGCTGAATTAGACATGCCTATACTTTATACAATTGGGAAAAAGCTAAAGATGAACACCATTCCTAAAAAAATAGAGGAAGTAGAGATATAGAATATACAAATTAAAATGTTTATAAAAAAAATGAAAATATAAATTTAGGGAAGGATGATAGTTATGATAAGAGAATATAAAGATAAAAAAGCAGAAATATCTCCAAGCAGTTATATAGATGAAAACTCAAGTATAGTAGGTGATGTTGTACTTGAAGAAAATACAAGTGTATGGCCATTTGCTTCTATAAGAGGTGATAGAGGTAAGATTTTCATAGGCAAAAATACAAATGTTCAAGATTGTGCAGTAATACACAATCCTAGTTATATAGGAGAGGGTGTTTCTATAGGTCATAGTGCAATAGTTCATGGGGCTAAAATAAGAGATAATGTTCTTATTGGTATGGGAGCAATAATATTAGATAATGCAGATATTGGAGAAAACTGTATAGTAGGAGCTGGAGCACTTGTAACTGGAAATAAAAAATTTGAAGCGAATACACTGATATTAGGTTCTCCTGCAAAAGCGATAAGAAAGCTTACAGAAGAAGAGATTGAATCTATAAGGGAAAATGCTAGGGAATACAATGAATTGAGATTAGACTATAAATAGAAAGTAAATAATCAAGGTGAATTATATTTAAAAAAGCTTATTTATAAAGAAAGTTATCAAGAGCAAATAATATTAAAATTATAGAATTAAAGAAAATACATATAATGTAGAAAAATAATTATAGATATTTTAAAAGAAGTATTGTAAATTTATAGACAATTTAAAATCAAACAAAAAAGACCAGTAAATATATATTTATTGGTCTTTTTTGTTATTGAATTCTTATTATAAATTTTAAATTATTTTGTTATGTTACTTTTCAGGAGTAACCCTAGTGTGCATAAAGAACCATACTAAACCAAATAATACATATATAACTCCAAGTATATTTGGAAGAGAAGGCATTGAGTTTCCTCCTACAATAGCAATTACTAAAAGTACAATAGCAAATACTAAAAACTTCATAACCCAACGGTCCTTTTTAGGTTTGTTCTTTTTGTCTTTTTTGCTCATGATAAAGATAACCACCTAATTATTAGCATTCTATTAAGCGGTATTCCTCCTTTCTTCTTATTCACTATTATAGTACACTACAGGAAATAAAAAAAGATGTAAGTAAACTAAAAATACAAAAATAATACAAAATACAATAAATGAAATTTAAAAATGAAAAATAATATTAAATATTAGAAAAAATATGAAAAGAAAGAATAAAACTATGAAAAATAAAATCAGATGCCCTTAAATCAATTATTATAGAAATCAAAAAAAAGAAATAATTAAAAATAGCAGTTTAAGAATTTAGGAAAATGTAGTATTATATATGTGACAACATTTCAGAGTACGGGAGAAATGTGTAAATTTTTAGCATTTTGAATTGAAAGCAAGATGTTGAAATATCGAATATTAGTAATTTGAATTTTTTAGGAGGAATTTTTAATGAACATTAATCAAAAGGCTGTAAATGCTTTGAGAATTTTATCTGCTGACCAGATAGAAAAGGCTAATTCAGGACATCCTGGTTTACCACTTGGTGCAGCTCCAATAGCA
Source organism: Peptostreptococcus russellii (assembly GCF_900110295.1). Classification (GTDB taxonomy): domain Bacteria; phylum Bacillota; class Clostridia; order Peptostreptococcales; family Peptostreptococcaceae; genus Peptostreptococcus; species Peptostreptococcus russellii_A. The sequence goes on from NZ_FODF01000016.1 coordinate 18,348, forward strand.
TATGAACTATGGGCTAACCATATGAACCACAATCCAAAGAATGCAAACTGGGAAAACAGAGATAGATTTATCTTATCTGCAGGACATGGTTCTGCATTATTATACTCACTTCTTCATATGTTTGGATATGAAGGAATGACAGTTGATGAATTAAAGAACTTTAGACAGTTTGGATCATTGACTCCAGGTCATCCAGAATATAGACATACAGTAGGTGTTGAATCAACAACTGGACCACTTGGTGCTGGTGTATCTACAGCAGTAGGTATGGCTATGGCAGAAGCTCATTTAGCTTCAGAATTCAACAAGGAAGGATACCCAGTAGTAGATCACTATACATACGCTTTAACAGGTGATGGATGTTTAATGGAAGGTATAGCATATGAAGCTCTTTCATTAGCAGGAACTTTAAAGCTTGATAAGTTAGTTGTTCTTTACGATTCAAACAATATAACAATAGAAGGAGATACTGCAGGTGCATTTACTGAAGATGTAGCAGGAAGATTTGAAGCTTTCGGATTTCAGGTACAGACAGTAGAAGATGGTAATGACCTTGAAGCAATAGGCAAGGCAATAGAAAATGCAAAGGCTGATAAGGAAAGACCATCTGTAATAATCTGTAAGACTCATATAGGTTATGGTTCTCCAAAGCAGGATACTGCTGGTGTTCATGGATCACCTCTAGGAGAAGACGGAGTACGTGCTCTAAGAGAAAACTTATCTTGGGAATGTGATGAAGCTTTTGTTGTACCTGAAGAGATATATGCTCACTACAATAAGATAGCAGAAGAAAATGCAAAGAAGGAAGAAGCTTGGAATAAGATGTTTGCAGAATATGCAGCGAAGTTCCCAGAAGAAAAGAAGAAATGGGATGAATTCTTCGGTGAATTTGATGTATCAAAGCTAGACTCAGAAGAATTTTGGGCTCATGAAAATAAGTCTATGGCTACAAGAGCTACATCAGGAGACATAATAAACAAGTTAAAGGATATGTATTCTAACCTAATAGGTGGATCTGCAGACTTAGGTCCATCTAATAAGACAGAAATGAAGGGGGAAGGATTCTTCTCAGCTGAAGATAGAAGCGGAAGAAATATACACTTTGGTGTAAGAGAAATGGCTATGACTGCTATAACTAATGGTATCTATCTTCATGGTGGATTAAGACCATTCTGTGCAACATTCTTTGTATTCAGTGACTTTATGAAGCCAATGATAAGATTAGCTGCATTAATGGGATTACCAGTAGCTTATGTACTTACTCATGATAGTATAGGTGTTGGAGAAGACGGTCCTACTCATGAACCAGTAGAACAGTTATCTATGCTTAGATCTATACCAAATCTAAATGTATTTAGACCAGCTGACTATACAGAAACTGCAGTAGCTTGGGCTCAGGCTATGAAGTCTGAAACAACTCCAACTGCAATAGTTCTTACTAGACAGGGATTACCACAGTTAGAAGGTTCTTCTAAGGAAGCTTTCAGAGGTGGATATGTAGTATCTGAAGCATCAAACCAGAATAACATAGATCTTATATTAATGGCTTCAGGTTCAGAAGTTGAATTAGCAATAAATGCTCAGAAGGCACTAGAAGGCGAAGGAAAGTCTGTAAGAGTAGTATCTATGCCATGTATGGACATATTTGAAGCTCAGGATGCAGCTTACAAGGAAACAGTACTTCCATTTGGAGTAAGAGCAAGAGTAGCTATAGAAGCAGGTGCTGAAATGCCTTGGTTTAAGTATGTAGGACTAGATGGTCAGGTAGTAGGAATGACTTCATTTGGTGCATCAGCTCCAGCAGGAGAACTATTCAAGCACTTCGGATTTACTACAGAAAATATTGTAGAAGTAGCTAAGAAGGTAATGAAGTAATTTTTAATATATAAAATTAAAATAAAAAGTTGATATATATAAGATATTTGCCGGATAGTATTTAAATTTCTATTTAGCATATTATCTTAAAACTAGATAAATAATTAGGGGACTGCAAACAGTTTAATCTGTGAGCAGTCCCTTTTTATATCTTTATATATGCTTTTTAAAAAATATATTTTATTTTAATTTTAGATGTACTATTAGATTAAATGTTATATAATTGGAAATGCTATATTAAAATGCAGATAAAAAGTTAGCTATTATAGATGTAGATAAGAAGAAATATACTTGTGCTTAATTTTGAAAATATAAAGGCTATAAAAAATTTTACGGAATTTGTTAATGAAATGAAAATTTTAGCGTATACATATATGAAAGACAAGTGATCATTTAAATAAAGAAATAATAGTACTATTAGAAAGAGGAGGTGATTGTATGAATTTTGAAGATATATATGATGAGTACATTGACAGAGTTTATAGATTTGTAAATATAAAAGTAGGAAATAAGCATGATGCAGAGGATATTACATCAAAAATATTTGAAAAAGTATACTTAAATATAGAAGCTTATTGTAAAGATAAGGGAAGTCTTGATACCTGGGTCTTTACAATTACAAGAAATGAAATATCTTCATACTATAGAGCTAGAAAAGTTCAGACAGTGTGCTTGGATAGTGTTGGAGAAATAGTGGACAATCACGATTTTCCTGAAAAGCATATTGAAAATAAATTTGAGAGCAGCAAATTAAAGGATGCTGTAGATAGTCTTAATGAAAATGAAAAGACTGCAGTAGCATACAAATATGGTTTGGGTCTTAAAAATAATGAGATAGCGGACTTGATGAATATCTCGAGCTCAAATGTAGGGGTAGTTCTATTCAGAAGTATGAAGAAGTTAAAATTATTACTGGAGGGATAAACATGAAAAAAGATGATAATAATATAGAGAAGTTATTTGATAAAGAGTTCGATGAATTTATGCAGGGAGAAATTAAAGGAAGCTATTCTCCAGACGAAGAGACAAAAAAAAGAATTAAATCAAGAGTAATGAAGAACATTGAAAATAAGGAAGAAGAAAGAAAGGAGAACATTACTTTATTAAGTGATGTTAGAGATAAAAATATGAAGTCTAAAACTGGAAAGAAGAAAATAGGCAAGATTGCTACAATAGTTGCAAGTTTGGCAATAGTAGTAGGGATAGGAACTGGAATAACAATAGGTAAGGATTTTATGACAACTACTAAAGTAGTTAAGGCTGGTAGAATAACTATTGATGAAGAACAACTTGATGTTGATCCATCAGAAATAGTGGTAAGACTACCGAAAGAACTAAAGGGAAAGGTATTTGACAAGAATGGAAAGGCTTTAGATTCTTTAAATGGATCTATGAAAAATATTTATGATGAAAATGGAAATAGAATAGAAAAACTTCCAATAGATGAAAATGGAAATTATAAGCCTGAAAATATAGAGGAAACTATAGAGTCTAAGAATTTCAAAGATATAAATGAGGCTGCTAAGCATGCTAACTTTACATTAAGAGTATTACCTGGTATGAATATAGATAAGGTAGAGTTTTTGAAAAAAGAAGATGGCAAGGTCGATGGAGACTATGCAAACATATACCAGAGTAAGGACGGACAGCAAATAGTATTATCTGAACGTAAGGGTACAGATGAATTATCTTATGAAACAGGTGGAAGCAAGGTAGATAAAGTAAAGGTTCTTGGAAAGGATGCTATACTTTATAATGAACACAACATAGAACTAGATAATGGCGATTCATATATAGGTATATATGCAAAGCTATCAGATTATAGAAATGATAACTTAGTAAAACTAGCTAATACACTAGTAGAAGTAAAATAGTAAATAATAAGATAAAAAACTCCTAAGAAATTTCTTAGGAGTTTTTTTATTTAAATTAATTAATCAATTTATTTTCTATCAATAATTAGTCTAATGGACAAACAGTATATATAGTCATTCAAATAAATAGATACTTTGAGAGTACTATTAAATTGAAATGAATATATTAGTGGACCATGAAATTCAATTATTGCTTAAATAGCTATAAAGTAATTAAAGTTATTTTAACTAATAGAGATACTTTGGATTCTATTTATATTTATAGAAACCTTCTCCAGCGTTAATTCCAGTTTTGCCTTGATCTATGTAAGATTTTAGCATAGTAGCTATTTTATAGGCTTTAGATTCAGGATCAGAAGCATCTGGACTCATTGAAACTATATTATAGGCTGTAGTCAGACCAACGATGTCTAGTATTCTAAAAGGTCCCATAGGAGCTCCGGTAGCAATTGTCCATGTCTTATCTATAGTTTCTATATCTGCAACACCATTTGCATAAAGATAAGATGCAGAATTAAGTAGAGGAACTAACATAGTATTTAATATATAGCCAGGTTGTTCTTTTTTCAATTTAAGAGGAATCATATTGATTGACTCTGCGAATTCAACAACCTCATCATAATATTTCTGATCAGTTTTATCATGTCCCATTATTTCTGCCGTATTATTTCTCCAAATTTCATTTGCAAAGTGTAGAGCCAGGAACTTTTCTGGTCTGGCAGTGTATTTTGCAAAACTACTTGGAAGCATAGTAGAAGAATTTGTTGCTAAAACTGTTTTTTTAGGAAGGTGCTTAGAAAGCTCCTCATAGAAAGAAATTTTTTCAGTAGGATTTTCTGCAACACATTCTATAACGAAATCTGCATCATTAAAGGCTTCTGAGTAGCTTGTAGTTAGTAGAATATTGTCATATGCTTTTATAACAGTGTCCTTCATTTCTTGAATTTTGTCGTATGTAAGGTTTTCCTTAGGTCCAAAACCCCTATAATAAATAGAACTATCATTATCCATTTCATCTAGAGAAGAAAGATAAATATTCTTTAAACGTTCAAATTTAGGTTTTGCTCTTCCTATAGAAGCCTCACTTCTGAGCCAAACCTTAACATTATATCCAGAAAATGCTGTTTGAAAAGCAATCTGACTTCCTAAAACGCCGCCACCTGCAATTGTAATATTTTTAAATTTCATATGTATAACCTCCTTTTAAGATACAGTTAGAAAAATTACATTAATATTATCTATGTATAATTGATACCCTTTAAAATAGATCTAAACTATATTAATTGAAAATAAATAAAAAAATATAATATTCAATAAAAATGAAAAGTGTAAATATAAGTTACTAGCAGAGAAGAAGCTATATATAGAGGAGAAAAAGTATATAAAGCATATATAGATGAGTAAAAGTATTTGCTAGTATATAAATCCATATATTAAAGAAGATGTAAGAAGTCAGCCAAAAGATCTAGCGAAAAAGAAAGAAGTTAACTGAAAGAAAGGATGCAATAAATAATGAAAGCTGTTATGATATAGGTACAGAGGTAAGAATATGATATAAATTATATAGATAAAAGAACTTTTTTATAGTTTTTATAAAAAAATATGGAGTAGAAGAAAGAAAAAACGATAAAATTTATATAAAAAAATATGTATTTTTCGTGTAACATAAGTTTTTTTGAAAAAAGTATAAAAAAATATTATATAGTTATACATATCATACAGGTTACTAAAATAACTTAAAAAGAAAAAATGTACGTTAATATATGAATAAATATATTAAGTATAAATATAAAAGTTCGTTTTTTATAAAAAAATAAAAAAAAATAAAAAAAGTTTATAAAAAGTGTTGACTCTTATGTATAGCTATGATAATATAATACTTGTCCTTGAGGGACACGAAAAAAAGAAAAAAACACAAGCAAGATTAAAAAGCTTAGATGTGGTTATTATAGCAGAGAGGATACACCTGTTCCCATTCCGAACACAGAAGTTAAGCTCTCGAGCGCTGATAGTACTTGATGGGAAACTGTCTGGGAGAGTAGGACGTAGCCACGTTATTCCAAGGTAGCTCAATGGTGGAGCAACCGGCTGTTAACCGGTAGGCTGTGGGTTCGAGCCCCACCCTTGGAGCTTTTAATCTGGCTCCTTGGTCAAGCGGTTAAGACACCGCCCTTTCACGGCGGTAACAGGGGTTCGATTCCCCTAGGAGTCATAAGTGGGAGTATAGCTCAGCTGGGAGAGCATCTGCCTTACAAGCAGGGGGTCACAGGTTCGAGCCCTGTTACTCCCACCATTCAAAAATGCTGGTGTGGCTCAACGGTAGAGCAGCTGACTTGTAATCAGCAGGTTGTAGGTTCGATTCCTATCACCAGCTCCAGAGTAATTTAATAATATGGTCCATTAGCTCAGTAGGTAGAGCACTTGACTTTTAATCAAGGTGTCCCGCGTTCGAATCGCGGATGGATCACTTTTCGGAGAGGTGTCCGAGTGGTTTAAGGAGCTGGTCTTGAAAACCAGTGATGCTTTACGGCACCGTGGGTTCGAATCCCACCCTCTCCGCCATTTTTAATTAAATAGTAATAATACGGAGAAGTACTCAAGTGGCTCAAGAGGATCCCCTGCTAAGGGATTAGGCTGGATTTAACCGGTGCGAGGGTTCGAATCCCTCCTTCTCCGCCATTATGGACGAGGTGTAGCGCAGTTTGGTAGCGCACGTGGTTTGGGACCATGGGGCCGGGGGTTCGAGTCCCTTCACCTCGACCATTTT
>NZ_FODF01000003.1 GCF_900110295.1 Peptostreptococcus russellii
CAATAAAGATTTGATCGTATCAATAACATAAAAAATACAAACATCATAATAAATAAAAAACATTCAAAAGGAAGTTCATTAATGAACTTCCTTTTTTAGTAGTATATTTTGTTCCGATTAATAATTTATCAATTAAGTTAGCTCAAAATTAAGAAAACAGTAAAGAACATACTTTTATTTATATTTTATTATGTTTTGAAAAGTGGTCTTTTTATTACTAGTATTTCTGTATTCATGTTGAATATCTGCATTGAACTTAATGGCAGAAGGGGCTCTTAGTTTAAATGTTTCACCAGAAATTATAAGATCTAGCTCACCTTCCGTAACAATTAGATATTCTTGTGATGAGCTTCTATGTGGTTTAGATAATCTATAACCTCCTGGCTCAAGCGTCATTAAAAAGGATTCAAAGCCTGTATTTGGATCAAAAGGGAAAACATTATAAAGTTTCACTTTTCCATCGAGCTCTGAGACTGGAGTGATTTCATTTATATTTATTACTTCAAGTTGAGCGTTTTCATCCTCAAGAAGCTCTGATATTGAAATCTTAAGTCCCGTGGAGATTTTCCACAAAATAGAAATAGTAGGTTTAGACTCTCCACGTTCTATTTGTCCGAGCATGGCTTTACTAACATCTGTTATTTTTGAAGTTTCCTCAAGTGTAAGTCCTTTATCCTGTCTAACCTTTCTCAGGAGAACTCCAATTTTATCTGTAGGGTCTTTCAAATTTCATTCCTCCATTACTTTAATATTATCCATATAGTATTCACAGTCTTTTAAAAAGCTTAAAAATTCTGTAAACTCATTAAAAATTAAATTATTTCGCAATATAAGAAATATTATATTTATGTTAATTTTATTATATCATAAACATTTATCTAAAATAGTGAAAATTAGTAAAAAATAGATTCTAAATTAAAAAAAGGAATTATTTTGAAAATCTATATATTTTTTTCTTACTTTGTAGTAAAATACAGCAGTAAATGAGTATTTTAAATAGATTAAAGGATAAATTAAGACAATGATGTAAAACTATAGGGATACTGTAGTATTTTTGTTTTGAAAAACAACAAATAGATATGTTAATTAAAGGAGGTCAATGAAACAAGCAAGTTTGTTTCACTGTAAAAATGAAGAAATTATTGAGAAATTTGCTAATTATTGGAATAGCAGTTCTAGCATTTTATCTTATACCAATAAGGGAGCTAAATGTTCAAGAGGAGTTTCAAAATCCTAGTATGCCAAATGGATGTGAAATAACAGCTCTAGATATGCTTATGAAGTATAATGGTTTTGATGTTAGTAAAGAATATTTAAACGACAATTATTTAAATAAGACTGGATTTTATAATGCCGATCCAAATACTGGATATATAGGCAATCCATATAGTAAGTCTAAAGGATTTTATTGTTATGCACCACCGATAGTTGAATGTGCGAATAAATACTTTAGAGATAATAATATTTCTAAAGCGGCAAAAGACAAGACTGGAATGTCAGTCTTTGGAGTTTTGAATCAAATAATATTTAGAAAACAGCCTGTAGCAGTGTGGTATACAGTAGATGATAAAAAGCCAGAGTATGGAAAGGCTACATACACTACTCCAAGTGGAGAGAAAAAGCCACTTTATTCTAATCTACATTGTGTAGTGGTAAATGGTGTAGGTAGAGGAATGGTAAGTATACTAGATCCTCAAAAAGGTCAAAGAGCAGTAAATTTCATAGAATTTACCAAATTATATATGCAAATGGGTCAAAGAGCAGTTGTAATATGATATAATTAATTTTGTAAAAATAAATATATCATAATTTATTGATTAAATTAAATAAGGACTCTTGGTGCTTATAATAAAACTGTTTATAAATAATAGAAGAAGATAAAGTTAATAGCAGATATAATATGAAGATGTTTGGGGGAATGAAAAATGAAAAAAGCTATAATACTTGCAGCAGGTAAGGGAACAAGAATGAAATCAACTCATCCAAAGGTTGTTCACAAGGTATGCGGTAAGGAAATGGTGAACCATGTAATAGATGCAGCTCATAGTGCAGGTGTAAATGAAACTATTGTAGTTTTAGGACATGGAATAGACGAAGTGAAGAAGGCTGTAGGAGATGATGTAAAGATAGCAGTTCAGAAAGAACAGCTTGGCACAGCTCATGCAGTAAGAATGGCTGAAGAAAGTGTCAATGAAGATGATACAGTAGTGGTTCTATGTGGGGATACTCCTCTTATAGAAGCAGATACACTAGAAGATTTCTTTGAATATCATGACAAGGGTGAATTTGCAGTAACTGTTTTGACAACATCTGTAGAAGATCCGACTGGCTATGGAAGAATCATAAGGGACTCTAAAGGGAATCTTTTGAAGATAGTAGAGCAAAAAGATGCCAGCGAGGAAGAAAAAGCTGTAAAGGAAATAAATTCAGGGATATACTGTTTCAATGGTAAATTCCTAAAGGAATCACTTGCAAAGGTTGATAATAATAATGCTCAGGGTGAATACTACTTGCCAGATACAATAGAAATAATAAGAAATTCTAATGGTAAAGCAGGAGCTTACATGGGCGCTAGTATAGAAGAGCTTATGGGTGTAAATTCAAGAAATCAGCTTTCAAATGCAGAAAGAATAATGAGAAGAAGAATAAATGAAAAACACATGACAAATGGTGTAACAATTATAGATCCAGAAGCAACTTATATAGATGCAGATGTAGAGATAGGTAATGATACAATTATTTTTCCAGGGTGTATGTTAAGAAAAGGTTCAAAGATAGGAATAGCTTGTGAGATAGGACCTCAAACAAGTATGGAAAACTCTATAGTAGGAGATTATACTAGTGTTAAGAAATCAGAAATGATTGATGCATCAGTAGGAGATCATACTAAGGTAGGTCCATATGCATATCTTAGACCAAAGGCTCAAGTAGGAAATAATTGTAAGGTTGGCGACTTTGTTGAAATGAAAAATGCAAAGTTTGGAGACGGTTCAAAAGCTTCTCACTTATCTTATATAGGAGATGCAGAAGTAGGTAAAAATGTAAATGTAGGTTGTGGAGTTGTATTTGTAAACTATGATGGAAAGAATAAGTTTAAGTCAATAGTAAAGGACAATGCCTTTGTAGGCTCAAACTCAAATCTTGTAGCTCCAGTAGTTGTAGAAGAAGACACATTTATAGCGACAGGCTCTACTATTACAGAGGATATTCCAACAGGATGCTTGGCAATAGCAAGAGAAAGACAAGTCCTAAAAGAAGGTTGGGTAGCAAAGAAAAGAAAAAAAGATGAAGAGGCTGAAAAAAACAAGTAAAAAAGATGTTTTTAAAAGCATAATATAGAATATAAAGGGCAGTAGCTTAATTTAAGTTACTGCTCTTTTCATTAATATGAAAAAGAAAATTATTTTTTAATAAAAAAGTAAAAAAACTATGGATATCTGTTAAAAATTATAGTAGAATATATAGGCAACTCAAATTTTGGAGAAATAATAGTGATAAAAAAATATAGAAAGTATAGTTTATAAATATTAATAAATTAAAAAAATATAAATAAAAACATCAAAAACAGTAAAACAATAATATAAAGTAAAAAATAAATAGAAAATTATTTCATAAGAAAGTTTTTTAAATATTATGCAAATAATTTTGCATAAACACGAATATTGTTAAATAAAAGTTGAAATAATATTGCTTAAAATAATGTATAAAACCTTAAATTGTGATATAATAATACTTGAAGTGTTAAAATTTAACTATAAATATATGTCACATTATTACTTTAGGAGGTTTATTATGAGTTGTTACAATAGCCATAAGATGAAGCTTATTGCTGGTAACGCATCAAAAGAATTAGCTAGTAAAATAGCCAAATGTTTAGGTGTAGAGCTAGTTGACTGTCAGGTTGATACATTCAGTGACGGTGAGATTGCAGTTACAATCAATGAAACTGTTAGAGGATGCGATGTTTTCGTAATTCAGTCTACTAACAGTCCAGTTAACAATAATTTAATGGAATTATTAATACTTATAGATGCTTTAAAGAGAGCTTCTGTAGGTTCAATAGCGGCAGTAATACCATATTACGGTTACGCTAGACAGGATAGAAAGGCAAAGGCAAGAGATCCAATCACAGCTAAGTTGGTTGCTAATCTGATTACAGCAGCAGGTGCGGACAGAGTTCTTACAATGGACTTACACGCTGGTCAGATACAGGGATACTTTGATATACCAGTGGATCACTTACTAGGAGGAAAGATACTAGCTGATTACTTTAGAGGATTAAACCTAGATGATTTAGTAGTAGTTTCTCCAGACCTTGGAAGTGTTACTAGATCAAGAAAGTTTGCTAACAATATAGATAAAGAAGTGCCTATTGCTATAATAGACAAGAGAAGACCTAAGCCAAATGTTAGTGAAGTTATGAATATCATAGGTGAAGTAGAAGGCAAGAACGTTATACTACTTGACGACATGATAGATACAGCAGGAACAATAGTAAATGCAGCATCAGCTCTTAAGAAGTTTGGTGCAAAGGACGTATACGCTTGTTGTACACACGGTGTACTATCTGGTCCAGCAATAGAAAGAATAGAAAATTCTCCAATAAAGGAATTAATCGTTCTTGATACTATTGAATTACCTGAAGAAAAGAAGATAGATAAGATAAAGACTATGACAGTTGCAGAAGTATTCGCTGATGCAATTAATAGAATATATACATGTGATTCAGTAAGTAAACTGTTCTAGTATTACGGTTTATTTTTGAAATATAAAATTCATATCAACAACCAAAAAAGCCCCAAATATTTGGGGCTTTTTTGCTTTTAAATATAAAAATATCTAAAAATTAATATAAAATATATTATTCCTAAAATTACAAAAATATATTAAAATATTTCAATTAAATACTAAAAAAATTTCATAGATTTAATTTTTTCCCCTTAAATTGAGATTTTAAGCCTATAAAAAAGTATACATTTATTATTTTGTATAAAAGTACCAAAAACTAACAAAAGCTTTGAAAATGAATGAATAAATTTTTAAAAAATGTATAAAAAGGTACACATGGCTTGGCTCAGTATTTAAAAAACATTGAAATAGTTTAAAAATGCAATTATAATATATGTATACAAAACTATATAAATACAAGAAAAGGAGATAATATTAATGAGAGTCAGATTAACTATCGATAAAAGGATGTATTTGCTATTAGAAGAAGAAGCTGAAAAGTATAGTATTCCGGTAAATAGATTAATAAATCAGATAATATCATCTTCAGAAGAGCTGGAACCTAGATTTTATAAAATAGAAAAAGATAATAAGGTGAAAGATGTAAAAGTAAATGCTGAAAACAGGGCTATTTGGAATAAACAACTCAGGGTCCATGGAGAGTATTCAAAATCGGAATTAGTAAGGGCGTATATAGCTGCATATCTATTTTTGCCGCTTTTTATAAGAGAGCAGATAATATATAAAAATATTATTGAAGAGATACAGACAGCTATTGATAATAATGAATCAATTGAAATATCACACACAAAAAATGGAATAGAGTATGAAAAAAGAATAATCGACCCATATAAAATAGTAACAACTCAAACTGAAGAAAACAATTATCTTATAGCCTTTTGCCACAAAAGACAGGATATAAGAACGTTCAGAATATCAAGAATATCAAAGATAAAAAATCTACATGAAAAATTTAAAGTAAAAGATGAGTACAAATATATACTCAATAAATCAAAAGAATATTTTGATGGTTTCCTGTCAAATGGAAAGTTTGTAAAGGTAGAGCTTACAGAAAAAGGAATTGGTATGCTCAACATAGTAACACTAAATAGACCCTTGGAAATCTCTAAAAAAAGTATTTATGAAAATCCAGATAAATACCAAGATGTGTCTATAAGTGAAGAAGAATTGGAAAATGATAGAATAAAGGTATTTGAGTGTTCACCATATCAATGTGAAGCATATTTTTTCCAGTATTTAGAAAATGTATTGATTCTAGAACCAGTAAGTGTAAGAGAAAAAATGCATGATAGACTGAAAAAGGGTCTTGAAAAAATAGAAATTTGTAAATAATAATTAAAAAAGTGTTGATATATTTTTTAAATAGCCTATATTCTATAAAATAAAAGTTATTTTATGGAGGTTATTTTGGGAAAAATTATTGATTTCATTGACGATATATCAACTTATGCTTATTCGGATATTCATATAAAGGAAAATGGGAATATAGCGTTAAGAATTTTAGGAGACATATCTTTTAGCAATTGTTTTGTAGAGTTGAAAGATATTGAAGAATTTTTTAAAGAAATTAATTTAGATAGTGTTGATTATTTAAAAAAAGTATCTGAAGTTGACTTTTCATTTTATAGTAGCCAATCAAGATTTAGGGGTAATATCTTTTTTTCTATGGGAAGGCTATCTATTTCTTTAAGAAGGATTGATAATACAATTAAAGGCTTTAGAGAGTTATTGATTCCAATAGCTGTTGAATCTTTATGCAATTTTTCAAGTGGTCTTGTTTTTATTACAGGTCCTACAGGTTCAGGAAAAACGACAAGTTTAGCGGCAATTATAGATTATATAAATGAAAATAGTAAAAGACATATTATTACTATTGAAGATCCTATAGAGTTTGTTTTTAAAAATAAAAACTCAATAATTACTCAGAGAGAAGTCGGTAAGGATACGGCTTCATTTTCTGATGCAATAAAGTCTGCATTAAGACAAGATCCAGATGTTATAGTAATAGGTGAAATAAGGGATAAAGACACAATGATAAATGCAATAAGTGCAGCTCAAACAGGTCATCTTTGTTTCTGTACATTACACACAATTGGTGCAGTTGATACGATTGAAAGAATTATGGGATTTTTTTCAGGGGATGAAAAAGAAAAAATAAGGTTTGAAGTATCGATTGTACTAAAAGCAATATTATCTCAGCAGCTTATAAAGATAGAAGATAGTAGGACTCCTATAGTAGAGTTTATAAAAATAGAAAAATCTATTTCAAATATTATCAAAGAAGGAAAAATAAATCAAATTCAAAATTATATTCAAATAAATAGCTCAAAAGGCTTAGTATCTATGGATTCAGAATTATTGAAAATGTATTATAAAGGATTTATTAATAAGGAAGACATTTTAAGAAAATGTTTGGACAAAGAGTATGTGTTAAAAAATATAGATAAAGGAATATTTAAAACCTAGAGTATAATAAATTTTAATTTAGAATAGAGTTTAAAATTAATTGTTGTTTATTAAAAAATATTATCTAAGGTCGTGAAAATATGTTTAATTTATTATTATGGATATTCCCAAGTGTACTTATAAATAGTTACATAAGTATTTATATTTTAAGAAAAAGATTCTTTAATATTGATCAAAAGAAAATTTTTATTATATTGCTAATTATGTTTATTTCAACATTTTGGACATATACAGCTATGAAGGTGAATTGTGGAAAATATAGGTTATCCTTTGTATTGTCAATAATATTTATTACATCGATGGTGGATATTAGAGAAAAATTAGTATTTGATAGAGATGTTATTTGTGGTATTATAGTAGAGATGGTTGTATCTACAATCATTGAATTTAAAGATATGGGGCCTCTTTTATGGAAGATATTCCAATCAAGGCAATTAAATCTTATAAATGTGATATTTGGCAGTTATATGTGGGTATCTATGCATATAAGCCTAGGAAATTTTTTTAGTTATGGAATTTATTTTAATAGAGATATTTATGAGTCATTTTTGGGAATGACGGTACTTTTTTTGTTTATCTATATTCCTGCAAAAGTGACTAAAGCTATTGGTATGGGAGATGTTCTTTACTTTACATTTCTTGGAATGTTTGCAAATTTTTTTGGATGCATGGTAATTTTTTTCTCATCATTTATGGTATGTTCTTTGTATAGTATGGTTTTAAGAATAATGAATAAAGACTTTGATGACGGTTTGATATCTTTCATTCCGTTTATTTCTATTGGACTTATAATTTTTTGTTGTATAGCTAAATAATCTAATATCTGTAAATGAAAAATAATGTTAATATAAAACAAAATAGATATAATTTTAGGAAAGGTTAAGAAAAAATGTATATAATAATAGGACTAGGAAATCCCGGAAAGAAGTATGAACATACTAGACACAATGCGGGATTTGATGCCATAGATAAGTTGGCAGAAAAATATAATATAAAAATGGATAAGTTAAAGCATAAAGCTTTAATAGGTGAAGGTAGAATAGGGACTGAAAAAGTAGTATTGGTTAAACCTCAAACTTATATGAATTTAAGTGGAGAATCAATTGTGAGCATTTGTCAGTTTTATAAACCTGAATTTGATAAGGTAATAGTAATGTATGACGATATAGATTTAGACGTTGGAAAGCTTAGAATAAGAAAAAAGGGAAGCGCAGGATCTCATAATGGAATGAAGTCTATTATCAAATGTATAGGTACGCAGGAGTTCCCAAGAATTAGAATAGGAGTTTCCAAGCCTCCTGAAGGGTGGGACCTTGCGGATTTTGTTCTATCTAGATTTCCAAAGGAGCAGCAAGGTGACCTAGAAGAAAGTTTTGAAAGAGCAGTTCTTACTGTAGAAGAAATAATAGATTCAGGAATTGAATCTGCAATGAATAAGTATAATGGTTAAGGTATGGTGTTGATAAAATGGAAGATGTGTTAGTAAGTCCTCTGAAAAACAGTCCAGAATACAACGGTATACTAGATGCTATTTCAGAGAGAGATGGAAATATTCAAGTAAATGGTCTTGTTCCAGGAAGTAAAGTAAATATTGCATATTCTATTTATAAAGATACTTCTAAGCAGATGCTTTATGTTGCAAAGACAGAATATGAGGCGAAAAAAGTCTACGAGGAACTGAATGTTTATATGAAAAATAAGGTTGAGTTTCTAGGAACTAATGAAATACTGTTCTATAGTTTAGATGCAAGAGATAGAAAAGTAGATGCTAGAAGACTGAAGACTTATTTTAGGCTGTTTAAAAAAGAGAAGATAATAGTTGTAACTTCTATGGATGCACTTGCCAAAAAGTATGTTCCAAAGAGTATAATTATGGACAATGTCTTTGATTTGAAAATAGGTCAAGTTATGGATATTGAAGAGCTTTCAAATAAATTAGTTCATCTAGGGTATCAGAGGGTGAGTAAGGTTGAAGGTTTTGGTCAGTTCAGTATAAGAGGTGGGATAGTAGATATATTTACACTTTTATATGACTACCCTATAAGACTTGAATTTTTTGATGATGAGGTTGATTCAATTAGGCAGTTTGATATTTACACTCAGAAATCTATAGATAAAATGAAGAAGGTTACAGTTACTCCTTCAAGAGAATTTATATTCCCTAAAGATGTTTCGAAGGGTGTAGAAAATATAAGAAAAGAAGTTGTAGATTCTACAGATGATGATGTACTTAGAAACATTGAAAAAATTGAAAATAAAGAGTATTTTGATGGACTTGAAAACTATGTTGAGTATCTATTTGAGGATAAAACAGAAAGTTTAGTTCAGTATTTGAATAAAGATGCAATTGTAATTGTAGATGATGTAGCTCATTGCAAGGAAAGATATAGAAATCTAATGTCTGAGTTTAAAGATAACTATACCTTAAATCTTGAAAGAGGTCTTGCTTTAAAAACTCAGGGACAACTTCTTTTTAGTCTCCATGATATTATATATAAATTGGAAAAAAGAGTAGGTATATTCAATTCACTGTTATCTAAGTCAATTAGTGATATAAATGTAAAGCATACATTTACCATGGATAGCAGGGAAATTCCAGGATATAATGGAAGACTTGAAATTTTTGTTGAAGAAGTAAAGAGATTAAGACATTCAGGATATAAAATATTGGTGGCAACAGCTACGTCAGAAAGAGCTAAAAAAGTTCATACTTTGCTTTCTGAAAATGGAATAGACAGTATATACACTACAAAGAGAGACCTTGAAATAAAGACTTCTCAGATTGTAGTTTTGGGAGCAAATATAAGTGTAGGATTCCAATATCCGAAAATTAAATTCCAAGTAATTACCGATAAGGAAATGGTCGGTGCAAATAAGGCTGGAGTAAAGAAGAAGAAAAAGAAAAAGCAGAAAAATGCTGCTAAGATAGATTCTTTCCTTGAGTTGAAGGTAGGCGACTACGTTGTACACGAAAATAGCGGTATAGGTAAGTACACAGGAATTAATCAAGTAAGTGTAGGTGGAATAAAAAAGGACTACCTAAAGATTGTCTATCAAGGAGGAGATAGCCTTTATGTTCCAATAGACCAGATGGATAAGGTCCAGAAGTATATTGGTGGAGATGTAGAAAAGGTAAAGCTTAACAAACTTGGTGGAAATGAATGGATTAAGGCAAAGAGAAAAGTAAAAAAAGAAATAGATGATATGACCAAAGAACTTATCGATCTATATGCCAAGAGAGAAAGTAGAAAAGGATATAAGTATTCTAAAGATACTCCATGGCAAAAAGAATTTGAGGATAAGTTCCCATTCCAAGAAACCGATGATCAGTTGAAGGCTATTAAGGAAACAAAAAAAGACATGGAATCTTCAAAGGTCATGGATAGACTGGTATGCGGTGATGTTGGTTATGGAAAGACAGAAGTAGCTATAAGAGCTGTTTTTAAGGCAGTAACAGATGGAAAGCAAGTAGCAGTACTTGTTCCGACGACTATACTTGCTCAGCAGCATTTTAATACATTTACAGAAAGATTTGAAGGCTATCCAATTAGGGTAGAGGTTCTAAGTAGATTTAGAACGGCTAAACAACAGAAAGAAATAATAGAAGATGCCAAGAAGGGTCTTGTAGATGTTCTTATAGGTACTCATAGAATAGTATCAAAAGATATAGATATGCCTAGACTAGGCTTAGTTGTAGTAGATGAAGAACAAAGATTTGGAGTCAAACATAAAGAGTCTTTAAAGAAGATAAAGGCAAATGTAGATGTTCTGACTTTATCTGCTACGCCTATACCGAGAACTCTGCATATGTCTCTAAGTGGAATTAGAGATATGAGTATTATAGAAGAACCACCACAGGAAAGATATCCTGTTATGACCTATGTAATAGAAGCAAGGGATAGTGTAATTCAAGATGAAATTCACAGAGAACTTGCAAGAGGTGGTCAGGTATTCTTTGTTTATAATAGAGTAGAGGGAATAGCAGAAATGGCAGCTAGAATAAAGCGTCTAGTTCCAGATGCAAGAATAGGTGTAGCACATGGAAGGATGTCGGCAAAGGAATTGGAAAATACAGTCTTATCCTTCCTTTCAAAAGAATTTGATGTCCTTGTTTGTACTACAATTATAGAAACAGGTATAGATATTGCAAATGCCAATACAATGATAATATACGATGCAGATAAAATGGGTCTTGCCCAGCTTTATCAGCTAAGAGGTCGTGTAGGAAGAAGCTCACGACAGGGGTATGCCTATCTTATGTATGAAAAAAATAAAGTTTTAAGTGAAGTAGCAGAAAAAAGATTAAAATCGATAAAAGAATTCACAGAGTTTGGTTCAGGTTTTAAGATTGCCATGAGGGACCTTGAAATTAGAGGTGCTGGTGATGTTTTAGGAGCTCAGCAACATGGACATATGGCAGTAATCGGTTATGAGCTTTATGTAAAAATGTTAAATGAAGCGATTTCTAAAATAAAGGGCGAAGAAATAGTTGAAGATATAGATGTAGAAATTAATTTAAATGTAAGTGCATATATACCTTCAGATTATATACAGGATGAAGTTACAAAACTTGAAATGTATAAGAAAATTGCTACAATAGATAGTAAGGAGGACATGTATGAGATTCAGGAAGAACTGGAGGATAGATTCTCAGATATTCCAAAAGAAACTCAGACATTACTTAACATAGCTTACATTAAGTCTCTATGTAAGAGGTTAAAAATAGATAAAGTTAAACAATCAGGCCAGATTATAGATTTGGAACCTTTGACGAAATATGAAACAAAGGAAGTCAATGGACATGAAATCGTAATGGAACTTGAAGATATGCTTGAGGGTATATATAAGAGACAAAAAGCCAAAAAACAAAATTAGGAGGACAGGATTTTGAAGAAACTATTAGCTATTTTAGCGGCTTGTGTTATCGGACTTACAACAGTAGCCTGTGTAGGAGATGCAACATTAGCCAAAGTAAATGGAAAGCCTATAAAGGCTAAGCAGTATGAAGAGGAATTAAGATTTACAAAGTGGATATATGAATTACAGTATGGAGATTCAGTTTGGGAAATGATGAAGGCTCAGGATCCTAAATATCAAGAAACTATAAAGAATCAAGTTCTTGACAAGATGATACAGGAACAGACATTCTTAGAGTATGCAGAAAAGAATGATATAAAGCCTAGTGAAAAAGAATTAAAAGAATTTAAAGAACAGAATAAGAAGATATTAGAAGATGCAAAGACTAAGGAAAGCCTAAAGAAGGCTGGTATAAATGAAGAGTTTTTAGATAAGTTAGCTGAAAAGTCTGCAACAATGGCTGGAGTTCAGAAGTTTATAGAAAAGAAGTCAACTCCTAGCGAAAAGCAGTTAAAAGAATACTTTGATAAGCATAATGAAAAGTTAGATGCTTCTCATATATTATTAGCTACAACTGATCCAAATACTGGAAAGCCAATGGATGAAAAGCAAAAGGCTGAAGTTAAGAAGAAGGCTGACGAAATATACAAAAAGGCAAAAGACGGAGAAGATTTTGCTAAGTTAGCTAAGGAATATTCTCAGGACCCAGGATCTAAAGAAGCTGGTGGTTCATTAGGTCAGTTCCCTAGAGGAGCTATGGTTCCAGAGTTTGAAAAGGTAGCATTCTCTCTAAAGGACGGAGAAATATCTCAGCCAGTAGAGACTCAGTTTGGATACCACATTATCAAATTGAATAAGAGAATAAAGCTTAACTATAATGATGTTAAGAATACAATGAAGCAGGAACTTACTCAGCAGAATATGCAGGAACTACTAACAAAGATTCAAAAAGATGCTAAGGTAGAAAAATTTGAAGATAAGTTAAAGGATATTAAGTTCGGCCCTGTAGAAACAGAAAAGAAGAAAGACGACAAGAAAACAGACGAAAAGAAATCAGACGAAAAGAAATCAGATGAAAAGAAGACAGATGACAAGAAGGCTGACGAAAAGAAGACTGAAGAAAAAAAGTAAAATAGTAAATATAGAAACGACCACGCTTAAAAATGCGTGGTCGTTTTTTTGTTAAAATTAAAGATGAAAAATAAGAACTTTAAAATAATTTTTTTTCTTGTAGGTATAAAGTCTAAATTAAAAAGTAAATAGAAGTTTCATATAAGTTAAAACTTTGTGAAAAAGTAAATAGATTTTTTCTTTTATAAAATAATAAATCTATTTAAATAACATATATTAGCTAGTTGATTTCTTGACAGTTGTTTGAATTGATAATATGATTAAGATAGAAGAAAATCAATGTTTTATCAAAAAGACGCAGGATAGTGTTTTCATCACAATATTTCAATTAATAAAATTAACTTACAAATAAATAAATATGAAAAAATATTTGATCTGTTTTATGTTTAAAAGCTGTTTAATATGTGTATAACTAATAATGAAAACGTCAAAGCCAATAGTACGTAAATATTTAAGTTTGTGCTAAATTTGACAAAATATATTTCAAGAAAGGAAAGTGTTATTATGCCTGATGTATTAAGTCTTGCAAGATTCCAGTTTGCTATGACTACAGTATTTCACTTTTTCTTTGTACCGTTATCAATAGGTCTAGGTGTCTGTGTTTCAGTTATGGAAACAAGATATTGTATGACTGGAGATGTAAGGTATAAGCAGTTGACGAAATTCTGGGGCAAAATGCTGATACTAAGCTTTGCAGTGGGAGTAGTTACAGGAATTATTCAAGAGTTCCAGTTCGGTATGAATTGGTCAGATTATTCACGATTTGTAGGAGATATATTTGGAGCACCTCTAGCAATAGAAGCTCTTTTATCATTCTTCCTAGAATCAACATTCCTTGGGGTATGGATGTTCTCTTGGGAAAAAGTATCAAAAAAGACACACTGTCTTTTTATATGGCTAGTAACGATAGGGTCAACTCTATCAGCGCTATGGATACTTACAGCAAATAGCTTTATGCAACATCCGGAAGGTTTTGAAATAATAAATGGAAGAGCTCAAATGGTTGATTTTGGAGCAGTAATTTCAAATCCACAAGTGTGGTATGAATTTGGACATGTAATATTTGCCGCACTTACACTAGCAGCATTCTTTATAATGGGTAGCTCAGCTATTAATATTATAAAGAAGAAAGAAGTAGATTTTTACAAGAAATCTATGAAAACAGTAGCAATTATAGCAATTATAGGAGCAATGGGGACAGCTGGAGTAGGCGATTTACAGGCGAGAGCACTTGTAAAAGATCAGCCACTTAAGTTTGCAGCTATGGAAGGTATTTACAAAGATACTCCAGATCCGGCACCTTGGGCAGTTTTATCAAATATCAATACGGAAAAAAGAGAATCAGAGCCTATAATAGAAGTTCCTTATTTATTAAGTATACTTTCATATCATAAGCTTTCAGGATCTGTTAGAGGTATGGATTCAGTTACTAAGGAATTCCAGTCAAAATATGGTGATCTAGATTATAATCTTCCCGTAAAGACAATGTTTTATAGTTTCAGAGTAATGGCTGGATTTGGTGGAATATTCGTTTTAATGTCAATAATAGCTTTAATAGGAATTAAGAAAAATAAAATTGAAAATTGGAAGGTATTTTTAAAATTAATGGGAATATGTACTTTCTTGCCTTGGTTTGCAACATCAACAGGCTGGCTAATTACTGAGCTTGGTAGATATCCTTGGACAGTTTATGGATTATTTACAATAGCTGATTCAGTATCTCCAAATGTTACAGCAGGGCAACTACTATTTACCAATATAGTTTACTTCGGTCTATTTACAATATTAGGTGGAGTAATGGTATATCTAATGGTAAGACAATTTAAGAAGGGTCCTTTTGCAGATGAAAATAACTTGACTGCAGAAAATGTAGATCCATTTGGATATAAGGGGGTGTAGAACATGAGTTTTTGGCAGATACTTTGGTTTATATTAATCGGTGTTCTATTCTCAGGGTTCTTCTTCCTTGAAGGTTTCGACTATGGTGTAGGTATTCTTCATCTTTTCCTTGGAAAAAACAAGGAAGAAAGAGACCAGATAATGATGACAATAGAGCCTGTGTGGGATGGTAATGAAGTTTGGCTTATAACAGCAGGTGGAGCTATATTTGCTTCATTCCCATATTGGTATGCAGCACTTTTTAGCGGATTTTATATTCCACTTTTTATAGTGCTTGCAGGTTTAATTTTAAGAGGTGTGTGCTTTGCATTTAGACACTTCTCAGAAACAGATAAGGCAAAGGAAATTTGGGATAAGGTATTTGGGATATCAAATATTATTCCTCCATTTGTTTTAGGTATGATATTTACAGCAATGGTATCTGGTATGCCTATGGATGCCAAAGGAAATATATATGCTAGCTTTGGAGACTATGTAACACCATTTTCACTTGTTGGTGGTGTAGCAGTTCTTCTACTATGTCTACTTCACGGTCTTAATTATATAGCTTTAAAGACTACAGGGGACATAAGAGAGAGAGCTCATAAGTGGGCAAAAAAACTTTATATAGTATTATTTGCAGGTGAAGTATTATTTGCTATTTTACTATATTTATATACTGATTTCTTTATAGTTCATCCAGTATCCACAGTAGTGTTACTAGTTGCTATTATAGCTTTATCAGTATTTGCTACAAAGTCAGTTCACTCAAGACACGAAGGAAGAGCTTTTATAGCCAGTGGTCTTACTTTGATAGCGGTAGTAGCATTATTATTTACAGGTTTGTTCCCAAGAGTAATGGTAAGTTCAATAGATCCAAATTACTCATTACTTATAGCTAATGCCTCAAGTTCTGAATATACGCTAAAGACTATGACAATAGTAACTATATGCGTATTGCCAATAGTACTTGCATATCAGGCGTGGGCTTACAACTTCTTTAAAGGAAGAGTTCATAAGAAGGGTAAGGAACTAGAAAAATAATGATTGATAAGCAGATTTTAAAAATCAAAGGTATGAAATCATTGATGGGAAAGCTTGTGGGAATTTCATTCCTACAAGCTTTATTTATACTATTCCAAGGTGTATTTCTTTCAAAAACAATTACAAATCTTTTTCATGGGGAAAGTCTTTCAAAGCAGATAATATATATTATATTATTTGCAGTTTGTTTTGTATTAAGACATTTTTCTCATATTATAAGCGAGGCTTCGGCAAGTAAATTCTCAGCTTCTGTGGGAGAAGATTTAAGAAAAAGATTAATGAGAAAAATATATAGATTAGGTCCATGTCTAGTGCAAAAAGAGGGAACAGCCACTTTGACAGTTGCGGCTATGGAAGGTATATCCAATATTGAAAACTATATCTCAATAATAAGTATCAAGATAGTCGAGATGATGATACTACCTGTAATATTAATTATCTCAATTTTTTATTATGATTTAACAAGTGGAATAATACTTGTGCTTGTATTTCCAATAGTAATAGTTTTTATGGCATTATTTGGAAATGCGGCAAAGGCAAAGGCAGATAAGCAGTTTAGTGGATACAAGCTTCTTTCAAATCATTTTTTAGATTCACTTCAGGGACTTGAAACTCTAAAAATAATAGGAAAGAGTGAAAAACATTCTCAGAATGTATTTTATGTAAGTGAAGATTATAGAAAAGCTACTATGAGCACACTTAAAATAGCTATACTGTCAACATTTGCTTTGGACTTTTTCACAACTCTTTCTATTGCAATAGTTGCTGTATTTTTGGGTCTAAGGCTTTTAAATGGTCAAATGCTACTTTATCCAGCGATGACAGTATTAATACTTGCACCTGAGTTTTTCTTCCCACTAAGACAGTTTGCAGAGGACTATCATGCAACTTTAGATGGTAAAAATGCCATGAAAGATTTATATAGAATAGAGAATATGACCGATTTAAAGATGGAAAATAAACTAAAAATTGGTGAATTTAAAGTTACAAATGATATAGAGTTAGAAATAAAAAATTTAAGTTACAAATATGAAGATAATGAAAAATATGCCATAAAAAATATAAATTATAGACATAAAGGCTTTGCAAAAATAGGTATTATAGGATATAGCGGTTCTGGAAAGTCTACACTTTTAAATATAATCGGAGGATTTTTACAGGCTGAATCGGGAACCAAGATAAGAGTAAACAATGTTGAAATGGAACATTTTACTCAAGAAGGTTGGCAGAATGAAATAATATACATACCTCAAAATCCATATATATTTTCAGGAACTATTTTGGATAATATGAGATTTTATTCACCAAATGCGACTTTAGAAGAGCTAATAGAAGTTTCTAAAAAGGTTGGTTTGTATGAACTTATTGATAGTATGGAAGATAAATTTAATACAAAAATAGGTGAAGGTGGAAGAAATATTTCTGGAGGACAGGCTCAAAGAATAGCTATAGCAAGAGCATTTTTGAGTCCAGATAGAAAAATTCTTTTATTAGATGAACCGACAGCACATCTTGACATAGAAACAGAAGTCGAGCTTAAAAAATATATTTTAGAACTTGCTGAAAATAGATTGATGTTTTTCTCAACTCATAGACTTCATTGGATGAAAGATATGGACGATATACTTGTTATTTCAAATGGAGAGCTAATTCAAAGTGGAAGTTATGATGAAATAAATAATGAGGATGGAGAATTTATAAGACTTGCTAAGAGAATGAGAGGTGATAATGTTGAATAGGATACATTCTATTAAAAGCACAATTAAAAAAGATACGTGGGTAAAATCTTTTTTAAAAGACAATAAACCTCTACTAATACTTGTTATAATATTAGGATTTATGACAGCCCTTAGTGCATCTGCCTTGATGTTTACTTCTGGTTATCTTATTAGCAAGGCTTCTACTAGACCATATAATATATTGCTTATCTATGTTCCTATAGTTTTGACGAGAGCTTTTGGTATTTCTAGACCTGCATTTAGATATGCACAGAGGCTTACATCTCATAATTGGGTATTGAAAATGACTTCAAAGTTAAGATTAAGGCTATATAATACAATAGAAAAATCAGGAATCTTTTATAAAGAAAAATTTCAAACGGGTAATTTACTATCTGTTCTTACTGAAGATGTAGGACATATACAGAATATGTACCTAAGAACAATATTTCCTAGCTTGGTGGCTTTATTGGCGTATATATTTATAATTATAGCCACAGGGATTATAAGTTTGCCCCTAGGTATAGCAATGTTTATATTGTTTTCTATTTTATTATTTATAGGACCTATTATTTCTATTACAATAAATGGAGATCGTATAGTTAATAAGAAAAAAGAAAGAACAAAGCTTTATGAAAAGATTACAGATAATGTACTGGGTGTAGGAGATTGGAATGTAAGTGGTCAGAAAGAAAGATTCTTTGAAAATATAGAAAAAGAGGAAAAAAATCTTGCTCAATTAGAAAAAGAGTTAAGATCTTACGGAAGAAAAAGAAATCTTACTCTTCAAGTGATTTTTGTATTTGTTGCAATAGCAATGCTGATATTTACAGGAATATATTTTAAGAATTTCTCTAATAAGAATTGGATAGCAGCTTTTGTTTTATGTGTTTTTCCATTGGCAGATACATTTATTCCTTTATCTGATGGAATGGAGGAAATGGCGTCACATGAAAAGTCTATCAAAAATATAAACAGTTTAAGTGATATGGTAGAAAATAGGGTATATAAGACAGTAGAGTATAGTATAGAAGATGCAAAAACAGCCATATCAGTAAAAAAGCTAACTTTTTCATATAATCAGGGCTTGGAAACTAGAAAGATTTTAGACGATATATCTTTTGATATAGCTAAAAAGCAAAAAATATGTATACTTGGTAAAAGTGGTGCAGGAAAGTCAACTCTTATGAAAATACTAAGAGGCGATTTATATGATTACAATGGTGAAGTTAAAATTTTTGATAAGGATATGAAGAATGTGGATTTGGGAAAAGAGAAGATAGTAGGAGTTCTTAATCAAAGTCCGTGGATCTTCAACACAACAATTTTCAACAATCTTAGGTTAGGTGACGACAAATTGACATATTCTAAGGCCAGTGAGATAATTAAAATGGTAGGCTTGGAAGGAAAGGTCAATTCTTTGGAAAAGGGAATGGACACCATAATAGATGAAGGTGGAAAGAATCTTTCAGGTGGAGAAAAGCAGAGGATGGCACTTGCTAGAATACTTGCAATGGATACTCCTATAATTCTTCTAGATGAACCTACTGTTGGACTTGATCCAGTCACAGAACACGAGCTTCTTGACACAATATTCAAAGTGTTTAAAGATAAAACCATTGTATGGGTAACTCACCATCTTCAAGATATAGAGAAGATGGATAGGGTACTTTACTTAAAAGACGGTAAGTTTATAATGGATGATGCTCCGAGCACTCTTATTAAAGAAAATGAATTCTTCAAAATGTTATACAATATAGATAAGGGATTATAATTAAAAAGTAAAGAAGTAACAAATATAATTGTTTTAAAAATATATTTGTTAAAGATATATTAAAAAATAATTAATGAAAAAATACTTTAATTTAATGTTTTAAAGCAAGTTATTATTACCAAGGGCTATATAAAGAAGTATGGTCTTTGGTGGGCTTGCTCTATATAATAACAGGAGAAGTGAGGAGGACAATTTGTTAGAAGGAAATAGAATGGAAATAAATACTATGTGGAATGAATTTCCAGAAATAAAAGAAGAGCTAAAAAGATGTAAAAAGTTCATGATAGAGTCTATAAATATACCTAATAAAGCTGTTAGAGAAGAAGTTCTCAAACTTATAAATGTAGATGCAAAGTTTATAAGACCAGCTTTGATGATTACAATAGGAAAGATGTATGCTGGTGGTGGAGATTTAGATGATGATTTTATTAAAATTGCAGCTACACTTGAACTTTTGCATATGGCAACTCTTATACACGATGACATAGTTGATGATTCACCTAAGAGAAGAGGGGTTGAGTCACTTCAAAGTAAAATGGGTAAAGATGTTGCAGTATATGCAGGTGATTATATGTTATCATCAGTATTTTCAAATGTAATTGAACATGCTAAAACAATGGAGAATATAAAAAAGATTACAAGAACTGTAAACACTATACTTTCTGGAGAGTTGATTCAAATGGAGCATAGAAATAGTTTTTCAATAGAGGAGGACGATTATTACAAGATAATAAGAGGAAAAACAGCTGTTATGATAGCACTTTCTTGTTATGAAGGTGCATATATGTCAGGCAATAAAGAAGATGCAGAAGTTGCCTGGGAATTTGGAGAATATGTAGGTATGGCATTTCAACTTAGAGATGATATATTAGATGTTACAGCAGAAGCAAGAGAATCTAAAAAGCCTGTAAATCAAGACTTTAAAGAGGGGAATTTCACACTGCCAGTAATAGAAGCAATGAAAGAGTATAGTGATGATTTAAAAAGAATTAAGAAAGAAAATATATATAGCGAAGAAGCAAATAAAAAAGTGAGAGACATACTTGAAAAATCAGGTGCAATATCTTACTCTCAGGATATTTCAAGAGAATATAGTGAGAAAGCAATAAAAATATTAAATGATTTCGAAAATGGATTGTTTAAAAAATATCTTAACCAACTTGTGTGTAAATTGCTTAATAGAAGTAACTAGGGGTATATATTATGATATATAAGAAGATAAAGATTTATGCGGAATTAGTCGAAATGAAAGCAAAACTGGCTAGTCTTTTGCCATTTCTTCTTGGTGTATTGTATTCTATATATAACATGCATCAAGTTAGAACTGCAGACTCAATAATATTAATAGTGGCTATGCTGCTCTTTAATATGTCAGTTGATATGCTTGACAACTATTGCGACTATAAAAATGCCAGCTTAGAGCATGATTACAGAGATAAAACAAATATAATCGGAAGAGAGGATTTGAGTTTAAAAGGTATTCTCACAGCAATTATAATTTTTATTTCTATATCTGCAATACTTGGCTTATATCTTGTCAATAAAACAGGATATATGCTTTTAATATTGGGGATATATTCATTTTGTGTAGGAATATTTTACTCAGCAGGACCAATTCCAATATCTTCACTTCCATTAGGCGAATTCTTCTCAGGTACTACTATGGGATTTGTTATAATTTTAATAACTGTGGGAGTAAATATAGGAGGATTCAGCAATCTCAATTATGCAGAACTTGTAGATATATTCGTATTTTCTGTGCCGAGTATATTTGCAATATCAGCACTTATGCTTACAAATAATCTATGTGATATAGCAGAAGACAGAATCAATGGAAGAAAAACACTAGCTTGCGTAATAGGTCAAGAAAATTCAATAAAGCTTTTGTACATATTCTACGGAATATGTCTTTTCGGTGTAATAGTAAACGTTATATTAAGGCTGGCGCCTATTACATACTTAATAGTATTGGCAGCTACAGGAAAAATCTTTAAGAATGCGAAAAAAATAGAAGATTTACCTATAAAGGAAAAATCATTTAGATTTGCTGTTGCCAATTTAGGAATGATTCTAGTTTTTCAGTTTGCAGGATTTTTTATAGGATTATTTTTATAAATACACATTAGAATTAAAAGAATAGTTTAAAGGAGAAGTGAAGACGATGACTAAAAAAATAGTAGTTTTAGGAGCAGGGTATGCAGGAATAAGAGTAGCAACACAGTTAAGACATAAGGGTGGAGACTTTGAACTTATACTAATTGATCAAAATACGTATCATACTGAAAAAACTTGCCTACACGAAGTAGCAGCAGGTCAGCAGTCTCCAGAAAATATTATTTATTCAATCGAAGACTGTTCAAGTTGTAAGAAATCAAGATTTATACAAGATAAGGTAATAGAAATAGATAAAGATAATAACAGCATAGTACTTGAAAAGAACGGAAAGATAGACTATGATTATTTGGTTATAGGTCTTGGATTTGAATCTGAAACATTTGGTGTTAAGGGGGTTCATGAGAATGCCTTTTCTATGGTAAATCTTGAACAAGCAGTAGCAATTAATAAACATATTAATGAACAGATTAGATCATATATAGATGGTGAAAGAGATAAGAAAAAGTTAAAGATAATAGTATGTGGTGCAGGATTTACAGGAATTGAACTTCTAGGAGCTCTTGCTGAACAAATGCCTAAGTATGCAGAAAAGCATGGTTTCTCTGAAAACAGTTATGAACTTGTATGTGTAGAGTCTGCAACAAGATTACTTCCTATGTTCTCTGAAGAACTTGCAGATTATGCAGTAGACTATCTAAAAGATTTAGGGGTAGAGTTTATTACAGGAGCTAAGGTAAATGAAATTAAACCGGGGGTAGTTGAATATATTAAGGATGGAGAAACTCATGAAATAGAGGGTGGAACAATTATTTGGACTACAGGAGTAAGTGGTGTCGATCTTATAGCTGAATCAGGATTCTCCGCAAAAAGAGGTAGAGTAGTAGTAAAAGACGATCTTACAGTAGAGGGTTATGACAATATATTTATGCTAGGTGATGTAGCTGCGGTTATAGACCCAGAATCAAATAGACCATATCCAACAACAGCTCAAATAGCTTTGGCTATGGCATCTAAGTGTGTAGATAATATATTGAAAAAGTTAGATGGAAAACCAACAGAAAAGTTTGTCTATGTATCGAAGGGAACTGTATGTTCATTAGGAAATACTAATGCTATTGCATTGGTGGGCAAAAAGGAACTTAAGGGTTATCCCGCATCTGCCCTTAAAAAAATAATAGCAACTAGATCAATACATATGGGTTCAGGTAAATTAGGTTTAACTTTAAAAAAGGGTAGATTTGATCTTTATAGATAATATAATAAAGCTTTACAGAGAACTTTTAATTTGATAGAATGATTTAATCAAAATGCTGATATTCAATGTATATTGTGTATCAGCATTTTATTTTTTAGATAAAAATTTTTGGTATAGAGAAGACTATATATGATATAATATTTATTGTGTATTTGAACAGAAAAATTTAATAGGAGGATAAGATGGAAATTAGTAGTAAAAAGAATTCCTTTTTGATGGGGACCTTAATATTAGGTGCCGCTGGGGTTATTATAAAGATATTAGGTGCTATATTTAGAATACCTCTAGGGTATTTTATAGGTGCAGAAGGGATGGGTTATTACCAAACTGCATATCCTGTATATGCTTTATTTTTAACTTTGGCAACAGCTGGTTTTCCCACAGCTATAGCAAAGCTTGTATCTGAACAGGCAGCTCTTGGAAATCATAAGGGTGCGAATGAGATTTTTAGAATTACTCACTTGATGCTTTTTATAACAGGGCTTGTAATGTTTTTAGTATTGTTTTTCGGTGCAAACTTTATTGTTACTGATATACAGCATAATCCAAATGCGGTATCGGCAATGAGGGCAATAGCGCCAGCGCTGTTGATAGTACCATCTATGTCAGCTTATAGAGGATATTATCAGGGTTATCAGCAGATGACTAGAATAGCTGCTTCACAGGTTATAGAACAGGTTTTTAGGGTATTCTTAGGGTTAACACTTGCATACTTATTTATGGCTCAATTTGGAGCTAAGATGGGTGCTGCAGGTGGTATATCAGGTGCAACTATAGGTGCATTTGCATCATTCCTATTCTTAGTCGCTATATATTTAAAAGATAGCAAAGTTAGAAAAGAAATGATGGAAAATAGCAAGGGTTATGTAAAGCAAAAAAAATCTACTATTGTAATGAAGATTATAAAGGTTGTGATACCTATAAGTGTTGGTGCATGTGTAATGCCACTTGTAAATGTGGTTGATACTGTAATAGTAATATCAAGATTAGAAGTAGCAGGATATACAAAAATGGCGGCAAATGCTATGCTAGGACAGCTAACAGGTATGTCAATGCCGATAATTGTAATGCCAATGGTATTTACAACGGCAATAGGAATGAGTCTTGTACCAGCTATATCTACTTCTTTTACACTTAAGAAGTTCGATGAAGCTAGACATAATGCTAAGCTTGCATTTAAAATAACATTATTATTAGTATTGCCATGTGCATTTGGTTTAGCAGCTCTTTCAGAACCTATAATGGGATTATTATTCCCTAAACAACCTTCAGAGGTTATAGGTTTAATGCTATTTACATTAGCACCGGGATGTATATTCCTTGGACTTTTATATACCTTTAATGGTATACTTCAGGGAATAGGAAAGCCTTGGATACCGGTATTCGCTCTTTTAGGTGGAATAGTAGGAAAGATAATAATAAGTTATACATTAACAGCTATACCAGCCTTTAATATACTTGGTTCAGCTCTTGGTACGGTAGTTTCATATATGATAGCAGCGATAGTTGAGTACATATATATTAAGAAGGCTTTAAATATAAAGTTTGATATAATGGACTACTTTATAAAGCCACTTATAACAGTAATGGTAATGTTTGTTGGTGCTAGATTCTCATATATGGGATTAAGTATGATTTTGGGAAATAAGATATCTGCTATAATTGCAATAGCAGTTGGTGGAATCATATATGGAATAGTACTTCTTGGAATTGGTGGAGTTACAGAAGAAGAAATACTTGCAATGCCAAAGGGTAAGAAAATATTATCAAAGCTTAAAAAGTTCAAGCTAGTAAGATAATATAATAAAAAAATTGTAAATTATCATAGTAAATTTGAGTCGGCATTATACCGACTCTTTTTATATATTAATATAATAAATGAAAAAATAAGCAAAAGAATAAAAAATTTGAGATGTAAAAAATAAGAAATATACAATAATAAGAAAAAACACATAGGCTTGTATAAAAACGAAAAAATCAATATAATATAAAATAAAGAAAGACTATTTAAAATTAGTTATAATTTTAATAATAAAACATAGGAATTTTAATAAAATTCTAAAAAGTCAAGAAAAATTAACAGAAAATATTTTAGGAAGGAAATATATATGATAACTATAGTAGGGCTAGGAGCAGGAGATATTACTCAGATAAGTTTTAGTGCAGTAGAAAAGTTGAAATCTAATTTGCCTATTTATTTGAGAACAGAGAAACATCCAGTAGTAGAAAAATTAGATATAGAGTATAAGAGTTTTGATTCTTATTACGAAGAGTATGAAAATTTTGAGCAAGTATATTCAAAAATAGCAAATGAGATTGTAAATCTCGGTGAAAAGGAAGATATTATATATGCTGTACCAGGGCATCCAAGAGTAGCTGAAAGTACAGTGCCATTAATAGAAGAGATAGCACTTAAAAAGGGCATAGAAGTAGAAATAATAGCTTCTATGAGCTTTATAGATGCAATGTATAACTATCTTGCCTTTGATCCATCTGAGGGATTTAGGCTTTTAGATGCATTTAACATTAGAAAAAGAGATCTAGATTGTGAAGCGAATATAATAATAACACAAGTATATGATAGGTTTATTGCATCTAATACAAAGATTAAACTTATGGAATACTATAATGACGAACAGGAAATGTATATAGTAAAATCAGCAGGAATAAAAGATTTAGAATATAAGAAAAAAATAAAACTATGTGATCTAGATAGAGCAGAAAATGAATTTGATCATCTTACAAGTTTATTTATAGCAAAATCTGGAAAGAAAAGATTTAGATCTATAGAAGATTTAGAAGAGCTTGTTTTCGATGGCAAAGAAGGGGAGTCAAAAAGCTATGAAGAGCTTGCAAATCAAATGAAAGACACAGTTTTGAGATTATCTAGTAGTATTCAAGAAGACGATATAGATTCTATGATAAAAAAGCTTGGAAGCATTGTATTGCAAGTGATAGAGTTCTCCAAGGCAGGATTGGAAGAAGGATATTTTGATTTTGATGAGATATGTGATGCTGCTTTTGATATAAAAAAGATGTAAAAATATAAGCCTATAATAAATAAATTGATAAAAAACATTGAAATATAGCCAAAACTTATGTATAATAAACTTGTCAACTAGAAAGATAAATAAGATATTTAAGTTGTGAAATTAGAAAATTATTACAGGAGGTAGTTATTGTGAATAAGGCAG
This sequence comes from Peptostreptococcus russellii, assembly GCF_900110295.1. Taxonomy (GTDB): domain Bacteria; phylum Bacillota; class Clostridia; order Peptostreptococcales; family Peptostreptococcaceae; genus Peptostreptococcus; species Peptostreptococcus russellii_A. The sequence continues at coordinate 26,182 of NZ_FODF01000003.1, forward strand.
AATTAGTTGCAAAGATGGCAGAAAAGAGTAACTTAACAAAGAAGGAAAGTGAAGTTGCTTTAAATGCATTCATGAAGGTAGTTGAAGAAACTCTAGTTTCAGGAGATAAGGTTCAGTTAGTTGGATTTGGAACTTTCGAAACAAGAGAGAGAGCAGCTAGATCAGGAAGAAACCCAAGAAAGCCAGAAGAAGTAATACAGATACCAGCATCAAAGGCTCCAGTATTCAAGGCAGGTAAGGGTCTTAAGGAATTAGTAAACGGAAAATAATTCTAAATAAAATATAAAGATATCTAAAATGGCATCAAGATTGGTGTCATTTTTTTGTTGCAAAAAATAGAAAATAAGTAGATTAGATAAATAAAAAATGAAATAAATAAAATTAAAAAATATATAGACAGAATATAGCAATATAGTAATAAATTTAAAATGTTAATAGTTAGAAAATATAAATGAAGTTAATTTAAAATGTTTTTTTGGGAAAAACTGAAAAAAATACTTAAAATAGAAAAAAACAATAAATAAAAAGGAAAAGTATAAAATAATTTTTTTTAGAGAGAAAATTTATTAAAATAGAAAAAATAAAAAATATATTTAAAAAGTGAAACAATGAAATATATTTAAAATACTGTAAAAAAATAGTATATCACTTAAACTTGTTTTAAAGTTATTTTTTAAAAGAAAAGGACACTAAAATAGAAAAAAACTATTTAACAAAATAGATAAATAGAGGCAAACGATTTTACTTATTAATTATAGAAGCTTATAATTTTGAAGGTATGTTTATGAAAAAAGTATTATATTTGGGAGGAAAAAATGAAAAAAAGAAAGAGTATTATTTTAGCGCTGTCATTAATTATGATGACAGCAGGTATGAAGGCTGCTTCATTTGCTGACGCGGGGGATTCAGCAAATATTACTTTAACTGATAAGCAAATAGAGAAACATAAAGAAAATAATGATTTGCAGTCAGCTATGAAAAAAAGAGGCAAGGAGCTTGAAAAAAAGCTGGAGCAGTTGAAATGGGAATGAGCCTCGATGAATATGAAAAGTTTATGAGCAGCGATGACACTAAGAAAAAAGAAAAGGCAAGGGAAGCTGGTGTAGCTGGAAGATATCAGGCAATTTATCAATCGAGAATTGATGCTGGTTTTTCTGATTTAAATCTTTATATAGCTGACTATACTAGAGAAAATTTAGGAAGATATGCATCAGTATGTTTTTCTTTTATTGATGATCACAACAAATCAAGAGAAAGAGCGATAATAATAGTAACAAACAATTATTCTAAGGAAATAAATAAGTTGAACAAAAAACTGGGCTTAGATGAAAGCTATGAAATGATTCCGGTTCCAGAAAAGGAAGATCCTGCTATATCCAAAGAATATATTATATCAGATGAAGATAGAAAAGCGGAAATCGAGGATGTATCAATAGATGATAAAAACTTTCCTGATGCAAATTTTAGAAAGATTGTAAAGGAAGAATTCGACAATAATAAAAATGATGTACTCGACAAAGAAGAGATAATTAATGCTAGAAAGATTGATCTTATAGAGATTGATAATGGAGAAGAGGTAGAAAGTGTTGAAGGAATGGAAAAGCTTTCATTTTTAGAAGATGCTAGCCTAGGGTATTCAAAAATTTCTGAAATAGATGTCTCTAAAAATACAAATTTAAGAAAGCTTTCTTTAGCAGGTACAAAAGTTTCTAATTTAGATACATCAAATAACCAATTACTATGGTATCTTGACTTCACAGGAACAAATGTAAGCAGTATAGATTTAACTAAAAATCCAAAATTAGAACAGATTCATGGATTTGATTCTAAAATAAAAGAAATAGATGTTAGCCAAAATCCAGAATTACTGAGATTAGATGTTTGTCGTACTGCTATTTCAAAAATAGATGTAAGTAATAATCCTAAGTTATTTGCATTGAATTTTGAAGAAACAGGTGTAAGTGAAATAGATGTATCTAAAAATAAAGATTTATACGAGGTATATGCAAGTAATTCAAAGATTTCTGAGATAGATGTTTCAAATAATGAAAAGTTAGGGCATATAAGAGTAACAGGAACAAAAGTTAAAAATTTAGATTTATCTCACAATCCGAATCTAGTATTTGTTATGGCAGAAGAAACAGATATGAAAACTTTAGATCTTGGGCACAATCATGATATAATAGAAATTCTTGCAAATAATTCTAATCTTGAAAATATTATATTCCCATATAAAACAGGTATAAAAACAATGGAATTGGGAGGTACAAAGCTAAAAAATTTAAGTATACAGGGAGATAAGTATATTGTAGGATTAGATATTTCAAATACAGATATTTCTAATTTAGATGTATCCAAAGCCGAAGGTCTTTCTAGACTTGAAGTAGAAGGAACTCCAATAAAGAATTTAAATATTAAAAATAATAAAAGTTTACGTATTTTTAATATAAGCAATACAAATATTGAGGATATGAAAAATATTGATTTAAGCGAAAATGAGAAAGATCGTTTAGATACTTTATCAGCTGAAAATGCTGGAATAGAAAGTATAAAACTTCCAAAGGAGATGTCAGAAATTGCAACAATTAAATTAGCCAATAATAATTTAGCAATTGTTGATTTAAGTAATGCATCAAATGCATGGCATGAAAAAAGTATATCACCACAAGAAATTGAAGTAGAAGGCTTAGTTCAAAATGGAAATATAAAGGTAAATATGGCAAGTTTAGTAGATGATTTATCAAAAATTAAAATAGACGATACAGATAGTTATAGCTATAAAGATGGAGTTGTTACTTTTAAAAATAAAAAAAGAATAAATAAATTTAAGTATGAATATGAAACAGGTACAAATGATGAGATACTTAAAAATATGACTGTAAATGTAACTGTTAAATCTAAGTTTGTACCTTCTTCTAGTTCATCAAGATCTAGATCTAACAATCATTCTTCATCAGTATCTAATTTGGAAAACAATGAAGAGATAAATTTAAAAGATAATAGATCTGAAAAAAACGATGTAGATAAAATAAAGAGTTTAATAAAGGCAAAGAATTCAAGAATAAGTGGAAGTAATAGATTCTCGACAGCTGTTGAAGTTAGCAAAATAAATTACAAAAAATCAGAAACAGTAATATTAGCTAATAGTGAAAAAGCAACAGATATTTTAACAACATCTCCTTTGGCTGAATCATTGGAATGTCCTGTTCTATACACTAAAGATAATGCTATTCCAGAAGAAACAATTAGTGAAATGGAAAGATTAGGTGTAAAGAGAGTTATAGTTATAGGTGGTAAGAAATCAGTATCTGATTCAGTTTTCAAAGAACTTTCATCAAAGTATGAACTTAATAGAGTTGCTGGTTCAGATAGATTTGATACAGCAAATAAAATAGCTAAAGAAGTTGTTAAAAGAAGTTCAGAAAAAAAGAAAGCAATAATGGTTTCTTCTGAATCATATGTTGATGCTTTGACAATAAGTTCTTTAGCTACAAAGGAGAATATTCCCATAGTTATAACAAATAGCAAAAACCTTTCAGAAAAAACAGAAGAATTCTTAAAAAATAATGAAATAAAAGAGATTGTATATGTAGGTGGAAACAATTCAATTTCTAATGAAGTTCAAAAAGAAACTGAAAAGAAGGGAATAAAAACAGTTGCTAGATATGCAGGTAAGGATAGATATGAAACTGCAACAATAATATCGAATAATGTAAGACCAGACTCTGATTTTTCAGTATATGTAAATGGTGAAAATTTATCAGATGCAATAACAGCAAATTCTTTATGTGCAAACCTAAAATCACCTATTCTTTTGGTAAAGAAGGACACTATTCCAGACTCTGTTAAGAAAACAATGAATGGAAAAGCGAGATTTAATAGAATAATAGTAGGTGGAGAGAATTCTGTTTCAAGAAATGTGGAAAAAGAAATAAAAGAAAATTAATATTTCATATTGTTCTATAAAATAATAAAATATTTTAAGGTATATGTTATTAAAAGGTCTGTATAAAAAATACAGACCTTTTTGTTAAAAAGCTTTTATATAGAATATACTGAAAATTAAATTGACAAAGAATAATAAAGGGGTTAAAATATCATTATTTAGGAGGTGCAGAAATGAATGTAGGAACTATCTCAAGAGAGAAAATAATCGAAAAAAGTCAAAAAATAATTATAGAAAATGGAGTTAATGCAATAAGTATTAGAAAAGTAGCAGCCGAATGCAATGTGTCTATAGGTACTGTTTATAATTATTTTGATTCCAAGGATGAGCTTTTAATTGCTGTAATTGAAAGCACTTGGAAAAACATTTTTCATATGCCTAATGGACCGATGAAGTTTGCTAGCTTTTCTGAATGTGTTGATTTTGTTTTTGCTAGACTGCAAAAAGGTGTTGTAGAATATGAGAATTTTTTTGATTTACATTCACTATCTGCTGCTATAGGTAAAAATGGCGAAGGAATAAAAGTAATAGAAAAATACTTTAAACATATGGAAGATAATATGCTGAAAGTTCTCGAGAATGATAGAAATATAAGAAGTGATGCATTTAATGAGAATTTTAAAATAGAAAAGTTTGTAGATATAGTATTTGGTATGCTTTTAAATTCTCTACTTCACAAAGTTGATAATAGATTAGAAGTAGTTGAAATTGTAAATAGATGTTTATACTAATAAGTGTAAAATTTTGAGTCTAATCGATATAAAGAAGATCAAAATAAAAGAATATTTTTAGTATAAAAATAAAAATTACTTGAAATATATTTTAAAATCACAGTGTAAAAAAGAAAAAATACCCGAAAAAATATACTAGAGTGTTTTATAAGTAGAAATTTCGGGTATTTAAAAAATATCAAAATGAACAATGTTCATCAATAAAATTTGAAGTTGAAATAGTTAGAGATACTAAAGAGGTGATATAGATGAAAGTAAAGAAGATAAATTTATTGGCTATAGCAGCATTAGTCTGGATGATAGCAGGTTTTAATATATTGAAGATAGGTATAGTTTCCTATAAAAACAATGTTACATTACTAGGAGTAGGAGTATCCATACTTGTTTTCTTTATATTTTGGTCTAAGGTATTTAGCAAGTTAGTGAAGAAACATACTATAAGAATAGTAAATTTTAAAGAAGAAAGACAGTTGTTTTTCAAGTTTTTTGATAAGAAGTCATTTTTAATTATGGCATTTATGATGACTTTTGGAATAGCTTTAAGAGCAAGTAATATACTTGATCCCAAATATATTGCAGAGTTTTATACAGGATTAGGAACAGCTCTTACACTAGCAGGTGTATTTTTTGGAGTTAATTTTTTAAAGAATAGTAAATGTCCTATAGTTAGCTAGATAGGGTAGAACTTTTAGAATTATAACTAATTTAATTTTTAAATTAGTATAATATATATTAATATAAGGAGGTAGTATGAGAAAATATATAAATGTTTCATTTTTCTATTTTATACTTGCAATGATAGCGGGGGTATTTTATAGAGAGTTTACTAAAATCAATGCTTTTAGCGGAAGAACTGTACTAGGATTTACTCATGGTCATCTTTTAGCATTGGGTACACTTGTTTTTTTAATAGTAGCTTTATTTTACGATAAGTTTAATTTGGCAAATAATAAAAAATTCAAGATGTTTTTTAAGTTATATAACTCAGGCTTAATTCTTACAGTGATAATGATGCTAGTAAGAGGCGTAATTCAGGTTAAAGAAGTTGCCTTGACTGCATCTAAAAGTGCTATGATTTCTGGGATAGCTGGTTTAGGGCATATAATTTTATTTGTAGGATTACTGCTATTTTTTATGGCACTTAGAGAAGAGTCTGCAAAAGAAATTCAATAAACATTCGAAAGAGATAAGATAAATTTATAAAAGACCCTTGATAATATTATCAGGGGTCTTTTATTATAATGAATATATTTGTAAGTATATAGGAAATAATTTTCTACCTTTAAAATAAAAAATTAAAGTCTTTCAACAAGTTCTTCCTTTGATTTTCTTTGGAAATGTCTATCTGAAGGCTTTGCATCGTCTTTTGGATAAGAAACTGGAAAAATAGCTATAAGCTCGTAGTCTCTCATTTCAGGGTAAAGTTCTTTAAGCTTAGGCGCATCGAAATGACCAACCCATGTAGTTCCAAGTCCCAAATCTTCAATTTGTAACATTATATGAGTAGCTACAATTGATGCATCTATTTCCGCAAAATTGTGATTATCATATTTTCTAGTCCATGCGTCTTCTTCTTTATAGGCAACAAGTAAAAATGTTTCAGCACCAAAAGTCCATTTAGTAACTTCTTTAATATTTTTCTTTGCCTGCTCGGAATCGAGAATAAAAATTTTAAATGCCTGTCTATTAACAGCAGTAGGTGCTGCAATGGCAGTTTCTATGATTGTATTAATTATGTCTTGATCGATTTTTTCTGATTTTAAATCCCTACAAGAATATCTTTTTTTAGCTAGTTTTTTAAATTCCATATTGTGACCTCCAAATAATAGTTTTAAATAAGTTATACTATCATAATAAATATTGTTTATATATAATAGCAATTATATCTTATTATATAACAAATAATAATCTTATTAAATATCAAAGATTTTATAAAAAGATTAAAAGGATATTAATTTTGATAGATATTCAAAAATATAGCTATAAAAATTAATCTCACCTAATACATAAAATTATAAAAATACATTGAGATCTATTATTTCGATAGCTTTGGAAAGCACAACTGTATCGGGAGCGACCTTGCATGAAAAAGCATGTATATTTACACCTTCTTTTTGGCATTTTGCCAGTGTTTTTGCAAATTCAGGATGCATTTCATAGTTAGGTGCAAACTTGTCGACATTATCCATTTGAATTAGAAAAATAATATTCGTTTCATATCCTTCCTCATGAGCTTTTACAAGTTCTAAAATATGTTTAAGTCCTCTTTCAGTGGGTGCATCAGGAAATAAACAAAGATTATTTAATTCAAGGGTTACACCTTTAACCTCTATAAATCCCTTTATAGTTTTTTCTCCATCTTCACGTTCATAATATATATCAAGTCTGCTATTTCCATATTTTTGTTCACGTTTTATTCTTGTGAAATTATAATCTCTAAAAATAGTTCTATTTTTTAGAGCTTCTTCAACAATTGAGTTAGGACTTTGAGAGTCAATATTTATCAATCGATTTCCTTTATAAACAGAGATTAGGCTATATTTTGTTTTTCTTTTGCTAGTCTCATCAGCTTTTGAAAGTATTACCTTTGCACCTTCAACAAGCAGTTCTTTGCATCTGCCAGTATTTGGCACATGAACTTTTTCTTCTACACCATTTATATTACAATAAGAGACAAATCTATTAGGTCTTCTAATAAATTCAGCTTCTATAACTTGATTGTATTTCATAGAATTCACCATCCTTATAGATTTTTACAGTAAACTACGCTTTTTATTTTAAATAAAATATATAAAATATAGATTACTCTATAGCCTTATTATTACCTAAAAAAGCAATATACTAAACATTAGAAAAAAATAGCCTATGTAATATAGTAAGTATAATATTAAAAAAAGATTAAAGTAAAAGAAAAGTGATTGAGAATAGTTATCTTTAGGGTATATAGAGATATGTAAGGCTAAAAAAATAGAGTAGCTAGATTAGTTGCTTTTGTAGGTAGATACAGAAGTCTTTTATAAAATAAAAATTGGAGATGATATTATGAAATATAATTTAGATGTAGAGTTAATTGAAAGAGAAGATGAGGGAGATAATAGAATAACACTTTATTTTAGTGTTCCTGAAGGGTTTCAATGGGAGCCAAGTGCCCATATTTCCCTTGCTTTAGAGGGTTATAATAGAAATGAAATCATAGATAAAGAATATGTAAGAAAGTTTTCAATAAACACCTTGCCTGAAGATAATAAGATAGGTGTTACGACTAGAACTGATAGTTCAGATTCTTTATATAAGAAGAAAATATCCGAGCTTAAAGTTGGAGATGTATGTACTATTATAGATTCTGAGTGTAGACTTCCAATAAGAAGGGAAAATAAGGGAATAGTATTTATAAGTATGGGAGTAGGTATGTCAACAGCTAGACCACTTATAAATGCAATAATAAAAAATCCTGAAGGGATAAATTCTTTGACAAGTATATGTGTAAATAAAACGGAAAACTATTTGTTTAAAGAGGAATTAGAAGCTGCAGATCATGTTTTATGTGACAGTAAGTGTTGTCACAATAGAAGTGATTTAAGAAATACAATTAATCACCTAAATAATATAGAAGATAATATATTTTATATTATTGGAAGTAGAGAGTTTGTTCAGAATATAGTAACTATATTAAAAGAAAATGGAGTTGCCAAAGAAAATATTATGATAGATAAAAAAGAAGGTATACTTGATGGTCTATATGACGGAATGTCTTATGATGAAATAAAGCAAAAGGTTAGAGATAGTTATAGGGATAAACTTTCAAAAAAGGCAGTTTTAATAAATATATAATAAAAAATTATAAAAATATTGCTAGTTATGAATGAAAATATTTATACTTGGGCAAAATTTTGATATAGATTGGTGCGGATTGATTCTTATCTGCATATCTATTATAAATTAATAGTTTTGTACGCTTTAACAAATACAGAGTCTTTTGGCTCTGTATTTTTCTATTGAGTTAATATAAAAATGAGATTTTTAAAAAAATATATGATAAAAAAATAATATAACATAATAGAATTTTCTGTTAAAAAGGCTGATAATTAATATATTGTTTTAAGAAATAGATTAATAAAAATTTATCAGTTTTTAAAAAGTATTTGTATTAAAAGTAAAATACTAAGAAAAACAATAAAAGAAAAAGAACAAAAAAATTAAAAATAAATTGTTTGAAAATCAAATATATACTTATTGATATAGTTAGACATTGCAGATTATATTATTTAGTTAAGAAGGGCTGTTAATGAAAAAATTCAATAAATTGTTTGCAACATTAATATATTAAAATATATAAAAGTTTAATTTAAAAATAAATATCGATTTTTTCAATAAACAAATAATGGGATATTGCAATTTTGAATACAGTTCAAAAAAGATTGTTAAACTTAATTTTTAATGGTATTATTAGTTAGGAATTATTATGTATATATTAAAATACATATATTTTTTAACTATTAACTTAATATCTAACTTAATATTTTTGAAGGGAGGTGCGGAATGATTTACTTTGACAATGCAGCTACAACAAAGAAAAAACCTAAAAAAGTAATAGATGCCGTTGTGGAAGCTATGCAATGTGCAGGCAATGCTTCAAGAGGGGCTAGTGATGAGAGTTTGTCTTCTGATAGAATAATTTTTTCTACTAGAAAAAGATTATCAGATTTATTTAATGTGGGAAGTCATAGACAAGTTGTTTTCACAAAAAATTCTACCGAGGCTTTAAATATTGCTATACAAGGTTTAGTTGATGAGGGGGATCATGTTGTAACTAGCAATATGGAACATAATTCAGTTCTAAGACCTCTAAATTATCTAAAGAAAAATCGTAACGTTGAAATTGATTATGTTGGAATCGATGAAAAAGGCGATTTGAATTATGATGAAATAGAAGGACTAATAAAATCTAATACTAAAATGCTTGTACTAAATCATGCTTCTAATGTTACAGGGAATATAAATGACCTGAAAAAAGTAGGAGAGATTTGTAGAGCCCATAGTATTATATTTGTAGTCGATTCATCTCAAACTGCAGGGGCATTTAAGATCAATATGCAAAATGACCTAATAGATGTATTATGTTTTACGGGACATAAGTCTCTTCTTGGACCACAGGGAACAGGCGGACTTTGTGTAGGTAAAGATATATATATCAAACCATTACTTTCAGGGGGAACAGGGGTTCATACATATGATTTATATCAACCAGATAAAATGCCGACAAGACTGGAAGCAGGAACTTTAAATGCTCATGGAATAGCTGGTTTGGGTGCAGGCATTGACTATATCAATGAAAATGGTATGGAAAAGCTGACTAAAAAATCATCTGAATTAGCAGAAAAATTCTACAAAGGAATCTGTAATTTAGATGGTATTAAGCTATATGGAAATTATTCAAAAAAATACAGATCTCCAATAGTCACTTTTAATATTTCAGACATAGACTCTTCCGAAGTGAGCTCTATTTTATCAGAAAAATATGAAATTTCTACAAGACCGGGGGCACACTGCGCTCCTTTGCTTCACAAATCATTTAACACTGTTGATCAGGGGATGGTGAGATTCAGTTTTTCTCACAGTAACAGTGAAGAAGAAGTTGAAATTGCAATAAAAGCAGTGAAGGAAATTATAGCTGATAGGCTATAAAAAGTTATTTGAAAATTTAATATATGTATTGAATGTACAAAAATATTAGAAAAAGGGGAGAAATAAATGAATTTCGACAGTAAAAAAAGTTTATTTGGATTCGGTTTAGTTGCAGGTATTGGTGCAGCTATTCTAGCAGCTTTAGGAAATCCTAAGAATATGGCATTTTGTATAGCTTGTTTTATAAGAGATACAGCTGGGGCAATGAAATTTCAGCAGGCAGAAGTAGTTCAATATTTTAGACCAGAAATAGTTGGTATTATACTAGGTGCATTTTTAATTTCGCTATACAAAAGAGAGTATAGATCAACAGCAGGTTCTTCACCAGCTATAAGATTTTTATTAGGTGTAATAATGGTTGTATGTGCTCTTGTATTTTTAGGCTGTCCATTACGTATGGTGCTTAGAATGTCAGCGGGTGACATAAGTGCTTATATAGGACTAATAGGATTTGTAGCAGGTGTGTATACTGGTGTTATTTTCCTAAAGAAGGGCTTTACTTTAGGTAGAGCTAATTTAGCTAAAAAAGAAAGTGGATATATACTTCCTATTATAGTAACAGTATTATTTATACTTAGCATAACAGTAAGTTCGCTATTTGCATTTAGTGTTAAGGGACCAGGTAGTATGCATGCTCCAGTAATAGCAGCCTTATTAGTAGGTTTATTATTTGGTATAATAGCTCAGAAAACAAGAATGTGCTTTGCTGGTTCTGTAAGAGATATATTCCTAATGAAGGATTTTACATTGATGTCAATAATAGCAGGTTTATTTGTAGCAATGTTAGTTTACAATATTGCTAGTGGGAACTTTAAGTTTGTATCTTTTGGACCAATAGCACATGCTCAGACATTATGGAATATACTTTCTATGTATGCAGTAGGATTTGCTGCAATACTATTAGGTGGATGTCCACTAAGACAGTTGGTAATAGCTTCAACAGGTTCTTCAGATGCAGTATTTACTGTAATAGGAATGTTTATAGGTTCTGCATTTGCACACAATTTCTTATTAGCAGCAACTCCAGCAGCGACAGCAACAGCTACAGAAGTTGCTAAAATAGGTGGTCCAGGACCAAACGGAAAAATAGCAGTTATAGTTTCTATAGTATTACTATTTATAATAGCTATTTGGGGATTAAAGAAAGAAGATACTGCAAAAAAGTAAAATAGATTATTTCATAGAGCAAATTAAAAAACATTTTAGCTAGCGATAGAGATAATAAGTAATTATAACGATGCTAACTAATAATATATATTAGGAGGAATTGGAATGATAGAAGTTGATGTAAGAGGTTTATCTTGTCCAGAACCAGTGATGAGAGTAAAAGAAGCGATAGAAAGTAATGCAAATGAAGAGTTAAAGATATTTGCTAATGAAGCTCATACAGTTAAAAATATTATAAAGTATTGCGAAAAGGTCGGAAAGGAAGTTCATACAGAAGAAGTAGGTCTTGAATATGAACTAACAGTAAAATAATGGCAAATAGTGAGAATTTATTTGTTACTTTCTATACAACTGCAGAGGCAATGGCTACAGAAGAGGCTTGTAAGTCTAGAAATATAGAGGGAAAATTGGTTCCAGTACCTAGAGTTTTATCTGCAGGATGTGGAATTTCTTGGAAAGGAAATTCTAAAGACAAGGATATAACAGAGCAAGCTTTAAAAGAAGATGATATAGAATGGGAAGAAATAGCTATTTTATAAATTCTTTGATTCTGTTTATAATTAAAATACTTTAAAAGGAGGACTTTAGTCCTCCTTTTTTATTGGATTAAAGAAGAAGAATTGTCCGTAATTGTAATAATATATGATATAATTTACTCTATAATAATATATTTAAGGAGAGAAAATGGACAGAAAAAATGAAAATAAATATATAGCAATTCAACTTTTAGGTGTAGCTTTTCTTGCAAGTGCAGGAATATGGGTAAAACTTTCTTCAGTAGGACCGATCAGTCAGGGATTTTACAGAATGCTTTTAACTATTGTTATGATGCTTCCCTTTACATACAAAAGTCTAAGAAATGTTACAAAAAAGCAGTTTATAATAGCATTTTTAGGAGGCTTGTGTCTGGGAGCAGATGTTTTATTTTGGAATCTTGCCCTTATGAAGACTTCTGTAGCAGACTGTTCTTTGATGGTAAATCTTACTGTGTTTATAGTTTCCCCGATATCATTTTTTCTTTTTAAGGAAAAAATTAAAAAAGAGTTTGTAATAGCATCTATTATAGCCTTTGTAGGCGTTGTAATGGTAATATTTTCAGCTGCAACAGGGGATAATGGACAATCGTCTATTTATGGAAATTTTCTTGCTATGGGGGCATCTGTAGCTTATTCTGGATATGTACTTTTTATCTATAGAGTAAGAGATGGTTTAAATAATAGAGCAGTTGTGCTTATAAGTACCTTTGGAGCCATGATATTTTTATTGGCAGGAATGATCCCAGTTGAAGGATTTACACTTCCACCAAATGGAAGGGAATGGATAATAATTATTCTTTATGCCGTTTGTGGTCAAATTTTAGGTCAAGGTTTAGTATCTATGTGCTTAGGTAAATTAAATGCTACTTTAGTAACGGTTTTATCACTTACAAGTATTGGAATATCAGCTGTTTATGCATACATAATATTTGGAGAATTGCTGATGCCTGTTGAATTGATGGGAATGATAATAACTATAATTGGGGTTTTCCTAGCAAAACAATCTTCACAGAAGCAATCCTAAATAAATTTTAAAAATATTAAAAGGATAGAAAAATAGAATTTAAATTTTGTTTTAGGGTAATATATAGTAATATTAAATAATTATTTTCTAGAAAGGAGCTTATTATGTTGGAAAAGAAATGGGCAGTAATAACAGGGGCTAGTTCAGGGATAGGAAGGGAATTTGCAAGAGAGTTAGCAAAGAACGGTTTTTCTCTTTTTTTGGTTGCCAGAAGAGAGAATAGGTTAGAGGCTTTGAAAGAAGAGCTTTTAGAGGATATAGATTATGAGGATTTTGAATGTATTGTTATAAAAAAGGATTTGAGAAAACTTGAAGAAGTAAGAGAAGTGTATACTGAAACTAAAGGATACAATATAGATATTTTAATTAACTGCTCAGGTTTTGGAGATCTTGGAGAATTTGTTGAAACAGATATCTCTAAAGATATGGATATGATTGATGTAAATGTAAGAGCACTTCATATTTTGACAAAGATGTATCTTATAGACTTTATAAGTAAGGATAGTGGATATATATTAAATGTTGCATCGATTGCGGGATTATTAGCTGGTGGACCTTATATGGCAACATATTATGCAACGAAATCTTATGTACTAAGCCTTACATCTAGCATATCTGGAGAATTGAGAAAAAGAAATAGTTCTGTTTATATTGGAGCTCTTTGTCCTGGACCAGTAAAGACAGAGTTTAATGATGTTGCAAATTGTGAATTTAGTATTGGTGGCGTTACACCTAGATTTTGTGCAAAATATGCAATTATAAAGATGTTTTCCAAAAAAGAAATAATAATACCTTCTGTAAAGATGCAAATAGCAAGTAAAATAGGAAAAATAGCACCTAGAAAGTTAGTTGTTGATGTTTGTGCTAATCAGCAGAAGAAAAAAATGAGTAGATAGATTTTAATAAAAAGATAGCTATATATTTGAAATAGCTATCTTTTTATTTATAATCAAATTATATTATGAAATTTTTCTTTTAGGATCTTTATTTGTAAACTTCTTTATAAATGGGAAGAAGAAGATTGCGGTAACAAATGCTGAAAGTGCATCTGCAATAGGTGCTGCAAAAAGTATACCATCTATTCCCATTATTGGAGCAAGTATTACAATACATGGCATTAGGGCAATTACCTGTCTCATAAGAGTTAGAAGCATAGCACGTTTCGGCATCCCAATTGCCTGGAAGAAGTTTGCTGCTATAATTTGGAAGCCTGCTACCGGTAGACAAAGAGTCCAAACTTTAAGAGCATGAACACCAGATTTTAGAAGCTCTGGCTCTCTATTAAACATAGAAACGAGAATGTTTGGAACAAGGTGAGAAAGTATAAATCCAATTGTAGTAATAGACACACCTGCAACTATTGCAAGTTTTACTGCTTTTTTTACTCTATCATATCGTTGTGCTCCATAGTTAAAACTTACAATAGGTTGTAGACCTTGATTAAGTCCTATAACAGGTAATATTAATAAGGTCATAAGGCTGTTGACAATACCCATTGCAGAAACTCCTATATCTCCACCATATTTAAGTAGGTAGGAATTTAGAAGTAAAGCAAGCGAACTATTTGCAAGCTGTAATATAAATCCTGGCATACCGAGAGCGATTATTTCTTTGCATAACTTAAAGTCAAGTTTTAAATATTTTTTCTGTATCCTATGTAGGGCATCTTTTTTAAGGAAATGATGTACACTCCATATCATAGATATAAACTGAGAAGTAATAGTTGCAATAGCAGCACCACTCATACCCATTCTAAAGCCATATATTAATATAGGGTCTAGGATAATATTTATTCCTGCCCCGATAAACATGGTAGCCATTGAAAGTTTAGGCTTACCATCAGATCTAAGGAAGTTATTCATACCCATACCGATTACTTGGAATAGGGTACCTATAAATATTATTCTCATATATTCTTTTGCAAAAGGAAGAACTGTCTCACTTGCTCCGAAAAGTATTAAAAGTTTATCTAAAAATAGACTTCCGAAGATAGTGATAATGGCACCTAGAATAAGCAACATAGATGTTGCGTTTCCAAGAGTCTTATCTGCAGTTTCATTATCTCCCTTACCCAAACTAATTGAGAATAAAGTAGCACCACCTTGACCTAGTAGTATACCTACTGACATAATTATTATCATTGCTGGGAAACAGATAGTAATGGCGGCAAGTCCATTTGCACCAAGGTCAGGGCTGTTTCCTATAAATATTCTATCGACTACATTATAAAGTGCATTTACGGTCATACCTATAATTGCAGGTACTGAGAATTTATAAAGTAGTTTAGAAATTTTTTCATAACCTAATGGGTTATTATACTGAATTTCAGTTTTTACTGACATATTTTTTTCTTCCAAAGCTATCACTCCTTATTTTTGAATTTTATTTTTATCTTCAATATAACTTTCAACATTTTTTACCATTCTTTCAAGATATTCATATGCAATATCTTTTTCCTCAGAATTCATATCGCTAGTAAGGATGTCTCCCCAGTCATCGAGTACAGAGAAGATTTCATCTTTATAGGAGTAGCCCTTTTTTGTAAGAAATATTCTATTTATTCTTTTATCTTCCTTGTCCTTGACTTTTTTAACAAGACCTTTTTTTATTAGGGACTGTATAGTTCTAGCTGTTGAAGCTTTATCTATATATAAATATCTTGACAATAAATCTTGAGAAACACCGTCTTTCCAAAACAATGCACTCATAAATGGTTGTTCAGAAGCAGTAATGTTTATATCTTTAAAATGTATATTTTTATAAATCAATCCTTTTCTATATAATATTGAAATTAATCTACCTGGATGTTTTATCATTTTTATCTCCTTCTAAAAGCTTTAAATATTAGTTGACTTATCAACAATAAATAATTATACGACCATAAAGTTGCGTTGTCAACTATTTTTTATTAGGAAAACGTAAGCTAATCTAAATTAATATTCAACAATATAAGATTTAATATTTTGAAACTAAATAAAAATTAAAAGCATTCTTAAATCTAGTTTTTTTTAGGGATATGGTATATAATTGAATTTAGTAACAATTTTGTATTTATAATCCTGTTTTTAATGATAAGCAGTTAATAATCTTTTTATAATCTTTAAAACCGGCAAATTAATTATGGTAGTTTGTATTAAAAATTTGAATACATCTGGCGAAATGTAAATTTAATACTTATTTAATTTCTGGTGACGGGATAAAGATGTAAATGCAAAAGAAAGTGAGGTAATTAATGATAAAGGCTATTTTCTTTGATATTGATGGAACACTGGTAAGTTTTGATACTCATGAAGTTCCAAAATCTACAAAAGAATGTTTAAGGAAGTTGAGAGAAAAGGGTGTAAAACTATTTATAGCAACAGGTAGATCACCTCAGATGCTCAATGTAGTAAAAGAGGTATTGGACTTTGATTTTGATGGTTATGTAACAATTAATGGACAATATTGTGTAGTTGATGATAAGGTGGTTCATTCAATGAAGATACCAGTAGAGTCTCTTGAAAAAATGATTCCTTACATAGAAGAAAAAAATATTGCGTGTGAGTTTGTAGAACTTGATCATATGTATATAAATCACATAAATGATAGGGTGAGGGAGCTAAGAGAGTATCTAGGAGATACTGCACCTACATCAAAGGAAGAAGATCTTAAGAGAATATATGAAAATGACGTATATCAACTTTGCGCTTATGTAAAGGAACATGAAGAAGACGAATTTCTTTCACATTTACCAAACTGTGAAGCAGTAAGATGGAATCCTATATTCGCAGATATAATTCCTTCTGGAGGAGGAAAGGATGTTGGTATTGGCAAGATTTTAGATTATCTTGGAATTACTAGAGAAGAGTGCATGGCATTTGGAGATGGTGGGAATGATATCTCAATGCTTGAGTATGTAGGAACAGGTATTGCCATGGGAAATGCAGGAGATGATGTAAAGAAAATCGCTGATTATGTAACAGAATCAGTTGATAATGAAGGTATAAAATCTGCATTAGAAAAGTTTAATGTGTTATAATTAAATATAGAATATTAAGGGGAAACTGTTATATAGCAGTTTCCCTAAATAATATATGGAAAGAAAATTTTGTGAAGTAAGCTAAATTATTTGTATATTAAGATGGGGTGAATATATGGAAATATCTTTAATACTTTTTAAGAAGTTGTTGATAATGTTTATTTATATGTTCTTTGGATATGTATTTTTCAAAAGTGGAATAATAACAGAAAAAAGAAATCGTTATTTAAGTAATGTTTTGCTCTATATTATATTTCCAGTAGTAATAGTCAATTCATTTGCAGTAAAAAAGACAGCAGATAATATCTCAGCATTTGTAAGTTCTTTTTTTCTAGCGATAATATCTCTTTTAATTTCTATGTTTATTAGTCATATAATTTATGAAAGGTACTATTATAAAAGATACAAAAAGAAATTGAAGGTAGACGATATTGGCGTAGCATTTTCAAGTGCAGCTTTTATGGGAATACCTATAGTAGCTTCTTTATTTACTAAAAATTCTGTGTTTTATGTTTCTTCATTTGCTGCCATATTGACATTTTTGCAATGGACATATGGAGTTAGAGTAATGTCAGGTTCAGGAGAATATATAAAAATAAAGAAAATATTAACTAACCCAGTCTTAATATCGATGTTAATAGGACTTTTTTTGTATAGCTTTGAAATAGAAGTAGTTAGTCCCATTAAAAATATTTTCACAGTTATATCCTATTTAAATGCTCCTATTGTAATGATTATATTGGGAGTATATCTTGCTCAGACGGATATACTGTCTATGTTTTCAGACAAAACAGTTTACCTAAGTTCTTTTTTGCGCTTGATACTAATACCTTTGTTAACTATGTTGATAATTAATTTCATACCTGCTAGCAAGGATATAAAAATGATTATAATGATTGCTGCAAGTGCACCAGTTGGATCAAATGTTGCCATATTTGCCAAGATATATGGTGGAGATTATAAAAAAGCTGTAAAAATTGTTTGTATGAGTACCCTACTTTGCATTATAAGTATGCCTATGATTTTGGGTATTTCAAATGTATTTTTTAAATAAAAGAAGTTAATTATAGAAAATGAGTTTATGAGTTATTGAAATCTTTATTTTACTTAGAAACCAAGTAAAATAAAGTAATATTTAAGATAAAGATAGTAATATGGTATAAAGATATTTCTGTTTTTTAATCAAATTTAATTTTATATAGTATTGAAAGTCTTAACATTTAATAGACATATAAAGAAGGATTTCAGTTATTTATTTTAATTTTTCTTAAAGTAGATATCAATAATCGAATAGTTTATTTTCATAAATTGGGGTGATAAAATGGAAAATTCAGTTGAAAAATTTAAATTGAGAAATGGCTACGAAATTCCATGTATAGGTTTTGGAACGTGGGATATTAGAAATGAAGAGTTAGTTGTTAGGGCAATAAAAAAGGCCTTGGATATAGGTTACAGACATATAGATACTGCATCAGCCTATCAAAATGAAAAGAGCATAGGAAGAGCAATAGCAGAGTATCCAATAGATAGAGAAGAACTGTTTATAACTAGTAAGGTATGGGCGACAGAAAGAGGTTATGAAAAAACACTTTTGTCTTTTGAGAAAACCTTAAAAGACCTTGCTTTAGACTATATAGACCTGTATTTAATTCATTGGCCTGCAAGTCCAAATAAATTTGACAACTGGGAAGATATAAATTTGGGTACGTGGAGAGCTTTAACAGAATTGTATAAAAGTGGAAAAGTAAAGGCAATTGGGGTATCTAATTTTAGGCAAAGTCATTTGGAAGCCCTAATGAAAACAGAAGTAAAACCTATGGTAAATCAAGTTGAGTTTAATCCTGGTAATAAACATATGAAAACAATTGATTATTGTAAAAATAATAATATAATAGTTGAAGCATGGAGTCCACTTGGAAGAAGTAGGATATTAAATAATGAAATATTATTGTCAATGGCTAAAAAATATGACAAATCTCCAGCACAGATTTGTCTAAGATGGTGTCTACAAAATGAAGTAATAGCACTTCCAAAGTCTATAACACCATCTAGGATAAAGGAAAACTTTGAAATATTTGATTTTGAAATATCTCAAAATGATATGACGACAATAAATGGAATGCCATCATTTGCTTGGTCTGGTCTTGATCCTGATGAAGTAGATTTTTAATAAGAAAAAGCGTTACTGAAAAGAATGCTTAGAGTAAGCTTTTCAGTAACGCCTATTTATAATATATTATCTTTATAAAATCTTTCATTGATATTTTAAATTAAATATAATAACTACTAATAATTCTACTAATAAAATACTAACTATATTAAATTATAAATTTTTATGCTAAGTGAAGAATAAATCTTCCTATTAATGTTACAAAAACAAGTGATATAATAGTTCTTTCTATAAATATTAAGAATATCTCCCAAATTTTTACAGGTATTCTAGAACCTATAATAAGAGCTCCTACTTCACTCATATATATAAGCTGAGTTACAGAAACAGTTGCTATTACAAATCTTGTCAGTTCACTTTTAATTTCGTTTCCGGCAATAATAGTTGGAATAAACATATCAGTAAATCCTACAAGCATAGTTTTTGAAGCTGATACCGCTTCTGGAAGCTGAAGAAGTTCAAGCAAAGGTATAAATGGCTTTCCGATAATTTCAAATACTGGAGTGTAGTTTGATATTACAAGAGCGATTGTACCAAATGCCATAACAACAGGTAAAACTCCAAGCCACATATCAACAGCGTTTTTTATACCATTTTTCATAAATTGACCGATACCAGTATGATTTCTAGCTTTGCTCACTGCTTGATATAGTCCCCAACTAAAATAAGTTTCCCCTTGAGGAATACTTTCATCAAGAGTTTCTGCATCACCATAATATGTATCCTTCTTTAGAGAAAGTGGTGGTATTCTAGGTATTATAACAGCGCATATTACTCCAACAACGCATATTGTAAGATAGTAAGGCACAAATAGGTGTGCCATTTCAACCTGCTTTAAAACAACTAGACAAAATGTAATTGAAACAGCAGAGAAGGTAGTAGAAATAATAGCAGCTTCTCTTTCAGAATAGAAACCTTCTTCATATTGTTTTGCAGTTAGCATAACTCCAAGTGTTCCATCGCCTAACCAAGATGTAAAACAGTCTACTGCGGATCTTCCTGGAAGTGTAAAAATAGGTCTCATTATTTTTGCAAGAAGAGTACCTACAAACTCAAGAAGACCAAAGTCTAAAAGTAGTGGAAGTAAAAGTCCTGCAAATACAAATATTACAACCAAAGTTGTAAGTAGGTTATTTAGTATAAAATTACCTGTGTCCTCAGATATAATATATGACGGACCAAAATTAAAATAACACATAAAGACAAATATCATTGCAAGAACTCTTGTAATGAACCAAGTTGGTGTTAGGTCAAATACACCTTTCATATAATCTGATTTTGGATTGTATACTTTTAGCTTTACCAAAATAGCACCAATTGCAGAGATAGCAATTATTCCTACAATTAGAGCAGGAAGATAACTACCGATACTATTTTGTATAAAAGAAGCAATATATGCTATTGGAATAGTTACCTTATCCTGATTAATTTCAGGATCGAACTCTTTAATAGGAAGCATAAAAATAATAATTCCTATAATAGATGGAATAAGAAACTTTAGTATATCTGAAGCACTATAGTTTCTTTTATTTTTCTTAGGACCATTATTTTTAGTTTGATTTTTATCATTAAAATCAGACTCAATTGTCATGCCAGCGGAGTTTCCGCCATCAAATGCGATTTTTTTTGTATGAAATTTTTTTCTTTTTTTCTGCATTTTCATCCCCTTTTCATAATAATAAATCTAGTATATTGTAAGTCGCGTAATTTTAGTATTAATTTTGTTTAGCATTGCTGTTTTGAATATCTTCTGGAAGAGTACTATCTTCTTTAATAAGATATTTTCTAATTAAGAAAAGTCCAGCGATTGCTATAACTCCAAGTAATATCTCTACCATTCCATTGTTTTTTGGAAGTAGAAGCATCTTTCTTGCAATACCGAATAATAAAACTTCAATAAGTGCTGTTTGTATATGTAAAGTAAGCATAACAGCTAGCTCAATACCAATTACAAGAAGCAAAATTTGTGCAAAAATTGCATTTAACTGACCATAATCAATAGGTCTATTGAAATGTATGATAAAAGAATCATAAATGATTCTAAGAATATCTATAATACCGAGCAAAACAGCTATTAGTATTACAATTGCAAGTATTGATTCAAATCCATAGGCAATATTAAGGATTTTTCTTTTCTTACTATCTACGTTTTTCATGGTTGATTTCACCCTCCTCTTGTGCAAAAAGTACAAATAATGGTAAAATTCGGCGACTTAAAAATAAATATTCTATGAATATATCACACTTAATACTATCATAAAATGTAAAATATATGTAGGAAAAATTACAGAAATAGGAATTTTAATATAAAAAATAAATTTTCTGTAAATTACAGCTGTCCCCACTTTTTCACATAATCTATAAATTTAAGAGTAGCAGGGGATGGTTTTAGATTTTTTGCACATGCAATACCTAAAACTCTGCTATAGTGTTCATTGAACTGTCTAATACACACATTGAAGGGGATATTTTTTAGAAGTAGTTTAGGAAGTATGGTGATTCCAAATCCTTTTTCAACCATTTTTATAACTGTAAAATCCTCGTCAATTTTGTATTTGATTTTTGGTTTTATATTGTTTTGTTTGAAAATAGTTCCTGTTTCATAATTAAGCCCATCGGCTGAAAGAATAAAACTTTTTCCATGTATATCTTCTATAGATACAGAAATTTTATTACAAAGAGGATGGTTCAAAGGTGTAACTAGAACAAGCTCATCCTTTCCTATTGCAGTAAAATCCAAATCAGCTACTGCATATTCTGAAACAAATATGCAATCTAGTTCATTGTTTTCTATTTTGTAAATAAGTTCGTCAAAACCAGTTACAGTAAGCTCGAATTTTATATTAGGATAAGCACTTGAAAACATGGAAAGTATATCAGGTAGCCAGTTATATGAAATACTTTGAACAGAGCCTATTCTAATATGACCACTTTCAAGGCTTGTAAGATTTGAAGAAATTTTATATATTTTTTCTTCAGACTCACATATATCGTTGATGCAATTCATAATATCTTTTGTATATGGCATAGCTTCCATACCATTTTTAGATCTTTTAAAAAGTTGAATTCCAAGTTCTTTTTCAAAGTTCTTAATAGCCTGACTTACTGCAGACTGAGTGTAATTCAACTTGTTAGCTGCCTTAGAGATGTTCTTTGTTTCATATACAGCTCTAATAATTTCATATCTACTCATATACTTTCCTCCTATATTACACTTAATTGATATTAAAATAACTAATGAATGATATTAAAATAACTAATATTAATGGAGAAATTCCCACAATATAGCAAGTATTAGAAAAAGTTAATACATCCATTAAATCTGCTTTATTCAAATGGTGATTGATATATATTATTATACTATTAAGAAATAAAATATTGCAAATATTATTAAAATTTAGTAGGAGGTATTATCATGGGAGTTGAATATTGGAATGGAGCAGATGCAGCTCATAGAAGAGTAATGATGAAGGCGGCAGGTTATTCAGATATAGATATAAGAAAAAAGCCACATATAGGAGTTCCTAACTCATATATGGCTGGTTCTCCTGGTTCTGCACATTTAAGACAGATAGCAGAAGCAGTTAAAGAAGGTATATGGGCTGCAGGTGGTGTGCCAGTAGAGTTTGGTATACCAGCCACTTGTGGAAATATAGCAAATGGAGCTGAAGAGTTAAAATATGAACAAGTAGGAAGAGATATAGTGGCTATGTCTGTAGAATTCGTAACAAAAGTTCATAATTTTGACGGTCTAGCAATGATTGCTTCATGCGATAATATAATCGCTGGATGTTATTTAGCGGCTATGAGATTAGACATTCCTTCAATGGTTGTAACAGGTGGTTCAATGCAACCAGGTCAACATTGTGGGAAAACTGTAGTTGAAGCGGATCTTGATGCAGCTCGTTTTTCAGGAGCTAGTGAGGAAGATTTAATGGAAATGGAAGATAATGTATGTCCTTCTTTTGGTGCATGTCCTTCAATGGGAACAGCAAATACTATGCAGATGTTAGGTGAAGTTCTAAACTTAGTTCTTCCAGGAACTTCGACAATACCTGCTACAGATAACGCGAAACTAAGAAAAGCAAGAGAAGCGGGAATGTACATGGTTCAAATGGCTAGAAAAAACATTAAACCTTCAGATATAATCACAAAAGAGGTACTTTTAAACTCAATAATGTTTGATATGGCAGTTGCAGGATCAACAAATGCTGTTCTTCATATTCTTTCATATGCATATGAACTAGGAATAAAGTTGAATTTAGAAGACTTTGAAAAATACGCAAAGGAAATTAAGTGTATCAATGCAGTTGTTCCAAGTGGTCCTTATACAGTGGTAGATTTTCATTATGCAGGCGGTGTAATGAATGTAATGAAGATGCTTGAAAAGAAATTATTTACTGATGTTCCTAGTATGTATGATACAAGTTGGAAGCAACTATTAGAAAATGTAGTAGCTGAAGAAAATGAAGTAATACATTCTCTAGAAAATCCTCTATTCGATGAACCAGGATTAAAAATATTAAGAGGAAACTTATCTCCAAATGGTGCAATAGTAAGACCTACTGCAGTATACGAAGAAGTTATGTATATGAAGGGTAAGGCTAAGGTATATGAAGGTGATAGAGAAGCCTTTGAAGCTATACAGAGGGGCGATATAGTTCCTGGAGATATTATAGTAATAAGATATGAAGGTTGTAAGGGAGCTCCAGGGATGAAGGAGTTAATGCTTAGTATAGATGCCCTAATAGGAAAGGGACTTCATAAGAGTGTTGGATTAATATCTGATGCAAGATTTTCTGGATTCAACTTTGGAGCGATTATAGGTCATGTTTCTCCTGAAGCCTATGATGGTGGAAATATTGCTCTCGTAAAAAATGGAGATGAAATAATAATAGATATAGTAAATGGAATAATATCTATGGATGTTTCAGATGAAGAATTAGAAGCTAGAAGAAAAAATTGGGTTAGACCAGAGCTTAAAGAAGGAAAAGGTTGCTTAAATATATATGCTAAAATGTGTAGACCTGCAGAAGAGGGTGGAGCTATGCAACCTTGGGATTTAGATGGAAAGTATAGTACAGATAAATAATTGTTTGTAAAAAGTAAAAAAAAAGAAAAAATAATATAAATAAGGAAGGGAAAAAAATGTTATTATTGTCAGAAAAAGATATAAGAAAAGTTTATACAATGAAAGATGCTGTTGAAGCAGATAAGAAGGCTTTTAAATTAGTAGTAGATGAAAAGGCTGACGCACCTTTGAGAACCAATATACAAGCTCCAAAATATGACGGATGTTTTCTATTTATGCCTGCCTATGTAGAGGATATGGATATTGCATCTTTGAAAATAGTTAATATATTCCCTCGTAATATAGATAATGGAAAACCATCTGCACCAGCACAGGTTCTTCTTATCGATGGAAAAACAGGAGAAGTGATAGCTATTTTAGATGGTACATATGTAACAAAATTAAGAACAGGAGCAGCATCTGGTGCAGCATTTGATTTACTTGCAAGAAAGAATTGCAAAATCGGAGCTTTAATAGGAACTGGTGGGCAAGCTGAAACTCAATTAGAGGCAATGGTCAATGTAAGGGATTTAGATGAAGTAAGAGTATTTGATTTAAATTATGATAGAACAGTTGAGTTTGCAGAAAGAATGCAAGAATATTTAAAGGATTTTTCTACAAAGATTGTTGCAGTAAGAACATCAGATGAGGCAGTGGACAATGCAGATCTTCTGATTACAGTTACACCTTCAACAAAGCCGGTATTTGATGGAAATAAAATTAAAGAAGGAGCAACAGTTAGCTGTGTAGGAGCTTATCAACATCATATGCAAGAAATGGATCCTGTAATATTGGAAAGAGCATCAAAGATATACTTCGATTCTAAAGAAGCAGTTTTATCTGAATCAGGGGATATACTAATTCCTTTGGAAGAAGGTATTATAACAGAAGAAGACTTTACAGGAGACTTAGGAGATGTAATAAATGGAAAGATAAAAGCAAGGGAAAATGACGACGAGATAATAGTGTTTGAAACAGTAGGAGTAGCTACTCAAGATCTAGTAGCAGCTTATGAAATATACAAAAAAGCATTAGAAAATAATGTTGGAACTGTTTGGGAATAAAAATACATATTAGACATAAATTAGAACATGGATTGAAGTATTTTCGATCCATGTTCTTGTTTTAGAAAAATTAAAAAAATATTAATAAAGAAGCCTTTTAAAAAATACAGTTAATAAGACTTGTATTTATAGATTTAATAAAAACTATGGCCAAAGTAAATTTTAAAAAAATATAATAGGGTATAATAGAAGTAGGCATTGTAATTTATAAATATAATATAGTTAGCAATATTAGAAGGAGGAATTAAATATGAAATTAGGTATTTTAGGGGCAGGGATGATTGTAAAGGAAGTTCTTCCTATACTTAGAGAAACAGATATAGATTTGAAAGGAATATGTGCAACTAAAAAGTCAGAAGAAAAATTAAAGGTTTTATCATCGGAATATAATATAGAAAATTATTACACAGATTTTGATGAAATGCTTAAAAACAATGAAATCGATACAATATATGTAGCGCTTCCAAATTTGTTACACTTTGATTCTTGTAAAAAATCTCTTGAGGCAGGAAAAAATGTAATTTGTGAAAAACCATTTACAGTAAAGCACAAGGAATTACTAGAATTAAATGAAATAGCAAAGAAAAAGAATTTAATATTAATAGAAGCAATAACAACTCAGTATATAGAAAACTATATTGAGATAAAGAAAAAAGTTCAAAATGGAGAAATTGGAGATATTAAACTTTTAGTTGCAAATTACTCTCAGTATTCTTCAAGATATGATAACTTTAAAAAGGGGATTGTTGCACCTTCATTTGATCCAAAGTTTGCAGGAGGATCTTTAATGGACCTAAATATTTATAATATACATTTTATATGTGGAATATTCGGAAAGCCAGAAGATGTTACCTATGCTCCTATAATGGAAGGGAACATAGATGTTTCAGGAATATTGACATTGTCATATCCAAATTTTAAATGCCTAGCAATTGCAAGTAAGGCTTGCAACTGTGATAACCATATGCAGATTCAAGGAACAAAAGCTACAATTACAATGAGTAGACCGACAAATGAATGTAGTTCTTATGAAGTATTTGTAAAGGGACTGGGCAGAGAAGAATTTAATGCAAATAAATACAAGCATAGAATGCATAGTGAATTTTTAGAATTTGATAGAATCATCAATGAAAAAGACTATAAAAAGGCTGAAGAAATGATGGAAAATTCATTGATTGTAATGGAAGTAATAGATAAGGCTAGAAAGTTTCTTTAGCTAATATATATAAGTATAAGTAAGATATTAATATAAAATAAGAGCAAAATAGATTATTTTAAAATATAAAATTATAAAGAAAAGTATCTAGCTAAAATTCTAGCTAGATACTTTTTAATTTACAAAAATCTGTTAAAATTTATTTATCTTTTGTTTTTTTGAATCTTTTTCTCAACTATTATTGCGTTTGTCATAGCTCCACTTACATTTAGCATTGTCCTTCCCATATCTAGAAGTGGGTCAATTGCGAGTATTGGATTTACAAGAGCAAAGTATTGGCTCATACCAACCCCTGAAATACTTACAGAAGCAGCAGTAATAGATGTACCAGGAATACCTGCTATACCTATTGAACCAATTGTTACAACTATAATACTAGTAATTACTAAACTAAAGTCAATAGGAACTCCTGCCGTATTTGCTACAAACACTATAAGCATAGCTGGATATATTCCAGCACAACCTTGCATACCTGCAGTTGCAGAGAAACTAGCCACAAAACTAGCAGTTGCATCATCTACATCTAATTTTTCTGATAGACTAGTAATAGTAGATGGAAGAACCCCTACACTGGATCTTGACGTAAAGGCAAGAACAAGAGTAGATAAAGCATTTTTAAAGTACCAGATTGGGTTCACTCCGTATAATAAAAGTGCAATAGATTGAATAATAAGCATAATGATAATGCTTATGTATAGAATAATTATAAATGCAATCACATCTTTTATAGCTTGTATACCATTTTGAGCAATTGTATTTGCAAGAAGTGGAACAACTGCAAATGGCATAAATCCTAATATCATATCAGCCATGTTTGAAATAATCTTATGTAGATCATCTATCAGCTTAGTAAAGCTTTCAAGCTTATTATCTGTATTTTTTCTAATGGATCTTGCTGAAACACCTACTATTACTGAAGCGATTACAATTGCTATAACATTAAAGTCTAACATAGCTTGGAAAGGATTGGCTGGAAGTATATTCCTAAAGGTATCTACCACGCTATGTGTTTCTCTTATCATGTTTTTTCCACCTGTTATAGCTGAAGAAGCTCCTAATTTGTAGAAATATGCAAGAGTAAATCCTACTATAGCTGATATAGCCAACATAGTCATAGATGTAAGCAAGGTATACTTAGTAAGCTTACTGATATTAGTATTCATATCCATATTTATTATTACGTGGATAATTGAAATTATAATTAGCGGTATTACCAACATTCTTATAATATCTATATATCCACCTCCAAATAATGAATACCATTTTGTGGTTTCTGAGACAAAGCTAATTTTCATAGGGTCCTTAGCAAAGCCAGAAACAATTTGAATTATTAATCCTAGTAAAATTCCTAATACTGTGCCGATCATAACTAGCTTAGAATAATCAAAGCGCTTGATCAATTTGGCAATAAAGAAAAATATAATTGCCAATAAAATTAGAAATCCTACTGTTTCAAAGTTAGAAATCATTAAGAAATCTTTTAAAAAACTTTCTTTCACCTTAGTGTCCTCCTAATATTTTAATTTACAACTTCGATCATTCACATCAGCTTAATCCTATAAATAGATGTCTGAAATTCATGTCTCACTAAATTTAAAAGTTTAGTCAAACGATTATGCTTTTTTTATTATTTAAAGGGTATAATTTATTAGTATGGATAAAATATACAATCAAATAATAAGGTGAAAAACATCAAAAATTGTAGTACTTAAAGATTTATACCCAAAAAAATAAAAAGTAATGAAAAAAATTACAAATAGATAGAATCTATCTAAGGTATTATATAAATAAAAAAGTTTATTTTAATAAAAAAATAAAAGATTGAAAGGTCTATTGACAATCAAATGATAATATGATAAATTGATATTTAATGAAAAAATCAGATGTATAGGTTGAAATTATAAGGAAAAAACAAGGGAGTAAAAATAAATTCTTATTTCAATTGAGAATAGATGGGTAATTAAAAGTTAATTTTGTTAACTTAAAAAAGTTTAAAAAAGAATTATGTTAATAAAGAAGGATGTAATTTGTATAAGGAGATGGTATTATGGAAAAGAAATTAACAGATCAAAGAGCCATGGAAAATAAAATAGTAAATAAGTTGTCCTCAGTAAGTATATTTGGAAATATTGCATTAACAGTTTTCAAATTATTTGCAGGTACAATGGGACATTCTGGAGCTATGCTTTCTGATGCAATTCACTCACTTTCCGATGTATTTACTACAGTAGTAGCTTTTATCGGGGTGAAAATGTCTAAAAAAGAGGCAGATAAGGAGCATCCTTATGGTCATGATAGATTAGAAAGCATTGCTTCTGTTTTTCTAGCAATCATACTTATAGCTACAGGTATAGGTATAGGTTTTAGTGGTATTGAAAAAATAGTAGATATGAAAAAAGTAGCTATTGAAGTACCAGGAGTATTAGCTTTAATCGCTGCGATTGTTTCTATAGTGGTAAAAGAATTAATGTTTTGGTATACAAGATATTATGCAAAAAAGCTAAATTCATCAGCTTTTATGGCAGATGCTTGGCATCACAGAAGTGATGCTATATCTTCAGTTGGTTCTTTGATAGGTATTACATTTGCTAGAATGGGATATCCTATTTTTGACCCTATAGCAAGTATTCTTATTTCACTGTTAATATTGAAAGTGGGATATGATATATTTAAAGATGGTTTCAATAAGATGGTCGACAAAAGTTGTAGTGAAGATGTAGAAGCAAAAATAAGAGATATTGTAACTTTTCAAGATGGTGTAGAAGGAATAGATGTTTTGAGAACTAGAGAATTCGGTGCAAAGATGTATGTAGATATTGAGATTCTAGCAGATGGAAATTTACCTCTAAGAGAATCTCATAGTATAGCCCAAAAGGTACATGATGAAGTCGAAAAGGCATTTCCAGACTGTAAGCATTGTATGGTACATGTAAATCCAAGAGATTAAAGGCTATATATAAACATTAGAGATATAGAAAGTTTAAAGTAAAATATAATTATTAAGGGCGATACTTCAGTTGGAAGTGTCGCTTTTTATATAGATAATTAAATGCTATAATAGAGTATAAAAATATAGATATAAATAAAATATACTATTAAAGAGAAAGAGGTGCTAGAAATGTTGACTACAGTGTGCTATTTACAAAGGAATAATAAATATCTTATGCTTTACAGAAATAAGAAAAAAATAGATGTTAATAAAGGAAAGTGGATAGGAGTAGGCGGAAAGCTAGAAGAAGGTGAAAGCCCTGAAGAATGTATAAAAAGAGAAATAAAAGAGGAAACAGGGTATATTGCAAATAATTGTAAAGAAAGAGGAATTGTAGTTTTTAATTATAATGACGAGCCTTCAGAATTTATGTATCTGTATACTTGCAATGATTTTACTGGAAATATAATAGATTGTGATGAGGGAGATTTAAAATGGATTCCTAAAGACGAAGTAAAAGAATTGAATTTATGGGAGGGAGATAAGATATTTATAGATCTTATTCAAAATAAGGCACCGTATTTTTTTCTGACTCTCAACTATAAAAATGATGAATTAATAAGTCATACATTAGAATTTAAAAAAGATGACTTTATGAGATTTGAGGTATTTGTACCGGAAGAATATGTGGATTCAATAATTAAAGAGCTATCTAAATATAATTTACTTACAGTAGGATTTTACAAAGATGTTTATGCATCAATGGATGTAGAAGGACATTGGATTAGTTTAGAAGGAGCGGATCCTTTTGATGGTGAAATAGGAAAGGAAAGTAAGGCAGATGAGAAACTATTGAAGTTTATAATAAAAAAAGAATTTGCAGACCTTGCCTATTATCTAATTAAAAGAGCTCATCCCTATGAAGTTCCTGTTATAAATATATTTTAAAAGGAGTGATCGAAATTAAATATTATAATTTTAATATGGAATCAGATTTTGAACATAGAGTTATAAAAGATGATGGTAAAAATATAGATATCTATGTAGATTTAGATTATAGAAGTGTCAATATTATAGATAATAAGATGTCATTTTTTAATTCAAGGATACAATTTCCTAGAGTGAAGGCAATGATAATAAGAATTACTTCTAAAAATGAAATTGCGACTGTTCATCTTTTGAGAGATATAGATCTTTTATCTGCATTTGCAAATTTTGAGATAGATTACAAAAGAAACGTTTTCAAAATAATGAAAAATAATGAGTATGTTCTTTTAGAAAAAACAGGCTTATAGAATTTTAAACAAAAAACTAATTTTATAATCAGAAAACGTTTTTAAATTTTATTTTGATTTAAAAATAAAAAAGAAAATATAATAATGTATTTTTATGTTAGAAATTAACTTTTTTTCGGAAAATGAGATACAAAAGGCTACTATTAATGTTAGAATATAGTTATAGAGTTTTTCGAAATAATAGCAATATCTTTTGGAATATTCAAAAAAATGAAAAATGAAAAAATTTGATTATGATATTGCAGATAAATTTAAGAAGTTTATATTATTACTTCAAGGAAAAGTATAAACGCATAATTTATATTAAATACTATGTAGTTGAAAAGGGGTTTTGTAGCTATGAGAAAGTTGACTGTTGATTTTAATAATTTCAGAACACTGGATGATTTCCATGAATTTATGATAAAGGAGTTATGCCTAGATTCCGATTACGGAAGAAATCTTGATGCACTTCATCATATTTCAAAAAATGCAGATTGTGAGTTTGAAGTGATTAAGGGTGGCCCAGTTTTAGAAGAGATGCAAGAGATAGTTTGTGCAATTTTATGCAATGACGTGAGTAAGTAATAATATATTTATAAAGAGTGATTATATGAAAATATTTAGAGAAATAAACTGATATTAGAAAGTTTATTTCTCTTTTTTTGTGATAAAAATAAATAAAAAATACTTATTTATAAGATATTATTTAATATGTTTAAGTATATTCCCATATGGGTATTTTCAAAATATAGCTGATTGAATATAATGGTTATTATTTTAATGATTTAGATATAAAAAACAAAAAGCCTTGAAATATTTTTAGGTGATTAATATATTAAGTGCACTATTAAAAATATTAGTAGAATATTTAAATTTATATAAGGGTGCAAAATATTTTATAGAAAGGATAGTTTATGGATTTTTTAGGAAAGTTTAAGACAGGTGGTCATAAGCCTGCAAATGGTATTAGAAATTTTTTAAAGTATGTAGGTCCAGGTTTGCTAGTTACAGTAGGATTTATAGATCCTGGAAACTGGGCTTCAAATATATCTTCAGGAGCGGATTATGGATATTCTTTATTGTGGATGGTTACCTTGTCTACAATTATGCTGATAGTGCTTCAGCATAATGCGGCACACTTGGGAATAGCAACAGGAGATTGTATATCAGAAGCTGCAAGTAAGCATCTTCCCAAGAAAGTATCGATTCCAGTTTTAGCAACTTCGTTAATGGCTGTAGTGGCTACCAGTATGGCGGAAATTTTAGGTGGTGCAATAGCTTTGAAGATGCTTTTTAATATTCCGATTAAACTAGGTGCAATTCTTGTATCTATTCTTGTAGTAATAATGATGCTTTCAAACTCATATGCTAAGTTAGAAAGGTATATTATAGGATTTGTATCTCTTATAGGTATTTCATTTATTATAGAGTTAAAAATGGTGCCTGTAGATTGGGGAGAAGCAGCTAGAAGCTGGGTAACAGTATCTTTGCCAGAAGGTTCTCTTCCCATAGTTATGTCTGTTCTTGGAGCAGTTGTAATGCCTCATAATTTATTTTTACATTCTGAAGTGATTCAGTCTAGAGAATTTAATAATGAGGATGAAACAGTAATAAAAAAGCAGTTAAAATATGAGTTTATGGACACTTTATTTTCAATGGTTATAGGTTGGGCTATAAATTCTGCCATGATTATATTGGCAGCAGCTACATTTTTTCAACATAATATAGCCGTTTCTGAACTAGAAAGTGCCCAAAGGCTTTTGACTCCTATGTTGGGTAATATGGCATCTGTAATATTTGCTCTAGCGCTTTTATTTGCAGGTATTTCATCTACAATTACAGCACTTATGTCAGGAGGATCTATATTTGCGGGAATGTTTGGTGAACCTTATGATATTAAGGATTTTCACAGTAGATTTGCAGTTATTGCAATAGTGATTTTGTCTACTATCGTTATATTCTTTATACCAGATCCATTTGAGGGTTTGATATATTCTCAGATGCTTTTATCAATACAACTCCCTATAACGGTATTTCTTCAGATATATTTGACTTCTTCAGAAAAAGTTATGGGTAAAAATAAAAATAGTTTTCTTACAAAAGCAATGCTTATAATAATAGCAGTAATTTTAACTGTTCTTAATATAATGCTTTTTAGAGAACTCCTGTAATAATTTAATAGTATTGAATTAATAATAGACACTATAAATAAAAAGAAAGAAGCTTCTCTTTACTAGAAGCTTCTTTCTTTTCTTGTGAATTTTATTTAAGCACATTATACGAGTTTAGCTTATTAAAAATAACCGACTTTAAATATCATTTAACGTATCTAACGTATCTAACATATCTAACATATTAAAATTATATCCCACATATTAAAATTTAAAATAACTAATTTACAATAAGTCTATCAAAATTATCGCTATTTTATAAATAGAAAGTTCTTTTCTGGATGTTTTTCAAGCCATTTTTTAGCGTAACTGCATTGCGCCTCTGCTTTCCATCCCTTGCTTTCTATTGTATCAACAGCTTCTTGCATAAGTTTTCCAGCCATACCTTGTCCTCTTAGGGCTGGAGAAACAAAAGTTTTGTTAATAGTTACAAGGTCTTTGTCTAGAAATGGAAAAGTGATTTCTGCAAGAGTATCCCCCTTATCATCTTCTAGATAAATTCTGTTGTTTTCTTTCTTAAAATCCATAACGCTTCCTCCTTAAAGTAGTACTTAATATAATATATACCATTAAAAAAATATAAGAAACAGTTGCTAATTATGGATTGTATAAAAAGTTTTTATTTTATAAAATTATGAAAAAAAACTTTTATTTTTTTAGAGCCTTTTTAACTCCTGCAAAAATTGCAAGGGCAGTAACGACACCAAATAACGCTTGCATTGTATTTGCTGGAACTGCTGCTATTGAAGTTTTAAGGTTAAACATAAATATTTCTCCTATAAAATAACCAGAAACCATTATTATTCCACCTACAACTGCAGCTATTGTTTCACCCTTTTTTCCAGGAACTCTTTCAGCAATAAGTCCACATATAAATCCTTCAAGTCCTTTTGTTACAAATGTAAGAGGAGCGTATACACCATATCCAGAAATTAAATCTGCCATAGCTGAACCAACTCCACCTATTAAAGCACCGTGTTTTTTTCCAAGGTATAAACCTGAGAATAAAACAACAGTATCTCCCATATTTACATAACCATGAGCACCTACAACAGGAATCTGAACTATCATTGTCATGACAGTTGTAAGTGCCATAAGTATTCCGCATAAAACGAAATCTTTGGTTTCAAATTTGTGTTCCTCATAAATCTGACTGCTCATAATTGACCTCCAATTAGAAAATTATTATAATTATTTGTTCAATAATAATAATAGTATAAATGGGGACATTATTCAATTTGTATTGGAAATAAAAATAAAGTGTATCGGTTCAATAGAAAAGCTTTGTAAAAAAAATGGAGGAAAATGAAAAAAATATAGCAAAATAATAGAAATAAAATGATTATTATTATATAGTAAATATATAAATAGTGTGTATGGGTACAAAAGCGATGAATTTTAGGAGGTCAGATGTTAACAGAAGAGCGTTTTAAATATATATTAGATAAAATAAAAATGAATGGTACAGTTAAATTAAAAGAACTAGTTTCAGAGTTAGATGTCAGTGAATCTACAATTAGAAGGGATTTCGATGAATTAGAAGATAAGGGACTTGTAAAGAGAGTTCATGGTGGTGCAGTTGGTACAAGAAGCAACTTTACATATGATAATACAATTACTGAGAGAATTACTCAATTTGTAAAGGAAAAGAAAAAAATAGCCAAGTACTGTGGAGAACTTATTAAAGATGGGGATTTTATCTATCTGGATTCAGGTACTTCTACATATGAAATAATACCTTTTTTACAGGGAAAAGATGTAGTAGTTGTAACAAACGGTGTATACAATATGGAAAAGCTTATAGAGAACGATATAAAAACATATATACTAGGAGGCGAAATTAAGCCTATAACAAAGAGCATAGTAGGAGAGCAAGCTATTATGCAGATTGAAGATTTTAGGTTCAGTAAGGCTTTTTTAGGGGCGAACGGTATTACAGTAAATGCTTCAATTACTACTCCAGATATTAGTGAATCACTTCTAAAGAGGGCTGCAATAAAAAAGGCAGAAGAAGCCTATATACTTGCAGATTCTAGTAAGTTTGGCAAGGTTTCATTTTCAAAGGTTTGTGATCTTGATGAGGTAACTATTGTTACAGATGCCAAGAGAAAAGATATTGAGGAATTATGTGCCTTTACTAGAGTTATTACAGTAGAATAAAATATTAGAAATAGATAATTTAATTGATTTTGTACTTTAGATACTTTACAAAAAATGTTATAATAAAAAGCAATAAAAAAGAAGGTGGCAGTTGCCATCTTCTTTTGGTTTTTGATAGGCAAAATAATATATATTTGCCTTACTTTATACTAATTACTATATTAAAAAATTTTATATATGTTTTACTGGGGAATGACAGAATTTGAAAGAATGTAAATGGAAAAACGATTTAAATGCAGCAAAAATGAAAGAAAATGATTGATTTTTGTTTTTTACAATGTTATAATCAAATAAATTAAAAAAAGATGCATTGAAAGTACTGTTTAATCAATGTTTATGGATTTATGAAAGATTTTGAAAGAAAAGAGTGAGGATATAAGGGGAGTGAGAATATGATATATACGGTAACTCTTAATCCATCAATAGATTATATAGTTGAAGTAGAGGAATTTATTGAAGGTGGATTAAATAGAGCAAAAAAGGAGTATTCAAATATAGGTGGCAAGGGAATTATGGTTTCTAAGCTTCTTAAAAATATAGGGATAGAGAGTACAGCATTAGGTTTTATAGGTGGATATACAGGAGATTATATAAAAACTTGCTTTGAAAAAAATGATATGAATGAAAATTTTACAAAGGTTAGGGAAAATACAAGAATCAATGTAAAATTGAAATCTAAGTGTGAAAGTGAAATCAACGGTAGAGGACCTGAAATAAAAGAAAATGAACAGGAAGATTTTCTAAAAAAGATAAAGAATATATCAAAAGGAGATACAGTAATCATTTCTGGTAGTAGTGCTCCTGGTCTTGATCAAGATATAATATCTCAAATAATAGATATATGTATAGAAAAAAAAGCAGATTTTGTGGTGGATATTTCTGGAGAAAAGCTTTTAGATTTGATATCAAGAAAACCCTTGTTAATAAAGCCGAATATAGATGAGCTTGGAGAGTTATTTGGGATAGAATTCAAGTCTATAAAAGAGATAATACCATATGGAAAAAAGTGTTTGGAAATGGGAGCTAAATATGTAATTGTCTCTATGGGGGAAGAAGGAGCTTTGTTCTTCAGTAGTGAAGATATTTACTTTGCACCTAGAATAGAAGGAAAACTAATCAATTCAGTAGGAGCTGGAGATTCCATGCTTGCTGGATTTGTAGGAAGTCTAAAAGAAGGAAAAGATAAAGTAGAAAGCTTTAAAATATCTGTAGCTTGTGGAACTGCCACAGCCTTTTGTCAAGATATAGCAAATAAAGAAGAAATAGAGAAAATATATAAAAAAGTACTTATAAAAGAGTACAGAACTCTATAAAAAAATTATGTAAATATACAGAGTAAAATAGTGAGATGAAAGTTTTAAGTATTGAGAGATATATGGTATAGCTTTGTATTTAAAGATAGATATAAATTTATATAAAATATAGTTAAAAGTTGATTATGAAGAATAGACATTAAAAATTTAGTATATATTTTTTAATGTCTAGGATATAGAAAGGGAAAGAGCATGAAAATTTCTGATTTATTAAAAAAAGAAATAATGATTATGGAACTTGCTGCGGACAATAAGATAGATGCAATAAATGAAATGATCGCTAAGTTAAAAGAGAAAAAAATGATAAGTGATGAAGAGTTATTTAGAGAAGAAATAATGAATAGAGAAGAACTTTCATCTACTGGATTGGGAGATGGCATAGCCATGCCTCATGCAAAGACTAAGGCAGTAAATACCCCTTGTGTTTTATTTGCAAGAAGTGAAAAAGGGATAGACTATGATTCTCTAGATGGACAGCCGGCACATCTATTCTTTATGATAGCTGCTGAAGAAGGCGCAAATAATACTCATATTGAAACACTTGCCAACTTATCAAAGCTTTTATTAAAAGCCAATTTTATAGAAAAGCTAAGAAAAGCTAAGAATCCAGATGAAGTAATAGAGCTTGTAGAAGCAGGAGAAAAAGAGAATAAAGAAATAGAAAAAAAGAAAAAAGAAGATAAGAAAATCCAGACAAAAGATATTAAAAAGCCTTTTATAGTTGCTGTAACAGCCTGTCCTACGGGAATTGCTCACACATATATGGCAGAGGATGCTTTGAAAGAAAAAGCTGAAAAAATGGGTGTGGATATAAGAGTAGAAACTAATGGAAGTGATGGAGCAAAGAATGTTCTTACAAAAGAAGAAATAGAAAAAGCCGTGGCTGTAATTGTTTCAGCAGATAAAAATGTTGAAATGGACAGATTTGATGGAAAGCACTTAATAAAGACTCCTGTAAGTGAAGCTATAAGAAATACAGAAGGACTAATTAATAGAGCTTTAAATAAAGATGGCAAAATATACAATGCTGAAAATAAAAATCAAGATAAAGAATCAAAGGGAAAATTATCAATAGGAAGTAAGATATACAAAGATGTAATGAATGGAGTCAGTCATATGCTTCCATTTGTAGTAGGCGGTGGTATTCTAATAGCAGTATCATTTATGGCTGAGAGCTTATTTGGTTCAAATAGTGAAATATATAAATTTCTTATGGATATAGGTGGTAATGGAGCCTTTTCATTATTAATACCAGTACTGGCTGGATATATAGCTATGAGCATTGCTGATAGACCTGCTCTTATGCCAGGTATGGTGGCTGGTCTAATGGCAGTTCAGACTGGATCAGGATTTTTAGGAGGACTTGCAGCAGGTTTTATAGCAGGCTATGTAATAGTATTGCTAAAGAAATTAACAGCTAAGTTACCAAAGTCCCTTGAAGGTATTAAACCTATGATTATATTCCCTGTGCTGGGGCTTTTAATTACAGGTGCAATTATGTATTTTGGAATTAATCCAGTTTTTTCAGGAATTAATAAGTCTATGAATGATGCACTTACTCATCTTGGAACAGGAAATGCCGTATTGTTGGGAGCAGTTCTTGCCGGAATGATGGCGGTAGATATGGGTGGACCTATAAATAAGGCAGCTTATACTTTTGCAATCGGTGTATTTACATCTACTCAACAGGGGAACTTTATGGCAGCAGTAATGGCAGGTGGAATGGTTCCACCTCTATCGATTGCCCTTGCTACAACAGTATTTAAAAGTAAGTTTACTAAAAAGGAAATACAGTCTGGTCTTACAAACTGGATTTTAGGGCTTACATTTATTACAGAAGGTGCAATTCCCTTTGCAGCAGCAGATCCTGTAAGAGTAATAGCCAGCTCGATAGTAGGTTCTGCAGTAGCAGGAGGTCTAACTCAGTTATGGCATGTAAGCACTCCTGCTCCACATGGTGGGATTTTGGTTGCATTTGTAATGGAGCCACATCAGATACTATTTTTCCTTCTTGCAATAGTAATAGGAACAGCAATATCTGGAATCATATACGGAATATGGAAAAAGCCAACAGAAATATAAGATAATTAATAATACACAAGATAAAAATGTACAGCCAATGGCTGTGCATTTTTTGTTTTGGAATAATTTAAACTAGATAAGTAAGTAGTTAGAGTGGATATATATTTTTCATACTGTGGAAAAACATAAAATTATTGTGTATAATATTCTATGTGTGCAATCCTTGCATGGTATTATTAGATGATAAGAAAAATATTAGATAAAGGGGAAGATGTATGAGATGGATAAGTGATAGATTTGATTTTCTTAGTGCTACAGTTTTTTCAGTAGGAATTTTTGGAATTGCGGCACTGATAAAAAGCATTGTCGATCTTTTTAGAGGTTTTATGGCCAAAAGTTATTTGGCGACGGAAAGCGTAATTACAAGAGGAGATATTTTTACTGTAATAGTAGTGATAGTAGGAGTTCTTTTTATTATATACAAAATGTATACATCACCTGAAAATATGACTCAGGAAGAAGATAATAGAAGGCAACTTTTCTACAAAATGATAATACTATTAATGCTTTTAGGAGCAATGTTATCATATTCAAAGCCTGTATTTTTAGTTGTTTTATTTAAGGTTAAATCCATAGAATTGTTTATGTTTGGATTTGTTGTATTCATGACATATAGAGTTGTAAAGAAGAAATTATATAATTAAATTTAAAAAAGAGGTATTGGGATGAAGAAAATATTATTAATTGCAACTGGTGGTACTATTGCCTCTAAGCCAACAGAAGTAGGTTTAGTACCTAGTATTACAAGTGATGAAATTCTTGAACTTGCCCCACATATTGCAGATTTATGTGAAGTAAGTGCTATTCAGCTAATGAACATAGATAGTAGTAATATGAGTCCAAAAGGCTGGATAAAAATAGCGAACTGTGTAAAGGAAAACTATGAAAATTATGATGGTTTTGTAATAACTCATGGAACAGATACTTTGGCGTATACAGCCTCTGCTTTATCTTATCTTATACAGAATTCAAAGAAACCAGTAGTAATGACTGGGTCTCAGAAATCTATATATCTAGAAGATACAGATGCTAGAAAGAATTTATATGATTCTTTTATATATGCTTGTGATGAAAAGGCATGTGGAGTACATATAGTGTTTGATTCTAAAATAATAGTAGGAACAAGAGCTAGAAAAACAAGAACTCATAGTTATAATGCCTTTGATAGTGTTGATTATCCTACGGTTGGAATAGTATTCAATGGTAGAGTAATTTATTATTTAGAAGAAAAAATCGAGGGAGAAACTATCTTCTATGATGAATTAAATACAAATGTAAATATTTTAAAGCTAGTTCCTGGAATAAGTCCAGATTTATTTGAGTTTATAGGTAAGGCATCAGATGTTTTGATAATAGAAGGATTTGGTGTAGGTGGAATACCTTGCTATGACGGAGATAACTCACTAGTTGAAAAGCTTCATGAATTGAAAAAACAGGGAAAAATAATTATACTTTCAACATCTGTGCCACATGAAGGTAGCAATATGGAAGTTTATCAAGTGGGCTATGAAATAAAGGGAAACCTTCACCTTCTTGAAAATTATAATATGACAACAGAATCTACTGTATGTAAAATGATGTGGATTACAGCTATAACAAAAGATGTAGAAGAAGTAGAGAAAATGTTTTATAAGCCAATATCACATGATATAGTTTACTAAAATATGAAGAATCAATTTTAAAATATAGTAAACCTCTTATGTAAAAATATGACATAAGAGGTTTTTTGTGTGGAAATTTTTATTGTCTTTTTATGGAATAAAAAGTATTTTTTTGATATAGTAAAGGGGTGGCTTTGTGACTAAAAAATATATTTTTATAAATAGAAATATAGGACTTTTATAAATGAAAAATATTAGGTCACAGTATAGGTTATTTTGTATTTTTAGTATTAGTACATTTAGCTGTAAAAGTATATATAGAAAGGCAAAATATATTTGGAAGGGAGATAGTTATGACGAAAAGAGTAGCTGTAATAAGTGCCATTCTGGAAAATCCAGCCTTATGTCAGAGTGAGTTTAATAATACTATATCGGAGTATAAGGGTATTGTAAAAGGCAGAATGGGCATACCATTTGAAGATGAAGGAATGTCTGTAGTAAGTATTACTGTAATTGCCACACTTAATGAAATAAATGGACTTACAGGAAGGCTTGGAACAATAGAGCATGTTACTGTTAAGACGGCTATTTCCAAAAAGGAGATGCCATGTCCATAGAAAATGGAAAAAACAGAATAAATAGCTATGTTGTGGCAGCCAGTGAATGGGAAAGAAAAAAAGGCAGTTCAAACAATGTATATATGTCTCAAGATTTTCAAGAAGAAAGATATTCTATTTCTGATGATGAAGAAATTATCAAAAAAGGTAAAGAGCATATACAAAAGATAATAATAGAGACTCTTTATAAGGAGCATGATCTAAGTGATAAGGACCTTATTTGGCTTATAGATAATATAGACAATAAGGGAAAAAAACTTCTTTTTGAGAAATCAAAATCTTTAAGAGACAAGTATTACGGAAAGAAAGTTTATCTTAGAGGTCTTATAGAGTTTACGAATTATTGTAAAAGAGAGTGTAGGTATTGTGGGATTAATGCCTATAATAAAAAAGCAGTTAGATATAGGTTGACCAAGGAAGAAATATTGGAGTGTTGTGAAAATGGAAGAAAATTAGGATATAGCACTTTTGTTCTTCAAGGTGGTGAAGATTCATATTTTAAAGATGAAGTAATGGTAGATATAGTTAAATCTATAAAAAAGAAATATAAGGGATGTGCAGTAACTCTTTCAATAGGAGAGAGAAGTTATGAAAGTTATAAGGTTTTGAGAGAGGCAGGAGTAGATAGATTTTTGCTTAGACATGAAACTGTAAATGAGGAACTTTATAGATGGCTACATCCAAAATCAAAATTTGAAACTAGAAAAAACTGTTTACTTAATCTGAAAAAGCTGGGTTATCAAACTGGAGCAGGATTTATGGTTGGACTTCCTTGGTACACGACAAAAGATTATGTAGGAGATTTAAGGTTTATAAAAAACTTACAAGCTGAAATGGTGGGGATAGGACCATATATTACACATGAAGACACAAGTATGAAAGATTATAAAAGTGGAGATTTAGAAACTACTATATTGATGCTTTCTCTTGTAAGAATGTTGCTTCCTAAAGTATTGCTTCCGGCTACAACAGCTCTTGGAACAATATCAAAAGATGGAAGAAAGGCGGGATTAGATGTAGGATGCAATGTAATTATGCCTAATTTATCGCCTGAAAATCATAGAAAAGATTACTCGCTTTACAATAATAAAAAAAGTAGTGGAAGTGAGTCTGCACAAGCCCTAAAACTTATAGTTGATGAAATTGAAAAGTATGGCTATAAATGTGATATGGCTAGGGGCGATAGTAAGATGCTTGATTCTTCTATTTAAAAGTAAGTATATATACATATAAAGCTAAAGATTAGAAAAATACTAAAAAATACATGCTAGTCTAAATATGTCTGACAAAAAAGAAATTATCTGATTTGAAAGGTGGAAAAACAATGACAAGAAAAAGATTCGATGAAAATATGAAGATAGACAGAGAGTATGTTCTATCTTTAATTGAAGGTGCAAAAGAAACTACAAAAGAGGAAATAGACAGAATTCTAGAAAAGGCTAAAAATAAAAAGGGGCTTGAACACTCTGAAGTAGCAGCTCTTTTGGAAATTGAAGATAAAGAGCAGGTAAAGAAGTTATTTGAAATAGCAGGTCAAGTAAAGAAAGATGTCTATGGAAATAGAATAGTACTTTTTGCTCCATTATATATAAGCGATTATTGTGTAAATAACTGTGTATACTGTGGATATAAATGTAAAAATAAATTTGTAAGAAGAAGACTTACAATGGATGAAATAAGAAAAGAAGTAGAAATACTTGAAAAAATGGGACATAAAAGATTGGCTCTTGAAGCAGGTGAAGACCCTGTTAACTGTCCAATAGAATATGTTCTTGAATCAATAAAGACAATATATGATACATATGAAAAAAACGGAGCTATAAGAAGAATAAATGTAAATATAGCAGCTACAACTGTGGAAAACTACAAGAAGTTAAAAGAAGCTCAAATAGGAACATATATACTTTTCCAAGAATCATATGATGAAGAAGTGTATAAGAAAATGCATCCGAACTGCTTGAAGGGAAATTATGATTATCATACTACTGCCTTTGACAGAGCTATGGAAGGTGGAATAGATGATGTAGGAGCTGGAGTTTTGTTTGGACTTGCAGATCCTAAGTTTGAAGTTTTGAGTTTGATGATGCATAATCAACATCTTGAAAAGAAGTTTGGAGTAGGTTTCCATACAATATCAGTTCCTAGGTTAAGACCAGCAGAAGGAGTAACACTTGAAAACTTCCCACATCTTGTAGATGATGATATGTTTAAGAAGATAGTTGCAATTATAAGATTGGCAGTTCCTTATACTGGAATGATTCTTTCAACTAGAGAAGATGAAGAGATGAGAAAAGAACTTCTTGAATATGGAATATCTCAGGTAAGTGCTGGTTCATGTACAGGTGTAGGTGGATATGAAGAAGCTATGAATGGAAAGAATGTAGATCAGTTTGAAAAAGCCGACGAAAGAACACCTATAGAAGTAATAGAAGATTTAATAGATCATAATTATATTCCAAGTTATTGTACAGCCTGTTATAGAACAGGAAGAACAGGTGAAAAGTTTATGAATATAGCGAAATCTGAAAAGATTCACTATATGTGTAAGCCAAATGCCTTAACTACATTGATGGAATATGCAATAGATTATGGAGATGAAAGATTTCTTAAAAAGGCAGAGAAGTTTGTAAGAGAACAGGCTTCTACAATAGATAGGGGTGATATAAAAAAATTCATTCTTGCTAATATAGACAAACTTAAAAATGGCGAAAGAGACCTGTATATATAGTCAAAAAGGATGTATAGAAAATGAATAAGACACCTATGGCAAATAGAAAAAGTATAGTTCTTGCAGGTAATAGAAATGCTGGAAAGTCCACTCTTTTTAATAAATTAATAGGACATGAAAGATCTATTGTATCCGATGTAGCGGGAACTACAACAGATCCTGTTTGGAAGGCATCAGAAATTATAGGATTTGGTCCAGTAAAAATTGTAGATACAGCTGGAATTGATGATATAGGAGTATTGGGTGCTCAAAGAGTAAAAAAGAGTCAAGAAGAATTAAAAGAAGCTGATTTGATAATATATCTTATAAATATTTTAGAAATAAAAGACATTTCTGAAACAAAAAATATTATTGAAGCTTTTAAGAAAAAATACTCAGATAAGCAGATAATATTTGCAATAAATAAATGCGATCTAAAAGATAAAGAAACATTAAATAGATTAAAAGATAGTTTTGAAGACGTCGAGTTTATATCTGATAAAAGTGAGGCTTCATATGAAAGAATCTTATCTAAAATAATAGAAAAGCTAAAAAACACAGAAGAAGAAAAAGATCTTTTAGAGGGAATGCTTGAAGCGGGAGAGACTGCTTTATTAGTAGTACCTATTGATACAGAAGCGCCAAAAGGAAGATTGATACTTCCTCAAGTACAGTTAATAAGAGCATGTCTAGACAATGGTATAAAAATAGTTGTATGCAGAGACGAAGAACTAGAAGAAACTATATCAGAAATAAAAAAAATAGACCTTGTAATTACAGACTCAAAAGTATTTGAGAAAGTAGGAAAGATAGTTCCAAAGGACATAAAAATTACAAGCTTTTCTATACTTTTTGCAAGACAAAAAGGAGACATAGATGAGTTTTTAAATGGAGCAAGAAAACTAAATGAATTGAAAGACGGAGAAAAAATACTTATAGCTGAGTCTTGTACTCATACAGTTTCACATGAGGATATAGGTCAGGTGGTAATACCAAATCTGATAAAAAAGAAAACAGGAAAAAAACTTGAATTTGTATTTTCATATGGAAAGACTTTGCCTGAAAACCTAAATGATTTTGCCTTAATAATCCAGTGTGGTGGATGTATGATGAGCAGAAATAATATGATGAATAGAGTATATAAGGCAAGAAAGAAGAATATTCCTATTACAAAT
This sequence comes from Peptostreptococcus russellii, assembly GCF_900110295.1. Lineage (GTDB taxonomy): Bacteria > Bacillota > Clostridia > Peptostreptococcales > Peptostreptococcaceae > Peptostreptococcus > Peptostreptococcus russellii_A. The sequence goes on from NZ_FODF01000003.1 coordinate 70,842, forward strand.
TATGGAGTAGTACTGGCATATTTAAAGGGAGTATTTGAAAGAGCTGTATATTAATTGAAGTATAGTATACAATAGTATAATGATTTCTAAAGCAGTATGTCAATAAAATTGAACATACTGCTTTTTTTATAGCAAATATCTTTTAATATATGTTATAATATACGGAATGAATTTAATTTATCTAGGAGGCACTTATGAGTATGTTATTTGCTTTAGGTCTTGGTACTGGTATTTTTTGTGGTATCTGGGGTCTAATATCTTCATTACCTTCTCTAGGACTTGTTACATGGATAGGTTTTGCAGGATGCACAGCCTATTTTGCATGTGGAAAGCATGGTCTTGAAGGTGTAAAAACAGCAATTTTTTCAACTATGTCTGGAATGATATCTGCACTTTTTGCGATGTTTGTATCAGGATTTATACCAGGATCAATAGTATTTGCTGCATTAATGACAGGAATTATATCTGCAACAATGTGTTGGCAGGCAAAGGCTAAGCAACTTTGGTTTATACCAGGAGCTTTTATTGGATGCTTTTCTACATTTGGAGCTGCGTCAATGGGGCTAAATGTTTTGGGAGGAGATCTTCCAAAAGTAATAATATCTTTCCTATGTGGAGCTATATTAGCCCTATGTTGTGATACAAGCGGGCAGTGGTTTTTCAAAAAATTTGGTAAAGAATAAGAGTAATAAAATAATAGGAATATGCTATAATTATAGTATGGTTATGTATAGTAACCATACTTTTTTTCTTATAGACTTATTATGTATATAAGAATAAAACAGAATAAATTTAAGAAAATCTTTTAAAAGATTTTTAGAGATTTTTAAGAGGAGAAAAGATGAAAAGAAGTAGACGTGCTAAAAGGTTGCTTTATATAGGTTTTTCCTTAGTTATTATACTTGGAATAGCAAGCTATTCACATTTTAAATCAAATAGGCACGATGAGTATGCAAGTATACAGAAACCTTTGGAAGATAAAAGTGCAATAAAAAATGGTGTAGTAGTAAATGATGAAAAAGATAAAGAAGATATAAAGGTAAAAAAGTTTGAAAAAATAACAAAGAATAAAAAGGAAAAAACTAAAAATCATAAATATCCATATTATACTTTGGGGGACATCGGTGATGCTAAATATAGAATGCCAAAAGTAATAGATCCCATGCCACCTACAGGAATGACGGTCGATAACATAGATGAGACACCAGATGGAATAAACAGAAATGTAGTAAATGTACCATTTAATAAATATGTTATATTTTATCCTCAACATCAGGATGATGAAGTTTTGTGGGCGGGAAGCGCTATAAGATATGCTGTAAGAACAAGAGGAGCAGACCATGTATTTATAGCATTGGTATCTTCTGGAACAGGACATAAGGTGTTTAAAGAGGAAGAGTTTAAGGGTATGACTCTAAAAGAGAAGGCAGAATATAGAAATAGAGAATTTTTGGATTCTTGCAAACATCTTGGGATACCAAGAAAAAATATATTTTTTCTGTATAAGCAAAGGGATGATTGGAAGACAGATTTTAATCTTGAAAGAGAATTTGCTTTGAAAATGGAAAGTAAATATAAGAGTGTAACACATATAACACATTCGTATAAGTATGATGATCATTTTATGCATAGGGCAAATGGAGAAACTCTGTATAAATTATGGGTAAATGGAGATATAAAAGACTTGAGATTTTATATAAAACCATTTCTACTAGAATATGTAGATGCTTCATTGAATAATCTAAATGTATATTCAGTTTACAATAAGGAAGATTACGATAGAATCAGAAATGCATGTAGAGCATACAAATATATAAATCCTGCTATGTATAGGGCAGGAATTGGGTATAAAACAGACTATATGAGTTTTGATAAATTAGTATACAATAAAGAGGAAAGATCATTTATAATAATACAAAATAATAAAATAAAAGGATAGAAGATTTTTAAATCGGAAGGAGAATAATAATATGAGAAATGAAACAGTGGAAAGATTATTAGGACATAGAAGTATAAGAGCTTACAAGGATAAAGCAGTAGAAAAGGAAATAGTAGACAATTTAATTGAGGTTGCAAATCATACATCTACAAGTATGGGCATGCAGTCATTTAGCATTATAAGAGTTACTGATAAGGAAAAAAGAACCAAAATAGCAAGTATATGTAATCAGGAATATGTAAAAGATGCTCCTGAATTTTGGGTTTTTATTGCAGATCTTTACAGAAATTCTTCAATAGCAGCAGAGCAAGATTGTTATCTTGACACAAGAAATGATGCAGATAGATTTTTCCAAGGATTTACAGATGCTTGTCTAGCGGCACAAAATGTTTTAGTTGCAGCGGAATCATATGGATTAGGTGGAGTATTTTTTGGAAGTATTTCAAACGACCTTGCAGGAATTATAGAAGTATTGAATTTACCAGAATATACTTTTCCTGTTTTAGGTCTTGGAATAGGTTATCCTGATCAAGAACCACTTTTAAAGCCAAGAATGGATTCTAAATTTAAAGTATTTGAAAATGAATACAAAAAAGAGGAGAATTACCTTGATGCCTTGAAAGAATATGATGAAGAGATGAAAAAGTATTATGATATGAGAAATCCAAGTAAGTATCTTGATGAGTTTACAAAGCAGGTAGTAAATATTCTTACTGCAGCAAATGATAAAAAGAGCCATATAATTACTGTTATGAGAAAGCAAGGATTTAATCTTGAACTTGAATATATACCTGAAAGTGAAATAAGAACTATGTTCAAAAAAACTCCTGAAAAGATAGAGAAGAAGGAGTTTGAGGAAAGTAAATCAGGGTTGAAACTAGATACAAATCTTCAGGAATTATTTGATATGTATCCTTTTGTAAAGTCATATCTTTTATCTATAAACCCTAAGTTCAATAAAATAGCGGCAATGAGTATGTCGGGTAGACTCAATGAAATGACTATGACAGACCTTGCAGATATGGGAGAGATGCCAGCAGATTCACTTATTTATATGATAGAATCGAGAATTGACGAGGAATAAAATGAGGTGGAATGATAATAACCTAGATAAGCCTAAAGTTTTTGATAGCAAAGATTTAAGTGAAGATACACAAAAAATTATGCTTGATAAGATTCAAGAAAGGCTTAAAGAAGAGGAAGACTATACTGAAGAATTTAAGGCATATGAAGAATATAAAATAAGTGAAAAGAAAAAAAGAAAAAAGATTTTAATAATAGTAACAGTAATAATTTTAGTTCTGATTTCAGCAGTAAGTTTTTTTACAGTTAGGAAAATGTCGAGAATAACAAACATGGAGTATGAAGCTCAAGAATATATAAAAAAAGAAGAGTATGACAAGGCGGCAGAAATATATAAAAAACTATATGAAGAAACTGAAGATGCTGAGTATATACAAAACTATAGATTTGTTTCCAAAAACGTAGAGAATAAGGAACTTTTTAAAGAAGCAGAAAATAATATGAAGTTAAAGGATTATGAAGGTGTAATAGAGATTTTACTTACAATATCAACTAATGATGATAAAGTAGCAGATAAGATTAATTCTCAAATTAGTATTGCATCAAAGGCTTGGCTAGATGAAATAAAGGGCTATTATGACTCTGGCAACCTAGACAAATGTGTTTCTGAAATTAATAAGTTTGTAAATTTATTACCTGATAACATAAGTGGAATAGACTTTAGAAATCAAGTAGTAAAAAATGATAAATCAGATTTAGAGAAGTCCAAGAAAGGCTTTATTGAAGATAAGAAAGAAATAGAAAAATTAAGCACAAAAGCAAGTAAAAAAATGCTTGAAAAATCAAGGGCTATAGTAGGTACACAACAGTATATTACAGTTGAAAATGCTAATGTAAGAGAAAAACCTAATAGAGATGCCAATGTTTCTGGTTTAGTACATAAGGGTGAAAAAATATATATAGAAGATACTTATGTTGAAGCTTCTAACAATATATGGTGTAAGGTAATTTACTCAGAAAATAAGACGCAGAAAACAGGTTGGATATCTTTCAATATAATAAGTGGAAATTAAAAAATATTAATAGATTATCGCTGAAACTGTAGAAGAATTTTGCAGTTTTGTATAATAAAAAGGAGGCATAATTATGAATTTTTCTACGACCTTTGCTGTAGCGATGATAGTCCTACTGGGAGTTTTATCCCAGTGGGTTGCATGGAAAATATCAAAGCCAGCTATAGTAATTATGAGTGCATGTGGGCTAATAGTAGGTCCCATATTAAATTTAATAGTTCCAGCAGAACTAATAGGTGATGGGATGTACAAATCCATCATATCGCTATCTGTTGCATTGATACTATTTGAAGGAAGTTTATCTCTTAATTTTGAAGAAATCAAAGATACAAGACTTACAATTAAGAGAATAGTAACAATAGGAGCTTTTATTGCTTGGATATTAGGAAGTTTAAGTGCATATTTCTTTGCAGGACTTTCTTTAACAACATCTCTTGTAATAGGGGCAATACTAATCGTAACAGGACCTACTGTAATTCTTCCATTATTAAGACAGGCAAAACTAGATAAAAAGGTTTCATCAATTTTAAAATGGGAAGGGATATTAGTAGATCCACTGGGAGCTATACTAGCTGTATTTTCATTTGAGCTTGCGGGAGTTTTTACATCACCTTCATCAGCCAATGTACATAACTTGATACAGTTTGGTATAGGAATAATAGTAGCTGTAATAATAGGATTTTTAATAGGACTTCTTACAGGAAAAGCTCTTAGAGAAGACTATTTCCCTGAATATTTAAAGGCAGCTATGGTACTTTGTTTGGTAATAGTGGCATTTACTTTAAGCGAATTATTCTCACATGAAACAGGACTTCTTGCAGTTACTGTAATGGGTGTTGTAATGGCAAATATGAAGATACCTACTCTAGATGATATACTTCATTTTAATGAGAATATATCTATAATTCTTACATCATCAGTATTTATTATGCTTACGGCATCGCTATCAAGAGATGTTTTACTAAATATATTCCAGCCAGGAATTATACTTTTTGTTTTGGCAATGCTATTTATAGTAAGACCTTTGTCAATATGGATATCGACTATAGGAACAGATATTAGCAATAAGGAAAGGGCTTTGGTAGGCTGGATTGCTCCAAGAGGAATAGTTGCCCTTACTGTGACAGGTTATTTTTCAACTTTGCTTGTTGAAGAGGGGTATCAAGACGCTGAAATGCTTCTTGCACTTACCTTTGCATTGGTAATAGTAACAGTTATAGCACATGGATTTTCAATACAACCACTTGCCAAAAAATTAGGTCTTGCACATGATGGAAAACCAGGGCTTTTAATAGTGGGAGCAAATACATTTTCTGTTGCCTTGGCTGAATTTTTAAAAGATGAAAATATACCTACATTAACTGTAGAATACAATGACAGATACCTTAATCATGCCATTGAAAGAGGTATTGAATATCATCAGGGTGAAATATTATACGAAGTCGCAAACTATAATCTTGACTTGGTAATATACAAGAAGATGCTTCTTAATACACCGATACCTTTATATAATGTATTAGTATCAAAACAATTTTCAACAAAAATGGGAAGAGCAAATATATGTCTAGTAAATGTACTAGGAGATAAGTTAAAAGATAATTTTAAAGAACTAAATCATATAGATGTTCCAAGATTAGGAGATTATAGAGCAACATATCTTAAACTTATAGGTCTGATAAATGAAGGTTACAGTTTTAATAAAATACAAATAACAGAAGATTTTACTGAAGAAGATTATTATGAAAATATGGATTATAGAAGAGTAAATCTTTTTGTAATGACAAAGTTAGGAGATATAGAATTCTTTACAACAATAAAGCATCCAAAAGTTTCAGTAGGAGATTATATAGTGTCTCTAGCTCCTGATGAAATTCACGATGAAGGAAAAGATCAGGATATAACTGGTGATGAAGCGGCATTTAAAGTTTTATCACAATTATAGTTTTGATAAATGAATTTAAATTTTATTTCAAAAGAGATAGATTTAGGATAGGTATATTTAAAAGTCCCTAGAAAACTTTCTAGGGACCTTTATTTTATTTCTTACAAACAAATATAAACTCATTTGCTGAAGAAAGATCTTCTCTAAATACATAATTATCTTCTGAAAAGTTTTTTAGAAGCTCTGGGTCTTGTATTTTGTTTTTTACTATATAGGCTAGCATCTTTCCACGAGCCATTTTAGAGGCTGTAGATTCAACTTTTAATTTAGAGTTTTTATCTACTTTAAAAACACATGAAATATACTTTTCATTATTTAAATACTTTCTAATGGCTTTGGAGTACTCGTCAGAAGCTAGATTTATAATTATATCATCAGATTCTTTGGATAAGTTGTCATAAATATCAGAGGCCCAAAAGTCATATAGATTTTTTGTATTTTCAACTGAAATCTTTGACAAAAAGTCTAGTCTATATGGATATATAGAGTCATTTGTTTTTAAAACTCCATATAAAGCAGAAAGAATTCTAATGTGTTTTTGAGCAAAATTAAAATTATCTTCTGTAAAGCTATCCAGTCCTATATTTTTATACTGTATACCATTATAGGCTAGAAGTGCAGGAGTACCCTCTTTATCGAATTTAAAATTAGCAAAACGTTCAAAGTTTAGTTTAGCTATTTTATCATTTACCTTCATAGCCTTTTTTATATCTTCTTGACTGAAGTTTTTTAGTTTATCAATTATTTTCTCAGATTTGTCTATTAGAGCAGGAATAGAGTCTGCTTTAATTTCTATATCGTCATTAAAACCCTTAGCAGGGGAAATCAATATTATCATATAAAAATCCTTTCTATAAAAATTATCTAATAATAAGTATACCAGATTAGAAGGAATTTCAAACTTATCGAATGATAACATCATATAAAAGGCATAAAGTTCGTAAAAAATACGATTATTTTGATTATTTTTCAAAAAACTATTGAAAAAAACTGTATATTAAGTTATGATTTTAGTATAAAGTTCGTATTTAATAGAATATTTAAAGGTGAAAAATTATACAACATATTGTAAAAACTATAGAATAATCTATTATTGGCGAAAAAATTATACAAAATTTGTAAAATTTACTTTCAAAGAGCAATATAGTGTTTTTTAAAGCGTATTGTTCGGGAAAAATGGTATTTAAAAGGAGAATGTTAAGTTATGAAAATTGCGGTAGTTATGGGATCAAAGTCAGATTTACCTAAATTAGAAAGTGGAATAGAATTAATGAAAAGTTTTGGTGTAGAAGTAGTTGTGAGAATTTTATCTGCACATAGAACTCCAGTAGCTTTAACTCAATTTCTAAACGAAATAAAGGATGATACAGATGTAATAATAGCGGCAGCAGGTAAGGCAGCACACCTTCCAGGTGTAATAGCAGCTCAGACTCTTATACCAGTAGTAGGGCTTCCGATTAAGTCTTCTACAATGGATGGTCTTGATTCACTTCTTTCAATGGTTCAGATGCCAAGTGGAATACCAGTTGCAACTGTTACAATAGATTCTGGAACTAATGCGGCTTTGATGGCTTTACAAATAGCAGCTATAAAGGATGATGAAGTGAAATATAAGCTTTCAGAGTATAGAAATGAAATGGCAAGAAAAGTTTTAGCAGATGATGCTTCAATACAGTAAGATTAATTGATAAGAGTTATATAGAAAACAATAATAAATATAAAAATAGATGGAAACAAATATTAAAATAGAATATTTCCAATTTGAAATAAAATTCTCATTGGTTATTTAAAAATATAAAGAAACTTATTAATATAGGAGAATGGGAGATGGCGATGTTAACTTATAAGAATTCAGGTGTAAATATTGACGAGGGTAATAGAGCAGTAGATTTAATAAAGGGGAAGATAAAGGAAACATACGATTCAAATGTTGTTGGTGACCTTGGAAACTTCAGTGGTTCTTACTCTATAAAGGACTTTATGGGAATGGAAGAACCTATACTTCTAGCATCTACAGATGGCGTAGGTACAAAATTAAAGATAGCTCAGATGATGGATAAACATAATACAGTAGGTATAGACCTAGTAGCAATGTGTGTAAATGATTTAATTTGTCAGGGAGCAAAGCCTTTATTTTTCTTAGACTATATAGCACTTGGAAAGCTTGTTCCTGAACATATAGAAAAAATAGTAAGTGGTATAGCTGACGGTTGTAAGATGAGTAGTTGTGCTCTTATAGGTGGGGAAACTGCAGAGATGCCGGGAATGTATGGAGAAGATGATTACGATCTAGCAGGATTTTCTATAGGTATAGCAGATAAGAAAAAAGTTGTTTCAGGAGCAGATGTAAAATCTGGTGATGTACTTGTAGGTATATCTTCAAGTGGTATTCATAGTAACGGATTTTCATTTATAAGAAAAATATTCCTTGATGAGTATAAATATGACTTATCAAAGTATGTTGATGAGTTGAATATGAGTTTAGGAGATGCACTTCTTACTCCTACTAAGATATATGTTGACCTTGCGCTTGATGCAATAAAGAACAACAATATAAAGGCAATAGCTCATATAACAGGTGGTGGTCTTATAGAAAATATTGTAAGAGTAATACCTAAGGGACTAGGTCTTGATATAGAAACAAAATCATGGGAAAAGGCTCCTATCTTCAAAATGATAGAAGGCTTTGATGCAATAGATAAAAGAGAACTTCACAAGAGCTTTAACATGGGGGTAGGTCTTGTGATGATAGTTAACAAGGAAGATGTAAACAAACTTGTAGATTTTGTAAACAACAGAGAAAATAAGAATATAGCTTTTGTAGAAGATAAATACAAGGAACTAATGGAAGATAAGGCATATATCATCGGTGAAGTAACTGAAAAACACGAAGGTGTAGAGCTTATATAAGATTTTAACTAATTCTGGACTTCATAGTCATCCAAATATAACCTTAAAATAAATTATATCAACCAATGTAATTTGGCTATGAAGTCCAATTGTATTTATATAAAGAGTTTTTACTGTGCAGGTAAAACTTTTACTAGGGGAGGAAAGCTGATGAAAAAGATAGCGGTTCTGATTTCAGGTGGTGGAACTAATCTACAGTCAATAATAGACGCTGTAGAAGCTGGAAAAATAAAGGGAGAAATCAGATTAGTTATATCTAACAAGGAAGATGCCTATGGATTGGAAAGAGCTAGAAAACACAATATATGTGCAGTGTTTGACAATGATGAAGCATCGATAATTGATAGACTAAAAAGTGAAGAAATAGATCTTGTTGTATTGGCAGGATTTTTGAAGATATTAAGCTCTAATTTTACTAGGGCATTTGAAAATAAAATAATTAATATACATCCTTCTCTTATACCAGCATTTTGTGGTAAGGGATACTATGGATTAAAGGTACATCAGTCTGCAGTAGACTATGGTGTGAAGGTTAGTGGAGCAACAGTGCATTTTGTAGATGAAAATGCAGATACAGGTCCTATAATTTCACAGGAAACAGTAAAAGTACTTCCTGATGATACAGCAGAAATTCTTCAAAAGAGAGTTTTAGAAGTTGAACATAGGATACTTCCAATGGTAGTTTCTAAGTTTTGTGACAACAAAATTATAGTAGAAGGAAGAAAAGTATTTATAGAAGAATAAAAGTATTTAAGGAATAATTAAAATATAATATAGAGTTTGTCTGGCTAGATCTTATTAAAAACAAGACTAGTCTATACAGACTTTGCTTTTTAGATTTGAAAGGGGTTTATAAGTAATGAAAAGAGCGCTGATAAGTGTAACTGATAAGACAGGTGTAGTAGAATTTGCAAAGAAACTTAATGAATTAGGATATGAAATTATTTCTACAGGAAACACATTTAAAAAGCTTGATGAGAATGGAGTAAATGTAATTTCTATTGAAGATGTAACACATTTTCCAGAAATTTTGGATGGAAGAGTAAAGACACTTAATCCATATGTTCATGGAGGAATTCTTTATAAGAGAGATTTGCAGCCTCACGTTGATACAGTTGAAAAACACAATATCGGACCTATTGATATGGTAGTTGTAAGCCTTTATGATTTTGAAGGTGCTGTAAGAAGTGGAAAATCACATGATGAAATAGTAGAAAATATAGATATAGGTGGACCTTCAATGATAAGATCTGCATCTAAAAACTATAAAGATGTAACAGTAGTTGTAGATATAAATGACTATGATATGGTAATAAAGAAGCTTGAAGAAGGCGGCCTAACTGTTGAAGACAGAAGAAAGCTTGCTTATAAGGCATTTTCAGTAACAGCAAGATACGATACTTTAATCTCTTCATATTTTGCAGAAGTTGTAGAAGATAAGTATCCTGAAATACTTAATCTGACATTTGAAAAGGATACTGAATTAAGATATGGTGAAAATGCACATCAGAGAGGATTTTTATACTCTCAACCAAATGCCAAGAATCCTATACTTAACTTTGAACAGCTTCATGGAAAAGAGTTATCTTTCAATAATATCAATGACCTATACGGATGTTTAGAATTTATGAGAGAATTTAAAGACGATGAAGATGTATGTGCAGTAGCTATCAAACATGCAAATGCTTGTGGTGTAGGTCTAGGAAAGACTTCTCTTGAAGCATATACAAAGTGTTATGAGTCAGATAAGGTTTCAATATTTGGAGGAATAATAGGGATTACTTCAAAGATAGATAAGGCTACAGCAGAAATACTAAACAAAATTTTCTTTGAAATAATAGTAGCTTACGATTTTGATGAAGAAGCTCTTGAAATATTGAAGTCAAAGAAAAATCTTAGAATTTTAAAGCTTGCAAAGATAGAAGATAGCAAGCAAAAATTCGATATGAAGTATCTTGATGGCAAACTTCTTTTACAGGATAGAGATTTTATAAAAGATGAAAAGCAGGAAGTAGTAACAAAGAAAGCTCCTACAAAGGAAGAATTAAAAGATATGGAATTTGGTATGAAGGTTGTGAAGAACTTAAAATCAAATGCCATAGCAATAGTAAAAGATGGTCAAACATTAGCAATGGGTTGTGGTCAGACTTCTAGAATATGGGCTTTGAGTAATGCAATAGAAAATAATAAAGATGAGAAGAACTTTGAAGGTGCAGTTCTTGCATCAGATGCCTTTTTCCCATTTGATGACTGCGTAAGACTTGCAGCAGAATATGGAATAAAATCTATAGTTCAACCAGGTGGATCAATAAGAGATGAAGATTCAATTAAGGCTTGTGATGAATTAGGACTTTCAATGGTATTTACAGGAGCAAGACACTTTAAACACTAAAATATAGAGTATAATTAAGAATTAAAGGGATATTAAAAGATAAAATTAAGAGAAATAGCTAAACATAGAACGGAAATAAAAAACAAAAGAAAAATAAAAAAACGATTAAAAATTAATAGTGTAATTAGCTTAGAAATTAGAGATTTGAACAAAAAACATGAAATAAGTAATGTAAAAATATATATAAAGTAAAATGCTGCTTTAAAGCATAGGTACTGTAAATGGTAACAACTTAAATATTATAAAAGCAAAAGTTAAGAAGGAAATTATCTTTCTTAACTTTTGCATGAAATTTTGAATTTGAAAACAATAGCCTAGGGGCTTTAAAATATTTGCAATTATTTAAGAATTGGGGGATTCAATATGAAAATTTTAGTAGTAGGCGGCGGTGGTAGAGAACACGCTATATGCTGGAAACTAAGTCAGGAAAAAAATGTTGAAAAAATCTACTGTGCACCTGGAAATGCAGGAATAGCAGAAGTTGCAGAATGTGTAGATATTCCTGTAACAGAATTAGAGAGACTTGCTGATTTTGCAGAAGAAAAAGAAATTGATCTTACTGTAGTAGGTCCTGAACTTCCGCTTGTAATGGGAATTACAGATTTATTTAATGAGAGAGGTCTTAGAGTATTTGGACCAAACAAGCAGTGTTCACAGCTAGAAGGAAGTAAACTTTTTTCTAAGGAGTTTATGGTAAGACATAATATACCTACTGCAAAATATAAGGAATACACAGATTTAGAGGAAGCTAAGTCTGAGATAGATAGCTTTGGATATCCTGTAGCTGTAAAGGCAGATGGTCTTGCAGCTGGAAAGGGAGTAATTATAGCCAAGGATAAAGAAGAGGCAATAGATGCTTTAGAGACTATAATGAAGGATAAAAAGTTCGGAAAAGCAGGTAGCCTTGTAGTAGTTGAAGAATTTCTTTCTGGTGTTGAAACATCTATACTTGCTTTGGTAGATAAAAACACTATTGTAGCTATGGAAAGTGCAAAAGATCATAAAAAGATATTTGAATTTGAAACAGGTCCTAATACTGGTGGAATGGGAACTTTCTCACCTAGTACAATATATAATGACGAACTTTCAAAGAGGGTGTATGATGAAGTTTTACTTAAATCTTTAGAAGGATTTAAAAAGGATAATCTTGATTTTAGAGGAATATTATTTGTAGGACTTATGATTACTGACGAGGGAGAGAAGGTTTTAGAATATAATTGTAGATTCGGAGATCCTGAAATTCAGTCTATACTTATGAGATTAGACAGCGACCTTTCTGAAATAATGATGGCGATAACAGAAGATAGACTATCTGAAGTAGAAATAAAATATTCAGATGACGCAGCAGTTTGTGTAATACTTGCATCAGGAGGATACCCTGAAAGCTATGAAAAGGGCAAGGAAATTACGGGACTAGATAAACTAGATGATGATATTGTAGTATTCCATAGTGGAACAAAAATATCTGACGGGAAGATAGTTACAAATGGTGGACGAGTTCTTGGAGTATGTGCAAGAGCCAAAGACCTAGAAACAGCTGCCAATAAAGTATATGAAAATATAGATAGAATAAAATTTGATAAAGTACACTACAGAAAGGATATAGGAAGAAAATATGAAGAAGGTAAATAGAGTTTTTGTTGAGAAAAAAGAAGGTTTTGATTTAGAGTCTGTAGCTATGCAAAATGATATAGCTGACAGTCTTCACATAGATACAGGGAGAGTAAGAGTAATAAATAGATACGATATAGAGGGTATCAGCGAAAGTATATACAAAAAGGTTTCGGAAACAATACTTTCAGAACCCAATCTAGATAATGTATATTATGAAGAAATACCCAATCTAAAGGGAGAAAGAATGTTTGCAATAGAATATCTTCCTGGACAGTACGACCAAAGAGCAGATTGGGCTTCTATGTGTGCAGAAGTAGTAAATGAAGGAAATAGACCTAAGATAAATTCATCAAAACTTATAATAATAGAAAATGAAATTTCAGATGAAGATTTTGCAAGAATAAAGAATTATCTTATAAATGCAGTAGATAGTAGAGAAGCTTCTCTAGAAAAACCTGAAACACTTGAAGTAGAGTATGAAGTACCAGAAACAGTAGAAATATTAGAAGGATTTAGAGAACTTGATGAAGAAGGGCTTGCGAAGTTTTTAAAAGAACAGGGATTAGCAATGTCTAATGATGATTTAAAGTTAATACAGGCATATTTTAGAGATGATGAAAAAAGAGACCCTACTATTACAGAAATCAAGGTTCTAGATACATATTGGTCAGATCATTGTAGACATACTACATTTATGACTAAGTTAGAAGATGTTGAAATTGCAGAAGGTAGATTTACAGATGCAATTCAGGAAACTTATGACAAGTATCTTGAAGATAGAATATATTTGGATAGAAAAAAGGACATCTGTCTTATGGATATAGCTACATTAGCTATGAAGAAACTAAAAAAAGATGGAAAGCTTAAAGATTTAGATGAGAGTGAAGAAATAAACGCTTGTAGTATTAATATAGATGTTGAAATTGACGGCAAGAATGAAGAATATCTTCTAATGTTTAAGAATGAAACACACAACCACCCTACTGAAATAGAACCTTTTGGTGGAGCAGCAACTTGTCTAGGTGGAGCTATAAGAGATCCACTTTCAGGAAGAAGCTATGTATATCAGGCAATGAGAGTAACAGGATCTGCAGATCCAAGAACATCTCTTGAAGATACACTTCCAGGCAAGTTAATGCAAAAGAAGATTACCACTGAAGCTGCTAATGGATATAGCTCTTATGGTAACCAGATAGGACTTGCAACTGGTCAAGTGGCAGAAGTATATGATGAAAATTTTGTAGCTAAGAGAATGGAAGTAGGAGCAGTAATAGCTGCAGCCCCAAAGGAAAATGTAATTAGAAAAAGACCTGAAACAGGCGATGTAATAATACTTCTTGGTGGTAAAACAGGAAGAGATGGTTGTGGTGGTGCTACTGGATCATCTAAGGAACATAGTGAAGAGAGTATATCTACTTGTTCAGCAGAAGTTCAAAAGGGAGATGCTCCTAATGAAAGAAAAATTCAGAGATTCTTTAGAAACTCAGAAGCAGCAAAGATGATAAAAAGATGTAATGACTTTGGTGCAGGTGGTGTTTCAGTTGCAATAGGAGAAATAGCTGATAGTTTAGATATAAACTTAGATTTAGTTCCAAAGAAATATGATGGTTTAGACGGAACAGAACTTGCTATTTCAGAATCACAGGAAAGAATGGCAGTTGCTATAGATAAGGAAAATATGAATAGATTTATAGAATTAGCTAATTTAGAAAATCTTGAAGCTACTCATGTTGCAACTGTTACTGATACAGGATATATGAGATTATTCTGGAATGGAAAGGCAATAGTAGATATAAAGAGAGAATTCCTTGATACAAACGGATATCAGCAAAAGGCAAGTATTAAGGTAGAAGAAATAGATGAAGAATCAAAATATGAAGAACTTTTAGATAGAACAAAGAACTTTAAAACTTTGGAAGAAAAGTATCTAGAAGCAATGAAAGATTTAAATGTTTGTTCACAAAGAGGTCTTACAGAAAAATTTGATAACACAATAGGTGGAAATACGATAATAGCTCCACTAGGAGGTAAGTATCAGGCTACACCAGCAAACGGTATGGTTGCTAAGATACCGGTATTAGGAGCAGAGACAAATACTTCTTCAATAATGACATTTGGATACAATCCTAAGATAGGTAAGTGGTCTCCATTCCACGGCGCACTTAATGCAGTAGCAGAATCAGTTGCCAAACTAGTAGCTTTAGGTGGAGATTACTCAACAGCAAGACTTACATTCCAGGAGTACTTTGAAAAGTTGGGAGAGGACTCTACTAAGTGGGCAAAACCATTCTCAGCACTTCTTGGAGCATATTATGCACAGTCATCATTTGAAATACCTGCAATAGGTGGTAAGGACAGTATGAGTGGTACTTTCAATGATATAGATGTACCTCCTACTTTAGTATCTTTTGCGGTGAATACAGCAGATGCAGAAAAGGTAGTATCTCAAGAATTCAAGGAAGCTAATAGTGCAGTAGTACTTTTAGAAACACCAGAAAAAGACTATGCTTTCCCTGATTTTGAAATAATGAAAAATAACTTTAGAGTCTTACACAAGGCTATACTTGAAGGAAAAATAAAGGCAGCTTATGCACTAGGTTATGGTGGAATAGGTGAAGCTATTGCAAAGATGGGATTTGGTAATAAAATAGGAATGAGCTTTGATGAAGGAGTTTCTGAACTATTCTTAGATAAGGATCAGCTATTTAAGCAAAGTTATGGAAGTATAATAGTAGAGATGGATTCAAGTGATTTAGACATACTTGATGGTTCAAACTACATAGTAATAGGTAAAACAATAGACAAGCCAGTAATAGATGTATTTGGAGATATAATAGAATTAGATAGGTTATATAATGCATCTTTAGAGCCACTAGAGAATATATTCCCTATAAAGGCTAGCAAAGAAATTACTTCTCCAATAGAAAATATCAGTTATATAAACGATAAAAAGCCAGCAAAGTCATCTCTAAGTATAGTAAAACCTAGAGTATTTATACCAGCTTTCCCTGGAACAAACTGCGAGTATGATTCAGCTAGAGCTTTTGAAAGAGCAGGAGCAGAAGCCAAGATAGGCATATTTAGAAATATGAGCTATAAGGATATAGAAGCATCAATTGACATGATGGTTGAAGAAATCAATAAGAGTCAGATAATAATGCTTCCAGGAGGATTCTCTGCAGGAGATGAGCCAGATGGTTCAGCTAAATTTATAGCAACAGTATTTAGAAATCCTAAGATTGAAGAGGCAGTGATGAATCTTCTAAATAATAGAGATGGTCTAATGCTAGGTATTTGTAATGGTTTCCAGGCTTTAATAAAATTAGGTCTAGTACCATATGGAGAAATAAAAACACCTTCAGCTGATATGCCTACACTTACATATAATGATATAGGACGTCATCAGGCTAAGATGGTAAATACAAGAGTAGCATCAAACAAATCTCCTTGGATGGCAGCTACAGAAGTTGGAGATATACACACAATAGCAATATCTCATGGAGAAGGTAAGTTTGTAGCAAGTGATGAAGTAATGAAAAAACTTATAGAAAATGGTCAGGTAGCTACTCAGTATGTAGACTTTGAAGGAAATGCTACATATGATCCAGACTTTAATCCAAATGGCTCATATTATGCAGTAGAAGGTATAACTTCTTTAGATGGAAGAATACTAGGTAAGATGGGACATTCAGAAAGAAGAGGAGATTTTGTAATTAAAAACGTAGTTGGAGAAAAAGATCAAAAACTATTTGAATCAGGAGTAAAATACTTTAAGTAAAATTGCTGAAGTTTAAAAATCATAAATATAAAGTAAAAGTTCAATTTAGTAAGTTATATTTACTGACTGCTAGAAGGCTAGCAGAAAAATTTAAGTAGGAATCAACAGATTCAGTAATTGCAGATATATAAAATAAGGTAGATAGCGTAAGCTATCTGCTTTATTTTTTTGAAAAAAATATAAATACAAAAAAAGAGATTAAAAATAGGAAAAAATGGTAAAAGAAAGCATATAAATAGAAAATTAAAAAAGAGAACTTAGATAAAAATAAAATAAAGTTTATCATAATAGATACTTTTCTAGTGAAATAGTAGAAAAAATATAATAAAAAAGTGGAAATTTAGTTTGAGATTAAAATTAACCTTCGAAAAAATTCACATAACAAATGAATTTAGAAAATTTAAAATATAACTATAATTATATAAAAAATTAACGAAAATATAATAAAATTTAAGAAAATAGAAAAAAAGTTTTTCTTTTAAAGAAAAACATGATAATATAAAAAAGCCTATTTTAATACTTATATTATGTAATTTACTATTTTATACATTTCTTTCCATTGTTAAGAATTAGTCGTTATTAATATTTTTATCTATTATAGATATAATGGTATTAGAAAATAAGAACAAGATAATGACTGTGATTCAATAGAGATGTATAAGAGCCGATTACAAGAGTCGATTGAATATAATGATATATAGTTTTATCGAGTTAAGTATATAGGTGAATATATTAGAATTTATTAAGGAGGGATATGAATGGATTTTTACAATTTTGAAAGTAGAGAGTTAAGACTTCTTAATATACTGGAAGGCAGTCAGATAGTAAAAGAATCATATTTAAAAAGTTTATTTTCAGTAAGTTTAAAAACAATAAATAATGATGTGAAAGCCCTTAACGGTTTGTTTAAAGACTTGGCTGTTATAAGGCATGATAAAGAGCGATACTCAATGTTTATTATAGATTTAGAAAAATATTTATTGAGAAAAAATGAAATCTATAAGTCAAGAATAGATTTTAATAGTGTGAAAATTAGAATGTCCTATATATTTGTAAAGTTGGCTACCAATAAAAGTTATATTATGGATGATTTAACTGAAGAAATGTCAATTAGCAAGAGCACTCTAAATAGTGATATATCAAAGCTTAAACAAGTTTTAAAACCTTATAGGATAAGTATAGAAAGCAAGACAAATAAGGGGATATGGTTAGAAGGAAGCGAAATAGATATTAGATTCTGCGTAATGGAGAATATGTTTCGATATGCTTACAAGGAAAACCTTTTTGAAATTTCCGATGAAGCAAGGATAAAAGAAATATTGAAAAAGTACGATGTGGAGACATCTCTTATAAAGTCACTAATGAAATATCTTACAGTATCTATAGACAGATATCAGGCAGGATTTTTAGTAGAAATGAATGATAACGATGAAGAAATTCTAGATAATTACTATCTTTCAATAGTAGATGAAATAAGCGATTATATAAAAGAAAAATACTTAATAAAACTTCCTGACGAAGAAAAAGCATTTATTTCAATATGTTTTATTACTAGCAATATAAGCATCAATATAAGAAAACTAGAAGATAACTTAGATAATTACACTGAATACAATAATCTTGTTGAAAATATTTTAAATGATATAGAAGAAGTATACGGTGTAAATATAGATAGAAAATATGTAAATAAAGAGTTCATGTATCATCTTTTTTTCATGATAAAAAGAATACAGTATGGAATAAGAAGTAGAAATGAGCTAAAAGAAAAAATAAAAGAAAAATATGTTATTTCATATAAAATGGCAAAGACGGCAAGTAAAACAATAGAAAGAAATTATCCCTATAAAGTATGTGATGATGAAGTTGCTTTCCTTGCAATGTATTTTGAGTTATTTGTAAACAATATGAATAGCAAAAAAAGTTTGAATGCACTTTTAATATCTGACTCTAGTAATTTGTGTAAAAAGTTGATGATTCAAGAAATAAAGAAGCAACAAGGCGGAAACATAAATATTACACATACAAGTAGTAGTGAATTAGATAGAAATCTAGATGAATATGATTTTGTAATTTCAACTATTAGAAAGGACATTGATACTCAAGCACCTGTAATATATCAAGATGAGATTTTAGATATATCTTATGTTTGTAGAAGAATAGATGCCCTAAGAATTTTAGGTAAAGATATTACTTTAGTAAGAGGTCTTGATTCAATATTGATAAGTTCTCTTACTGAAGAAACATTTTACATAGCCAATAGTAAAAAAACATATTCGGAAAATATAGGAAATGTTTTAGATGATCTTTATGAAAAAAACATAATAGATGAGGAATTTAGACAAACTATTAATCAAAAAATAAAAAGCAGTGCATCGCTTTTTACAAAGAAAATAGCAGTTCCCCATGCAGTTAATAAGTCCACTGATGATATTGTAGTATCAATGATTGTTTCAAAAAATGGTACATCAGACTATCCAGATTTGAGATTGATTATACTTCTGGGAATACCTGAAGAAGCTGATAGCAGTACGCTTTTAGTAAGATTGTATGAGGAAATAACAACTGTAATTAGAGATGAAAAATTTATAGAAGGCATCGGTAATGTAGAAGATTACCATAGAGTGGTTGATTACTTTATACATAATTCAAACAATATAAATGATATAAGTAATGGAATATAAAGGAGGTATGACTTTGAACCTTATTGTAATAGGAATACTTTTTGTTTTGGCATTTATAATGCAATATGCTTTCACTTTGATTCAGATGAAAAGCTTTAAAGTAAGTTATAGAAATCTTAGAAGAAAAGGAAGAGTTGTAATAGGCAAGAAAAAAGGTGCATATAGGGCAGGGGCAATAGTTATGATGGCAATTGATGATAATAACTTTGTTATAGATACTGAGTATATGCAGGGAACAACTATCTTTGCAAGATTTAAAAAACTGGATTGTTTAAATGGATACAATATTGAAGAGATAGATTTAGAACTATGTAAAGAAAAAGGTTTATCAAACTCTTTAAAAAACTCAATTGTAGATGGAGTTACAAACTTCAAGAAGATAATGAGTGGCGAAGAAATAGAAATGCCGAAAAGTCCTTTAGGTAAATTGGCTGACAAGGTAAAGACAGTATAGTCAAAGTCAATTAATTAGTTAATAATGCACAAAGGTGTATAAAAATATAAAATCAGGAGGAAAGATTATGGATGTAATAGTAAACCTAGCATCAAGTTTTACAGGATTATTCGAGGCAGGAGGTAAGGTATTTGTAAGTTGGGTAGTAGGAATAGTTCCTAAGGTTCTTTTACTACTTGTTTTCATGAATGCATTAATAGCATTTATAGGACCTAAAAAGGTTGAAAAGTTTGCAAAAATTTGTTCAAAAAATGTAATACTAGCATATGGAATATTACCGTTTTTATCAGCATTTATGTTAGCAAATCCAATGGCATTATCAATGGGTAAGTTCCTTCCAGAAAGAATGAAGCCAAGTTATTATGCGTCAGCTTCATATCACTGTCACACTAACAGTGGTGTTTTCCCTCATATCAATGTAGGAGAAATATTTATATATCTAGGAATAGCAAACGGTATTACAACATTAGGGCTTAATGTATCAGATCTTGCTGTAAGATATATGCTTGTAGGTCTAGTAATGAACTTCTTTGCAGGATGGGTTACAGACTTTACAACTAAGTTTGTAATGAAGCAGCAGAATATAGAATTAAGTAATGAAATCAAGCACTAAAAATATAGCATAGTTTGCAGTACTATTAAGAAGATTTGAGAGAGGATGAGAGATATGAGTTATAAAAGCATAAAAGTTTCAAAAGGTCCAGGAGGATTCGGTGGACCTTTAGTAGTAAAGCCAGAAGAAGGTAAAGATGTATTACTTTATATAACAGGAGGCGGAGCTGAACCTAAGATAGTAGAAAAGATAGTAAATATTACAGGTTGTAGAGCAGTAAATGGATTTAAGAGCTCTGTTCCAGAAGAAGAAATATTTATGGTAATAATAGATTGTGGTGGAACACTTAGATGTGGAATTTATCCACAGAAGAGAATACCTACTATCAATATTATGCCTGTTGGACCAAGTGGACCATTAGCCAAGTTTATAAAGGAAGATATATATGTTTCAGCAGTAGGTCTTGATGAAGTAGAAGCAGCAGAAGCTACTGAAGAAGTTAAAGTTGCAAATACAGAAGAAAAGAAAGAAACAAAGAGAGAATTTAAATACAGTGCAGACAAAAAGGTTAGTCAGACTCTAGGAGAAAAGGGAAAATCTTCAATTATACAAAAGATTGGTCTTGGAGCTGGTAAG
The DNA here is from genome assembly GCF_900110295.1 of Peptostreptococcus russellii. Lineage (GTDB taxonomy): Bacteria > Bacillota > Clostridia > Peptostreptococcales > Peptostreptococcaceae > Peptostreptococcus > Peptostreptococcus russellii_A. Next base: position 91,837 of record NZ_FODF01000003.1, read on the forward strand.
GTAATAAATACTCTTTATCAGTCAGCTAGAGATGCAGTTCAATCAATGATAACAACAATACTTCCATTTATGGCATTCGTTGCAATGCTTATAGGTATAATACAGGCATCAGGATTCGGTGACTGGTTTGCCAAATTGCTAACACCACTAGCAGGAAATATTATAGGATTAGTAATATTAGGATTTATATGTTCTATTCCATTCTTATCAGCACTACTTGGACCTGGGGCAGTTATAGCACAGATCGTAGGTACATTAATAGGTGTAGAAATAGGTAAGGGAAATATACCACCAAACCTTGCATTACCAGCATTATTTGCAATAAATACTCAGTGTGCTTGTGACTTTATACCAGTAGGTCTTGGTCTTGCAGAAGCTGAACCAGAAACTGTTGAAGTCGGAGTTGTATCTGTACTTTATTCAAGATTTATAGTTGGTGTTCCAAGAGTTGTAGTAGCTTGGTTAGCAAGTTTTGGACTATATTCATAAAATTAAAAATTAAAAAAATCCAATAAAAATAAAAATTAGATCAGCAAAATAAAGTTTTGTGAAATTATTAAGTAAATAAAATGAGGTGAAGAGATGATAATATACGATAACAATATTAAGAATATGGGGAGCATGGTAGAGGCTTTTGGAAATGAAATGGCTATACTTTTTGGCGATAATGCTCCAGATACTCTAAAGGATTACTGCTATACAATAGATGTAAAGGATGCAGATGACAAGATTGAAGTAGGAGATACAATCATTATAGATGATGAAAAGTTTTCAATTAAGGCTATTGGAGATCTTGCACAGAAAAATCTTGAAGCATTAGGACATTTAACTATTAATTTCACAGGAGATGAAAGTGGTCTTTTACCAGGGGCTATAGTAGTAGAAAAGAAAGATTGTCCAAAGATAAATATAGGCACAAGAATAGTTATAGAAAAGTAAGATTATTGGCAGTAAAAACAAGCAGATAAAAAATAGCAAATGTAGTAATTTAATAAAGTAAAACCTTGAAAAAATATAAAAATAAAAACAGTGAACAAAACCTTTAAAAACATAGGGAGGACAGATTATGAGTTGGTTAGAGTTAGAAGAAAAAACAGTTATAGTAACTGGTGGAGCATCAGGAATAGGAAAAGCTGTAGTAGATGAATTTCTAAGACAGGGATGTAATGTTGTTGTAAGCGATATTACAGAAAAAGAATCAGATAATCCAAAGCTTTCATATGTGAAGTGTGATGTAACAAAAAGAGAAGACGTTAAGAATATAATAAAGTTTGCAGTAGAAAAATATTCTACAATAGATGTACTAGTAAACAATGCTGGTATTAATATACCATGTTTATTATGTGATTACGGAGTAGAAGATAGCAAGCACGAACTAAATGATCAGATATATGATAGAGTAATGGATATAAATGTAAAGGGTGTTTATCTATGCTCTCAGGAAGTTTCAAGAGTATTCAGAGAAAAGGGTAAGGGTGTAATTATCAATATGTCATCTGAATCAGGAATTGAAGGTTCTGAAGGACAGAGTATATATGCAGCAAGTAAAAATGCTGTAAATTCATTTACAAGATCATGGTCAAAAGAACTAGGAAAATACAATATAAGAATAGTAGGAGTTGCACCTGGAATTCTTGAAGCTACAGGTCTTAGAACACTTGCATATGAAGAAGCACTTGCATATACAAGAGGAGTAACAGTAGAAAAGATAAGAGAAGGATATGTAAGCACTAAGACTACACCACTTGGAAGAGATGGAAAGCTTTCTGAAGTTGCAGACCTTGTAACATTCTTATCAAGTGACAGAGCAAGCTATATTCATGGAACAACTATCACTATAGGTGGTGGAAAGACTAGAGGATAGTAATTAATAGATAACTGTTTGCAGAAAGGTGGAAAAGATGAAGAAAGCCGTAATATTTGATATGGACGGACTTATGTTCGACACAGAAAAACTGTCTGTAGATATGTGGTTATATGCAGCAGAAAAGCAAGACTATAAAATGCCTAGAGCAGTTGCACTTAGCATTTTAGGTTCAAATAAAGAACAGATATACAGCACTTTTAGAGAATACTTTAAAGATAATGAGAAATTTGATGTAGACAGATATATGGATGATTACTACAAATATATGGGGGCACACTTGTTCAAAGACGGTCCTGAAAAAAAATACTATATAGAGGAAATTCTGAAGTATCTAAAAGATAATAAGATTCCAGTTGCTGTGGCATCATCATCTGAAAAAGAGTATATTAATAATAATCTAGAAAAAACAAATTTGACAGACTATATTGATGAGATTGTTTCAGGATGTGAAGTTGAAAAAAGCAAACCAAATCCAGATATATTTCTCAAAGCAGCAGAAAAGCTATCTGTAAAGCCGGAAGAATGTATTGTGCTAGAAGATTCTAAAAATGGAATACTAGCTGGAAACAGTGCAAATATGACAGTAATAATGGTACCTGATCTTTATGAGGCAGAAGAAAGTATCAAAGATAAAATTGATTATATAGCTAAAGATCTATCGGAAGCAAAAAAAATAATAGAAAATTTAATAGTTTAAACTGAAAAAATCAAAAGAAAAAGGGATATGTGTTTAACATATCCCTTTTATATATAAAATTATTTATTGGTTACCTTTTAATTCTTCTTCAATTTCTAGAATAGAATCCTTTTTATCTGAATAGGCAGCCAGTAGTGATAAGCAAGCTGTAATCATTATTATCCCAACTTGATTTCCATTTTGTGGAAGAAGAAGAGTAGCTTCACCTGAAAGTAGAAATACAAGTGAGGCTAAGGAAAAATAAATCTTAGCGGCTTCAATAAATACTATAAATAAAATCCTAAACATAATATCGATCCCTCCTCTTCGATATAGAAAATACAAGTTTATTGTGTTTAACTATATTATAGCAGAAAAGGGATAAAAATAGAATAATGTTAAGTCTAGATAGCTTTAAATTAATTATTTAAAAAATAATGTCATAAAAAGCTTATACTATATTAATTATATAAAAGCAGTTAAATTCATATTTAAAAGTAAATGCGTTTTAAAATATTAAAAAAAGGTATTTACAAAAAGAGCTTTATAAAAATAAAAATCTATATAAAAAATATATTTATCATTCTACAAAGCGTATAAAGAACTAATAAAAATCTATATATTTATTATATAAATACAAATAATAAACAAAAGTTTTAAAATATGTAAAAATTTTTATCTAAGAAAATACATAACACATAAATTTGTTGAAAAAAGGTCTTTAAATGGGAAGTTCTAATTAAAAAAATACCCCCTGCTAGTATTGATGCAGAGAGTATTCTATACTTTATGCCTGTAGGTTGAAAGGCTTGTGCACATTCTTAAAATGTTATTCAAAATATCTTAATTAGATAATTTAGACTTATATTTATAAACATTATAAATTATCTATAATCCTTTACAGTCATTATAGCATTTTTCATATACAAATAGTCGATTATATGAAAAATTGTGATAATTTTGTAAATTTCTTTTTAGTTAGAATTTACAATTTTAAGAAGTCTAGGTGCTACAAGGGATACAACTATACAACTAAAGATGTCTTTTGCAATGGCAAAAGGAAAAAGGCTAGCAAGACATGCCCAATAAGGTATAGGATTGTGCATAACATTTTTTAGAATAAAATATGTATATACTGTTCCTATTAAGTATGTAACGAGCATTGCTAAAATACAACCAGCAATAAGCTTTCCAACTGATTGAGTGCCAAACTTTTCTCTAGTAAGACCTACTATATATGAGGCAGCTATGAAGGCTATTAGATATCCAAAAGTAGGTTTGAGTAGATATCCAAGACCACCACCTTCTGTAAATATAGGAAATCCTATAAGACCTATTACAACATAAAGCAATGAAGCTAAGGCACCTCCTTTTGATCCAAGTATCATTCCTGCAAGCAGAACAAAAGTAAACTGCAAAGAGAATACTGTCACAGGAAGAGGGATTCTTATAAAGGCTCCAATTGCGATTAGTGCTGTAAAAAATGAACAAAGAATCATTGTCTTTGTATTTAATTTTGTTTTTACCAAAACAATACCTCCAAAATGGACTGATTATTAATATATAAATAAAGTCCTGAAAATTTAAATTACAAGTGATATTTAATAGTTTACCATAATAAAAGAGCATTGTAAACCTATAAAAAAATAGAGTTTACAATGCTCTTTTATTCCAAGATATTCTAATATATGGGAATAGAAAAAGGACTGAAAAATCAGTCCTTTTTTGAGTATGGTTAAATTAATTAATAATATGAAATGTTTGCTAACTAATTAAGAGACTCAGATACTTCTGTAAATATTACACCAAGTCCATATGCACCAGCGTCTGGATATCCAATACTTCTGTCGCCTACAGTACCAGCTCTACCCATTCTTGCTGCTATTTTTTCAGTGGATTTTGCTCCTTCAACTGCAGCCTTTGCACCTTCCTTAAGAATTTCTATTATATCCATAGAATCATCATTAGCAAGTTCTGCTATTTTGTCTGCACATGGAGCAAGAGCATCTACAAGAGTTTTATCTCCTACTACTGCACCTCTACCAAAAGATCTTTCTCCAGTCTTTTGAACACCGCTAACAGCTGCCTGCATCATATCTGCAAAATCTTTAGAAGTAAGTTCAATCTTGTCTCCTACTTTCTTTCCTGCTGAACGGAATGCAGATCCCCATATTGGACCTGAAGCACCACCACAGTATTCCATGATAACCATTGAGCATGCATCAAGGAATTCACCTATATTATTGCTACAATTAGCAAGTATATCTTGCCATTCGCGCTTTAATTGCTTGAATCCTTTAGCTACACTCATACCAAAGTCGCCATCACCTGCATGAGCATCTAGCTCACAGAATGGAACTTCATTTTTTATTATACATTCACTCATCTTGTCAACAATGTACTTCATGTTATTTAAAGATATTTTGTTGTTTTCAATTTTTGCATGAGACTGGTCTATTGTCATTTCATGGCTAACTTCTACATTTTGTTGATCGTTAAGTTTCATGTTCACATATGGGATGCTTTCAACAGGGCCGTCAACCTTAAAAGCAGGTGTGTTGCTTTCAGAATCTATTAATTCTTTAAGCTGGTCATCCATTTTTAGAAGGGAAACAGATGCTCCTGCCATATCTATACTTGTCATATAGTTTCCAACGAAAGTACGGTATACCTTGATATTCTTTTCAGAAAGTACACGAGTTACTGAGTTGTTTAATAGATAAAGTTCCTGTAGAGGAGTTGCGCCAAACCCATTTACAAGTAAAGTAGCTTCATCTCCTGATTTAAGGTTTAATTCTTTTATTAGAGAAGTAACCATTCTTTCTGCTATTTCATCGGCAGAGATTACTTTTTCTCTCTTTATTCCTGGTTCGCCGTGGATACCAACACCGTATTCCATTTCATCATCGGCTATATCAAATGTTGGAGTACCCTTAGCTGGTACAGTACAAGATGAAAATGCAAATCCTATACTTCTAACATTAGCTATTGCATTTTCAGCAGCAGCTTTAACTTCCTCTAGCTTCATGCCCTTTTCAGCAGCAGCACCTGCTACTTTGTGAACAAGAACAGTACCTGCCACACCACGACGACCTACTGTGTATAAACTATCGTTAACAGCTATGTCATCATCGACCTTTACAAAGTCAACCTTTATACCATCTTCTTCAGCCAAGTGAGCAGCATTTTTAAAGTTCATCATGTCACCACTATAGTTCTTGATTATAAGTAAAGTACCTTCATCACTTGCTGTCTTTTTAATTGCTTTATAGATTTGTATCTGAGATGGAGAAGCAAAGATATCTCCACATACTGCAGCATCTAACATACCCTTACCAATAAAACCAGCATGGGCAGGTTCATGACCACTTCCACCACCACTTATAAGGCTTACTTTATTTTTATTGATATCTTTTTTCTTTAATATTTTATATTTTTGAACGAACTCTAATTCAGGATGTGCCATTGCCATACCATTGCACATTTCTATTACGACTGTTTCTGCCTTGTTAATTATTTTTTTCATTTCAAATTACCTCCTTGTGAGAACATATTTCTCTATTACCTTAAATTTATTTTATTAATTGTCAATTTTAAATAAGAAAGCGCAAATGCCTTCTATGTCTAGCTAAGAAATAGATCTTCTTAGTTTTTATAATGTATAGATATTCTATACTTCAGAATACTTAATCAAAATTCTGAACTAAAGAATATATCAACCCGGCCTATAAATATTAGGCGTTTTCAATAGACCGGGTCAATTTTCAATTGGCTAAATATATTTTTTGTTATGTGACTTAACTTAGATTAAGTATCTAGTCTTTTGCGATTTATAAAAGACCAGCTTTGTACTTTCTACCTATTTCATCAGCAGCCTTAATTGATGCTGCAACATTTTCTATTGTAATAGGGAATGGCATTGCATATATTGATTCTTCAGGTATACAAGCCTTCTTTGCAACTTCTATAAGTTCCTCATCAGTGATTTCAGTTACACCTATATCTTCAAGACAAACAGGAAGACCTATAGCATCACAGAAATCAAGAACTTCTAGTATTTCTTCCATAGGAGCGTTTTCAAGAGCTAACTGGCAAAGAGTACCGAAAGCAACTTTTTCTCCGTGGAAGTATCCGTGAGTTCCTTCAAGTATTGTAAGACCATCATGGATTGCATGAGCTGCAGCAAGACCACCACTTTCAAATCCTAAACCAGAAAGAAGAATATTAGTTTCTATTATATTTTCTAATGCTGGAGTAACAGCGTTAATATCACTTGCCATCTTAGCCTTTATACCATCTGTCATAAGGTTTTCATAACAAGCCTTAGCAAGTACAAAAGCTGCATTTGTTCCTCTAGCTTCTGGACAAAGTCCTTCTCTTACACCACAAGGTAAACCTGCATTTACCTTAGTAAATGATTGAACATTTGCTCTTGCTTCAAAGTAAGTAGATAGGGCATCACCCATACCAGATACAATGAAACGAGTAGGTGCGTTTGCAATAACCTTAGTGTCTATAAGTATTACACTTGGACTCTGCTTGAAGTATGCGTAGTCATCAAAAGCACCGTCTGGAGTATATAAAACTGCTGAATGGCTTGTTGGAGCATCAGTAGCTGCTATTGTAGGAACTATGATAAGGTTATCCCCCTCAGCAACACACTTAGCAGTATCTATTGCCTTACCACCACCTAGACCGATTGTACAGTCGCAGTTCTTTTCTTTAGCTAATTCTTGTAGACGCTTAACTTCTTGTCTAGAACACTGACCACAGAAACCGCTTTCTACAAATGTAATATTAAACTTCTTCTTTGTTTCTTCAAGCTGAGTTTTTACTCTTTCAACATCATCTGGATGTGCTATTAATAAAGCAGACTTTCCATAAGTCTGAACAAAATATCCTAAGTTTAATAATTCGTCTTCACCCTGAACATATTTAGTAGGGCATATTAATGCTTTTCTCATAATTTACCTCCGAAATTTTTGAATAATTTTTTAATGGTTTTTGAAATTTTTTAACTTTATACTATTTTTATACGTTATATAAGGTTTATATATGTTCGAAAACTATCGAAATGTTTTCCTTGATTACATAATAGCATAGAAAAAAAGCTTAATCATTAGATAAAAATGTCATATAATTATACTTTTATATCGTAATTTATTTCCATAATATATAAAATAGTGCTTTTTTTACTTAAAAATTGTAAAATGTTATTGATTTTACAAAGATTAATAGATATAATTAAATAGTGAAGAAAGCTAATAATCATCTTCTTTTGTGAAAAGGTTTTTCATGGTAGGGGAAAATGATAATGTCTAGAAGATAGTAAAATCAATGATTTTACAAAAATAATTAGTATAGATAAAACATATAATATAAAATATACAGATTGCTTTTTATTATAGAAAAAAGAAATAAATAAGGTATCATTTTTATGAATATATGCTAAAAATGATAAAAAAATATCATTTAGGCTGGAGGTAAAGAAATTGTTTATAATAGAGGATATTTTTGGAAATGAGTCTTGGGAAAAATTACAGGATTCATTAGTAGATGTAACAAAATTGGCAATTACAATATCAAATTATAGTGGCGAGCCAGTTACAAAACACAGCGGTTGTCATGAATTTTGTCAAAAAGTGAGAGCAAATAAAAGGCTTAGCAAGTTTTGTGAAAGATGCGATGCAAGAGGTGGCTTTGAAGCAATGAGAATGAACCAACCTTTTATATATAAGTGTCATTTTTCAATTGTGGATGTTGCTATACCAGTTGTAGTAGATAATAAATACATTGGGGCTATAATGGCAGGGCAGGTAAGATTACCTAAGGAGGAAGATGATCTCCTTGAGATTATAATGACTCCATCAAGTAAAGAAAACATAGAGGGAGAAAAAGAAAAATTAATAGAGTTATATAATCAATTGCCTGTACTTACTCTTACGCAAATTCAGATGATAGCGAATATGCTCTATTATATGTGTAACTATATGTGCAATGAAAAACAAAAATCAGTTGAAAAAGTTCAAGAGATAATAAATAATATAATGCCAAGTAATATGGTGAATGCTTATAAGGCAAAAGCTTCAAATGACAGTGCATTCGATATAGAAATAGAGAAGAAAGAAAAAAACTACTATGATTTAGATGAAATTAATAGATATACAACAGGTGAGTATAGCTATTATAGTGAAGTTGTAAAAAGAGTGTTTGAATATATTTTTTCAGGAGAACCACATTATCCAGCGCTTAAAGATTTGGCAGAACACTGTCATGTAAGTGTAGGTTATCTAAGTAGAATATTCTCTAAAGAAGTAGGAGAGAGCTATTCAGAGTTTATTTCAAGATTGAAAATAGATAGGGCAAAGAGTATGCTTGAAACAAGTGATATTAGTATTTTTGAATTAGCTGATATGCTTGAATATAAGGATACAGGATATTTTATTAAAGTCTTTAAAAAACAAATAGGGGTAACTCCTGCAAATTATAGGAAATTTATAAAGGAAAAGGAACTTAACAAAAAATACTGTCCCATTCCTGTAAAATAATATGATATTTATAAGAAAGCTTTAAAAGAGTTAAACTATTATAAATGTATAAATGTATAAATGTATACTTGTATATTTGTATATTTGTATACATTTTAAAAAACACCTTTTACATAATAATGTAGAAAGGTGTTTTTTATTATAATACTTTTTTAATTTTCTTTGATTTTTCAACGATTTCTTTGAATTTATCAGGTGTAATTGATTGAGCTCCGTCAGAAAGAGCATTTTCAGGACAATTATGAACTTCTATCATCAGTCCATCGGCACCAGCTGAAACCGCAGCAAGTGACATAGGTTCTACCAAAGAACTAATTCCAGTTGCATGACTAGGATCCACAATTACAGGAAGGTGGGATAAGTTTTTTAAAAGTGGAACAGCAGAAAGATCAAGTGTATTTCTTGTCCAATCTTCAAAAGTTCTTATTCCTCTTTCACAAAGTATAACATTTTCATTTCCATTTGACATAATATACTCTGCACTATAAAGAAGCTCTTTTAGAGTATTGGCAAAACCTCTCTTTAAAAGAATGGGCTTTTTAGATTTTCCAAGCTCCTTTAAAAGTTCAAAGTTTTGCATATTTCTAGCTCCTACTTGGAGTATATCAACATCATCAAATAGATCAATGTGATTTAGTGCAACAATTTCCGATACAATTGGAAGATTAGTTTCCTTTTTTGCAAGGCTTAAAAGTTTTAGTCCATCTGCTCTTTTTCCTTGAAAATCATATGGAGAAGTTCTAGGTTTAAATGCTCCACCTCTCAAAATATTGCCTCCTGATTTTTTAATTGCCTTTGCAATTTCGACTATCTGTTCTTCAGATTCGACGGAACAGGGACCACCGATAATAGTAAGGTTTCCATTACCGATTAATGTATCTCCAACCTGTATTACTGTATTGTCAGGATGCATTTTTCTACCTGATTTATTTAAATTATCTATCATTATTTCCTCCAAATCCTATTTTGCCCGGATATACCGGTATGTATAAATAATGTTCTTTATTTTAAACTAAGATAAGCAAAGTAAATAAACTTTGCAAAAGTACAAATAACTGAATAAATTATAGACCTATTATACCATATTTTAAGCTCGATTAAGTGTAGCGAAAGACATATTTTACAAGAATTAAGAAAAAAAGTCAATTGAAAATCTTCAAAAAATAGATATATTTTATATAAGTTTAGATTTAAAATATTAAAATTTAAAGTTCTGATAAAAGTTATATCTGTTGTAAAAAATTAAAATAATAAGAATAAGTATTTTTTAAGAAATAAAAGTAAGTAAAGGAGTCTGAAATTATAATATAATAAAAGATGTTTTCAAAAACTCATTTTTTATGTATTTACAATAAATTTTATTACGTTTACAATGTTTATAGAAGTGTTTCAGCAAAGGAACAAAGGAGGAAGTTTAAGATGTTTGGTTATGTTAGAATAAACAAGATGGATTTAACTTTCAGGGAATACGAACACTATAAAGCCTACTATTGTGGCTTATGTAAGACTTTAAAAAGAGATTATACAGAAATATCAAGAGCTAGTATTAATTATGATATTACTTTTCTTATTTTAATTCTTACAAGTGTGTATATGCCAAAATCAGAAGTTTTTTATGAAAAGTGCATAGTGAATCCTGTTAAAGATAAAAAACATATGGCAAATGAATTTAGTGAATATGCAGCGGCTGTGAATATAATACTTACTTATTATAAGTTGCAAGACAATGTAGATGATAGGGGGGATTTGAAGGATAAAGTAGCAAGAAAAGTTTATGAGAAAAGTTTCAAAAAGGCATATGAAAAATATCCAGAAAGAGCCGATAAAATAAAGAAACATCTTGATGAACTTGCAGATTTGGAGAAAGAAAATTCAAATAGCATAGACAAGACCTCCAATACTTTTGCCAATCTTATGGGAGAGATATTTATGTACAAAGATGACGAGTATGCCGAAAGACTTAGGGAGCTGGGATTTAATATAGGTAAGTACATTTATATTTTGGATGCATATGAAGATTTGGAAAAGGATATTAAAAATAATGAATATAATCCTTTTAAGGAATATGAAAATAGGGCAGAGGAATTGAAAGAAAAGGTAGATAGAAATATTATGATGTGTCTTTCAAGACTTGAAAAAGCTATATTGGATTTGGATATTAAGGTTAATAGGGGGATTATAGATAATATTATATATTCTGGAATATACTTGAGATATAAAGGTATATTAAATAAAAATATAGACGAGAAAAATATGAAGTAGAAAACTTATAGTATTTGCTTAAAGTATATTAAAATATAAATATATATAAATAAAAAGCTGGAATACAGCAGAAGGGGTGGTTAATTGGAAAAAGCTTTAGAAAGAGAAAATAAGATGGGCACTATGCCAATTAATAAATTAATAATAAGTGTTTCAGCTCCGATTATGATTTCGATGCTTGTACAATCTCTTTACAATTTGGTAGATAGTGTATTTGTATCGAAAGTGGGAGAAGCTGCAATTACATCAGTAGCTCTTGCTCTTCCTCTTCAACAGTTAATGATGGCTGTTGGTATAGGTACAGCAGTAGGTGTTAATTCATATGTATCGAGGAGTTTAGGAGCAAAAAACTTTGAAGAATCTAACAAAGCTGCCAATAACGGTATTTTACTTGCCTTTATAAGTTTTATGCTATTCTTTTTTATTGGACTGTTTTTTTCAAGAAATATAATTGAAATGCAAACAAAAAATGCCGAAATAGTCTCTACTGGACCCATTTACTTACAAATATGTTGTATGGGATCTTTGGGGATATTTATGCATCTGATGTTTGAAAGATTACTTCAGTCTACAGGAAAGACAATTTATACTATGATTGCTCAGTGTATAGGCGCAATACTAAATATTATACTTGATCCGATTTTAATATTTGGTCTTTTGGGAGCACCTAAAATGGGACTTACAGGAGCGGCAGTAGCTACAGTAATTTCACAGTGGATAGGAGCCTTTACGGTGATATTTTTCTGTTTGAAATACAATAAAGAGATAGAGATTTCATTTAAATTTATGAAGGCAGATGCCACTATAATTAAAAACATATATAAGGTAGGTATACCTTCAATTGTTATGATTTCTATATCTTCTATAACAGTATTTTGCTACAATAAAATATTATCTACATTTTCAACTACTGCAATTGCACTAATGGGAATATATTTTAGACTGCAAAGTTTTATATATATGCCAGTATTTGGTCTTAATAATGGAATGATAGCAATTGTAGCCTATAATTATGGTGCAAGAAAAATTGATAGAATGAAGGAGTGTATTTTTACAGGAATAAAATATAGTACAGTAGTAATGACTTTGGGAATGTTGATGATGCTTTTGATACCAAGACAATTGTTGACTATATTTAGTGCTTCAGATTATATGATGAAAATAGGTGTAGTATGTTTTAGAGTATTTAGTCTTTCTTTCATACTTGCTGGAATATCTATAATATGTTCAGGTGTATTTCAAGCAGTAGGTAAGGGTGTTTTATCTATGCTAATATCTATTACTAGACAAATATTTATATTGATACCCCTAGCATATATATTCTCTTTAACAGGTGATATCAATAAAGTTTGGTGGAGTATGCCAATAGCAGAAGCAATAGCTATTATATTGAGCATATATTATATGAGAAAACTTTTAAAGGATGTTGAAAGCATATAGTTTAAAAATTTATATTTGATAAAAAAGCCCTAGTTGCGTAAAATTACTAACTAGGGCTTTTATAATTTATTTTTCTGTTATTCCTTCAAGCATTCTACTTTCGCTATAAGGGTAAAGCTTTTTAAACTTTCCTATTACAAAATATCTATATCCTTCTTCATCTTTATAGCAAGTCATCAATGATACCATTGCCTTTCCATCGTCATGATTAGTAAGACCATCTCCAATTAAATCAGTTCTAGTATCACTAGCCTTAAACATATTTACAACTTCATATTCATAAATATTTCTTTTATTTGTAAGTTTTATAATGTCTCCTTTTTTGATATTAAATAAACCACCAAAAAGTACGTCATCTTTTTTGCAATAATGTCCAGCTAAAGCATAGTTTCCAGTACCCATTCTTTGATTTGCCTTCATTGTACAAGCGCCATACATAAGATTGTTATTTTCAAGCCCATCAAAAATAGCGATATTCTTATTGATAGAAGGTATTGTCATCTGTCCTACAACTTTACTCATATCTGCCTTTTCTCTATTTAGTATAACGCCATTAATATCTATAGGCTTTACCTTAGAATGATCATATGATTTGTTTCCACGTTCTGCATTTTCTTCAAGTTTATTTTTAGGGATTGTATCTATATCAACAGATTCCTCTTTTTCTTTAAGCATCAAACTCGAAATAAAAGGCAGGGCAAGTATCAATACACCGGCTAAAATTAATATTAGTGCAATTTTTTTTCTCATTATTTAAAATTCAACTATGCAAAAGAGCGATAGTTTATTCTCCTTTCATTTTCTATTTAAGGTTATTATATCATTTTTTATAGTCTAAATGGAATTTATTAAATTAAACAATGTAAATATTATTTAAAAATTTAAAAAGTTACAAAAACGTTATACTAAATTATTTATATACAGTTTAAAAAGATGTGATTTTATGGTATTATGATAATGAATAGAAATTTTTAGATTAGTAAAATTTTGATTAGTTTATGAATATGAAATTATTATCAATAAAAGCTATAACCTTAGGAGGGAATATGATGAAACACAATAGAAAAGTACTTAATCTTTTAGCAGCTTTGGCAGTTGCAGTGCCGATGACTGCACCATTATCTAATATAGATTCTGTGTTTGCAGAAACAATAGAATTTACTAAGCATGATGAAGATTCTTCAAGTGAAAAGTTAGCAGGAGCTGTGTACGATTTTTATGAAATAGGCATGGGAGAAAATCCTGACAAGAAATTATTTTCTGCAGCTACTAAAGCAGATGGAACTTTAGATATAAATAGCGTAGTAGTTGCAAAGGGTGTTAAGAATCCTGTAAAAGATGGAAAGATAGATTTAGGAGAAGGCTCTTATTATGCAGTAGAAACAAAGGCACCAGAAGGGTATATGCTAAATACTAAACTAGTAAACTTTTTAGTAGAAAATGGAATATCATCTATACCAGTAAGGGCATCAGATAAAAAGTTTGAAGGAGAATATGGTCAAGCTGTAATTTTATCGAAGTGTGAAAAGACAGGAGCCCCTATATCAGGTGCAACTTATGAACTATCTAAAAAAGAAGGAAATACATATAAGAAAATAGCAAACTTATCTACAGACAATAATGGGTATTTTGTTGATGCTTCTGACATAGAAAAAATGTACAATGGTACACTTTTACTTCCAGCTGGAGAATACAAGATCAAAGAACTAAATGTTCCAGGAAACTATGTTTTAAATAGTACAGAATATAAGTTTAATGTTGAAAAGGGCAAGGTAAAATCTATGTCAATACTGCATAAGCTAAAGAATACTGATGCCAATGCAGGGAATCAAACAGGTTCAAATACTGGAAATACAGGTTCAACAAGTAATTTAGATAAGACTACAGGTGTCAAAATAAGAATAATAGATTCAAAGGATAATAAAAAGGCATTATCTGGAGTAGCTATAAGTGTTTATTCAGTAGACAAAAATGGAAAAGAAACTTTAGTATATAATGGTAAAACTAATAGCGATGGATACCTAAGTGCAAATGATGCAAAGATAGGTGGGAATTTAGTATCTAATAATGTATTACATCTTTCACCAGGTAAATACTATTATAAGTTAAGCGATTATCCAAATTCTAAGAAACATGAATTTACAGTTCAAAAAGGTAAAATAGGAGATCAGATATTAAAGCTTAACATAAATGGCAAGAGCCCGACTTCAAATACAAAGAAAAGCTCAAAAGATTCTTCTAAGAAACTTGCTAAGACAGGTTCAGAAGATACAGCAATCTATACAGTAGCTGGTGTAGCTCTATTATCAGCAGGTGCAATAGTTGCGATGAAAAAGAAAAAAGAAGTAAAATAATATAAATGAATTTTTTAAAGCTCTGTGTTTATTAGCGCAGAGCTTTTTAAAAATAGAAAAACATTTTAAAAGAACTTGTATATGTTTGTAGAAAGAAAATCTTTAGAGAAATTTTAAAGACATCAAGAAAAGCAAATTTTGAGTCTAGTAAGTTTTGTAAAGCGGTGATAAAATTGAAGAAAAAAAGAATATTAATCCTTTTATTATTGATATTAGTAGCAATTATTTCCATAGTATCGTATTTAAAAGAAAAAAAAGAAGAGAAAATTGAAGAAAGTGTAGTAACAGTTACTGAAATAGGTCAAAAGTTAAAAGGAAGAGATTCAGGACTTGTATATAAGGCAATTGTAAAAAATAAAGAAAGTATATTATCGGAAAATCCAGAAAAAAATATCTATTTAATAAAAATTCTTGGAAAGAAAAAAAATAGAGACGAGTACAAAATATATGCCAATGTACATTCTGTAGAATATAAGAAAACTAGCGATGGAAAATATGTGGAAGATTCGGGTTACAGTATACCTATGAAAATTGTATATAAGCTTAGTGGTGGTAAATATGTAGATCCAAAGCTGTATATACCTGAAGACGGTGAAGAGTATCCTATATCATTGAAAAAAATAACAAAAGACTATCCCTTTATGTATGAAAAAATGTTAAATAATAGAGGGAATTTTGGTTCAGACAATGAAATAAATGAGCTTGCAAAAGAAGTTTACGGAAATAACATTGTTGAAATAATAGAAAAATAAAATATATGTAATTAATAAAAAAGTCCTTATTTTAAATAATAAAGGACTTTTTTGTTTGCCTTTTATTGATTTAAAGTGTCTAATTTTAAGTTATAATAGTAATCTAATTATAGAAAATATATTTATAAAAAAATCACTCATAAAGAAAGTCTTAAAAGCCTTTTAAATGCAAAATATACATTTCGTTTTAAAGTAAAGAGTTATAATAATTATTACAGTTTAAACTAATATATAAATATAAGAAAGAAAAGAATAAAAATATGTTTTATTTATCTATTAAATTGGGTATAAAAAACTACAGGAGGCTGTATATGCAGTGTTTTAATTAATAATCGCTATTTTGCGAAAATAATTCCGAGTGATTTAGTCGGAATTCATTGATTTTAAGTTTAATTCATAGTAATATGGTCTTGTATAAAAGTATAAAAAATATAATTAAAAATAAAATAAATTTATATTATCTGAAAGGGATGTGAAAACAGTGAGTGAAAATAAATTATTAGAAGTAAAAGACCTTAGTGTGAAGGTTGGAGATAAGGATATATTAAAAAATGTTAATTTGACTATAAAAAAGGGTGAGACTCATGTAATAATGGGACCAAACGGTTCTGGAAAGTCTACTCTTGTAAATACAATAATGAGTAATCCAAAGTATAAGATTACTTCAGGAAATATCTTCTTTGAAGGTGAAGATGTAACAGAACTTGCAGCAGATGAAAGGGCAAAGAGAGGAATATTTATGTCTTTCCAATCTCCAATAGAAGTTCCAGGAATAAGTGTTGAAAACTTTATAAGAACTGCAAAATCTTCAGTAGACGGTAAGGCAGTATCAGTACTTAGATTTAACATGGATCTTTCCAAGAAGATGAATGAACTTCAGATGAAGCCAGAATATGCAGCTAGATATATGAATTATGGCTTCTCTGGTGGAGAAAAGAAAAAGACAGAAATACTTCAGATGCAGATACTAAATCCTAAACTTGCAATGCTTGATGAAACAGATTCAGGACTTGATGTAGATGCAGTAAGAGTTGTTTCTGAAGGAATTAAGAACTTCAAGAAAGATGATAATGCTGTTCTTATAATTACTCATCATAAGGAAATAATAAGTAGCGTAGTTCCAGATTTTGTCCATGTAATAATAGATGGAGAAATTGTAAAGGAAGGCGATGCTTCATTGATAAAGAGAATAGAAGAAGAAGGTTATGGTTGGATTAGAGATGAGGTGAATTCATCAAATGGAAAATAAGAATGTAAGAAAGAAAACTCAGATAGAAGAACAAGATCGTGGAGTATATGATGTAAAAAATGAGTTTAAATACAAATCAAAGACAGAAAAAGGTCTGACTCCAGAGATTGTTACTCAAATCAGTAGAGAAAAAAATGAACCAGATTGGATGCTTGAAATAAGACTTGCTTCTTTAAAAAAGTTTTATGAATTAGATAATCCTACTTGGGCGCCTAATCTTGATGAGGTAAATATAGATGATATTACTACATATATTAGACCAGATGCAGATTTAGTTGAAGACTGGGCAGAAGTTCCAGAAGATATTAAAAATACTTTTGATTTACTGGGGATACCAGAAGCAGAAAGAGAAAAGAATCTTTCAGGTGTAGGGGCTCAGTACGATTCAGAAGTAGTATACCATAATATACAGCAGGAACTTTTAGATCAGGGGGTAATATATACTGACTTTGACAGCGCAGTAAAACTTTACCCTGAAATAGTCAAAGAATACTTTATGAAGTGTATTTCAAATGCAGATCATAAATACGCAGCTCTTCACTATGCTGTTTGGTCAGGTGGATCTTTTGTATATGTACCAAAGGGAGTGCAGGTAGATGTTCCACTTCAATCATATTTTAGATTAAATGCTCCAGGAGCAGGTCAGTTTGAACATACACTTATAATAGTTGAAGAAGGTGCATATTGCCACTTTATAGAGGGGTGTTCAGCACCAAAGTACAATGTTGTAAATGTCCATGCAGGAGCAGTTGAACTATTTGTAAACGAAGGTGCTACACTTAGATATTCTACAATAGAAAATTGGTCAAGAAATATGTATAACTTAAATACAAAGAGATGTATAGTTGAAAAAGACGGAAAGATTGAATGGGTATCAGGTTCATTTGGATCTAAGGTATCCTGTCTATATCCGATGAGTATATTAAAGGGTGAAAATGCAAAGTCTGAATTTACAGGAATTACTTTTGCAGGTGCAGGTCAGTTCCTAGATACAGGAACAAAGGTTGTTCATGCAGCGCCCAATACATCATCGACTGTAAACTCAAAATCGATCTCTAAGGGTGGAGGAGTTGCAATATACAGAGGTCTTGTTAAGGTAACAAAGAATGCAAAGGGATCAAAGTCAACTGTTAGTTGTGAATCATTGATGTTAGATGAAGAATCTAGATCAGATACTATACCAGTTATAGATATAGCAACACAGGATGTAGACCTTGGACACGAAGCCAAGATAGGTAGAATTGATGACGAGGTAATATTCTACTTGATGAGTAGAGGTATTAGCGAAGGTGAAGCGAAGTCAATGGTTGTAAGAGGATTTGCAGAGCCTATAGCCAAGGAACTTCCACTTGAATATGCAGTTGAAATGAACAACTTAATAAATCTTGAACTTGAAGGTACAATAGGTTAGGAGGAAAAAGAATGATAGCAAATACATTACCACTTCTTACTTGGAGATGGCTGAAGGTAAACGAGGCCCTAATCGAATTGCCTGAAGTTGAAGACCAAGTAAAAGAAATAACAGCAAAAGAAGGGGATACAGTATCCGCCTTATTTGATATAAATAGTGTCTATGGTGGATCTAGACATACAAAAATAAATATCCATGCACTAAAGGGATCAACAGTAAATATATATTATGTATCAAGATGTCATGATGAAAATGCAGCCCTTACTGATATTAATGCAGATGTAGAAGAAGGCGCAACAGTGAACTTGATACAGGTAGAAGCTGGTGCGAAAAGAACTGTTACAAACTATATTGCCAACCTTAAAGGAAAGGGAGCAGCAACTAATGTTGAGGCAGTATATTTTGCAAATGAAGAGAATAACCTTGATCTTTTCTATAATATTAATCAAATTGGAGAAGAAACAAAGTCTAATATACTTGTAAATGGAGCCTTGAAGGATAAAGCGAAAAAGACTTTTAAGGGTACAATAGATTTTAAGAGGGGGTCTAAGAGATCTACTGGAAGCGAAGAAGAATTTGCAACACTTCTTGATGACGATGTAAGAGCAATAGCAGTTCCTGTTCTTTTATGTCAGGAAGATGATGTAGAAGGTGTTCATGCAGCAAGTGCAGGAAAGATAGATCAAGATAAACTATTCTATATAATGAGTAGAGGTCTTAATCTTGAAGAAGCGAAAAAGATGATTGTAGAAACAAAGCTTGCTCCTACAATTCACAAACTTCCAGATTCAAAATTAAGCGAAGAAGTTTGGCATCAGATTGAATCAAGAATATAAGATAATAACACATAGAATTTGTGAGGTGTTTTAAAGATGGATAAAGATAAAGTAATGGAGATAAGAAAAGAATTTCCGTATTTAAATGAAGAAAAAATGGGAAGAAAAATAGTTTACTTTGATAATGGAGCAACTTCACAGAAACCACAATGTGTAATAGATGCACTTTCCAATTATTATAGTTATCAGTGTGCTAATCCACATAGAGGGGCACACTATTTGGGAATGGTTTCTACTGATCTTTATGAAGGAGCAAGAGAAAAAGTAAAAGAATTTATAAATGCTAAATGGGCTAAAGAGATAATATTTGTAAGAAATACAACTGAGGCTTTGAATTTAATAGCCTACTCTTATGGCTTGGAAAACTTGAAAAAGGGCGATGAAATAGTCTTATCAGTATATGAACATCATAGTAATTTAGTTACATGGCAGTATGTAGCTAAGAAAACAGGTGCAGTTTTAAAGTATGTATATATGAATGAAGATCACGAACTTGATATGGATATGTATAGAAATACTTTAAGCGAAAAAACAAAGTTAGTAGCTTTAGCAGGAGCTTCTAATACAGTAGGTGGAGTAATTGATGTAAAAGAAGTTACTAGACTTGCCCATGAAGTAGGTGCAGTTGTTTCTATAGATGCTGCACAACTTGCACCACATATTAAAATGGACGTTCAGGACTGGGATGTAGATTTTATATCTTTTTCAGGGCATAAGATGTATGCTCCTATGGGTATAGGTGTTCTTTATGGAAAGAAAGAGATACTTGAGTCAATGACTCCATTTATGTATGGTGGGGATATGATTGAATATGTATATGAGCAAGATACGACATTTGCCCCAATACCGGCAAGATTTGAAGCTGGAACTCAAAATGTCGGTGGAGCAGTGGCTCTAGCAGCTGCAATAGATTTTATGGAAAGAATAGGTATAGAAAATATTCACGAACATGAGCTTGCTCTTACAGATTATGCCTATAAGAAGATGAAGGAATTAGATTTTGTAGAAATTCATTCTACGCCAAATTATAACAGGTCGCCTCTTATAGACTTTAATATAAAAGATATCCATTCACATGACGTTGCAACTGTTTTAGATAGCTTTGATATAGCAATAAGAACAGGTCATCATTGTGCAATGCCACTACATACGCATTTAAAAGAAAATTCAACTTGCAGAGCTAGTTTTGCAGTATACAATACATTTGAAGAAATAGACTTCTTTATAGACAAATTAAATGAAGTAAGAAAGGTGATGGGATATGGATCTTAAAAGTTTATATACAGACTTACTTTTACAGGAAAGTAATAACAAGGCAAATAGAAGAGATTTAAATGATCCTACTTTTAAAGAATTAGGTCATAATCCAAGTTGTGGAGATGAAATTACTCTTCAGGTAGAAATGGATGGAAATATAATAAAAGATGCCAGCTATACAGGAGAAGGATGTGCAATATCAAGGGCATCTGCTTCTATGATGGTAGATTTAATCAAAGGCAAAGATATTAGAGAAGCAAAAGAACTAACAGAAAAGTTTATAGGCATGATTAAGAAGGAAGTCGATGTAGATGATGACCTAATAGATAGTCTAGGAGATGCAGTAGTTCTTGAAAATGTTTCAAATATGCCAGCAAGGGTAAAGTGTGCCGTTTTGGCATGGCATACTCTATCTAATATAATAGATAGTAACTTTGAGAATAAAAAATAAAATTTTAGAAAAATTAAATCAAATTTAATAAAATAATTTGGAATAGGGATGCTCATTTTATATTAAAGTATGCCCTATTCCTATTTATAGATTTTTTTTAGTAAATAATGTATAATATACTTGTTAGTTGTGGATTTATATTTCTAAGAGGTGATATTATGGTTTACAAAAAGATGATGAATATGAAATTTACGTCGGATGATATTGAAGACAAGAATATGGCAAATGACGATGATTCTGGATATGAGCTTGATGATTCAGGAATGATACCCAAACTTGAAGAACTAAAGGCAGCCGGAAAGAAGGAAGATGAAGAAAGTGAAAGCAGCAATGTGTTGTTAGAAGAAGAGAAAACATTTTCAGAAGAAGCTTCTAAAAATTTAAATTTTAAAAAAGATAATTTAGAAGAAAGTATTGTTGGAGAAGAAAATATATCGAATAAAGAATTATCCCAATATGACTTATCCGATAATGAGGGAATGGGAAAAGAGGACATAGAGATGAGCCCACTAGAAGAAGATTTTGCAAGAAGCAAAATAGTAGAGAAAGACGATCTTGGAGATACGGTACTTTTTGACTATAATTTAGAAGACATAAATAATGGTGTAGATGATGAAGATTTGTCAGATGATGTAGAAGATTTTTTTGAAGATGAAAGAGAAGAGTATATAAATAATAATGAGAGTTTTGACTTTGGAAATGAAGAGGAGTTAAAGGACCTTGAAAAGTATGATGAAGATAGAATCTACAATTTTGATGACGAAGAAGAAGATCAATCATTAGAACAGCAAAAGTTTTTTAGTGAGGATGACTTTATAGATGATATTCCAGACGATTTATCAGATGTAAAGGTGAAATTCTATGATGATGAATCTGCAAGCGATAGTACAGATATATTGTCA
The DNA here is from genome assembly GCF_900110295.1 of Peptostreptococcus russellii. Classification (GTDB taxonomy): domain Bacteria; phylum Bacillota; class Clostridia; order Peptostreptococcales; family Peptostreptococcaceae; genus Peptostreptococcus; species Peptostreptococcus russellii_A. Next base: position 113,842 of record NZ_FODF01000003.1, read on the forward strand.
GCTTTAGACAAGATAGCAGATAGAAGAGAAATACTTGAAGCAATTGACGATGCTTTTTTAGATGTTGAAAGATTTTTAGATACAATGGATAGAATAGCAGACTCTTTAGATAGAATAGCAGATAGTCTTGAATTAATAGAAAAATAGATATCAAGGGGGCAGAAAATTAGCTTTTCTAAGTTCTGTTCCTTTTTTATATATAAATAAATATAGCTTTCATATTCTTAGAAGGCAATTTTAGATAAGAAATATAATAAACATATAAAAGGAGATTAAATATGAAAATAGTTTCAATAGATAAAATCAAAAAAACAGGAGTAGATACGATAGTTATAGTTTCAGACAGAGGAAGAATTAAAGAAATAGCTAAAAGTTATTCTGAAATAAAACAATATTTAGGCTCAGATTATTTTGATGGAGAAAAGTCAAAAAGATTTGTCCTACCTTCAATAATAGAAGGTAAAAAGTTAAAGTATATTTTATTTGCAATGGATGAAAATGTTTCAGAAGAAGAAATTTTAGAAGAATTTGGTAAAACTGCTAAGGATTTTTCATCTGATAAGGCAAAAATGTATTTGTTGATCTAAGCTTATTCTCATCTATTCATACAAGAGAAAAAGTTATAGCAGCTTTAAAGGGACTTGCTCATGGAAGCTACAGTTTTAATAAATTCCTTACAGAAAAAAGTGCCATAGAAGCAGACTTAATAGAAGTGTATTCAGCTGGTGTAATAAAAGAGGAAGTTTTTGATTATGCAGAAGAAATTAATAGAAGCATAAGACTTGCCAAGGAAATGGTAGATGAACCAGCTAATATTATGACACCTAAAGAAATAGCCAATATTGCCCAAGAAAGCCTAAAAGACACAGAGCTAGAAGTTAAAATATATGATGAAAAAGAAATAGAAAAGTTGGGAATGAATCTTTTTATGAGTGTAGCAAAGGGCTCAAAAGAAGAAGCTAAGTTGATAGTAATGAAATATATGGGAAATTCAAAATCAAGAGAAGTTACAGCCCTAATAGGAAAGGGAATTGCCTATGATACAGGTGGTTACTCTTTAAAAAGCACAAAACATATGAAAGATATGAAAAGTGATATGGGTGGAGCTGCAGCAGTAATAGGAGCGATGAACTTAATAGCAGCAGAAAAACCAAAGATAAATGTAGTAGGTGTAGTTGCTACTTGCGAAAATAGAATATCAGATGAAGCATACCTTCCAGGAGATATAATTGTATCTATGAATGGAAAAACAGTAGAAATAGAAAATACAGATGCAGAAGGTAGACTTACTTTGGCAGATGCGATGACATATGCAATAAGAAATGAGTCTGCAACTAAGCTTGTAGATATATGTACTCTTACAGGAGCTTGTGTAGCAGCTTTGGGAGAAGAATATGCTGGAGTAGTTACAAAGGAAGATGAACTATGGGAAAAGCTGGAAGAGGCATCTTTAAAGAGTTTGGACCCTTGCTGGAGATTACCTATAAATAAGAGAATAATAGAAAAGAATAAGAGTAAGGTTGCTGACCTTAAAAACTCAGCTGGTCAACCAGGATGTGAAACAGCAGCAGCTTTTGTAGGAGAATTCTCAGAAAATCTTCCATGGATCCATATTGATATAGCAGGAACAGCAATGGTAGAAAATAAGAAAGAATATTTAAGAGCAGGTGCAACAGGATTTGGAGTTCACCTTCTAAGCGAATTAGTAAAAGTACTTTAATAGTAAAAAGAGTATTTAAAGGCTTTTAAGTATTGTAGCAAGAACTAAAATAAATGATACTAGAAGAAAAGGAAGTGAATTTTCACTTCCTTTTTAATTATATAAATCTTGAGTATTTTCAAATTAAGTAATAAATTTATTGAGAAAGGATAAAACTTTAATCTCAAAGAAAACTTATTTAATCTGAGACTATGATCTTAATTTCAAGTACTTTCTCAGTTTTTTAATATATGTCTTTATAAATATGGAATAAAAATAATCATATACAAAAAATGCTATTTCAAATGCAAGTATATAGATAAACTTTAATTCAAATACAATCAACAATCTAGATACAAAAAACAAGGCTATAGCTAGTATAGTTGCATATATCTGTTTTAAGAAAATATCCATAAAAGTATTTTTTATATTTTTCTCAATTAAAGATTTTACAAGTCCGTAAAAGGCAAATATAAAGAGGTAGGTTAAAAAATGTATTTTATTGGATATTATAAAAAATCCTAAAATAATTGAAGCTAAGCTATAAATAAATCCATATTTATTTCCGTATTCAATAATAATTACAGATGGAAATAGGGAAGCTAGAACCATAAATGCCACAGTATTTATAGGAATTATATTTAAAAGGGTAAAGACTATTAAATTAAAGGCAAGTACGATTCCAGAAAAGGAAATCGCCCTTGCCTTGTTGTTTAACAGCATGGTATTAAATCTCCACCCATACATTCACAACATGAATCACAGACATAAAGTTGGCAACAAGTACCGCAGCAATCATCACCACAACAGCAGCAACATCCATTATCCAAGTTATTTCTGTTGTAATTATAGTTATCAGCTCTATTATTGTAGCCATTTCTATAATTTATGTATTGATCAAAAGCCGCCTTATATTCCATATTTTCTGGATCCATAAACTTCGCTCTTTTAATATAATCTTCACCCTCATCATAGTATCCTAGATTCATTGCAGAAACACCTCTCATATAATACCATTCTGCATTTCTATCTTCAAACTTACTTAGTGAATTATAACATTCTCTAAAGTTCCTATTTCTAAAAAGACCTCTTTCATAAGAATAATCTACGTAGCTCATTTACCCATCTCCTTTTTAACATATAATGTATAAAAAAATATAATAGTCTGAATTGCTCAAATTGATTATAGTCTATTAACCTTAAATAAATCTTTAAATAAAAATTTTTACAGGCTTCTCAACTGAGTTTGAATCTATTAAAATTATAATAAGCCTCTTTAAAGTAGATATTTAAAAAAAATTATCTATTATTATAAGCAGAAGTTAATCTATAAATTTTAATATGGTCGTTTTTAATAATTATCACAGCAAGATTCAATGTGGGTTACGTTAGGTGAAAGTTCATAAATTACATCTTTTCTCTCTACAATAATTCTGGCTTTTTCCTTGAGTTCTTTAGAATTTCCTAGATGATTTAAGAGTTCTCTAGTAGGATTTATAGCTATGGGGTTTCCAACTCTACTTAGCATAGAAATATCTCCGTTTGTATCACCATAGGCATATGATTTAGACATGTCTATATTATACTTATCAATAAATACATCTAAAGCCCAGTCTTTACTTTTGGAATCCCACATAGGAACAATATCTCCAGTCATTTTTCCATTTTTAACTATATATCCGCTTCCAATATTGTCATCTACTTTATACTTTTCTGCCATTTTTTCAACTAGATAATCTGGAGATCCAGATATAAATATTACTTTATGTCCTTTGTCCTTATGCCACTTTATTCTTGAACGTGTATACTTATAGACCCTGTCTGCTTTAAGCTTAATAACCTGTCTACTTGCAAAATCTATGTCTGACTTTTTTAGTCCTGTAATAGCGTTTACATATTGATTTGTAATTTCAAACATATAGTCATCATAATTTCCTTGTCTCTTATCCCAGTTGTTGTATGTAGTTTGAAGATGTTCAGACCACTCGCTTTTTGAAATTAGCTCATATTTTATAAGCTTTCTGAAATGTTCTATTAAAAGTGAATCTCTATAAAGAGTTCCATCTATATCAAAAAAAGCTGCTATAGTACTCATATTCCACCACCTTTCAATATATTAGACTTATTATAACAGAAAAATAATTAATAGACACTATTTTTTAAAAAAACATTCTGATAATTTATAATAATTAATATCAATAGCAAATAATAGATATCCTTAAAAAATGAAAAAAAGAAGTAAAAAACAAAACTTTTCAGATTATTATATTTTCGTGACATAAGTCTAAACTATGGTATAATAGTATCTTGTAAAAGCAAAGAAGAAAATAGATAAAGGAGGATATATGAATTTTAGAAAATCATTTTGTACAAATACAAGACTTATGGGTACAATGATGCTGATGATAGAGTGGTCATTAGAGGGAAAAATAGTATCTCATGTATTTATGTTAGATGCAGAAGGACTTGGAATTTCAGATTTCTATACAATGGTAGATGAATCTATGCACAATAGAGAGTGTTTTTATAGACAAAAGTATGGCGGTCTAGGTGGAGTCAATGTTGATATTAGTGAAGAAGAAGCTTGTTTTCTTGTAAATCAATATATGGATAAAAATATAAGATACGAAAAAGCCCTACCAGAAAGTTTTAATATAGATATTAGAGAGTTTTATAGAGAGAAATATGAGGAAATAGGACTTTCACAAATAGAAAAATTAGATGGAGAAAATCCTTCTTTAGAAGAAAATGAAAATTTAACATATTATAATACAATGAAGAAGAATGTATTTAGAAAAATATGCAAAAATATAGAGACAGAAAATGAGTTTGTAAACTACATGATAATGAGGCTAGTTGCAAGAGATAGAGAGGCGCTCCTATACTTTTCTGGAAATGAATATGTTGCAGAAACTCACCTTACTGAAATAAACGGTGCACTTTTATATAATGAAATAGAAAAAAAGGCAGAGGATAGATTTGTTTGTAATTGTGTATATGAAGATTCAGATGGATATTATGAGGCAAAAGTAATAGTTACTATACATAAAGAAGAAATTGAAGACGATGGAACATTGAAATTTGAAGGAGTTCATTATAATTATTCCTTGAGAACATTTATGATAGTAAGTGTAAATGCTATATATGATTTTGAAGTGTTTGATATTATCTCTAAGGAAGAAACAGTAGATATATATAATCTTACAGAAGAAAACAGCAGAAAGAAAATTGAAAACATAATATACAATGCCTATCCAGCAATTCAAGGGATAGAGTTTGACGATGGAGTATTGTATATTCAATATTATCCAGATAATGCCCATGTAGATGGGGATATATATGTAATAAACAATGATATTATGTTTATAATATATATAAATGAAAAGCAGATTTTTTTAGCTACATATAATGAAGAAGCAAGGGAATTAATAGAAGAATCTCTTAGAAGTCAGATGCAGGATAGAATAGAAAAAAAAGATACAATGTCTTTTAGACAAAATGTACTCTTTGATTTTGTAGAATCAGGAAATGATGATTTTTATGACTTTCTAAACTAAAAGACGTAAAATATTTGAAAAAGATATGTTTTCATACTTATAAAAATATAGAAAAAGTTGACAAAATGTAAAGTTTAGAAGTACTTTTTTAAATATTAGTAATATAAAAAGGCTAAATTTCATAGAAAAGATGTTATTTTTTAGCAAAGCTATAGATATAGGTTGACAAAATGACAAAAAAAATATAAACCGATAGAGTTAAAAATCTATCGGTTTTTTTATATTTTAAATGTTTTTTAAAAAATACCTTGTTTAAATCTAAAATAGTGCATCTTTATAATCAAAAATAATGGATATTGAGTATAAGACAATATTGATAGATTGTTTAAAAAATATAAATAATAAACAAAATGTTGACATCTTTTATTTTCGGTGTTATAAATAAGATATAGAGTAAAGAGGCTTTTTATGTGTGAAAACGTTATGAGATTTATATTTTAGTACCTAAGGAGGTAGTATTATGAAGAAATTGATGACTGGCGATGAAGCAATCGCTAGAGGCGTATTCGAATCAGGAGTAAGATTTGCAGCTGCATATCCAGGTACTCCAAGTACAGAAATTCTGGAAAATCTATCTAAATGTGATAGAAAGGATCTTTTTGCAGAATGGGCACCAAATGAAAAGGTTGCACTAGAATCTGCAATCGGAGCAAGTGTTGCAGGAGCTAGATCATTCGCATCAATGAAGCATGTTGGTCTTAATGTTGCGGCAGATCCATTTTTCACTGCATCATATTCAGGTGTAAATGGAGGGCTAGTAATAATCTCTGCAGATGAACCTGGACAGTTCTCATCTCAGAATGAGCAGGATAATAGACATCTTGCTATAGCAGCTTTTGTTCCGATGTTTGAACCTGCTGATAGCCAGGAATGTAAAACAATGGTAAAAGAAGCGTATGATTTAAGTGAAAAGTACGATACACCAATTCTAGTAAGAATGACAACTCGTGTATGTCATTCAAAGGGACTTGTAGAAGTAGAAGATAGAGTAGAAGTTCCAATTAAGAAGTGGGAAAAAGAACCTTTGAAATATGTAATGGTTCCAGCAAATGCAAAAGTAAGAAAGCAGTACATATTTAAGAGAATGGCAGAACTTCAAGAGTATTCAAATGATTGTCAGTGGAACTTTATAGAAGATAATAAGGCTAAAATAGGCGTTATTGCATCAGGAGATTGTTATCTTTATGCAAAAGAAGTATTCGGAGACGAAGCTTCATACTTAAAAGTAGGATTTTCAAATCCACTTCCAGACAAACTATTTAAGGAATTTGCTGAAAAGGTAGAAAAAATATATGTAATAGAAGAAAATGATCCAATAATGGAGACTCATATAAAGGCTCTTGGAATAGATTGTCATGGAAAGGATGTATTCCCAAGATATGGAGAAATGATTCCAGAAGTAATAAGAAAGGCAGTTTATGGCAAGGAAGTAGAAATATTTGAAGAAGCAAAAGAAGTAATGATTAATCGTGCACCTACTTTCTGTGCAGGATGTCCACATAGAGGATTTTTCTATACTCTAGGAAAGAGAAAAAATATAATGATATCAGGAGATATAGGATGTTATACACTAGGATTTGGTGGACCATACAATGCCATGGATATGACTTTATGTATGGGAGCTAGTGTAAGTATGGCTCACGGTGCATCTCAAGTATTTTCAATGGATGAAAATCAGGATGTAAAGGTTGTTTCAGTAATAGGAGATTCTACATTCTTCCATTCAGGAATTACATCTTTGATAGATGCAGTTTATAACAATAGTAGTGCTGTTACATGTATACTTGACAATAGAATTACAGGAATGACAGGTCAGCAGCAAAATCCAGGAACAGGATTAACTGCTCAAGGAGAGCCTGCTGCTGAAATAGATATAGAAACATTAGTTAAGGCAATAGGAGTAAAGAATATAAGAAGAGTAAACCCAAATCATTTAGACGAAGTTAATGAAGCTCTTGATTGGGCATTGGCTCTTGATGAACCTTCAGTAATTATTACTTGGTGGCCATGTGCTTTAAAGAAACAGTCTGAAGAAGATAAGAACAACTTCCCTGAATCATTCAAGGATAGATTTGAAGTTGACCATGAAAAATGTATCGGATGTAGAAAATGTACAAAGACAGGATGTCCAGCAATATCTTTCAACAAAGAAGCTAAAAAATCTTCAATTGATTTAAATAAGTGCGTAGGTTGTAGTGTATGTGCTCAGGTATGTCCAGTAGGAGCAATAGGAAAGGTGGTAAAATAATATGACTAAGAATTTATTATTAACTGGAATAGGTGGTCAGGGAACAATAACTGCCAGTAAGCTACTTACAATAGGTCTTATGAGTGCAGGTTACGATGTAAAGATGAGTGAAGTTCATGGAATGAGCCAGAGAGAAGGTCAGGTTCTTACTCATCTAAGATATGGTGAAAAGGTATATTCTCCAGTTGTTCCTATGGGTGAAGCAGATATAATAATGGGATTTGAAGAACTTGAAGTTCTAAGAAATATAGATTATTTAAAGCCAGATGGAGTAGTCGTTCTAAATACAGTAAGATTTAACCCAATAGGAGTTCTAAGTGGTAAGGATAAATATCCTGAAAATACAAAAGAACTAATAGAGAAAAGAGCTGGAAAACTTCATGCCTTCAATGCTACAAAAGAAGCAGAAAAGCTAGGAAATCCAAAAGTTATGAATATAATTCTTCTTGGAACAATAGTAAAGAGCATGGAGCTTGAACATATAGATTGGGATAAGATAATAGAAGAAAATGTTAAAGAAAAATTTATAGAAATAAACAAAAAAGCATTTAGAGTAGGAATGGGATTGGTATAATTTAAATATAGGCCTTATTCTGCACTGCTTAGTCTTTTGCAGAATAACGCGAATATCAATTAGGCTTACTCAAAAATTACCTAGTAAGTATAAGGATAAGTCGAAAATAGTTTTTATATAATTACACACGGAGGTAGCGAATGCTTAGAGATTTTGATGAAGTAATAGAAAAGGTAAAATCTTTTCATGAAAAAAAACGTTGTGGTGTATGTATGGCTGATCAAGCAGCAATAGAAGCAGTAATTGAAGCTGAAGAGATGGGACTGGCAATGCCTGTTTTGATAGGTCATGAAGATAGTATAAAAGAAATTTTAAAGTCTTTGTCTAGAGAAAATAAATATGAGATTATTGATGTAAAATCAGATTCTGAAGGTGCAGAAAAAGTAGTGGAATTGGTAAGAGAAGGTAAGGTGGATTTCATACTTAAAGGTCATATTGAAACAGCTGTTTTGATGAAGGCTGTAGTAGACAAGGAAAAAGGTCTTAGAACAGATAGTTTAATTAGCCATGTTGCATTTGAAGAAATACCTACATATCACAAGCTTTTGGCAGTTACAGATGGAGGAATGTGCCTGTATCCAGACATAGATCAAAAGCAAAAAATAGTTGAAAATGCAGTAGATGTTTTTCATAAACTTGGATATGAATGTCCTAAAGTAGCTTGTCTTTCAGCAGTAGAAAAGGTAAATCCTAAAATGCCGGCGACAGTCGATGCGGGACAGTTAAAAATAAGAAATCAAAATGGAGAAATTAAGGGATGTATAGTAGAAGGTCCTATTGCATTTGACCTAGCCTACTCAAAAGAAGCGAAAGAAATAAAGGAATATGAAAGTGATGTAGCGGGAGATGCAGATATACTTCTTGCCCCAGATATACAATCTGGAAATATTCTTGCAAAATCTCTTAATTTGGCTGCAAATGCTAAAATGGCAGGATTTGTTGTAGGGGCAAAGTGCTTGATACTTCTTATATCAAGAAGTGCAACTGCAGAAGAAAAATATTTGTCAATAGCTTTAGCGGCACTTGTAAATAAGTAAGTATTTTAAAAATATTTTAGCTAATTTACCCGAAAAAACCGGTAAGTTAGATAACTTTGAAAGGTGATAGCAAATGAAGATATTAATAATTAATCCAGGTTCTACCTCTACAAAAGTTGGGATATATGAGGATTTGGAAGAAAAAATAATAGAAAATATTTCAATAGAAGCAGATATTCTTAAAAAATTTGATGATTTATACGATCAGACAGATATGAGATATGAACAGGTTATGGAATTTCTTAAAAAGAATAATATATCTCCATCCGATCTTGACGTAATAGTTTCAAGAGGCGGATTGCTTCCACCTCTTCATACAGGAGCATATGTAATAGATGATGAACTTTGCCATATAATGAGACACCGTCCGGCTCAGATTCATGCCTCTAATTTAGGTGCTCTTGTTGCAAGAAGAATATCGAAAGAATATGATATACCTGCATATATATATGATGCTGTTTCAGTTGATGAACTAACTGATGAAGCTAGATTATCAGGTGTAAAAAAATACCCTAGAAGAAGTTTTTCTCATGCTTTAAATACTAGGGCTGTGGCAATGAGATACTGTGCTGATAATGGTCTTGACTATTATAAATCTTCGGTAATAGTAGTTCATTTAGGTGGTGGTATTTCTATGAATTTCCAAAAAAACGGAAGACTTGTAGAAACAGTATCATCTGATGAAGGACCTTTCTCTACCAACAGGGCTGGTGTACTACCGATATATAGCTGTATAACAATAGCAGCCGATGAAGGGGCAGAGGCACTTCAAAAATATGAAGATAGTATAGGTGGTCTTGTATCTTATTTAGGTACAAACGATGCTAGAGAAGTGGAAAAGATGATAGAAGAAGGCAATGAAGAGGCTCTTTTGGTATACAGATCAATGGCTTATCAAATAGCCAAGTCCATAGGCTCCCTTGCTATTGTAGACAATGGAAAAGTTGATGCGATACTTCTTACAGGAGGAATATCTTATTCAAAGATGCTGACTGGATGGGTAAAAGAGAAAGTGGAATTTATAGCTCCTGTAGAGATTTATCCGGGAGAATTTGAAATGAGAGCATTAGCCCAAGGTGCTTATAGGGTAATGCAAGGAATGGAAAAAGCTGATTATTTAAGACTGTAGATATATTGCCCCCAGCAAAATAGCTAGGGGCATTTTACTTTTTAAGTATAATTTTAGGGAAAATTTAAAACTATTTGAAATTAACTAGCTTGAAAAAAATATTTAAATTGGTTATTATAATAAATAGCAATAATATTTTGGAAGGAGGACGGACAATAAAGAAGACTAGGAAAGGTCAGAAATGTTGTCCTTTAATATTATGGGAATAGGAGAATATAAGGGTGTAGTGAACGACTTTGAATCTTTTTTAGCTTTTTTAGATACATTAGCCGTCATCATATCTGAAATGTTTGGAGATCACTGTGAAGTAGTAATATCAGATTTAGATAATACAGATAATTCAGTGCTTTCCATATACAATGGACAAGTAACAGGAAGAAGCGTAGGCGATCCTTTAAATACTAGAGCAGGTGAACTTATAGAAAGAAGTAAAGGCGGATATAATATAAACTATAAAAAAGCAAATAAAAAAATTAAGAAAGAAATTAAATCTTCTACAATAGTCACTAAAGCGTTTGGTAGAAATATCTCTCTTTGTATTAATTACGATTGTGATGACATATCAGCCATACAGAAAACACTAAAGAAATTTCTTTCAATGGGCGATGAAGTATATGATGAGTTTGATGCTTTTGATAATGGGGAACTTGCAGAGCATAAATTTATGGTAGAGCTTGAGAAAATCAATAAGCCAATAGTAGATATGAACAAAAAAGACAGATTAGAGCTAATCAAAAACTTAAAAGAAGCAGGAGTTTTTAAGATACAAAAGAGTGTTCCTTATATAGCTGAACAAATGGGATTATCTAGATATACTATATATAATTACCTAAATGAAATAGAAGAAAATGAAAAAAAATAAAAAACTTTTTAAAAAAAGTGTTTAAAAAGAATTATATTGGGCAAATATATAATACAAACATAATAAATTAAAATACTCAATCTCCCCAAACGAGAACCTTACCCCCTAAGGTTCTCGTTTTTCATTTATTATAAAAATACAACTATAAATATAAAAGATATACTATAAAAAAAAAAACCACTTAAATTTAAGCAGTTCTTTAAAAATTAATTATGTTGGAATATCGATAATTTTATTATTTTTTTCTTTTTTGTAGAAAAGAAGAACCTAGATACTTCTTGATATCTTCTTCAGATGAAAAGTCATCAACTAAAATTTCCTTGCCAGTATCTTCAAATATAACAAGAACTTCACAATCTCCTTGTAAAAAAGCCTTTTTAACTGTTTCTTCTCTTACTTCTCTAACCTTTACAATATTCTTTTTTTCCTTTTCGAAGTCTTTTGTATAATAACTTCCCATCATATTTATAAATTTAGTATAACGGTTCATAATTACCTCCCATAAATATTTTATATAAAATATAACCATAAATTTCAAAGTATAAAACTCTAGAAAAAGTGATATTTGCTATAATCAATTGAACTATCTATAATGTTTAAAATATCTCTATTTTAGGTAGCATTTTATTCATTAATATAATAATAGAAAAATATAGAAATATCAAGTTAAAATTAAAAGTGGCTATTGAAAAATTTCATAAAGGAGTAAATTAAAATATTAGTAGATATTAAATTGTTTTTAAAATGAACTTAATAACTATGTTATTTAATTGTTTTGTTATTTGTATTCAAACTATGGTAAAATAGTAATGGTGATGAAATTATGTTTGAACTTGAAAAAATAAAGGGTAATACTTTTCGTGTAAGAAATGGAACAAATATAGGGGTTTATATATTTGAAGATAAAACTGCACTACTTATAGATACAGGAGTCAGCGGTGAGCCTGCTGAAAAGCTAATAGAAACGCTTAAGGCTCATAATCTTGATGTTAGGTACATAATCAATACTCACGGACATTGGGACCATTGTGGAGCTAACCATCAGATTAAGGAAATTTATAAAAATGCAAAAACTTATTTCTCCAAAGGGGAAAAAGTTTATATAGAGGCTCCAGAAATTTTTATGGATTATTTTAATGGTGGAAAAAGAGTTCCTGAACTAGACAGGATAATCAAAAAAAATGTTGGAGTTCCAGATATAGTAGATGAAAATGTAAGAGCTGGTGAAATATTAGAGCTGAATGGACATAAATTCAGTATTTTTGGCTGCGCAGGACATACTGCTGCATGTATAGGTGTTGTAACAGATGATAAAGTTGCGTTTTTTGGAGATGCTATGATTTCAAAAAACTCATTTGATAAATTTGATTTTGTATTTATGTATGACCACGCTATACAGATGAAGACTTTGAGAAAAATAAAAAAGATGGATATAGATTATGGAGTAATGGGACACTCTAGTAAAATATTTACAAAAGAAGAAATCTATGAAGCAGCAGAGTATAATAATAGTGCACTTACAAGAATAAGAAAATTAATGATAGATATTTTAGATAGACCTAAAAGTATAGATGAAATAACTCAAGAATTTTTTATTAAGAAAAAAAGAAAATCGGATTATTTCCTATATTTAGAATGCAGAAGTTCATTGACGGCTGCCCTAGAGTATCTAATAAAATGTGGTAAAATAAATTACAGTGTAGATAACAATATACTAAAATATAAAATTGCAGACCAAGAATAACTGATAGACACTGCGATTCAAAAAATGGATCATACAAATATGATTCTGAAACACAAGGCGGGTGATACTGATGGATTATCAGAGTTGGACTAGAATAATAGCTCCGTATTCTAATGCAGTAGAGGAGTTAAAGATAAAATTTAAGAATATAAGAAAAGATTATCTTGAAATGGGCCTTCATTCTCCAATAGAGTTTGTAACAGGTCGAACAAAGAAAATATCTTCTATAATGGCAAAAATGAAGAAGATAAATGCTACAAATATTGAGGAAGATATAGAAGATATAGCTGGAATAAGAATAATGTGTCAATTTGTTGAAGATATATATGCAATAGTGGATATTATAAAACAAAGAACAGACATGAGAATTGTAAATGAAAAAGACTATATTAAAAACTCTAAAAATAGTGGTTACAGAAGTTATCATGTAATAATAATGTATCCTATAAACACAGTAGATGGTCCGAGAGAGCTTCAATGTGAAATACAGATTCGTACTTTGGCTATGAACTTTTGGGCAACTATTGAACATTCTCTAAAATATAAGTATGATCACTATATACCTGATGAGTTGGCTGTAAGATTGAAAAGAGCTGCAGATGCTGCTTTTATGCTAGATCAGGAAATGGGAGAAATAAGAGAAGATATTATTAAGGCACAAGAGATGTTTACAGAGAAAGAATATGCAACAACTGATGTATATTCAAGATTAAACAAATTAAAAGAAATGAGAGACGATGCAAATTATTTCTATTACAAACATCAGCTAGATAAAATGTCAAGAACTAATGATATAGCAGGTATAATTGATTTAAAATCAGAGTTAGACGAAGTATTAAAAGATATAAAAGTTGAGAGAGTAATAGAAGAGGAAGATATTTAGCATATAAGGGAGGCAATTTGATGAAAATATTTGCAATAGGAGATTTACACCTTTCTACTGCAGTTAATAAACCTATGGATGTATTCGGTATGAACTGGGAAAATCATGAAGAAAAAATATTTTCGGACTGGAAAGATAAGGTCGATGAAAATGATATAGTGTTTGTAGTAGGGGATATATCTTGGGCATCAAAGGTGAAAGAGGCAAAAGCAGACTTAGATATATTAGCCTCAATGCCTGGAACTAAGTATATGATAAGAGGAAATCACGACTATTGGTGGAGTACTGCATCTGCACTTAAAAAGTTGTTTAAAGAAGAAGATAAAATGAACTTTATGAATGTGGACTTTGAAGAAGTTGGAGAATACGCAGTTTGTGGTACAAGAGGCTGGATATGTCCAAATGACATGAGATTTGAAGAAAAAGATGAATCAATATATAAGAGAGAAGCTAATAGACTAAAACTTTCGCTTGAAGCTGTAAAAAAGGCAGGTTTTGAAAAATATATAGTTCTTCTTCACTATCCACCTACAAATGATGAAAATGAAGAATCCTTATTTACAGAAGTGATAAAGGAGTATAGACCAGAACATGTAATATATGGTCATCTTCATGGAGAAGAAAGTTTTCCACTGGGGATAAAAGGTGAAATAGATGGAATAAATTATCACCTAGTATCTTGTGACTACTTAGACTTTAGTCTAAAAGAAATAATGGAAATATAAATATATAAATTTTTATAGGGATATTAGCTATTTAAAATAGATAGTAAAATATCCCTTTTTTAGAGAAAAAAATAGAAATAACTTAAAAATTAAAAATGAATCGGAGGAAATAATTATGAGTAGAAATATATGTATTGATATAGATGGAACAATGTCTGATCCCTATTTTTTTATACCATACTTAAATAAACTTACAGGGAAAATACTAACAAAAGATGACTATACATCTATAGACTGGAATGATACCTATGGTCCAGAGTTTAAGGATATATATGAAAATTTTGATGATAAATATACTTATATATATAACGAAGTTGAACTTCAAGAAGGAGTTAAAGAAGTAATAGATATGCTAGTAGAAAATGGCGACAATGTTTACTTTGTAACGGCAAGAAGCCATACTATAGATAAAATAACAAAGGAATGGATTAAAAGTAAGGGGTTAGATGCATCAAAAGTTCATTCTCTAAGTGGAAACGAAGGAAAAGTAGAAACAGCTAAAAAACTTAACTGTGATGTATTTATAGAAGACGATCCTAACAATATAGAAAATTTATTAAAAGCGGGATTTGACGTAATAGCAATGGAAAGCAATTATAATAAAAAATTACTGGAGAGATTAAGAAGATGTTATGATAATATATCTCAAGATGAAAATAAACCTTTTAATAAAAAAATTAAGAAGAAATTAAAAATTGCAAAGAATTGGATAGATATAGATAATATTTTAGTTAGAAAATAATATATTCAAAATAAAAAGGCTGTTCATATGAACAGCCTTAAATTTAAGTTATTATCTATTTATTAAAGAGAATTAGCTGAACCTAAAACATCTTCTATCTTTGATTCAACTACAGCCTGTATAGCATCTCTACCAGCACCGATATACTTTCTTGGGTCGAATACTGTTGGGTTTTCTGCTAAGAACTTTCTAAGAGCAGCAGTCATGCAAAGTCTTAAGTCAGTGTCCATGTTTATCTTACAAACTGCCATTGAAGATGCCTTTCTAAGCATTTCAACTGGAACACCCTTAGCTCCTGCTATGTCTCCACCAAATTCGTTACAAGTTGCAACAGCCTTCTGATCAACAGCAGATGCACCATGAAGTACTATTGGGAAACCAGGAAGCTTTGACTGTATTTCTTCAAGTATGTCAAATCTTAACTTAGCTTCTCCCTTAAACTTGAATGCACCGTGTGAAGTACCTATAGCTATTGCTAGAGAGTCAACACCAGTTCTGTTAACGAAATCAACTGCCTGTTCTGGATCAGTGTACTTATGAACATCAGAAGTTACATCATCTTCAGTACCAGCAAGAACACCTAATTCAGCTTCTACTGAAACATTGAACTTGTGAGCGTATTCAACAACCTGCTTAGTTATTGCTACGTTTTCTTCATAGTCAAGATGAGAACCATCTATCATAACTGAAGTAAATCCGGCATCTATGCATTTCTTAGCCATTTCGAAGTTTGGACCGTGGTCAAGATGTAGAGCACAGTCAACACCTATTTCATCTGAAGCAGCCTTTACTAGAGCTACTAGAGTGTTGATACCTGCGTAGTTTATAGCAGACTTAGAAGCCTGTATTATAACTGCAGACTTCTTTTCCTTACATGCTTCAAGAACACCCTGAAGCTGTTCTAAGTTACTTATGTTGAAAGCCCCTATAGAGTATCCGCCTTCGTATGCTTTTTTAAACATTTCTTTAGTATTAATTAATGCCATAATATCCTCCTTATAAACTTTTAAAACTTACCCATCTACTTCATTATACCAAAAAAAATGGAAATATCTACAAAATATCAGTAATTTTAAATCTTATTTTGATTAAATAAAAAAAATAAAATAATCTTAATTCTCTCATGTACTATAGAAAACGATTTACAAAAGAATTCTTTTGTAGAAAAAACTTTAAAATATATATTATAAAATTCTTAATAAAAACTTTAGAAATTTCCACGTTATATATTTAGTTTTTATATGTATAATGAGTATAGTAAAAAGATGGATATATTTTAGATGAAAGGAGTGGCAATAATGAAAGTTCTTATACTTACAGCTAAGTTCGGAATGGGACATTTATCAGCATCAAATGCTATAAAAGAAGATATATTAAAGTTTGATAGAAATGCAGATGTTAAGGTAGTGGATTTTTATGAATATTCAATGCCAGTTCTATCAAAGTATATTTATAAAGGATTTAACATATTAATAAAGTACGGCAAGGAATTATATAAATTATATTACTCAGAAAATGATAAAAAATCAGCTAATATAGATTTGCTAACTAAAAAGTTGGCTGCAAGTTGTCAAAGTATTGTAGATGAAGAAAAGCCAGATATAATAGTTTCAACTTTTCCAATGATTTCAAAGGGGGTTGGCTATTATAAAGAAAGAACTAATTCAAAAGTATCTCTTATAACTTGTATAACAGATATAAGCAGTCATTATGAATGGATTACAGATAATACAGACAAATATATGGTTCCATGTGACGAAGTAAGAGATGAACTTATTAAAAAGGGAATTCCTGCTGAAAAATTAGTTGTTTATGGAATACCTGTTGCAGATAAATTTAGAAAAAACTTTGAAAAACTAAGCAAACAAAAAACAGCAACAAAGAGTGCTAAGGTTATAGATATGTCTAACTATAGAAGTAAAAAGGAATTACTTATTATGGGTGGTGGATTAGGCGTTTTACCAATGAGTCAAGATTTCTATAAGAAGTTAAATGAACAAGAAAATCTTCATACAACTATAGTAGCTGGTAAAAATAAAAGTTTATATAATATGATATATAATAAATACGAAAATATAACAGTTTTAGGATATACAGACAAGGTCAATGAATTGATGGAAAAGGCGGATTGCGTAGTTACAAAACCAGGTGGAATTACAATGTTTGAAGCTATATATTCAATGACACCAATAATTTCTTTTTCAACTGACCTTCCAAATGAACTTCATAATATTGATTTTATTATAAGTAATAATTTTGGTATTGCATTGGACGATAGTGCAGAAAATAGCGTTGAAATAATAGTTGATTTTGTAAAAAATTCTTCTGAAGTTAATAGTATGAAAGAATCAATGAAAAATTTTGTCCTTGCACTTGAAAGAGGATACTTTGCTAGTTATGTTTCAAATGTTAATTTAGCATCAGGAGATAGAATAAAGGTTAACAATATATAATGGTATTTATAGAATTGACGGTTGCCTATTAGGCAACCTTTTTTTTCCTAAAATACAAGGGGATTTGATAATATATTTAAAATAATTATTGTTTATATAGATTTAAAAAGATACTTGCTCTATAATATTCAATAAGAGTATCAATATTAAAGTCAAACTATATTGTCAATTTAATGAACTAAGTTATAATACTATGTAAGAGAAGAAGCAGTTGCAAAAGAAAAATTAATAAATATATTAAAAGGGAAGAGAGGAAGGACAAATGATTGTATTGAAAGTAATATTAGTTATAGCAATTTTATTTATTATCCATTCAATAATACCAACATATTATAATAAGATCTTCAATAAGAATATAATGAAAAAAACTGGGAAAGATAATGATATAATGCTTACCTTTGATGATGGACCAGATTCAAGGTACATTTATAAGTTAGCAGATTTGTTAGAGAAAAATCAGGTAAAGGCTACTTTTTTTATGGTCGCTCAGAATGCTGAAAAACATCCTGAGATAGTTAAGTTTCTTCAATCCAAAGGTCATAAAATAGGAATACATTCTTGGCAACACAGAAATGCAATGCTTTATAGTTATTTTTATACAAAGAAAGATTTTGCAAATAGTACAAGAATCATGAAAGAACTTGGAGTAGATGATCTTTTTTATAGACCACCTTGGGGACATACGAATCTTTTTTCAATTCACTTTGCAAAGAAATATAAAATGAAATTAATTTACTGGGATGTAATGGCAGAAGATTGGAGTGCTAAGAGCACACCAGAAACAATTTATGAAAAATTGATGAGAAGAACGACTCCGAGAAGTATAATTTGTTTGCATGATGCTGGGGAAAATTCAGGTGGTGCAAAAGGAGCTCCCTTAAATACTATAGCCGGTTTAGAAAAAGCTCTTCCAAAGTTAAAAGAAAAAGGATATAGCTTTATTCTTCCAGAGTATGATGTCAAATAAAGATAATGACTTTGTCTTACAAGTATAATTAGAAAGCTTAGATATGGTAAATAGAGCTTAAAATAAAGAGAATTATAAATATAAAGGAATATTGATTTTAAAATGAGATATTTAATAGTGAAATAAGGAGAGATAATGGAAGGATTACAGAATAAGAAAAGTCAGCTTTTAGGCATAGGCTTTATGATTATACTAATGATAGCGGCAGTTGCCTATGTACTTAAAGATGAGTCGTTGACCGATGTAATAAATGCGATTCATACTGTAAAGCCAATTTATATAATAGTGGGTATTATTTTTATGTTGGGTTACATTTCCTGTGAGGGAATCAATATATGGATAATATTGAAGGCTTTAGATAAAAAAACAACATTGAAAGATTGTATAGGTTATGCATTTGTTGGTTTTTATTTTAGTTCGATTACCCCTTCTTCATCAGGAGGACAACCAGCGCAAGTCTACTTTATGAAAAGAAAAGGCATATCGATAATGTCATCATCACTGTGCTTAATGATAATATTATTTGCCCATCAAATTGTAATAGTAGCTTACGCTGCAATTGCTTTATTTGTGAGACCTGATTTTACAGTTGCTCACAAGGCTGGATTTCACATATTGATTGCATTTGGTGTTATATCAAACGCTGCAATAATTATAGGGATACTTCTTTTAATATTTTATCCTAAGATAGTATCAAAGATTATAAATGCCTTAGGAAAATTTTTATACAAGGTATCTATAATAAAAAATAAAGATAAGATGAGAGAAAAAATAGCTTCTTCTATGGAAGAATATTCAGCTGGAGCCAAGTATATGAAAGAAAATCCTAGAGTAATGATCAATGTTACCCTAGTAACTATTGTTCAAGTAACATTGATGTTTTTAGTTCCATACGTTATTTATATTGGCTTTGGTCTTAAAAAGTTTGGACCTTTGGAATTAATACTTACTCAGGCTGTACTTAATATTGCAGTTTCCTCATTGCCTCTTCCAGGTTCTGTAGGAGCAAGTGAGTCTATATTTGTAGATATATTTAGATCATTCTTTGGAAAGTTTGTAATACCGGGAATGCTTCTAACAAGAATTGCAAATTTCTATGCAGTGTTGGTAATAAGCGGTTTGGTATCTCTAAAAGTATACATGGAAAAGAAAAAAGTAACATCATAATTTGAGCTAAATAAGGAATAAAGAAAATACATAATAAAAAATATAACAAAAATTATAATAAAAAAGCCCTTTTGCTATTATTAAAGAAGAAAATAATATTAGTATACTATTATTACTTCAGTAAAATAACAGGAGGGCTTAAATTATATATATTTGTAAACGATGTGAATTTATGTAGAAATAAAATATGTTATAAAAATAAGTAACATATGTTATAATACAAAATGTGAGTAAATATACTTTTTTAATTCTACAATACTAGTATTGTAGAATATTTACTTTTATCTATAAACAGGGAGGTGTGAAAATGGCTTTAACTAATAAAATTGAACAAAGACAGACTCAGAAATTAAGTATATCCAATAGAATTGTTCAATCCTTGAAAGTTTTGAATATGGGTCGACATGAACTTGAAGAAGCTGTTGAACGTGAATCGGAATGTAATCCGCTGTTAGAGGTTAATATAGATAAAAATGAGGTAGACTGGGAAAAGTATTTCCTTGATGAGAGAAAAACAATAAACTTTGATAGAAATAATGTAGAGTATAATGACGAGCATGACTTTAACTTTGAAAATCTGACACCAAGTGTATATAGTATATACGATAGCCTATATGCCCAAATAAATATAATGGATATATCTAAAATGAAGAAAAAAATATGTAAGTATTTAATAGATAGTTTAGATAAAGACGGTTATCTAAGAGAAGATGAATCTACAATTGTAAGGAAGTTTGGTATATCTAAATATTTTCTTGAAGAGTGTATAGAAATATTACATGGTCTAGAACCAGCTGGAATAGGAGCTAGAAATCTTCAAGAATGTATAATACTTCAATTAAGACATTGTGGAATAAATAATAAAAAATTAGAAGATATGATAAATTGTGATATAAATCTTATAGCCAATCTAAGTATCCAACAACTAGCTACAAAGTACAGGCTTACAAAAGAAGAAGTTGTAGAGTTTATAGAATTTATAAAAAGCTTGGAGCCAAAACCAGCAGATATGTCTAGTGAAAAAGCAACAGTCTATGCATATCCTGATGTATATGTGGAAAAAGTTGATGGAAAATCAGTTGCAAAAGCTTACAATGAAAAAAAGATGCAACTTGGAGTAAATTCATATTACAAAAACCTTCTTTTGTCTACAGATGATACAGAAACAAAAAAATATATAAAAGAAAAGTTAAATTCAGCTCAAAAATTGATAAATGATGTTTCAGAAAGAAGCACTACTGTTGTAAATATTGCAAATAGTATAATAGATGCTCAAAGAGATTATTTTGATAAAGACGGAGATTTAAAACCTCTTATGATGACAGAGTTGGCAGAAAAACTAAATTGTCATGTATCTACTATTAGCAGAGGGGTAAGCGATAAATATATGCTTACTGAAAAAGGAATGTATGAACTGAAGGATTTCTTTACAAATGCCTATGAAAACGAAGATGGAGATGTGGTATCTTCAAACTCTATAAAGGTTAAGATTAAATCTATTATAGACAATGAAAATAAGAAAAAGCCTTTAAGCGATAAAAAAATAGAAGATTTGCTAAAAGAAGATGGAATAGACATTGCTAGAAGAACGGTAGCAAAATATAGAGAAGAACTTGGATTTTTGGGTTCTTCAAAAAGAAAACAATTATAATACAAGAAAAAATAAAGATAATTATCTTAAAAAACAGCAAGCATATAATATGCTTGCTATTTTTGTATAATAAGTGTATTATCTAGGTAGGGGCGAATTGTGTCCCTAAATAAAATAAAGAAAGATAGTACATAAATGATAATTAAAATATTGAGATTACAATGGGTATAAACGTATTGCAAAATATTTCATAGTATAAAAAAATAAAAAAATAAAGTTTTTGCAAAAAAGGTATTGCACTTTTTGTCCCACAAGTATATAATTATAGATGTGGGACAGATAAGAAATATCTGGGACACGATAAAGCCCGTACTAGAAAGAGGGGAATAAATGAAAAGCTTGATAGAAATTCAAAAGAAGATAATTCCACAGGCTATTGAGTTGATGGAAAAGAGGTATGCAATACTTAGACAAATCTCCATAAGTCAGCCGATTGGAAGAAGAATGCTATCAAATATTCTCGACCTAAGTGAAAGAACAACTAGAACAGAGATAGATTTTTTAAAAGAAAAGAATTTAATTAATATAGCTGTTTCAGGGATGACAATTACCGAAGAAGGAAAAGAGATTCTTGAAAGGTTAGATGGCGTCATGGGTGAGATAATGGGAATATCTGATTTAGAAGTGAAGTTAAGAGATAAGCTAGGAATCAACTATGTTGTTATATCGAAGAATGTAAATGGTACAGAAGATATGATAGCAGAAGGAGTTGCAAAATGTGCAGCAAAGTACATTTTAAAAAATCTTGGTCCTCATGATAAAGTAGCAATAGCGGGTGGAACAACAATGAGAAGAATTGCTGAAAATCTTGTAAAGGATAAGGATAACGAAGAAGGATTTGAAGATGTTATACTTATGCCAACAAGAGGGAGCGTTGGATCTGAAATAGAGATTCAGGCAAACAGCATAGCAGCACTTGCAGCAAAGAACTTGGGAGCAGGAGTAGAATTTTTATATGTTCCTGATGAGTTAGATGGCAGTGCGAGAGAAACACTGATGTCAATTCCAGATGTAAGAAGAACTCTTGATCACCTTAGAGTATCAGATAAAGTGGTATTCAGTATAGGTAGAGCCGATATGATGGCTAGAAGAAGAGGAATGTCTGAAGAAGATATAAAAGCATTGACAGACAAAGGAGCCATAGGTGAAGCTTTCGGATATTATTTCGATAAAAATGGAGAAATAGTGATGAAGCTCAATACAGTGGGAATTGATATAGAAATGTATAAAAATGCAAAAGATGCAATAGTGGTCTTTGCAGGAAGTGAAAAAGTAGAATCCTTTTTAGCATTATATAAGTTGAACAAAAATCTTACTTTAATAGTAGATGAAGAAAGTGCTAAAGAGATACTTAATAGAATAAGTTAACAATTAATTAAAATATTATAAACAAAAAAACATTTTGGAGGTATTATTATGGTAAAGGTAGCAATTAACGGTTTTGGTAGAATAGGTAGACTTGCATTAAGAAAGATGATGGAACAGACTGATAAGTTCGAAGTAGTAGCAATAAACGACTTAACAGATGCTCATACATTAGCTCACTTATTCAAGTATGATACAGCACAGGGTAGATTTGATGGTGAAATAACTGTTGAAGAAGGTGCTTTTATAGTAAACGGTAAGGAAATAAAGGTTGTTTCTGAAAGAAACCCTGAAAATCTTCCATGGGGAGAATTAGATATAGACATCGTTCTTGAATGTACAGGTCTATTTGCTTCAAAGGAAAAGGCAGAAGCTCATATAAAGGCAGGAGCTAAGAAGGTTCTTATATCTGCTCCAGCAACAGGAGATCTAAAGACAATAGTTTACAATGTAAACTCTGACATAATAGACGGAAGTGAAACAGTAGTTTCTGGTGCATCTTGTACTACAAACTGTTTAGCTCCAATGGTTAAGGTATTAAACGACAAGTTTGGTATAGTTGAAGGTCTTATGACTACAATACATGCTTATACAAATGACCAGAATACTCTAGATGGTCCTCACAAGAAGGGTGACTTAAGAAGAGCAAGAGCTGCTGCAGAAAATATAGTACCAAACACTACAGGTGCTGCAAAGGCTATAGGTCTTGTTATACCAGAGTTAGCTGGTAAGCTTGACGGTGCTGCACAGAGAGTTCCAGTATGCACAGGTTCAATAACTGAATTAGTTTGTGTACTTGACAAGAACACTTCAGTAGAAGAAGTCAATGCTGCTATGAAGGCTGCTTCAAATGAATCATTCGGTTATACTGAAGAACCATTAGTATCAAGTGACATAGTAGGTATCAGCTATGGATCATTATTCGATGCTACATTAACTAAGGTTATGGAAGTAAACGGAAAGCAGTTAGTTAAGACTGTTGCTTGGTATGACAATGAAATGTCTTACACATCTCAGTTAATAAGAACATTAGGATTATTAGGAAGCTTAGCTAAGTAATAAACTTAAATTATAGATATAAAAATAAATCTGGTTTGAAGGCTATCAATGATAGATAAAGCCTCGTAGACTCCAGTGAACAATTAGTCCGAGGGTGTAGATTTCTATTACCCCGGACTTTTTTTAGACATAGATTGCCAGAAAAATGGAAAATATCTTTTAAAATTTAAAAATATAGTATATCTATTTGCAAATTTTAGACATAATAGCATTAAAAGTGATACACCAATTGTACTTTTAAAAGCATTTTGAGCTATAATACTTTTTAAAACAGTAAATGTTTGTAAAATATGTCAAGGAAATACTATATATGGTATAATTATGTATGTAAACGATAGAAATATCAATGATATCGGTAAAATACAAAATAAAGGAGAATTATTATGACAATGCTAAACAAAAAGACTATTGAAGATATCGATGTAAAAGGTAAAAAGTGCCTAGTAAGATGCGACTTTAATGTTCCACTAAAGGACGGAAAAATAACTGATGAAAACAGATTAGTAGGAGCAATGCCAACAATTAAGTATTTAGTTGACCACGGTGCAAAGGTAATACTTTGTTCACACCTTGGAAAGCCAAAGGGAGAAGCAAAACCCGAACTTTCTCTAGCTCCAGTAGCAAAGAGATTATCAGAAATGCTTGGTAAGGAAGTTGTATTTGCAGCAGACGACAATGTAGTTGGAGAAAATGCCAAGAAGGCAGTTAGCGAAATGAAAGATGGAGATGTAGTTCTTCTTGAAAATACAAGATATAGAGCAGAAGAAACTAAGAATGAAGAAAACTTCTCAAAGGAATTAGCTTCATTAGCAGAAATATTTGTAAATGACGCTTTTGGTACAGCTCATAGAGCTCATTGTTCAACAGTAGGTGCAGGACAGTTCTTACAGGAAAGAGTATGTGGATACCTTATTCAGAAGGAAATAGACTTCCTTGGATCTGCAGTTGAAAATCCTGAAAGACCTTTCTTAGCTATATTAGGTGGTGCTAAGGTAAGTAGTAAGCTTGGTGTTATAAACAACTTATTAGACAAGGTTGATACACTTATAATAGGTGGTGGAATGGGATATACATTCCTTAAAGCATTAGGTCATGAAATAGGAACTTCTTTAGTAGAAGAAGATAAGATAGATTATGCAAAGGATATGATGGCTAAGGCTGAAGAAAAGGGCGTTAAGCTATTATTACCGATAGATATAGTATACGCAAGTGAATTTGCAGAAGATGCAGAACCACATATAACTGAAGGTAGAGATATACCTGCAGGAAATATGGGACTTGATATAGGACCAAAGACAAGAGAATTATTTGCAGAAGCTGTAAAGGCATCTAAGACAATAGTATGGAATGGACCTATGGGAGTATTTGAATTTGAAAACTTTGCAAAGGGAACTAAGGCTATAGCGGAGGCTATGGCAGAAGCAGATGCTACTACAATAATAGGTGGTGGAGATTCTGCAGCAGCTGTTAATCAGATGGGATTTGGAGATAAGATGAGCCATATATCAACAGGTGGTGGTGCATCTCTTGAATTCCTTGAAGGTAAGGAATTACCAGGTATAGCAGCATTAGATAATAAGTAATACCCAAAATGTTTATAAGGTAGAAAGT
Source organism: Peptostreptococcus russellii (assembly GCF_900110295.1). Classification (GTDB taxonomy): domain Bacteria; phylum Bacillota; class Clostridia; order Peptostreptococcales; family Peptostreptococcaceae; genus Peptostreptococcus; species Peptostreptococcus russellii_A. Next base: position 139,315 of record NZ_FODF01000003.1, read on the forward strand.
CTATAATTATGGACTTTCTACCATCAAAATCATTTTTAATAATATATAAAATCTCTTAGTTTAGTTACTGGGAGAAATAAAAAGGAGATTAGACATGAGAAAGCCAATAATTGCAGGAAACTGGAAGATGAATAAGACTATAAAGGAAGGCCTTGAATTTATAGATGGAGTAAAGGGAAAGACAGAAGGAGATGTAGAAGTATTAATCTGTGCACCTTTTACACTATTAAAGGATTTAAAGGAAGCTACAAAGGGAACTAATATAAAGATAGGTGCTCAAAATATGCACTTTGAAAATTCAGGTGCGTTTACAGGTGAAGTAGCTCCTGGAAACCTCGTAGAATTAGGAATGGACTATGTAATTATAGGACACTCAGAAAGAAGAGAATACTTCAATGAAACTGATGAAACTTGTAACAAGAAGGTTCTAAAGGCTATTGAAGTTGGTATAAATCCAATACTTTGCTGTGGTGAAACTCTTGAAGAAAGAGAAGCTGGAAAGACAATAGAAAAGGTTAAAGGTCAGATAGTTAATGGTCTTAAGGATGTTAAGCCTAAAGATCTAGAAAAGATTGTAATAGCATATGAACCAATCTGGGCTATAGGAACTGGAAAGACTGCTACAGCAGAACAGGCAAATGAAGTAATTGCTGAAATAAGAAATGTAGTAAGAGAAATGTTTGGCGAACTAGCAGATAAGGTAAGAATACAATATGGTGGAAGTGTTAAGCCAGCAAATGTTGCAGAAATAATGGGACAGTCAGATATAGATGGAGCATTAGTAGGTGGAGCATCATTAAAGCCAGCGGATTTCTTAGGACTATTAAAGTTTTAGTTAACCGTATTTGTTAGTGAGATTTTAATAAGTAAAGGAAAGATTATAATGAAAAAACCAGTAGTTTTAACAATAATGGATGGTTTTGGTTACACTCCAGATGTTGAAGGGAATGCAATAGCACTTGCAGGAACTCCAAATCTTGATGCACTTTGTAAGGAATATCCACATACATTAATAAATGCAAGTGGACTAGATGTAGGTTTACCAGACGGACAGATGGGAAATTCTGAAGTCGGACATACAAATATAGGTGCAGGTAGAGTAGTATACCAAGACTTAACAAGAATAACAAAAGCAATAGAAGATGGAGATTTCTTTATAAATAAGGAACTTGTTGCTGCAATGGAAAATGCAAAAGACAAGAGTCTTCATATATTGGGTCTTTTATCTGATGGTGGAGTACATTCTCATATTAACCATTTAATAGCTCTTTTAGATATGGCTAAGAAAAATGGTTTAAAAAATGTTTATGTGCACGCATTTACAGATGGTAGAGATACAGACCCACAGAGTGCTAAATCTTATGTAGAAAAGGTTCAGGCGCATATGGATGAAATAGGAACAGGTAAGTTTGCTTCTGTTTCTGGAAGATACTATGCTATGGACAGAGATAAGAGATGGGAAAGAGTTGAAAAGGCATATGATGCAATAGTTGAAGCTAAGGGCAACACAGCTGAATCTGCAATCAAGTGTATAGAAGATTCATATGCTGCAGGAATCAATGACGAATTTATAGTTCCAACAGTTATCTTAGAAGATGGAAAGCCAGCTGGAAAGGTAAATGAAAATGATTCTGTGATATTTTTCAACTTTAGACCAGATAGAGCTAGAGAAATAACTAGAGCAATAACAGATAGAAAGTTTGATGGATTCAAGAGAACATTAGTAGCTACTAAGTTTGTTTGTATGACAACATATGATGCAACTATGGAAGATGTATCAGTAGCATTTGGTCCAGAAGACATTGTAAATACACTAGGTGAATACCTTTCAAAAAATGGAAAAGAACAGCTAAGAGCTGCTGAAACTGAAAAGTACGCTCATGTTACTTTCTTCTTTAATGGAGGAAAAGAAGAAGCCTACAAGGGTGAAGATAGAATACTTGTACCTTCACCAAAGGTTGCAACTTATGATCTTCAGCCTGAAATGTCAGCATATGAACTTTTAGACAAGGTTTTAGCTGCAATTGATGAAGACAAGTACGACTTTATAGCTGTAAACTTTGCAAATCCTGATATGGTAGGACATACAGGAGTTATGGAAGCAACAGAAAAGGCAATAAAGACAGTTGATGAATGTGTAGGAAAGCTATTTAAGAAGCTTCTAAGTATTGGTGGAAGTGGTATAATTACTGCCGACCACGGTAATGCAGAACTTATGATAGACAAGCTTACAAAGAGACCTATAACTTCACATTCAACAAATCCAGTACCATTTATAGTGGTAGGAGATGAATTTAAAAATGCTGAACTACTAAGTGACGGTAGATTATCAGATATAGCTCCAACAGTGCTTTCTATGATGAAGATGGAAAAGCCAAAGGAAATGACAGGTCACAGTTTAATAAAGTAATAATAAAAATGGTTAACTAATTAATATTATATAAATTAGAATAAATATATATGCAATCAAGGGATATAGCTACATTAAATTAACAATAGAACTTTTACAAATTTACCCATCATTCATTTGATAAAAGCTGTAGTCTATAAACCTAGTTTGTATATGTTTTAGAGAATATTTAAAAATAAATAAGTTTTGATTTGAGAGGAGAGACAATATGTCAGCTATTGAATTAGTATATGCAAGAGAAGTATTAGACTCAAGAGGAAACCCTACTGTAGAGGTAGAAGTAATACTTGAAAGTGGAGCTCAGGGAAGAGCAATAGTTCCATCAGGAGCTTCAACAGGACAGTTTGAAGCAGTTGAACTAAGAGACGGAGATAAGAGTAGATACCTAGGAAAGGGTGTTTTAAACGCTGTTGAAAATGTAAATGAAATAATCGCACCAAATGTAGAAGGTTTAGATGCTTTTGATCAGCCAGGAATAGATGCATTAATGTGTGAATTAGACGGAACTCCAAATAAGGGTAAGCTAGGAGCTAATGCAATATTAGGTGTATCACTAGCTGTTGCTAGAGCTGCTGCAGACGAAATAGGTCTACCTTTATTCCAGTATATAGGTGGAGTAAATGCTAAGCAGTTACCAGTACCTATGATGAACATCTTAAATGGTGGAGAGCACGCTGACAATAATGTTGACGTTCAGGAATTCATGATTCTTCCTGTAGGTGCTGAAAACTTTGCAGAAGCACTAAGAATGGGTGCTGAAGTATTCCACTCACTAAAGAAGGTTCTTGCTGAAAGAGGACTAGCTTGTGGTGTAGGTGATGAAGGTGGTTTCGCACCAAACCTTGGATCAAACAGAGAAGCACTAGAACTTATAGTAGATGCTATAAAGGGTGCTGGGCTAGAACCAGGTAAGGACGTTATGCTTGGTATGGACGTTGCTTCTTCAGAAATGTACAATGCTGAAACAGGTAAGTATGAATTAAAGGGAGAAGGAAAGGTTCTTACTTCAGAAGAAATGATAGATCTATTTGAATCTTGGGTAAATGAGTTCCCAATAATCACAATAGAAGATGGTCTTGACGAAGAAGACTGGGACGGATGGAAGAAGCTTACTGAAAGACTTGGAAAGAAGATTCAGTTAGTAGGAGATGACCTATTCGTTACAAATACAGAAAGACTAGAAAGAGGTATAGAAAGAGGAGTTGCAAACTCTATACTAATAAAGGTTAACCAGATAGGTACATTAACTGAAACTCTAGATGCTATAGAAATGGCTAAGAGAGCTGGTTATACAGCTGTTATATCTCATAGATCTGGTGAAACTGAAGATACTACAATTGCTGACATAGCAGTTGCAGTAAATGCAGGACAGATAAAGACTGGTGCTCCATCAAGAACTGATAGAGTAGCTAAGTACAACCAGCTATTAAGAATAGAAGAAATAATTGGTGAAAACTCAAGATATGAACAGTTAAAGTCTTTCTACAACTTAAATAAGTAATAATAAAGACGGATTGATTAATTATAAATTTCAATACTTCTATGTACACTATAGTTGTAAGATTGAAGAATAAATATAAATTTAGCATATAAAGGGAGATGCCAAAAGGCATCTCTTTTTATATGCAAGTATATAAGCGTCATATCTATTAGCAAGTGAAAGTTTATTGAATATATTTAAAATAAATTAACAATAAAATACAAGAATGTAATCTTCATAATAAATTCATAGGAACTTCTATAAAAAAGTGATATCATGGGCTTGAAGAAGGGATTTATATTTCTTCAAAATATTTGGCGGGGGTGGTTTAAGTGAAGGGAACAGTTAAGAAAACTGATTTTTACGGAATTATTTTATTTATTGCTTTTATATTTTGGAGTATACTTACTTACTACATTTATGAAAAGAATAGTTACTTAGGTAGAATGTTAAATGCTTGGGGACTAATGGCCCTTTTGTTTGGAGAAGCTTTTGTCAAATATAAGTTTGATAAGGGAGAAATAATAAGAATAAAAGATAAAAAAACTAAAGAATAAACACAGGTATTTATAGTTAAGGAGTTTGCCTAAATTTTTATTTTGGCAAACTCTTTCTATGTTTATAAGATAAAAGTGTATAATAAAAGTTATTAATGTAAAATCTAACTAAAATACATAATAAAGCTAGATAATATTAAACAATTATATTATAATATTAAAAAAATATATTTTTGAGATATTTTATTATTATATTGGGTATTTGAAACAATGAAATGCAGTTTATATTTAAAATGTCGACTTTTATTTTAAATGCATGAAACAATAATATTATTTTGAATCGAGGCGGTGTTTATGACAAGCTACAGAAATCCGTATTCTAGAGATGGAAAGACTATACTTTTTACCACTCAGAATGCAAAATCTTTAAAGGATCTTGAAGAAACAGGAAGATTTATTAATAAGATGGAGTACATACAAAGAAATTTAGGAGATATATCTCCTCACTTCATCAAGTGTTATGACTGGTTTGTTTCAGAGGCTTCAAAGAGGATAAGCAAGCCAGAAGATGTAAAATATCACATATGGTGTTCTGTAAGTGCAAGAAATTGCATGCGACCTTATGGAAATGAGTTAGGCTATGTTATAGAAGTTCCAAATGACGAAATTATATTTTTTAGTGGACTAAAGTGGGATTATGTTTTGAATCTTCATTATGTACCCAAAAATGAAGAGGATTTGAAAGCATATCAAGAAGATATTAAAAATAGAGGATTTAGGAATTCCTTTGAATTTATTGAAGGTAGATACAAAGGAATGTATCCCGATGAAGTAAAAAGGATCAAAGACAGTTGGTCTGGAGTTTTCGATATAGAAAGATGGAATGTATTTGATGTACAGGCTAATATATGGCATATAAAGAAAGAATGGGTTAAGTGCATTATAAAGCCTGGGGAACAGATTCCCAAAGAATATATTATGGACTAATTTTTAATAGACTTCTCGATAAGAAAAAAGAATATCTAAAGGCACAGTAAAATTTATATAGGACTTTTTTAGAAGAATTATATAGTGAGGATTTTTAGAAATAAAAAGTTTCATATGGCTATTGAAATTATTGTATTTCAATGTTGTATATGTTATAATTAATTTTGAGTTATTACGTTAGGAATTATGATGATTAACGAGGAGGATATTATGTTAGGAAATATATTGATGGCTATTCAGGTAGCTTTAAGTATAATAATGATTATAGTTGTATTACCACAGGAGAGTAAACAGACTCAGACACAGGTATTTATAGAAGATTCATCTTCTCAGGCATACTTTAAGCCAAAGGGAAAAGAAGCGTTCTTGAATAAAATGACTAAGATAGTGTCTGTGTTATTCTTCATAAATGCAATAGCCTTAGTAATTGTTATGAAATAATGAATTCAAACACCCTTGCAATCTCAGATTGTAGGGTGTTTTTTTACTCAATATATAGTTTTCTGACGTAAAATGAATTTATAGGCATAAGCCTTTGTGGGAAAAATTAACAAAAAAAGTAACTTTAGGATAATAAAGTTATTTTAAAATATATTTTAGAGAAATACAAATTAAAATATTGGTATTTTAAGTTAAATATAGAATATAATTATGATGCTAGTTAGTTGTAAATAATTACAATAGTAGGTATAATTTATATAGTAGGAATAGGAGGTACAGTTATGTTACCGAATGATATAAAAGAAAAAATAATGGGGCTTATAAGTGAAGATTCTTATAAAGCTATGAAAAGAGAAGATTTTAACAAGATATTCGTTGAAAATCCAGTAGATTTAGATGAATTTACATCAATACTAGATGAAATGGCAGAAAACGGAGAACTGTTTATTAATAAAAGGGGAAAGATAGGAAGTTTGGAAAGCTACTCAATGGAAAAGGGAAGATTTTGTTCCACAAAAAGAGGGTTCGGCTTTGTTGAATTTGACAGTGTAGAAAGGGATATCTTTGTACACGAAGAAGATAGAAACGGTGCTTTTGATGGTGATACTGTAATAGTGAAAATCACCAAAAGACCTTCTGGAGATAAAAGACCTGAAGGTGTAATCGTAAAAATTCTAAAAAGAGCAAATGAAAAAGTTGTCGGACTTTTCAGAAGTAGTGGCTCTTTTGCCTTTGTAATACCAGATAATAAAAAGTTGGACCAGGATATTTTTATCCCTAAGCGTTTCTTTAGTGGTGCAAAGGACAATGATAAGGTAGTATGTCAAATAGATGTGTGGCCTGCAGATGGAAAGAAACCAGAGGGCAAAATAATAGAGGTAATAGGACAGTCAGGAGAAAGATATGTTGAAATAGACTCTATAGTTAGAGCTCATGGTTTAAAGGAATCTTTCCCAGAAAGAGTAGTTAAGCAGGTCAAGAAGATAGCAGACCATGTTAGAGAAGACGAGCTTAAGGGAAGGGTTGATTTTAGGGAAGAACAGATATATACAATAGATGGTGATGACTCTAAAGACTTTGATGATGCTGTAGGTGTAGAAAAGCTTGATAATGGAAATTATAGACTAGGTGTTCATATAGCAGATGTTACTCATTATGTAACTGAAAATTCACCTCTTGACAGAGAGGCACTTGACAGAGCTACATCAGTTTATCTTGTAGATAAGGTGATACCTATGCTTCCTAAGGAACTTTCAAATGGAATATGTTCTCTTAATCCAGGAGTAGATAGACTTACACTTTCATGTGTAATGGATGTAAACCCTAAAAATGGAAAAGTTGAAAGATATGATATAGTAAAATCAGTTATTAATTCAAAAGCAAGAATGACATATACAGAAGTAAGTGATCTTCTTGAAAATGATGACCCTAAGATGAGGGTGAAGTACGAGGACTTTATTGAAAATCTAGAAAATGCAAAAGAATTAGCAGCGATACTTACTAAGAGAAGAGAAAAAAGAGGAGCAATAGATTTTGATTTTCCAGAATCTAAGATAATACTAGACAAAAAAGGATATCCAGTAGATATCAAAGAATACGAAAGAAGAGTTTCAAATAAAATGATAGAAGAGTTTATGCTTCTTGCCAATGAAACAATAGCAGAAGATTTCTTCTGGAAGGAACTTCCTTTTGTATATAGAGTTCATGAAGACCCAGATGATGAAAAGGTAGAAAGATTGAGAAATTTTATCAGTGAATATGGATATAGAATGAACAGATCTAAAAATGGTGTTCAACCTAGAGATCTACAAAAGATATTAGAAGCTATAGAAGACAGAGAAGCAAAACAGGCAATAGGTACTATAATGTTGAGAACTTTGAGACAGGCTAGATATTCACCTGAGTGTATGGGACATTTTGGTCTTGCAGCACAGTATTATACACATTTTACTTCTCCGATTAGAAGATACCCAGATCTTCAAATCCATAGAATTATAAAGGAACAGCTTGAAGGAAAGCTTAGCCATAAGAGAATAAAACATTATTCTGAGATATTGGAAGCTGTAAGCAATCAGTCATCAACTCAAGAGAGAGAAGCGGAACTTGCAGAGAGAGAAGTTGATGATTATTACAAAACAGTATATATGAGCGACTTTATAGATGAAGAGTTTGAAGGACATATATCTAGTATTACTTCATTTGGTGCATTTATAGAGCTTCCAAATGGAGTAGAAGGATTAGTTAGAATACAGGATTTACCTGATTATTTCGACTACTTTGAATCCTCAATGACCTTAGTAGGTCAAAACACTAATGCAGTGTTAAAGCTAGGTCAAAAAGTCAGAGTAAGGGTATCTAATGTAGATATTCCTTTAAGGGAGATAGATTTTGAGTTAGTAACAGACATTTTTAATAAAAATGAAAACTGTTAGTTTTAATATTTTAAAATGAGTTTAGAAAAATAAATAAATGAGAAAATTGAAATAAAAACATATAAGTTAACTTTAATTTAATAATTCTGCTTTATACTAGATATGCGTGTGTGTATCTAGTATAAAATTGCGAAAAAAGAAGGTGTAAAAAGGCTGAATAATAAACTACTTAGCTTTATTACTAAATGTACTTAATAATACTGTTATTATATTTAATATTGTACTAAAAAAGTTAGAAATATTTCCAATTAAGTGCATTTAATATATATATAGATACTAAGAATTTGAAATTATAAACCTTTTAGTTGGTTTTAAAAAATAAACAATTAAATATTATGAAGGAGTTATACATGGAAAGGAAAAAAATAGATAATATACTTGCTTATCTGTGCTATACACTTGGATTTGCGGCTTTGGCGGCTATTATAGCTACTATTTTGTATTTTAATAACAAGAGCTTGGTATATATGGGGGATGCTCTTGTTCAGCAATATCCGACACAGTTTTATTTAATGAAAACTCTCGGCAATTTATTAGATGGAATAAAAACCTTTAACTTCAATATTGGACTAGGTCAAGATGTGCTTTTTACATATCATTACTATGGTCTTACAGATCCAATAAACATTTTCTTGGGAATATTCAGCTGGGCTGATCCGAATCTTCTTTATTATTGTGGATTTGGAATAAGAATGTACATTGCAGGGATAGCTTTCATTGCAATGTGTATACACTTTAAAAGAAATAAAAAGGCAATGGTATTAGGAGCTTTTATTTATGTGTTTTCAAACTTCTGTTTATCAGCAGGTGTAATGTATCCTTATTTTATTAATACAATGATATATATGCCTTTGATGATAATAGCAGTTGATAAGCTTATAAAAGAAAATAAAATTGCTTTATTTATTTTTGTGTCTATACTTTCAATTTTTGTGAACGTATATTTAGCATATATGATTGCTGTAATAACATTAATATATGCATTTGTAAGTATAGTTTTTGAATTTAAGAAAAATGGATTTTTAAAAACTTGTGAAATATTTGGAAGAGGTATTTTAAGTTATATTATAGCAGTGGCAATATCTGGAATAATAGTTCTTCCTATTACATATGCATTTTTAACAAGTATAAAAAGCAGTGGTATATCGTATAATCTGCCTGTATTTGCGGGACAAAACGATATTTTTAAATATTTTATAGAAATGTTCCAAGTGCCAAGTGTTGAAAACTTTGCTCTTGTAGGAATATCTATAATTACTTTATTTGCAGTAATAAGCCTATTTATGAATAAGGGCAAGGGCAAGCTTAAATTTTTACTTATATTAATGCTGTTTTTGATAACTATGCCAGTTCTTCAGAGTATAGTTGCAGGAGCCCTTTACGGAAATCATAGATGGTATTTTGTTGAGATTCTACTTCTAGCATATATATTTGTAGATCAATACGACAATATATTAAATGCAGAGTCTAGTAAAAAGTTTGCAATGTATTTATTAGTTACACTATATATTGTTCTAATAACTTATATAAATGTAGAAAATTCTTTGGCAAAGAAACTTAGCTATATGGACTTTGAGTTTTTAAAGCCTTTGGCAGTTTCTCTTATAGCCATAATTTTTATGCTTATTCTAGCAATTAAGAAGAAAAAATTAAAAAACTATTTATTTATGGCATTTACTTTTTTATCACTAGCAGGAAGTATAGTAATATACTCTTATGAAAGTGGAAATAGCAAAATGATTGCTAATTTTAGTGAGTTAGGCAAACTTGTTAATGATAGAACTGTAGAAACAGTATCCAATGTAACTAGTGGAAGTCTCGAAAGGGTAGATAATGATAATCCGAATAGCTTTAATTTATCGGATATATATGATTATCCATCTACTTCAATTTACTATGGATTAGAAAATAAAAATCTTGCCAAGTTTAACTTTATTTATAGAAATGCGATGGCATCTCCTATAAATAGAATGCATAATTTTGATGGACGTGCGATCTTGGATGATATAATGTCTGTTAAGTATTATATTGCTTGGGGAAATAGCAAGGCACCATATGGCTTTGAAAAAATGGGAGATGGAAATCTATATGTAAATAAAAACTATATACCTTTTGGATTTACTTATTCTAAATATATAAAGCCTTATGAGGTAGCATCAATGAACGTTTTAGACAGGCAAGAAGCGCTTCTAAAAGCCTGTCTCCTGGAAGGTAATATAGGAGATGTAAAGCACCTTGAATCAGGCGTACTGAGTGATTTGAAGCTTAAGAAAACAGATATTGACTATGAATCGGACTTTAAGGGAAGAGTTAGGGGAAATGATGGTATAGATTTGAAATTAGAATACGACCTGCCATACAGTGGTGAGTTGTATTTAAAGTTGCCAGATGTAGATGCAATTAAAGGAGTTGAAAAGCTGAATATAAAATCAAATAGCAGAAAGGCTACAATAGATCTGACTAAGCCATCTTCTCAGTGGTATATAGGTGAAAAAGATATAATTATAAATTTAGGTTATTTTGAAAAGGGCAAGAGAAATCTTGAAATAAATTTGCCTGCAGATTATGATTTTAATATGCAGGATTTAAAACTAGAATGTAGATCGGTAGACAACTTAGAAGCTGAAACTAGGGAACTTGCTAGAGAACATCTTAAAGATATTAAGCTAAATAATAATGGCTTTACTGGAAATATAGCAAATGAAGGATATAAATTGATGTTTATATCTATACCTTATGATGAAGGTTGGACTGCTATAATAGATGGAGTAGAAAGTAAAATATATAAGGCTAATGAAGGTTTTATGGCAGTAAAGCTTGAACCAGGAGAGCATACAGTAGATTTTAGATACAAGAGACCTCTTCAAACAAGCGGATATATAGTATCTATTCTCGGAATAGTTGCTTGCTTCGTATATGTTAAGAAAAGAAAAGATCTTGCATATGAAAAAAGAAGAAAATTGAGAATAAAGATGAAAAGAAAAGGCAAAAAGTATCCAGTAGGCATAGAAAAAAATTCTAAAGAAGAAAAAGACATTGAAAAAAATAAAGATAAATAGTTTATAAATGTTAACTTACTGCTACACATTTGTGTAGCAGTATTTTAATAAAATTGAAAAAATATAGCTACATATGATAAAATGATAGTAAATCAAATTATGAAAGGAAGTGATACTATGGCAGGTAAGAAAATTTTGGCTACAAATAAAAAGGCTAGACACGACTATTTTATAGATGAGGTCTATGAATGTGGAATAGAGCTAAAGGGAACAGAAGTAAAGTCTATAAGAAACGGAAGAATAAATCTTAAAGAAGGATATGCTTCAGTAGACAATGGAGAAGTATTTTTAAAACAGGTTCATATAAGTCCATATGAGCATGGAAATATATATAATGTGGATCCACTAAGAGTAAGAAAGCTACTTCTTCATAAATATGAAATAAGAAAACTTATAGGTGCGACTACTATAAAGGGGTATTCGTTGATACCTATGAGTGTATATCTAAAAAGAGGCAAGGTTAAACTTGAGCTTGGCTTGGCAAGAGGTAAAAAGCTTTATGACAAAAGACAGGATCTTGCAAAAAAAGATGCACAGAGAAGAATTGAAAGAGAAATAAGATCAAGATATTGATTTTTCAATGTATTTATAGTACAATAAGTAGATAAGGGTGTTGATGTTATATCGTTTTAACATCAATCAAATCGGGGGATGTACCGGTTTCGACGTGGGTTTTGAACTCGAGGTTGCATGTCGTGTTACTCTGGGTCACGTAAAAACTGGGGAAATTTAAAACAAACGCAAACGAAAATAATTTAGTAGCTGCCTAGTGCAGCTTGTCCCTCTTAATCCTCCTGCCGATTAAGAGCTGACATCATACTTATGCAGGGTACTACTTTCGGGATCGTCTCGACTGAAAGTGGATTAATTGAGACTGGACGAATTTGAAACCTGTCACTCGGTGTCAAAGGAGTCGAGATTTTAAAAGAGCTGACTAAACATGTAGATACAGCGACGGAAAGACTTACGGACAGGGGTTCGACTCCCCTCATCTCCATAATGGAGTTTGAAAGATATCGGCAGATTAGCCGGTATCTTTTTTTATATTTACTTTTGAATTATAAAAATATAATTTTACTATTAAAAAAGAGCAGAAGCTAAAAAATGGCTTAAAACTAATAAAAGAAATTATATATATAATTAGTTTTATATAAAAAAAGTAAATAAAATAATTATAAGGTTAAAAATAAAGGATCGAAACATTAGAAAGTTATTAAAAAATTTAAAAAAAGATTTTTTATTAAAAAAATAAAACTTATTGCAACTTTGAAAAAAAATAAGTTTAATATATAACTACTCAAAAAAAATGAAAACATTTTCTTAAAAACAATAATTAGGTCAATAGATACAAAACTTATTATAATGAAAAATAAGTTCAAAATTGCCAAACAATGAAATAAAATTAAATTATAAAAATCTATATATATAGATTTTATTTATAAAGCGGTAATAAAAAAAACATAAAAAAGATAGATTATAACAGAAAAAACTGGTTAGATTTTAACCGTTAAAATATCTTTAATTTACTTGTTTCTATTGAAAAAACAAATCATATAGGTTATTATAGAATAGTTAGAAGAACAGACAATAAGTCTGATTATAAAAATAGATATTGAAAGAATATGAATGAAAGTGGAAAGGGTGTGAAGCTATGGACTTAATATTTTTGAAACCTGTTTTCAAGGAAAAAATATGGGGTGGAAACAAATTAAAAGAAGAGTTTAATTTAGATACTCCAAGTAATAAAACAGGAGAAGCATGGATTATAAGTGCACATAGAAATGGGGTTTCTCAAGTTATATCTCCAAAAGAATTTGAAGGCATGGGGTTAGACGAACTTTATGGAGATCACAGAGAAATTTTTGGTGAAAATCTTGATGACACTTTTCCACTACTTGTAAAACTTTTAGATGCTTCGGATAATCTTTCTGTTCAAGTTCATCCAGATGATGAGTATGCTTCAATTCATGAAGGCGAGGGTGAACGTGGTAAAACTGAGTGTTGGTATATTGTTTCAGCTGATGAAGGAGCAGAAATAGTATATGGTCATAATGCAAAAACTAAGGAAGAATTTATAGAATCTGTAGAAGAAGGCAAGTGGAATAATCTACTTAGAAGAGTAAAGGTCAAAAAAGGTGATTTCTTCGATGTACCTTATGGAACTGTTCATGCAATAGGAAAAGGTATTGTTATACTTGAAACTCAGCAAAGTTCTGATACTACTTATAGGGTATACGATTATGATAGAAAGGACAAAGAGGGTAATAAGAGAGAATTACACATTGAAGATTCAATAAATGTGTCTAAAATACCTCATATAGATCCTAAACTTAATATAGAAGAGACTGTTTTAGGAAACAGCAAGATAGTAAAGTATCTAAGCAATGAATTTTTCAGTGTATATAAGTATATATCTAAAGATAAGCTGAGCGTTGAACTTGAAAATACATACTATCTAATGACAGTAGTAGAAGGTTGTGGAAAAGTAAGTGCCAATGGTAAAAAATATGATTTAAAACTTGCAGATTCTTTTATAGTTCCAAGTGGAACTGAAAAAGTAGAATTTGAAGGAAATATGGAAATTATTGCATCAAGGGCAGAACAGTAAAAGCCTGTAATTTTATAAAAAGATAATTACTAAAATGTCGAAAGCAGCACTGCATTTAAGTGTGAAATATGATAAAGTATAGAGTAAGAAGATTATATATTCAAAATGCAGAGATCACTGTAAAAATAAGCTGAAGAGTACACAATAAAATCTATATTTCAAGTAAATATAGTCTGAAAAAATTTATAGATTAGATGGAAGTTTTGTTAGGGCGTAATTGGCTAAATATAAACTATTAAAGATATCTATAATGATTGACAAAACTCTAACAAAGATGTTATACTGATAAAAATTCTTTATATATTTGAGGAAAAAAATTTTCAAATGTTTTTTATATTCAACTTAATTGATTTCAATGAACATTTAATAATATTGTTAAATTAATTAATAAGATTATAAGAATTTACTTATATTTTATAAGGCGTTATGTAAAATATAATTTTTCTTTTAAACAAATCGATTGAAAGTGTTATTAATAGGGTATAAAAATCATGTCGAATATATAAAAGTTTTTATATAATCGAGAATCAATCTCGTTGAAAAAGCAAGTATATAGAAAGGAAGTGAAAGAAATGGTAGGAATTATCATTGCCAGTCATGGCGACTTCGCAAATGGTATTTTTCAATCAGCACAAATGATTTTTGGTGAACAGGAAAATGTTGCCACTTGTACACTTATGCCAAGTGAAAGTCCTGATGATCTAAGAGCTAAAATGCAGGCTGCAATAGACTCTTTCGAAAGTCAAGACGAAATACTTTTCCTAGTAGACCTATGGTCAGGAACACCATTTAATCAGGCTAATGCGTTGATTAATGGGCATGAAGACAAATGGGCAATAGTAACAGGATTAAACCTTCCTATGCTAATAGAAGCATACGGTGCCCGCTTCACAATGGAATCTGCACAGGAAATTGCAACATATGTATTAGGTCCTGGTAGAGAAGGTGTTAAGGTAAAACCTGAAAGCCTTGAACCAAAGGCTGAAGTAAAGGAAGAAACTCAGCCTAAATTTAAGGGAGCTATTCCTGAAGGTACAGTAATAGGTGATGGACAGATAAAATACGTTTTGGCGCGTATAGACACTCGTTTATTACATGGTCAGGTAGCTACATCATGGACAAAGTCAGTTGGACCAAATCGTATAATTGCGGTTTCTGACAGAGTTGCCAAAGATGAATTAAGAAAGAATATGATTGAACAGGCAGCACCTCCAGGTGTAAAGGCAAATGTTGTGCCAGTATCAAAAATGGCACAGGTAGACAAAGATACACGTTTTGGTAACACAAAGGCATTATTATTATTTGAAACACCACAGGATGCTTTGGAAGCTATAGAAAAAGGTGTAAGAATTGATACTCTTAACCTTGGATCAATGGCTCATTCAAAGGGAAAAGTGGCGCTGACTAAGGCTGTATCAATGGATAAAAACGATGTTGAAACATTTGAAAAGTTGTTGGATTTAGGAGTGAAAATAGATGTTCGTAAGGTACCATCTGATTCACCTGAAAATTTTGCAAATATCTTAAAGAAGGCGAAAGCCGAATTAAATATGTAGGAGGAAATTAATATGTCAGGAATTACAATCGTATTAATTATATTAGTAGCCTTCCTGGCTGGTATGGAAGGTATACTGGATCAGTTCCAGTTCCATCAGCCTCTAGTAGCATGTACATTAATCGGTTTAGTAAGTGGTCACCTAAAAGAAGGTATAATTCTTGGTGGTTCGCTTCAGATGATGGCACTAGGATGGGCTAATGTTGGTGCAGCAGTTGCACCAGATGCAGCACTTGCTTCAGTAGCATCTGCAATTATAATGGTTCTCGGACTAAAGAGCGGTAATACAAATGTAACTACAGCTATAAATACTTCAATAGCAGTTGCAATACCACTTTCAGTAGCAGGACTATTTTTAACAATGATTTGTCGTACTATAGCAATACCTATGGTACATTTTATGGATAGAGCAGCAGAAAAGGGAAATATAAAGGCTATAGAAACATGGCATATATTAGCTATATGCTTACAAGGTATTCGTATAGCAATACCTGCAGCAGCACTTTGCTTTGTTCCTTCTGAAATAGTAACAAATGCACTTAATGCAATGCCAGAATGGTTATCTGGTGGTATGGCAGTAGGTGGCGGTATGGTAGCAGCAGTTGGTTATGCAATGGTTATAAACATGATGGCTACAAAGGAAGTATGGCCATTCTTCGTACTAGGTTTTGCACTAGCAGCTATAGACCAGTTAACATTAATCGCACTTGGTGCAATAGGAGTAAGTTTAGCTTTAGTATATCTAGGATTAAAGGAATCATCAAAGTCTTCTGGAGGCGGTCCTGGTTCTGGAGATCCACTAGGTGATATACTAAATGATTATTAAACCTTGAGGAGGAATGAAAAGATGGAAAAGAAATTAACTTTAACGAAAAAGGAACGTTTTTCTATTGCTTTACGTCATCAGTATCTTCAAGGATCTTGGAACTATGAACGTATGCAAAATGGTGGTTGGGCATTCTCAATAATCCCAGCTATAAAGAAATTGTATCCTAATAAGGAAGATCAGGTGGCAGCACTACAGCGTCATCTTGAATTTTATAATACACATCCATATGTATCATCTCCAGTAATGGGTGTTACACTAGCACTTGAAGAAGAACGTGCAAATGGTGTTCCAGTAGATGATGCAGCAATACAGGGTGTTAAGGTAGGTATGATGGGACCTCTAGCTGGTGTCGGGGACCCAGTATTCTGGTTTACAGCAAGACCTATACTTGGTGCTTTAGGTGCGTCTTTAGCACTTACAGGAAGTATAGCAGGACCATTGCTATTCTTCGTAGTATGGAATATTATGCGTTTTGGATTTATGTGGTATACACAGGAATTCGGATACAGAGTTGGTACAAAGATAACTCAGGATTTATCTGGTGGACTATTAGGAAAGATAACTCAGGGAGCTTCAATCCTTGGTATGTTCATAATAGGTGCCCTTGTTAAGCGTTGGGTAAGTATAAGCTTTACATCAGTAGTGTCTACGGTTAAACAGCCAGAAGGTGCCTATATAGATTGGGCAAATCTTCCATCAGGAGCTGAAGGTATTAAGCATGCATTAGAACAGTATAGTTCTCTTGGACCTAATGCCTTAAATGTGGACAAGGTAACTACTTTACAACAGAACCTTGATATGCTTATTCCAGGATTAGCAGCATTATTACTAACACTATTATGCTGTTGGTTACTAAAGAAGAAAGTGTCTCCAATAGTAATAATCTTAGCATTATTCGTAGTTGGTATACTTGCTCGTTTAGGTGGAATAATGTAATTAATTAAATAAAGAATATTTTCAAAGGCTCGGATTTTCCGAGCTTTTGTCTATATTTTAGAAGAGGAGGAATAAATGGCTCAGTCTTTAAATAGCAAGGTTGATATGGTAATACCGGCAACTTCTTATTTAGGTTTTACAAGCTATGGGAAAATAATGGTAGGAGATAAGGCATTTGAATACTATAATGACAAGAATGTAGATGATTATATACAGATTCCATGGGAAGAAGTAGACTATATAGCAGCAGCTGTAATGGGAAAAAAACACATAAGCAGATTTGTTATCTTCACAAAAAGAAATGGTAAGTATTCGTTTTCTTCTAGGGATAATAAGAAACTGTTGAGAGCTGTAAGAGAATATGTACCTTCTGATAGAATGGTAAAATCTGATACATTTTTAAAAGTAATCAAAAGAGGTATATTGTCTTTGTTTAAGTCTAAAAGAAAAAAGTAGCTATGAACAAAACAAATTTATTAAATGACACTTTAGCATCGAAAGTTGGGGATTAATTTGTAAAAACCGACATCTCGGTGCTTTTTTAGTAGTTGATTAATTAAAGAAAAGATTGTCAAAAAAAAGATTATAAAAATAATATTTTTTACAAAAGAACCTAATTATTTTTGATAATATTTTATTTTAATAAAATTCTGACACAATAAAATATTAAAAGTTAATGTCGTTTTAGAAAATAAAAGAAAAATATTTGAAAAAATGGTTTAAAAATATATGCTGAATATATTTAAAGAAACGTATTCTTAATAAAAATAAAATGATATGAATAAATAGCTTAATTTAAGCTTGACTATCTGTGGTTTTTGCAATATTATAGTAAATGTACTCAAAATAGAGGACAATTTTGTTTAAGATGTTATAAAAAATAATTTTAGGAGGAACTAACAAGATGGCAGAAAAGAAAAAGAAAAAATTAGGTCTTGTACCTAAGCTTATCATAGGTATCTTAGTTGGTATTTTGATAGGTAATTATGCTCCAACTATAGTAACTCAGGTATTAGTTACTGTAGCAGGTTTATTCTCGTCATTCCTTAAGTTCGTTATACCGTTCATAATCATTGGATTTGTTACAGCAGGTATAGCAGACTTAGCTTCAGGAGCAGGAAAGCTTTTAGGAATAACAGCAGGAATATCATATGGTTCAACAATAGTAGCAGGTTTACTTGCATTCTTCGTTGCAAGTGCAATATTCCCTACATTTATTACTCCACAGGCAGTAGCAAACGTTGCTAACCCTGAACACGGAGCTTTAGAACCAATATTCTCAATTCCACTAGAACCAATGGTGGACGTTACAGCAGCAATTATATTTGCATTTATGATGGGTATAGGTATATCAGGTCTTAGAGCTCAAGGTAAGGGAGAAGCTCTTTATGATTGTTTCATGGGATTCCAGGACATAGTAACTAAGACTCTAGAATCTATAATAGTACCTTTATTACCACTTTATATAGCTGGTACTTTTGCTAATATAGCATATACAGGAACTGTTGCTCAGATATTAAATATATTCTGGAAGGTTTACTGTGTAATTATACCACTACACTTTATTTACATATTAATCCAGTTCTCAGTAGCTGGTGCTATTTCAGGAAAGAACCCATTCAAGATGATAAAGAATCAGATACCTGGATGGTTAACAGCAGTTGGTACTCAGTCATCAGCAGCTACAATACCTGTAAACGTAGAATGTGCTAAGAAGAATGGTGTAAGTAAGACAATAAGAGAATTCGTTGTACCTCTATGTGCTACAATTCACTTATCAGGAAGTATGATCTCTATAACAAGCTGTTCTGTAGCAGTACTAATGATGCAGAATATGCCACATGGTGTAGATGTTATACTACCATTCATAGCTATGCTTGGTATAGCAATGGTTGCAGCTCCAGGAGCTCCAGGTGGTGCTATAATGTCAGCACTTCCATTCTTACCAATGGTAGGAATACCTTCAAATGGTGCATTAGGAAGCTTAATGATAGCTCTTTATATAACTCAGGACTCACTAGGTACTGCATGTAATATATCAGGTGACAACGCAATTGCAGTTGTTATGGATAAGATCAACGGTACTGGAACAAGTGAAGTTGAAGAAGACACTAAAGATGGAAAACTAAATTTAGAAAACAATTAATTATAACAAAAAAACAATTATAAGAAAAACAATAAATAACTAAGAACAATTTACTTTTTCGATATAGCGTTGATGGAGAAACCATCAACGCTATATTTTTTATAAAAAACTTTTTCTGTAAAGAAGAATTTTTATAGAAAAGGAAGATAAAAATTAATGTGAATATTTTGTGATTTAAACATAAAAATGATATGTTATTAACAATAAGAATAAGGTATTTATCAATATTTAGATGACAATAAGAGTCATAGTTAATGCACATGACAAAATCTTTAATTTATAGTAAAATTAGTATTGTGAAGAATATGGTAAACAAGAGGATCTTATGGATAAATTAATATTTTTATATAGGAAATACAAAGAAATAATAAACTATATATTTTTTGGTGCCCTTACAACAGCAGTAAATTTTTCAGCATATTTTATGTGTCTAGAAATTTTTAAAATACATTATCTTACAGCGAATATAATTGCTTGGTTTTTATCGGTTATTTTTGCATATGTAAGTAATAGATTATATGTATTTAAAAGGGTGAACTTCTCTATAGTTGCAATTATAAGAGAAGTAATTCTGTTTTTTGGAGCAAGATTTTTATCTGGTGCAATAGAAACAGTATCACTTTTTTTGATGGTAGAAGTTTTTATGTTGGGAGAGTTTGTATCAAAAATAATAGTAGCTATTATAGTGGTTATTCTAAATTATGTGTTTAGTAAGCTTATTGTTTTTAGAAAGTATAGCTAGGTATGTTTTTTGAATCTATGAATTTAAAGATGATGGGAGATAATTAATGTTTTTATCGGTAGTAGTTCCTTGTTATAATGAGGAAAATGGTATTGAAAAATTTTATAGTGAAGTTTTAAAGTGTATTAAAATGGATAAAATAATTTCAAAATATGAGTTTATATTTATAGATGATGGATCTTCAGATAAAAGTTTGGATAAAATGAAAGAACTAAGGAAGAAAGATCCTAATGTTAGATATATTTCTTTTTCAAGAAACTTTGGTAAGGAAGCTGGGATATATGCAGGTCTAAGAGCTTCATTAGGGGAGCTGACTGTACTGATGGACGCAGATCTACAACACCCTCCAGAACTTATAAATAGAATGAGCCAACTAATAGTCTATGAAGGCTATGATAGTGTTGGAACTGTAAGGGAGAATAGAAAGGGTGAGTGCAAGTTTAAAAGTTTCCTTAGTAACTTATTTTATAGCTTGATAAATTCTATTTCAGATACTTACATTGAAGCTAATTCAACTGACTATAGAATGATGAATAGAAAGTTTTTGGATTCAGTATTGGCGCTTTCAGAGTATAATAGATTTACAAAAGGAATTTTTAGTTGGGTAGGTTACAAAAATGCAACCTTGAAATTTAGCAATGTAGAGCGTGAAACAGATAAAAGTAAGTGGAGCATATTTAAGTTATTTAAATACTCATTGGAGGGTATTATTTCTTTTTCAACGGCACCTTTAGTGGTTTCAAGTATATTAGGTATACTGAGCTTTGCAGTTGCTATTATAATGTTGATTGTTTTCTTATTTAAGTTTTTGGTTGTAGGTGAATCTGTAAAGGGATTTCCAACTATAATATGCACAATATTCTTCCTCGGAGGGATTCAGTTATTGAGCATAGGCATTTTAGGTCAGTATTTTTCTAAGGCTTATTTAGAAATAAAAAATAGACCAATATATATAGCCAGTGAGTCTTCCGATGAAGATGCTGAAAAGATAGTTTTTTAAAAATATATTAAAAATATGGTATATTTAATATAAAAGCGATTTTAATAGAATTGATGGTATAATATTAGATACAGAAAAGTAATAAATATTATATTAATGAATAAAAGTAAAAGAGAGGAAAGTTATGACAGCAAAAAAAGATTTAAAAAAGAAAAAGTCCAAGAAGAAAGGGAAAAAATCGTCTGTAAAAACAGCTAGAGGAGCTAGAGCTAAGGTAGTAGAAGAAAGAATGATACCTATAGCTGATGCTGTGGCTAGAAATAAAAATGTAGCAATAGTATCTCTTATTCAGACCGCAATATTGATGGTTATATCTATTGTAATGATTATTGCCAAACCTGGAAGTAAAATGGGTAAAACAGTTTTAGATCAGAATATGTATCTTCTAAATAACATACTGACTCCGCCTGTAATGATAGGCTTTGAAGTAGTAATGTTTATAGTGATGATGATATATGTTTATAAGAGTATGAAGAGTCCAGCTCTAAAGAAATTTTATTATACTGGAATAGCTATTGCAGCTCTTGCTCTTGCATTCTGTTTGACACAAGATGTAGAAAAGTTTGTAGTATTTGGATACGGAATACTAGCAGGTCTTGTAATAGTAATACTTCAGCTTGTAAAGCTATATTATGTAGTTAGAATTGAAAAAATATATGCCAAAGAAGCTGAAAAAGAAAGAGAAAGAGAACTAGAAAAGCTTGAGAAGGCTCAAGAAAAGTAAAATCCCAGTATCATAAATAAGAATAATATTCAGATATGTGGGTAATATCTTATTAAGAATTTTTTAATGAAAGGGTGGTTTTAATGGCAGTAGTTGAATTAACTGTTTGTCCCTTAGGTACAGGAACAACAAGTGCAAGTAAGTATGTAGCAGGAGCTCAAAAGATATTAAGTGAGCAAGACAAGATAAAGTATCTCTTAAATCCAATGGGAACTGTTATGGAAGGCGATATAGACGAGATATTTGCCCTTATAAGAAAGATACAAGAAGATGTATTTGATAAGGGGGTCGACAGAGTGTACTCTATTATCAAGGTAGATGATAGAAGAGATAAGATTGCGAGTATGGAACAGAAACTTCAGTCAGTAAAATCAAGATTAGAAGATAAGTAGAAATAAAAATAAAATCCGCTACATTTATTGTGGCGGTTTTTTTATGCATATTATACTTAGCTTTGAAAAACTAAATTTATTTAGTATAAGTGTAAGAAAACTGAAGTTAAGATTTATAATTATATAAAAAAATTTAAGAAATCTTAAAGAGATTATTTGTTTTTTTTAAGGTTTATATGATATTATTATAATCTAAATATATAATGGAGGAAGATTATGGAATTATACAAATATATAAGTGAAATAATATCTGCGGATCCTATCAGAATAGTCTTCAGTAATAAGAGCAATAAGGAATATAAATACAATAAAGTTAAAATTAATTTTGCTCAAATAAAAGATAGGAATCTTTATCAAGTAGAAAAATTTACAGATAAGCAGGTTTTTCATGAAAATATAGAAAAAGAGGAGCTTGCTTCTGTAATTGAAGGTATGATGAAAAATTTTAAACAGATGGCCTCTATATCAGCCGAATATAATTTTGATATGAGAATTTCTAAAAAGGGGAAGATATTTTTTTCAAAACATGCTCAAACAAATAATATAAAACTAAAGTCATCACATAATAAAAAGAAAAACTATATACTTCAAGAAGGTATGATAATACCGCCTTTAATAGACCTGGGAGTTTTTACAAAGGAAGGTAAGGTAATAAATTCTAAGTATGATAAATTTAAGCAAATAAACAGATTTGTGGAAATTATAGATGACGAAATCAAGAAAATAGAAAAGGATTATTGTGAAGATAGAGAAAAGGTTCTTCACATATTAGATTTTGGTTGTGGAAAATCTTACCTTACATTTATCCTTTATTATTATTTTACAGAAATCAAGAAAATTAATGTAAAGATAACAGGTTTAGATTTAAAAGAAGACGTAATCAAGAATTGTAACAAAATAGCTGAAAGTTATGGATACAATAATCTTAAATTTGAACTAGGTGATATTAATGGATATAAATATGAAAACAATCTAGATATGGTTATTACGCTTCACGCTTGTGATACAGCTACAGATTATGCACTTTTTAATGCAATAAATTGGAATGCCAAGATGATTTTTTCAGTACCATGTTGTCAGCATGAAATTAATTCAACAATGAAGCCAGAAAAGTTGAAGCTAATTTCAAAGTATGGAATTATACAGGAAAGAGTGTCGGCACTATTTACTGATTCAATTAGAGCAAATATTCTAGAGTGTATGGGCTATAAGACTCAGCTTCTTGAGTTTATAGATATAGCACATTCGCCTAAGAACATTCTTATAAGAGCCGTAAAGAGCAATGTTTCAGAAGCTAAAAAGAAAAGATCCCTTGAGGAAATTGAAGCTATGAAAAATGAATTTAAATTTGAACAGACTTTATATTCTTTACTTAGAGAGAGACTAGAAGATATTAAAAAGTAGTTATTTATTGTGACGAAAAATTGTCAATTTTTAAATTACATAGTAATATATATTATGAGGGCAACTATTAGAGTTTAAAACTTATAAAAAATAATATAAAAATCTTATGTTAAGGCATAAAAAGTTACAATTATATAACTAAAATATTACAAAACATTAAAAAGTAATGAAAGAGGCAATTTAAGTGATATAATAGACAAGAAACTAAAGGAAAAGATATGAGGTATAAATATGAAAAAACTGAAGTATATAATTCTTCCTATTCTCTTGTGTGGAATATTTGTTTTTGGATTCAATAAGTTTATGGACAAGAAGGATACAGAACTTTTACAGACAAAAGATCTGTTTATGATGTTACATGATACCAAGAGTTTAGTAAAGGATAAGGGAGTATTTGCCAACAACTATCTTATGAGAAATGGATACATGATGGTTATGGGTTCATCAGAACTTAGCCATTCTACAAAACAGCATCCTGATTATTATTTTAATACAGGAAGAACAAAAAATGGAGTCATAACTATAGGAAGGGCATATACACAGACTTTACAGGACGCAACAATTCTTGGAAGTTTGGACAATGATATAAAAGATAAAAAGGTAGTTCTTCTTTTATCAATGCAATGGTTTATGGATAGGGAAGGAGTTACTCCACATCATTTCCAAACTAGATTTTCTCCAGTACAGTTTTATAGATTTATGGAAAATCCAGAGATTTCAAATAAAGTCAAGGATAAGTATATAAAAAGAGTTTCTCAATTGCTAATAAAGCCGGGAGAGTTTAAGCCAGAGGCATTGTATGCAAAGATATATATGGACAAATCTATAAAGGGAAAAGTATTGAAGGAAGTTTTTAGACCATATTATTTCTTTAGAAAATCAATGGTTTCTCTTAAAGACAAGGGGATTACTATGAAAAAACTTGAACATATGTATGACAAGGATGAAGTAAACTACAATATAAGAGGAAAAATTGATTGGGACAAAGAAATGTCTGAAGCAAAAAAGGAAGCGGAAAGAAGAGTAGGAAAGAAAGTTGAAAAATTAGGTGGAAAAAGACTGTATATTGATAAGGGCTACTATAAAGAATATATACACGGAAAAGATAGTAAGTTTAAGAATGTATATGATTACGTAGACCTAAACAAAGGAAAAGAATTCGAGGACTTGAATATTTTCCTAGAAACTTGTAAAGATCTTGGAATAAAGCCTACAATAGTACTTCTTCCTGGAATGAACGAATTTTATAACTATACAGGAATAAGTCAAAAAGAAAGAAAAGATTTCTTTAAAAAGGTAAACGATGAAGTTAAACCATATAATTTTAGAGTAATCGATTTATCAAAAAATGAAAATAAAAGATATTATCTAAGAGACGTAATGCATTTAGGTACAGTTGGATGGGTAGATTTATGCCAACAGTTGTACAACATTTATGAAAGGTAGGTAAATTAAATGGACGAAAAAAAGAAATATATTTATATGTCTATATTAATTGCAGTTGCTATAATTCTTTGCGTATTAGTATTTACATTCCTTCCATTTAAAGAACTTCCATTCATATATAATGAGTTTTAAGCGGAGGTGACTTTATGATAAATATAATTGATGGAGTAAAAAAATATGCAAAAACTGATAGAATTGCAGTAATATGTAAAGACACAAAATTAAGTTACGCAGAATTAGATAGCTATTCAGATATAATAGCAAACTATATAATTAATAAATATGACAACAAGACAGCAGTAGCAATATATGGTAATAAGGAAAGGTTAATACTTCCTTGTATGATAGCCTCTTTAAAATCAGGAAGAGCATATGTACCCATGGACGTAAGCTTTCCAGAACAGAGAGTAAGAGATGTTTTGTCTTCAGTAAAGCCAGATATAATGTTTGACTTCTCAGATAAAGATTTTTTCTATGATGAAGAAGGAAATTTAAAGGAAGAGTTTAGTTATATAGAAATAATTGATAGAAAAAAACTTGAAGAACTTATAGGAAGAAATATAGATGGAGAATTAGCAAAGGAAGTTCCTGAAGAAAAGTGGGTTAAAGGCGATGAAGACTCATATATATTATTTACATCGGGATCAACTGGAAAGCCAAAGGGAGTAGAAATAAGCACTTACAATCTAGACAGTTTTATACAGTGGATGAGTCCGATACTTGGATTTAATGGTGATGAGAAGGTTGTAATGGATCAGCCTGCCTATTCTTTTGATTTAAGTGTATCTCAGCTTTATCCAGGAATTGCAAATGGTGCAACACTTTACTCTCTACCTAAGAGTGTAGTTGCAGATTTTAGATCTTTGTTTACAGAAATGAAAAAATCAAATATGGAAGTTTGGGTTTCAACACCTTCTTTTGTTGGAATGTGTCTAGCTGATAGAGAATTTAGTGAAGCACTTCTTCCAAATTTAAGAAAGATGCTTTTTATAGGCGAGGTATTACCTGTAGAAGTAGCTAGAAAGCTAAGGGAAAAATTTCCAAAAGCAGAGATAGTAAATGGATATGGACCTACAGAGGCTACAGTTGGAATTAGCCATGTTGTAATAAGAGATGAGCATATTGAATCAGGCAATAGTCTACCAGTAGGAATTCCAATGCCAAACGCTACAATTAAAATAATAGATGATGATGGAAATGAACTTCCACAAGGCGAAAAAGGTGAAATAGTAATAATAGGACCTTCAGTTTCAAAGGGCTACTATAAAAATGAAGAAAAAACAAAAGAATCTTTTTTCATCGACGAAACAGCCAATGTAGATAAGGCAGTAGAAGGTCTTAGTGATGAACTTAATAAACTGAGATTTAGAGCTTACAAAACTGGAGACCTAGGTTCAATTCTTCCAGATGGAAATATTAAATATAGCGGAAGAAAGGACTTTCAGATTAAACTAAATGGCTATAGAATAGAAATAGAGGATATAGAAAATAATTTAAGAAAACTAGATAATATTAGAAATGCAGTAGTTTTACCAGTTATAAAAGATGAAAAAATTGCATATCTTAAGGGATTTGTTGAATTAGAAAAAAGTAACAATTTAAGCAATTTGAAAAATCAGATTGCTATAAAGAAGAAGCTATCAAAATTAATACCAGAATATATGGTTCCGAGAAATATTACTGTAGTAGAATCTTTCCCAATGAATACAAATGGAAAGATTGACAGAAAAAAATTAGCAGAAGAATTATAAAATAAGGGGGCTACATGACATTTTCACAGTATGATGGATATCTATACATGTACATACTCCTTTTGACAATGATACCTGCAGTTGTACTTGGCTTGATGGAAAAAAAGTTGAAGTATTATGGAATGCTTGCAACTGCACTGATGATATATCTGATAATAGGATTGGATGTACAGTTTAGGTACTTGGCGATATTTATGATATGGGAAATGGCAGTAATATTCATATATAAAAATATAAGAACAAAGAAAAAATCTAAGTGGGTATTTAGAGGATTTTTATTTGCAACTATGCTGCCATTAATAATAAATAAAATATCTCCTATTACTTCTTTTGGAGTAGTAGGATTTATAGGTATTTCCTATTTGAGTTTTAGAACTATACAGATAGTAATAGAATTGTATGACGGTGCAATTACTGAGTTGAGTTTTATTGATACCCTGTACTTTGTACTGTTTTTCCCTACACTTAGTTCTGGACCGATAGATAGATCTAGAAGATTTGAAGAGGAAATAAATAAAAAAATAGCAAAAGAGGAATATATCAATGATTACTTGATACCAGGTATTAAAAAAATATTCCAAGGTTTGATGTATAAGTTTGCAATAGCAACACTGATACATTTTTACTGGGTAAGTAGAATAAACCCAAATCCAGGGATAGTTCCAATCATATCTTATATGTATGCTTACACTCTATACCTGTTCTTTGACTTTGCCGGTTACAGTTTACTTGCAGTTGGAACAAGTTATATATTTGGAGTTCATGCACCAGATAACTTTAATAAGCCTTTTTTAAGCAAAGATATGAAGGAGTTTTGGACTAGATGGCATATAAGTTTATCTAGATGGTTTGGAGATTATATATTCTCAAGATATGTACTAAACGCTATGAGAAAGAAAAAATTTAAAAAAAGAGCAACTGCATCTCATGTGGCACAGATGATAACTATGACTACAATGGGATTTTGGCATGGACTTACATGGTATTATATAGTATATGGTCTTTATCAGGGCGTTGCACTTGTATTAACAGATGAGTTTACTAAGAAATCTAAGATATATAAAAAATATAAAAAGAAAAAGTGGTTCCAGAGATTACAGATATTTGTAACATTCCACATAATATGTTTTGGTATGCTTATATTCTCAGGATTTTTAAATCACTATATAAAATTATAATTTGAAATTCAGTTATTAAAATCAAATTGTTTGAGCTTATATAAGTGATTGCAGACAAATAGTGTATATAGTAATATGTTATAAAAATAAATTCTACAGTTGAGATATTATTTATATTAATTTAAAATATTTATAAAGATGATTATGGAATAGCTAAGCTTTTTATACTATAATAATAAAATAATGATAGATATACACTTAAAAGGAGGGACGACTTAGGTCAAAGATATGGATTTACAGGAAAAAGTAATAGAAATTTTTGAAGAGGTTTTAGGAACAGACGAAATAGCAGAGGATTTAGATTTGGATATGTTTGAAAATGAACTTTTGGATTCTTTAGCTATAATAGAAGTACTTTTAGGAATAGAAGAAAAGCTTGGTCTATCTTTACAGCCTACAGATTTGGAGAGAAAAGATATGGCCACAGTGAACAATCTAGTTGCTTTTTTAGAGCCTAGGTTAAAATAAGTTTATAAAATAATTATATACAAAACTATTAAGAATCGAAAATAATGTTTTCGATTCTTTTTATATTGTTTGAAGTAAAAATGAAAGGTTTTAAAAAAATTAGGGAAAGTAATCAAAAGCATTATAAAATTATTTAAATGAAAACAAATTTGCAAAAATATAAAAGAAAAATTGTAACAATTTGGTTAATAAGTGTTGATTAGAGCCATATTTATGATAAACTATAAGTTGGTTACTTCTTGAAAGATAACTATAAAATTTTTTAGTTATCTCTTATTATTATAATAGAGTAATCATTAAATATATTACCATTAAAGGGGAGTAATAATGTCGAGAGTTGCTAGAAAAAGGCTCGAAAAAGAAGCCAAGAGAAAGAGAAGAAGACTTCTTTTTGGGATGAATAAGGCCAAATCTACTGACGTTAAAATAGAAAAAACAGAAATTGTGGATGAGGTTCCTAAAAAGGAAAAACCAAAACAGAATGAAGTGAAAAGTGGAGATTCCAAGATAGAGAATAATAATAGGAAAGTGGAGAACTCTGCACAAGATATTGATTTTTGTAAAAGTTTTAGTAGTGCATCTTTCGAAGAGGGTGACACTGTGGTGGCAAAAGCTCAAAAGATGAAAACTGCTGATAGAATAATTTCAGTTGAAGATGAAAGAATGTATTACGAGAGAAAGAAGAATAGAGCAAAGAAAGGTTTGCCAGCAGAAGAAGACGTTCTTACAGTAAATGATATACATACTGCAGAGGAAGAGGGTCAAAATGTTGAAAAAGCTGTAAGTTCAACAAAAATAGAAAAAATTAAGCCAGAAAAGAATATAAATGAAATAAAGAGGCTTAATATAGAAGATGCACCATTCAAAGATGTTGTAAAGGTCGCTGAATCTAGGTTAGAGGCAGAAAAAGAAAGAAAAAGAATTGAAGAAAAAGAAAAGGAAATACAAAAAAGGCTCGAAAAAGAAGCACAAAGACAAAAAGAACTGCTGAGAAAAGAGCAACTTAGAAAAGAAAAGGAAGAAAAACTCAAGGAAAAAGAGGTAGGTAAAGTGGAAGATAAGGATGTAAAGAAAGACAATCAAGAAACTTTATCTGATAAGGATTCCGCTAAAAAATCTGAGTCAGATGCTATAGTAGTAGATAAGAAAGAAGCAAAAAAGGAAAAAGAAAGAAGACTGAGAGAACAGATTGAAAGAGAAAAAAAGGAAAAACTTGCAGAGCTAAAGTCTCAAAAAGATAATGCAAATAATGAGCCCAAGATATCGGACGAAGATGAAAGAGTCGAAGAAGAAACAGTTGAAGACAATAAAAAAGAAACTGAGCCTGATGAATCATCAGATGAAGTATCAAATGAAGAAGAAACTTCAGAAGATATAAGAGAAAAAGATATCAACGACAAAGAATATCTGCAAGAGTATGAATATGAAAAAGGAGAACGTAAGGGAAGATTTAAGAACTTTATAAAGAAATTCTTTAAGTATTTAGGAATTGCTGTTGTTGTAGTATATGTTTTAGGATGCGTTGTATTCTATAATAGATTCTTTGTAAATACAAAGGTAAATGGAATGAATGTAGGCTTTATGACTCCGGCAAAGGTAGATGAATTGGCAAAAGAAAGAGTCGAGGGATACAAGATAATAATTGAAGGTAGAAATAATGTAAAAGATGAACTTTCAGGTAAAGATGTCGATATGAGATATATTGAAGATGGAAGTGCCAAGAGAGTGAAGAAGCAACAAGGATTCTTAGGATGGCCACTGGCTTTATTTAATGATGAAACAATTGATGGCAAATTGAATGTTGAAATTAATGAATCTAAGTTAAAAGACAAAGTAAAAGATTTTAATATTTTCAAGAAAGAATATGTAAAGGCTCCAGTAAGTGCATATCCTAGATATGATGAAAAGAAGAAAGACTTGGTAGTAGACAAGGGCGATCTTGGAAGCACACCTATTGAATCAAAAGTTGTAAATTTTGTAAGTGATTCAGTGAAGTCTGAAGCTTTAAATACAAAGTATCCAAATAGTGTTTATAAGCCACAGAAGAATAAGGCTGATGACCCAAGAATCAAAAGAGCAATTGCAGAAATGAAAAAGTATACAGGTATGAAGGTTGTATATGACTTTGGATATGAAAAGTATACATTAGATGGAAAAGAAATAAGCAAGATGTTTGATGTAGATTCAGAAAATGATTACAAGGTAAAATTTAATAAAGAAAAAGTTAGAGATTTTGTAAGAAGTTTAAGTAGAAAATATTCAACTTATGGAGATACAAGAGTAATACCATCAGCGTCAACAGGTGGAAATCTAAAGGTAAGCGGTGGAGTATATGGTTGGCTTATCGACAGAGATGGCGAAACTGACGAGCTAGTAAAAATAATACAAAATGGAAAAGATGTAGAAAATAGAAAACCTCTATATAAGCAAACAGCAATGTCTAGAGATAAAAATGACCTAGGCAATGAATTTATAGAAATAGACTTATCTAAACAGTATATGTGGTTTGTAAGAGATGGAAAAGCTATTGTTGAAACACCAATAGTTTCAGGAAATCCAAATCAGGGAGATGCAACACCTCCTGGAATATATCCTATTACATATAAGACAAGAAATGCTGTTTTAAGAGGACCAGGATACGCGTCACCAGTATCATATTGGATACCATTTAATGGTAACATAGGTATTCATGACGCAAGTTGGCAACCAATCTATGGCGGAAATAGATACCTATATGCTGGATCACATGGATGTATAAACACTCCATACAGCAAGGTAGCAGAAATATACAAGTTATCTAAGGAAGGTATGCCAGTAGTTGTCCACTATTAAAGAGAATATTTAATAACACTATATTTAGTATTTAAACCATAAAAATACACGGAAAAAAATCAGTATATTGATTTTTAACCGTGTATTTTTTCTATTTTTGGGTATAATAAATATATCTAAAATTAATTCTTATAGACAAGGTTTTTTGAAATATTTTGGAAGAATAATTAATAAAATTTCTTTAGAAAGTGAAAATATGATAACCAGTGTATGTGATTAAAAGTATGCAGTAAGTACTCGGTTTGATAAGAAATATCTTCAGGGTGCGAAACCATACTTTTTATTATGTGATAATATAGAGATATATTGGTAGAAGATAGAATTAATTAACAGGGGATTATGAAAAGGAGAAAAAAATGAGCGATACAAAGTACATTGAGCTGAATAATGAGGTAATAGTAAGAGACATACATGGTAGATATCAGCTAGAAAAGGATAAAGAAGCTTTAAATGCTTATTTAGAAGATTCAATAGATGATAGAAGTATGAAGTTTTCTTCTGAGGAAGAAAAAATAAAATATTTAATAGAAAATAATTATTACGAAAAAGAAATAATAGAGAAATACTCTATGGAATTTATAAAAGAATTAAGTGAGTATATAAAGAGCTTCGGATTTGAATTTAAATCTTATATGAGTGCAAGTAAATTCTATGAAAACTATGCACTAAAAACTGATGATGGGAAATATATACTAGAAAGCTATGAAGATAAAATATTAATCTGTTCATTGGCAATAGCAAGTGGAGATCAAAAAGTTGCTAAAACAGTGGCAGAAAAGCTTATAAGACAAGAATTTCAGCCAGCTACACCTACATTTCTTAATCTTGGAAGAGAAAGAGCAGGTCAATTAGTAAGTTGTTTTTTAGTTACAGTAGAAGATAGTTGTGAAGGTATTAGTTATGCTGTATCTTCTGCAAATCACCTTTCTAAGATAGGTGGAGGAGTAGCACTAAACCTTACAAGACTAAGAGCTAGAGGCGAATCTATCAAGGGAATAGAAGGTGCTAGTGGTGGAGTAGTTGGAGTTGCAAAAATGCTGGAACAAAGCTTTAGTTACTTTAACCAAATGGGAGCTAGACAAGGAGCTGGTGCAGTATATTTAAATGTACTTCATGCTGACTTTGAGAGCCTTATGGATACAAAGAAAATAAACGCTGATGAAAGGGTAAGACTAGCTACGCTATCTATAGGTGCAATAATTCCAGATGTATTTATGAAGTTGGCAGAGAAAAATGAAATTGGATATGCCTTTTATCCGCATTCTATATTTAAAAAATATGGTCTTCACTTAGATGATTTAGATATGGAAAAGTGGTATGATAAATTAGTTGCAGATCCAGATATTAGAAAAAAGGAAATAAATCCTAGAGAAATGCTTACAAGGATAGCGGCAACTCAAATGGAGAGTGGATATCCATACATAGTCTTTATAGATACAGCTAATAGAAACCATACTTTAAAAGATTTAGGTATGATAAGAATGTCAAATTTATGTTGTGAGATATTCCAGTACCAAGTACCTTCAAAGATTGAAGGATACGGTTCAAAGGATAGTGTTTGGGGACAAGATATAAGTTGTAATCTAGGCTCATTAAATATTGCAAATATAATGAAAAACAAAGATATGGATGGAGCAGTAGATACAGCTATAAGATTTTTAACTGATGTAAGTGATAGAACTAATATTCATCAAGTTCCTACTGTAAAAAACGGAAATGATAAAAGTCATTCAATAGGTCTTGGAGCAATGAATTTACATGGTTATCTGATGAGTAATAATATAGTTTATGAATCAAAAGAAGCAGTTGAGTTTTGTAGTGTATTTTTTGCGATGATGAGATACTATGCAATTAGAAGCTCAATGAATATTGCCAAAGAAAGAAAGGAAACTTTTTATGGCTTTGAAAAATCTGAATATGCAAAGGGAGCTGCAAGTGATGTTTTAGGCAAATACTATAAAGTGGACTATCTGCCAAAGAGCGAAAAGGTAACAGCTTTGTTTGAAGGTATGGAAATACCTACTAAAGAGGATTGGGCAAAATTGTTAGATGAAGTAAAGGAAAATGGCATATACAATGCCTATCTAATGGCAGTTGCACCGACACAGAGTATAAGTTATGTGCAAAATTCAACTTCTTCCATAATGCCTATAACAGAACAGATTGAAGTGAGAATTTACGGAGATTCAACTACAATATATCCAATGCCATTTTTAACAAATGAGAATTTATTATTTTATAAAAGTGCCTATAATACAGATATGTTAAAGGTAATAGATGTAGTGGCAGCTGTTCAAGAACATGTGGATCAGGGAATATCTACGACTTTATTTGTAACAGATGATAAAACTACAAGAGATATAGCAAGATATTATATTTATGCTTACAAAAAAGGTTTAAAAAGCCTATATTATACTAGAACAAAGATGCTTAGAGAGTTAAACAATGAATGTGTGTCTTGTTCTGTATAAAATGGAATAGATAAAATTAAATAGGCTAATTAAGAGATATGGAAAGGGTAGATAAAATGAGTATATATAAAAAAGAAAAAGTAGATGAAGTAAATAAGGTGCACAAAGCTGTAAATTGGGATACAGAAGATGACGACTTTACCCAGGCATTTTGGGAGCAAAATGTCAAGCAATTTTGGCTTCCAGAAGAAGTTCCAGTATCTAAAGACATACCTAGTTGGAATGAGCTTTCTGAAAAGGAGAGAGTTCTTTATAAAAGAGTTTTGGCAGGGTTGACTCTGCTTGATACAAAACAGGGGAATGATGGTATACCATCGATGATGGATTTAACAGATAATTTTCAAAGAAAGGCTGTTCTTTCTTTTATGGGAACAATGGAAGAAATTCATGCAAAGAGTTACTCCAATATATTTACAACTCTTTTATCCAAGAAGGAAATAGATGATCTTTTTATATGGATTGAAGAAGAGGAACTTTTGCAGAACAAAGCTAGAATAGTACTTAGACAGTATAAAAACACAGATGATGACAAAAGTCTATATATGTCTATGGCAACAAGTGTTTTTCTAGAGAGTTTTTTATTTTATAGTGGATTTTTCTATCCATTATTCTTAGCTGGGCAGGGAAAGATGATTTCAAGTGGGGAGATAATATCTTTAATACTTAGAGATGAATCACTTCATGGAAAATATATAGGTCTTTTAGCACAGGAAAAGCTAAATTCTTTTTCATATGATGATAAAAATGAATTAAAAGACAAAGTGTATGAGCTTTTAAAAGAATTAATGGAAAATGAAGAAAAATACACTAGAATGCTTTATGAGGGAACGGGTCTTGAAGAACAAGTTATTAATTTCTTGAGATATAATGCAAACTCAGCACTTACAAATTTAGGTTTTGAAGAATTTTACAAGGTAGAACCAGTAAATGCAATAGTTTTAAATGGACTTAGTACAGAAACGAAAACTCATGATTTCTTCTCTACAAAAGGGAATGGATATCAAAAGGGAATATATGAAGAACTAGAAGATGATGATTTTATATTTCCAGAGTTGGATAATTAAATAGATTATTGAATTTAAAATATACTTTAAAGAAAAAGACAGAGCTTTTTGAGGTAACCACAAAAGGTTAGACTTTAATGCGTAACAGATTTGACATCTGTTACGCATTTTTTGTTTATTCTAATTTTAGATTTTTAAACAATTTTGTTTTTAGAGCATAGTTTACAACGATACCTATAAATACACCAGTCAGTAAAGATGCTCCTAGCATAAATGGAAGATAGGTCATAATAGAGATATTTTTAATAATCAAGCTTGCCATAAGTAGCTGGCCTATATTGTGTAAAATAGCTCCAACAAGGCTGATACCTATATTTGAAAATCCAGGCACCTTGCTTGCGATAAACATTCCCAATAGACTTAAGTAGCCTCCTGCAATACTAAATAACAGTGTGGACATAGGACCAGCGAAAATTGAAGACAAAATAATTCTTACTGTAAGTATGAAGAAAGTATCTTTAAATCCAAATGTTATTAAACATATAAGAGTGATTATATTACTTAAACCTAATTTGGCACCTGGGAAAATTACTAGCAAGGGATTTGGAATAAAAGTTTCCAATATATATAGTGCAAGACTGTAGGCAACCATAAGGCTTAACAAAATCAACTTTTTTGTATTTGTTTTTTTCATATATATTAACGAAAGCCTCCTTTAAAATTCAAAATTAAGATGTTATATGGTTATGATAATGATTATCTAATAAACAAATAACATCAACTATAATAATAATATTATTTCTCTTATTAATCAAGAAATATTAATTTAACAGAGCTAGCAAATAAAGAACAATTTTTGGAATTAGTTAAGTAAATTATGATATTATAGAGTATAAGAGTAACAGGAGGTGCAATATGGGAAGAAATAGAAAAGAAATAGATAATAAATTTAAGTGGGATTTGGAAAAAATGTACCAATCTAGGGAAGAAATAGAAAAAGATATAGAATATATTGAAAAGAGCTATAAGGAAATAGAAAAGTATAAATCTAAGATGAATGAGTCAGTAGACAGTTTTTATAATGTTATAAAGTTAATGGAAGATTCTTCAAGAAAGCTTGAGTATCTATATACATACACTCATATGAAACACCATGAAGATACTAGAATAAATGAAAATCTTGCAGACTCTACAAAGTCAGAAATGGTAGAAAGTGAGTATAGCAAGGCAACAGCCTTTATAATTCCTGAAATATTAGGAATGGAAGAAAAGACTTTAAATAAATATATGGAAGATGAGAGACTAATTCCATACAAAAGAATGATAGATGAAATATTAAGAATGAAGCCACATACTTTAAGTGAGAAGGAAGAAGAATTACTAGCAGCAGTTTCAGAGTTGACAGATGTTCCTGAAAATACATATGAAATGCTTTGTTTTGCAGATATGGAATTTCCAGAAATTAAAGATGAGGAAGGGAATAAGGTAAGACTAGATCATTTTAACTATTCAACATATATTAAAAGCAAGGATGAAAGAGTAAGAAAAGAAGCCTTTGAAGCTGAATTTTCAACATATGAAAAATATAAAAATACAATGGCATCTACATTATTTGCAGCTATAAAGGGAGAAATATTTAATGCTAGAACTAGAAAATACCATTCAGCATTAGAAGCATCGCTATTTGCAGATGATATTAGTGTAGAGGTTTATAATAATTTGATAAAATCAGTAGATGAAAATATTGGAAGTCTTAATAGATATCTTGAAATTAAAAAGAAATATTTTAATCTAGAAGAATTACATATGTATGATTTGTATGTAGCTATGGCTAAGGATTTCAAGATGGATATTCCATTTGAAAGAGCAAAGGAAATTATACTAGAAGCTTTAAAGCCAATGGGAGAAGATTATGTAAATCTTATTAAAAAAGCATTTGAAGAAAGATGGATAGATGTATATGAAAATGAAGGGAAAAAGGGTGGAGCCTACTCTTGGGGTTGCTACGATTCACATCCATATATATTAATGGGGTATACAGATGACCTAAACTCTATGTTCACACTTATACATGAACTTGGACATTCTATGCACAGTTATTTATCTCATACAAATCAGCCTTACATAGATTCAAGTTATAAAATATTTGTAGCAGAGGTAGCCTCAACAGTAAATGAAATATTACTTATAAAGTATCTTCTAAAAAATGCAAAGAGCAAGGAAGAAAAAATATATTATTTAAACTATTATTTAGAACAGTATAGAACAACAGTATATAGACAGACTTTATTTGCAGAGTTTGAAAAAATATGTCATGAAAATGTAGAAGCAGGAAATCCAATGACTGCTGAAGATTTTAATAAGGTGTATTTTGATCTAAATAAAAAATACTATGGTCAGGTTTGTATAGTTGATGAATTAAGCAGTGTAGAATGGGCGAGAATACCACATTTTTATTCTAATTTCTATGTTTATAAATATGCAACAGGATTTTCTGCAGCATCTGTTTTAAGCGACAAAATTCTTAATGAAGAAGGTGCAGTTGAAAGATATATTGATTTTCTGAAAAGTGGTGGTTCAGATTACCCTCTTGAGCTACTTAGAAAAGCAGGGGTAGATATGAAAAAGAAAGAAGCCGTAGACGGAGCTTTAAAGATATTTGATAGAACAGTTAGTGAGCTTGAAGAACTTCTTCAAGATTAAAACTAATTATAGATAAATTTGAATTGAAGGTGATAATATGGAAATATTCAACTTTAAGCTAATAGCAGGAGTTATGCTATTTGTAATTTTAATATCTATTCAGATTACACTTAATAAGATTTTAGTAACTTTAAAAGAAATAAAAAGAGATATAAGAATTAGAAACGATGACTTCTTAGAAGATAGGGAAGGTTCTAGAAGAAGATTCTGATTTGCTATGGAGGTGAGGGGGCTAGGTCCTAAATATGAAACTTGATGTAATAAAAAATGAAATACAAAAAGTTGCAGAGGCAATTTCTCTTGTTATAAACATAGATGTAACCATAGTAAATGATGAGATGAAAAGAATAGCTGGAACTGGAAGTTATAAAGAGATGATAGGGGAAATAATTCCAGGAAAATCTGTATTCAATAAATGTTTTGAAGAAAAAGAGACCTTGATAATAGATAATCCAAAAGAAAATCTATACTGTAGGCACTGTTATAAATTTGATTCTTGTAGAGAGAAGGCAGAGATGTCTTGCCCTATAATACTAGATGGTATCTGTTATGGAGTAATAGGGCTAATAGCTTTTGATGAAGAACAAAGAGAAAGTATAATAAGTAGGGAAAAAGAGCTTGTCCTTTTTATAGAAAAAATGGCGAGTCTTATATCGGGAAATCTAAAGGCAGAAATCAAGTCCTATGCCTATAATATAGAAAAAAAGAAAATGATTAAAGTAATAGACGGTATGGATAAGTCTGTTGTTTCTGTGGATGAAAAAGGGAAAATAGATACTTGTAATAGTAAATTTAGAAAACTTTTCAATATAGATTACGATCCTAGAAATATGGATATATCAAAAGTATTAGATTTTTTTAGTAATGATGTATTTGATAGCCTTAAAAAAAGCAATAAACACAGCAGTACATTTTATTCAGAATCTGCAAATGTAAGGGGAATATACAATATAAACAAAATTTATTATAAAAAAGATTTAAAGGGATTTGTTATAGATTTTGTTGATAGAAAAGATGCCATAAGAAACTATAATAAAATGAATACAGATTATAGAATGACAGTAGATGATATAATCGGAGAATCAGAAAGTATTATAAGAGTAAAGAAAAATGCTTTAAAGGCAGCAGAATCTAGTTCCACGATTCTTATTACAGGTGAAAGCGGCACAGGAAAGGAGATGTTTGCTAGAGCAATTCATTTTCATAGTAGTAGAGGTGATAGACCCTTTATTACAATTAATTGCGCTGCAATACCAGAAGAACTTTTAGAGAGTGAACTTTTTGGATATGAAGAAGGGGCATTTACAGGAGCAAAAAAAGGTGGAAAGCTAGGTATGTTTGAAAGAGCCAACAAGGGAACAATATTTCTAGATGAAATAGGAGATATGAGCATACATCTTCAGGCTAAGCTTTTAAGAGTGCTTCAAGAAAAAGAAATACAAAAAGTAGGTGGGAAGTCAGGGGTAAAGGTAGATGTAAGGATAATATCTGCAACCAATAAAAATCTTCCTGAACTTGTAAAAAATGGAATGTTTAGAGAAGACCTATACTATAGGCTCAATGTCTTGCCAATAGAACTTCCAAGTCTAAAAGAAAGAAAGGGAGACATTCCCTTGTTAGTAGATTATATGGTGAAAGTGTACTCTAAAAAGCTAGATAAGAATATTTCTGGAGTTTCAGAAGAAGTATTAAATATGTTAGAAGAATATAATTGGCCAGGAAATATTAGAGAGTTGCAAAATGTAATAGAATTTTGCATCAATATGACAAATGGAAATATAATCAATGATATAAATATACTAAGAAACAGATTTAGGATAGAAGAAGAAAACTTAAAAATAAGTAGAAATAGTATTCATTCTAAAAAAACTTTCAACAATAATTTTTTAGATAAGGAATGCAGTATTTGTCCAAAAGATAATCTGGATACAGAAAGAAGCCTTGTGAACAAGAATATAGTATGCTCTTGTTCAATAATTAATAAAGATACCGAAGTAGACAATAAGAAAAAAAGCGATAAGCCTGTATTTTTGAAGTTAGATGACATAGAAAAAAATGAAATAAAAAAAGCCTTAGATTATTATAAACCTTATAAAAATGATAAGGACAAGGTAGCAGAAGTTTTGGGGATATCCAAAGCAACTCTTTATAGAAAAATAAAGAAATATAATCTTTAAAATTAAAAGGTAAAATTTTTATATAAATATTGCAATATAACCATTTTATCAAAATGAATATAAAGTGTATCAAAATGAGAA
Organism: Peptostreptococcus russellii; assembly: GCF_900110295.1. GTDB lineage: Bacteria > Bacillota > Clostridia > Peptostreptococcales > Peptostreptococcaceae > Peptostreptococcus > Peptostreptococcus russellii_A. The sequence continues at coordinate 179,068 of NZ_FODF01000003.1, forward strand.
AGTTATATATCAATATGATAATATAACTTTCTTTTTTAATATAAAAATTCTTTGTTAAAAAAAGAAAATCTTGAAATTTCAATACTTAGAAGAAAAATATAAAAAGTTGGCACGTAAATTGCATTATATAAGTTAGAAGAAATTGTTTATAGTTTTTATAGGGGGTATAGAAATGAGAGATTTAAGAAATGAATTTGTAAAAATGTTAAAAGCAGAAGTAAAGCCGGCAGTTGGATGTACTGAACCAGTAGCCTTAGCACTTGCTTGTGCAAAATGTAAGGAACTATTAGATGAAGAAGTAAAAGAAAATAAGATGTTTGTAAGTCCTAGTATATACAAAAATGGTATGTGCGTAGGAATACCAGGAACAGAAAGATTAGGACTAAAAATAGCTGCTGCAATCGGTATAGTAGCAGGTAAATCAGAAAAAGGACTAAGTGTATTAGAAGGAACAAGCAGTGAAAATATAAAAAAGGCTGAAGAACTTATGGATGAAGGTAAATTATCAATAACACCAGCCGATACAACAGAAAAAGTATTTATTGATGTAGAGTTTAGGGGTGAAAACAATTCAGCAAGGGTTATAATAAAGAAAAAACATGATAACTTTATATACCTTGAAAAAAATGGTGAAGTTTTACTTGATTCAGAAAAGGATAACAAGGAAGAAGCAGGAAATACTTCTACTAGAACAATAATGGATGATGCAAGTCTTGAAGAAATAATAAAGAATGTGGAAAAAATGGACTATGAAGATATAAAATTCCTAAAAGAAGGAGTTGATATGAATCTTTCAATGGCAGAAGAAGGTCTAAGTAGAAAAATAGGTATTGGTGCAGGATATGGAATAAAGCAAGGTCTTGAAGAAGGTTTACTTTCTGATGATATAATAAATAATGCTATGATGCTTACAGCTGCAGCTTCAGACGCTAGAATGGCAGGTCTTGATATGCCAGTTATGAGTTCAAACGGAAGTGGTAATCATGGTTTGACAGCAATTCTTCCAATAGTAGCATACAATCAGAAGTTCCCTCAAGGAGATGAAAAGTTATGTAGAGCATTAGCTATATCACACTTAACTACTGCATATATAAAGAATTTCACAGGAAGATTATCTGCAATGTGTGGATGTGGAGTAGCAGCAGCTACAGGTTCCACAGCAGGTATAGCATGGTTAATGGGAGAAAGTATAGAAGAAATATCTGGTGCTGTGAAAAATGCAGTAGCGGACCTAAGTGGTATGATATGTGATGGAGCAAAATCTGGATGTGCTCTTAAGCTTTCATCAGCAGCAGCCTCTGCAATAAGAAATGCTCTATTAGCAAAGAATGGAAATTATGCAGAAAAAATAAACGGTATAGTTTCAGAAAGTGTAGACGTAACTATAAGAAATCTTGGAAGAGTAAGTGACAAGGGAATGAGCTATACTGATAAGATAATATTAGATGTAATGAATGATATGAACAAAGTACAGTAATAAAGCATATAATCTTTCTCTATCAGAAGTATTGTTATGTATTAGGGATGGTATAAAAACATACACACAGCATTTATGTAGTTTTATATGAGAAACTGTTAGAGAAAGGTTTATATATAATTTAAAGTCAGTATAATAAAATAATAAAAGTCTAGGATATTTAAAAATAAAAAAGGTATGCACTGAAATTTTTCAGTGCATACCTTCTTTTATAGTGAGATATTAACGCAATTCATCTGTTACGTTAAATATGTAAGGAACATTTCTATATCGATCTTCAAAATCAAATCCATATCCTACTACAAATTTGTCCTCTATCGAAAATCCACAGTAATCAGGAACAAAATCAACCTGTCTTCTGCTAGGTTTATCAAGAAGAACACAAGTCTTAAGACTCTTAGGATTCTTCTTAGTGATGTGCTTAACTACAAAATCCATAGTGTTTGCAGTATCTGCTATATCATCAACGATAAGAACATCGTAATCTGTAATATCATTTAGTGTAATATCGGATTGAACTTTTACCTTTCCTGCAGAAGAAAATCCGTCTCCATAGCTTGAAGTAGTCATAAAGTTTACTTTAAGCTGAGGAATATCAATGCTTCTTACTAGATCGGCGCAGAAGATAAAGCTACCCTTTAAAAGAGCGATAACAAGTAAATTTTTTCCATCATAGTCCTTCTTCAACTCTTTACCCATTTCAGCGATTCTTTCTTTAAGATCAGACTCGCTTAGCATAACTTCCCATTTTCTTTCCTCTATATTCATTTAATCCTCCAAATTTCCACACTTATGTGCTTGAATATTTATATAAGTAACTTTTATTATATCACAAAATCATCTTTTTACTATAAAAATATGACAAAAAATATATTTCAGGATATTTTCTGAAAAATATATTAAATTTTAATAGAAATCATTTTATCTATTGACATATATATTCAAAGATTATAATATATAGATGTAAGGCGTATTTTAGGCAAAAAACATATAAAAACTTCTTAAAATTGATTTGAAAAATTTTTTATGAATTTTTTGAAAATATATTGATTTAAGTTCAATAAAGTGTTAGAGTAAAATTGCCTACTATTATAATTTAGTGTCGATTTTGCAGAAGGAGAGATTGATAAATGAACGAAATAAACTCAGAAACATATGTAAGTCCTGAACAGTATGAGATATATGCAAATATATTAAAGGTAATCGCTCATCCTGTAAGACTATGTATAGTTAAGGAACTAATAGAAAATGGTGGTTGTAACGTTTCTACTATTTATTCTGCACTTGGGATACCACAGTCTACTGTTTCTCAACATTTAGCAAAATTAAGAACAGCTGGACTAGTAACAGGCGACAGAAGAGGGAACGAAATAATATATACAGTTGAAAGCGAAGAAGCAAATAGAGTGATAAACTGTATGATAAAGAGTACTCAAAAGGCTAATGAGGACAACTCAGTAAGAGTAAACAAAAATTACAGTCTATAGTTAAAGATTACCATGTAATTGAGAATGGTTGAAGCTTGCATTTGTATAATTTTACTAGTAATAGAAGTGTAATTTTGCTCTAACAAAATAATTCATCTGAATTAGTAATAATTTAGAGTGGTTTTTATATTTATAAAGATAAACACTCTATAAAAATTGAAAACTCTAATTGATTTAAGGCTGTAAGGTATATAGTCTTTTTGACGTGTAAACATATAATTTTTAGATGTTAATGAGTTTCTTTTTGACTACTATTTATAAAGGGTATAAATGCAAAATGATAAATAATTTTATGTGTATGGTTTTATAAGAAATATTTGATAATTGGAATATACTGTTATGTTACACAATTATTGTATGTAATTCACTTATATACTGATTGAAATTTATATGAAAAGGTGTAAATATTGAATTGTAATATAAAAAAATATAAATCGAACTGAATTAAATAGGCATTGATTACAAAAGCACTAATCATATAAATGAAAGAAAAAACAATATTGAATAAATATTGAAATAGGGGGAGCAAAAGATTAAAGAAATTTAGAAAAGACATATACTAGATGAGTTTAATCTTCTTTCAATATTTTGCACAAATAAGTGCAGTATTGTTATTTTAACTGTTTAATTTGAAATAAGTTAGAAAACTGTAAAACATACAGTGAAAATAAGTTTAATATTATTAAAGTAAACTGATAGAATTTAGTATGCCTTAAATAAAAGTTAATCTATTATATAAAATTTTTAAACCACAGAGACATTGATGTTTCTGTGGTTTTATCGTTATTGACTAACTTTAAAAACTTGTATATACTACTTATTATATAGAAAACATACAAAATCAAACTAAATCGAAATAGTTTGAGTGAAAATTATTATAATATAATATAAAACATGGGAAAAGGAGTGAAATGTATGAATAAAAAAATAATTTCCTTGGCATTAGCTGGTATAATATCTTTTTCGGCAGTATTTCAAGCATTGCCTGTAAATTCTTTTGCATATAGCAGTTATGAAAGAATAGCTGGTAAAAACAGATATCTTACATCTGAATATGTTTCAAAAAGAAATGATAGTAAAACAGTAGTGTTAGCAAGTGGAGAAAGATTTCCAGATGCTCTAAGTGCGGTTAATATTTCCAATAAATTTGATGCGGCGACAATTCTTACAGATGGAAGAAGTTATAGTGTTGTAGATATTCTTAAATCAAGAAATGCTAAAAAAGTATTCTTAATGGGAGGGGTTAGTTCTATATCAGCTGACCTTGAAAATAAATTAAAAGAAGAAGGCTTTAATGTAGAAAGAATAAGCGGTATAAATAGATATGAAACATCTAAGAACGCTGTGAGAAGAGCTGGCTATTCATATGTAGGTGTAGCAAGTGGTAATAACTATACAGACGCCTTGGCAGCTTCTGCTCTACTAAAGCAAGAAGACTGTGGTCTACTTTTAGTAGATGGAGATAAGGGCTATACAGCGCCAATAGGAACAACAGTAAAATATACTTTTGGTGGATCTAGAACAATTCCTCAAAATGGTGGAGAAAGAATCTATGGAGTATCAAGATTTGAAACTGCAGTAAAGATTTCAAATAAGGTAAAAAATCCAAAAACAATGGCAGTAGTAAGTGGAGATAATTTTGCAGATGCTCTTTCAGCTACAAATTTAGTTGTATCAGATGATGCAATTATTATGCCAGTACAAAAGTATCCATACTATGATGTAATTAGAAAGGCAAGAGAGGTAGAACAGGTTATATTTGTAGGTGGTGTTAATTCAATTAGTGATGAAACAGCATCTATGGTAATAGAAAAGGGAATCTCTCCAACTGTAAAATCATCTGTAGGAGATGACTTCGACACAGCAGGGCTTACAGAAGAACAAAAACAATTATTACAGGATATGGAAGACTTCGGAAATAAGGTAGAAGACGATATAGAAGAGTTAGAAAGAATAATAGAAAAAATTAAGCAATTAAAACCACAAATCCAAAACTCACTAGAAACAGTTAAGAAGATAATAGACTTCTTAAAGAATTTAGTTAACTCAGGAGATATAAAGGATACAGCAAGTAATCTAGAAAAACTTGAAAAATTGTTAGATACAATTAGCAAAGACTTGCCGTCATCTGGTCAGTTAGCTACTGAACTAGCTCAATTGAAAGCAAAGATAGATCAAATTAAAAAGGAATTACAGCAGTATGAAAAGCTTTTAGGTGCAATTTTAGGAAAACCAGGAAATGAAGCACTTAAACCTGCAGCTGATAAAATCAGTGCAGCAACAAATCAAAAGGTAAATGATTTAATAGCTAAGTTACTTAGTGGATTAATAGGAAAGCAATAGAATATTTCCAATAAAAACAATGATTTTTTAAAAAAAATTTCTAAAGAAGAAAAATGTCTTGCATTTTCTAAAATAAGCTATATAATTTAGTATAGTGATTATTTAGAAGACCCTAGTACAAGGAGTGATGAGACATGGATAATAAGAAATTTAAGATAAATAGCTACTTAAGAGATGCAGATGATATTTTAGAAGAAAAGCAGAGAATTGCCATTGAAAAGTATGGTGAAATCTTTGAAGACCAAGTTTTTTTTGAACTTGAATTAAAGATGAATGATGAACTTGCTAGAGAATTAAGTAGAGAATATAACAAAAGAGTTCATGGAAATAGAAGATTAAACTAAAAATTAAGCTAAATAAAAATAAACCGACACAAGATATCTTGTGTCGGTTTTCAATTTCTAAGTATTATTAAGGACTATACTGAGATAATACTCATATCCATTAATAGATTAACCACCTTAGCAGCCTTGTCAGGATCCATAGGTGCTAGTGGAAGTCTAAATTCTCCAATTTCATAGCCCAACATATTCATTGTTGTTTTAATAGCTATAGGATTTGGTTCTAATTCCATTAATTCCATAATAGGATACATAAAATAGAATAATTCTCTTGCTTTGGAAATTTCACCAGAATTGAAAGAATCAAATATTTCTACGGCTTCTTTGTTCCAAATATTTGCAAGAACTGAAATATATCCATTGGCACCTAATGAAAGGGCAGGTATTACCATTTTATCAAGACCAGATATAATAGAAACATCTGCTGGAAGTGAAGATCTAAGTTTTCCGAATCTATTTATATCTTCAGATGACTCTATAACACCACTTAAATTTCCAAGTTCTGAAAGTGAAACTATTACATCAATAGGAATATCATAGCCACATCTATCTGGATCATTTTCGATAAAGCAAGGCATTGCTACCGCCATCATAATTGATTTAAAATGGTTTAACAAACCATGAGAGTTTGTTTTATTGTAATATGGGGCAGACAATATAAGAGCATCTGCGCCACTCATCTTAGCTCTTATAGAAAGAGTTACTGATCTTGTCATATCATTAAATCCTGTCTGTATAAGAACTGGAACTTTCTTGTTAATCTTTTTAAGTGTAAAATCAAGAATAGAAATAATCTCATCATCATTCATAGTTTGGAATTCTCCCGTAGACCTTCCAAGAACAATTGCTGAAACACCGCTATCTAAATGTTTATCTATAATTTTTTCAAGAACAGAAAAATCTATTTCATTAGTATCTGTAAATGGAGTCACTAAATTGACTGCACAAGCTTTAAGTATCATAATAAAATCTCCTTTTTTATATTATTTTAAAAATAAGCAACTAATTCTACTAAATAGTTACAAACTTAATTTCTATAATTATTTGTAATTATATTATACCCTATTTTAAGTATAATACACATTAATTACTTTTTTCAAATGATATAAAAAGTCATAAAATATAGATAGAGTATAAGAAAATAGGGTATATATACAAATATAAAAATAATAACTTTAAAAGTAAATGTTGTTGATTTTTCAGTAATAGAGAGTTTTTCTGAATTATTAGAATATAGAATATATAAAAAAAAGAAGAACATTGGAAATAAGATGTTTTAATTGAAAAATTAGTAAAAAAGCCTTTTTTTTATGTTATAATTGTATTGGCAAAATAAAAAACTAAAAAACAATAAAAAATGGAGGAAGGAAATGGATTCTTTAAAGGAACTATACAAAATAGGAAGCGGTCCATCAAGTTCTCATACTATGGGACCACAGAGAGCAGCAAAGAGATATAAGACTAAGTACCCAGAAGCTGAAAGCTACAGATGTACACTATACGGAAGTTTGGCAGCTACAGGAAAGGGACATTTAACAGACTATATAATAGAAAAGGAGTTTGCTCCAAAGAATGTTGAAATAATTTGGAGAGCAGACATAAATCCGGAATACCATCCAAATGGAATGATGTTAGAAGCCATAGACAAAGATGGAAATGCAAGCAACCCATGGACTGTATACTCAGTAGGTGGTGGTACTCTTGCAGAGGAAGGAAAGAGAAATCAGCCAGATGGAAAGATATACTATGAACACAATAAGCTAGATGATATAATCGCTTATTGCAGAGAAAACGATAAGGATTTCGTTGAGTATGTATTAGATATAGAAGATGATGACTTCCTAGAATACATGGATGATATAGCAGACGCTATGAAGGCAGCAGTAGATAGAGGTATTGAAAGCAGAGAAATAATACCAGGAAAACTTCATTTAAAGAGAAGAGCATCAAACTTCTACAAGAAGTATCTTGCAAATAAGGACTATACTAACCTTGACTATGCATTTGCTCTTGCAGCAGCAGAAGAAAACGCATCAGGTGGAATGATAGTTACTGCACCTACATGTGGAGCTGCGGGTGTATTACCAGGAGTATTTTTCTCACTAATGGTACACAATGGATATACAAAGCAGATGATAATAGAAGGATTGATAGTTGCAGGTCTTATAGGAAACCTTGTAAAGACTAATGCATCTATATCTGGAGCAGAAGCAGGATGTCAGGCAGAAGTTGGAACTGCATGTGCAATGGCAGCAGCAGGAACAGCTTACCTATTTGGTGGAACTTTAGAACAGATAGAATACGCAGCAGAAATAGGACTTGAACATCACCTAGGAATGACTTGTGACCCTGTTTATGGATATGTTCAGATACCATGTATAGAAAGAAATGCAATGGCAGCAGAAAGAGCAGTATCTGCAGCTAAGTATGCTTTAAATACAGAAGGTGAACATACTATATCATTTGACCAAGTTACAGTAACTATGGGAGAAACTGGAAAAGACCTTATGGACAAGTACAGAGAAACTTCTAAGGGTGGACTTGCTAAGTGGTTTGAATGCTAATAGCATACTCTAGTAGATTTAATTGTATCAATTGGAAAAAATATGATATATAATAAGGAGGGTATATCTTTTGATATACCTTCTTTTATATTTATATACTCTGTATTTAAGTATTTAACAAGATTACAGAGTATATAAATTTGTATATAAAAGCCATTTTTGCCTTTTGCATAGTAGTAAATAGTATTAAAAGAGTAAGAAATAGGAGTATAGATCTATATTCTGATAGTTAAGAATAACTTATAGAAAAAATGATATAAAAATTGTAAAAGAAGGGACTTTTATTGTATAATAAATAGTTCAGGAATAAAATTATCTAGGAGGGTATTTCCATGGAACAATACGGAAGTTTTGCATATATATACGATGAATTAATGGATGATGTAGATTATGAAAAATGGGTAAAACATATAGAGAATATAATAGAACATAAGAAAATAAAAGTGAAAAATATTTTAGAACTTGCTTGCGGAACAGGAAATATAACACTTCCACTAGCTCAAAAAGGATATGATATAGCAGGAATAGACATTTCTGAAGAAATGCTTGATGTTGCATTTAATAAATCTGAAGAAGTGCAGATTCCACTAGTACTTTTACAGCAGGATATAGTTGATTTAGATTTTGATCTGTATGATTTAGATTGTGTATTGTGTGCATGTGATGGATTCAATTATATAACATCTCCTGATGATTTAAAAAAGGTCTTTGCCAAGTCATATGAACTTTTGAAAAAAGAGGGGATACTTCTTTTTGATATAAGTTCATATTACAAAATAAAGAATGTATTGGGAAACAACTTTATGGGAGAAAGTAGAGAAGAACTTTCATATATGTGGACTAATGTATATGATGATGAAACGCAGTTAATAGACATGGATCTAGACTTCTTTGTAAAAATAGAAGTAGATGACGAAGAAGAGGACAATGTCTATGAGAGATATAGAGAGAGACATCAACAGAGAGCCTATAAAGAAAATGAAATAAAGAAAATGCTTGAAAAAGTAGGATTTAAAGAAATAGAAATCTTTGGAGATTTTACAATGGAAGAAGCCAAAGATGATTCAGAAAGAATATTCTTCAGTGCAATAAAGAGATAAAAGAAAGGATGATAAAAGATGAAAGATTATTGTTTAAGAGTAACAACAGGAAATAATGAAGCAAGAGCATTTTTTGCTACAACAAGAAATATGGTAGAGGCAGCAAGAGCCTATCACAATACTACTAAGGTTGCAACTGCTGCACTAGGAAGAACACTTACAGTAACATCAATGATGGGACTAATGATGAAGAATAGTTCAGATAAAGTCAGCGTAATAATAAAGGGTGGTGGACCAATAGGAAGTATAATCACTACTGCAGATGCACATGGTATGGCTAAGGGATATGTAACTAATCCAGCAGTAGAAGTTGAAAACTATCCAAATGGAAAACTTAATGTAGCAGGAGCAGTAGGAAATGAAGGAACAATAAAGGTGATTAAAGACCTAGGTCTAAGAGAACCATATAATGGAGAATATGAAATAGTAAGTGGAGAAATAGCACAAGACTTTACATACTACTTTACTGTATCGGAGCAGACTCCTTCAGCAGTAGCACTTGGCGTACTTACAAAAGCTGATGAAGTAGAAGAGGCAGGTGGATTTATTATCCAAATGATGCCAGATGCTTCAGAAGAAACAATTTCAACTATTGAAAGAAATATTTCTAACTTAAAGTCAATAACTGAAATGCTTAGCGAAGGTCTAACTCCAGAAGATATAATGAGAATAGTATTAAAAGACCTTGCTCCAAAGATACTTGATAAATATGAAATTGGATTTGAATGTGATTGTTCGAAGGAAAGAGTATCAAAGGTATTTGCAGCAATAGGAAAAGACGAACTAAAAGCGATAATAGATGAAGATAAGGGCGCTGAAGTAGGCTGTCAATTCTGCAACTCAAAATACAATTTTACAGAAGATGAATTAAAAGAAATCTATGAAGAAATAGATAAATAAAACTAGATATAATATATTTAGTAGCAAATAGATAAAGAAAAATATTGAAAAAATGTATAAAAATTAAGAAACTAAATATGCCTTTTATTGTGTATATTTAGTTTCTTATTAGAAAAAGAGGTGTGATTATGAGACTAGACAAGCTACTGGGAAATCTTGGTTATGGAACAAGAAATGAAATAAAGAAACTATGCAGACAAGGTGCTGTAATAGTTAATGGAAAAGAAATGAAAAAGTCCAGTGATCACGTTGATCCTGAAAAGGATGAAATACTTTTTAACGGACAAAAAGTAAATTATAGAGAGTTTATATATATTATGCTAAACAAGCCAGCAGGGTATGTATCGTCTACATTTGATAAAAATGATCCTACAGTAGTAGATTTAATAGATGAAAAATATCTTGCCTTTGAGCCATTTCCAGTAGGAAGACTGGACAAAGATACTGAAGGTCTATTGATATTGACTAACGATGGAAAACTAAGTCATAGGGTATTATCTCCTAAGAAGCATGTACCTAAAAAATACTATGCAATTATAAAAGGTATAGTTAGCAGTAAAGATATAGAAGAATTTAAAGAAGGTATAGATATTGGAGAAGGCTATACTACTAAACCAGCAGAATTAGAACTTCTAAAAAAAGTAGAAATAGAAGAACTAAGTGAAAATATGGGAATAGACCTAGATGAATTGAAAGAAGCTATAGAATACAATAATGAAGGCTTATGTGAAATTAATGTAACTATAAGCGAAGGAAAATTCCATCAGGTAAAAAGAATGTTTAAAGCAGTAGGGAAAGAAGTTATTTTCCTAAAAAGAGTAAAGATGGGTGGACTATGTCTTGACGAATCTTTAGAGCTTGGAGAATATAGAGAGCTAACAGAAGAGGAAATAGAACTTCTTGAAAAGATAGACTAAATCTTAAATTGACTGATATAAAGGGGTAATTAATGAAAAGAAAAGATATTATAGAATTTGAAGTTGGAAAAATGGAATTCGGAGGAATTACTAGATCCTTATATGATAACAAGAGAATAAAAATGAAGGGTGGAATCACTGGTCAAAAAGTAAAGGCAGTAGTAAAAAAATCTAGAAGTGATAGTGGAGAAGTAAAAATGCTTGAACTTTTGGAAGCTTCATCAATAGAAACTGCAGAAACTTGTAGACACTTCAGAGAATGTGGAGGTTGTAGCATACTTTCAATACCTTATGAAAAGCAGCTTGAAATAAAAGAAAATCAGGTAATGGAATTATTTAAAGCACAGAATTTAACAGGATTTGAATATCTTGGAATACAGGGAAGTCCATCTCAAACAAAATACAGAAACAAGATGGAATTTACATTTGGAGATGAAGTAAAAGATGGTCCTCTATCTCTTGGTATGCACAAAACAAGAAGATTTATAGATATAATAACAGTAGATGACTGTAGATTAGTAGATTCGGATTTTATAGAAATACTTACAAAAACTAGAGACTTCTTTGAAGAAAAGGAAATACCATACTATAGAAGTTTTAGTCATCAAGGATATTTAAGACACCTTGTAATTAGAAAAGGTGAAAATACTGGAGAATTGATGATAAATATAGTAACATCATCACAGATAGACTTTGATATGGATCAATATGTGGAGTTATTAAAATCTCTAAAGTTAAACAATGAAATAGTAAGTATACTTCACACTATAAATGATGGCTTAGCAGATGCTGTAAAGTGTGATGAGTTGAGAGTTCTTTATGGAAGAGACTACTTTAATGAAGAAGTATTGGGCTTGAAGTTCAAAGTATCTCCATTTTCATTCTTCCAAACAAATACAAAGGGTGCAGAAATGCTTTATGAAATAGCGAGAGACTTTGCAGGTAATAGTGGTGATGGAAAAGTAGTATTTGACCTATACAGTGGAACAGGAACAATAGGTCAGCTAATGGCAAAGACTGCAAGAAAAGTTTACGGAATAGAGCTAGTAGAGGAAGCTGTAGAGGCAGCAAATCAGAATGCTAAACTAAACGGTTTAGATAACTGTGAGTTTATAGCTGGAGACGTTGCTAAGGTAGTCAGCAACCTTCCTGAAAAGGCGGACCTAATAATAGTAGATCCACCAAGAGCAGGAATAATGGGAAATGGTGTGAAAGATATATCTGAATTTGGAGCAAAAGAAATAGTTTATGTAAGCTGTAACCCAAAATCTTTGGTAGAAAACCTTGTTGAATTTGAAGAAAGAGGATACAAGATAGAAAAAGTAAAACTAATGGATATGTTCCCAAATACACCACATTGTGAGACAGTA
>NZ_FODF01000015.1 GCF_900110295.1 Peptostreptococcus russellii
AAGGAAAAACCAGAGGAACCAAAGGATTCAGAGAAGGAAAAACATAAAATTAGAGAATCCGGAGTAGTAAAAATTAAAGAAGAACAGCCAGACAAAAATGAAGAGACAAAGAAGGAAGAGAATAAAGAAGATAAAAAAGAAAATGAAGGTGAAAACCTTGTAAGATATAATGGAGATAAGCATTCAACAGAAAATAAAAATTCAAATGGAAGCTCTGAAAATAAGGTAAAGTATATAAAGTCAAGTAAAAATACATTACCTGTAACAGGAGATGGACTAAGTTTAGATGTATACCTATATGCAGCAATAGCATTAGGTGGAATAATGATATTCTTAGGAAGAAAAAATGAGAAATCAGAAAACAAAAAATAATATTTTAAAAAAAATTTTAAGAGGGGCTGGAGTTCTAATAATAGTAATTTCTGTTTTGGGATTATTTGTATATAAATATAATCAGAAATTACAATATGACAGAATGAGATCAGCCAAAGAGAGTTTTGAAAGAAATATAAAAAAAGAAAGTACTCCTAATTTAAAAAGTATCTCAAAAGGAAATAAAGTCCAAAATGAGCCTAAAAACAGTAGAGAGAAATTAAGTGATGAAATTGGATTTGTGGAGATAGATAAGGAAAAAGTACTACTTCCTATATTTCCAGGGACAAGTGATAAGGAATTGAGAGAAGGAACTGGAGTTGTAGAAGGCACAGATATTCCATCATTGAACAAAGGAACTACAAGTGTTATAGCAGGGCATAGAGGTGGTTATAACGGAGAACAATCATTTTTAAATATAGATAAATTAGAAAATGGAGATTCTATAAAGGTTTCTACTGAGAATGGAAAATTAAACTATAAAGTAGTAGGAAAAAAGATAGTAAAAAATGATGATTGGAGTCAGTTCTATAGAGAAGATGATAAATCAAAACTTATATTGATGACATGTCATCCATATCCTACTAATAGAGAAAGGCTACTTATAATTTCAGAATTAGAATAGAGTATTTTATACCGACCTTGATGCTAAAGATCTAATCTAGTATTTAAAGGTCGGTTTATTTATGTGAAATTTTATAAAAAAGAATTATTTATAAAATTAGAAATGATAAAATAAATTGGTCAAAAAATGGAAGAGGGGGCTAGTGTAGCCCCCTTTTTGAGTAGATGCATGGTCTACTTTTTAATGTTTATTATGAATGGATTGTATCTACATATTAAATCATTTCATTGTTTGAAATGATGGTTTGTATATATATGTATTAGCGCCAATACATATATATACAGGATAAAAAAGTTTTCTAAAAGGTATTTATAAATAGCAATTATGCTATAAGCGTTACAAATTTTAATTAATGTCCCTCTTGAAAACTGTCTATATCTATATTATCATAGATGTATAGATTATAAAAACGAATAATTATCATAATATAGATGAGGATTTGTAATAGATAAAAAATGCTTTATTTAATTATAATATGTTGCATAAGTAAATAAAATATGTCTATAAAAGAAAAGTGAGCTTTAAAATGGAATGTTTTTTTAAAGTTATAGTTTCATTAGAAAGGGGGGATAAATATGGATATGAACATACAAAAGTATATGGCATTTATAAAAACTGTCGAATATAAAAGTTTTACAAAAGCTGCAGAAGTATTGAATTATTCTCAATCGGGTATAAGTAGGATGATTGCAGATTTAGAAAAAGAGTGGAATATATCCCTTCTTGAAAGGGGAAAGTTTGGAGTTAGACTTACATCAGAAGGTGTAAAGCTATATCCTTTTATAAAAAGTGTATGTAGAGAATATGAAAAGTTGCAAGGAGAGGTAGAGGAAATAAATGGCTTGGAATCAGGACTTATAAGAATAGGAACTTTTTCCAGTATAGCAACCTATAGATTGCCTAATGTTATTAAAAAATTTAGAAAAGATTATCCAAATATTGAATATGAAATACTTTTGGGAGATTACACTGAAATTGAAAAGTGGATAATGGATGGAAGAGTAGACTTTGGATTTATTAGACTTCCAGCTATGTCTACCAATCTTGAGATTGAATTTCTTGAAAGAGATAGATTGCTGGTTATTTTGCCAGAAGATCATCCTCTAGCAAATTGTGATAAATTCCCTATGGAAAGATTGGCAGATGATTCTTTTATGCTTCTTGAAAAAGGAGAAAAATCAGATATAGCAAAGATTTTGGAAGAAAACGGAGTTAAACCAAAAGTAGATTTTACTACATGGGATGACTATGCAATAATGTCAATGGTGGAAAGTGGACTTGGTATAAGTATTATACCGGAGCTTATTATGAAGAGAGCCTCATATAATATAGTTGTAAAAGAATTAGAAAAACCAATGTATAGAGAGATTGGAATGGCTTTTAGAGATAAAAAAAATACTACAAAAGCAGTGGAGAAATTTTTATCTTATATTAGGAAGGGAAATAAGAGTAAGTAATATAATAGTAGATAAAAAAATAAATAAAATAAAAAACTCCTGTAATAGGAGTTTTTTTAATCGATAAATTATAATATTTAAAATGCTTACATATTTTAAATATAATACATATTGTCTGCTGCTCTTCTTTCATTTAATTCAATTATTTTTGAATTGTATTTACTGTTTTTTATTTTTACTATTTTTCCAGGTATTCCAACTACTGTAGCTCCACTTGGAACATCGTTAAGGACAACGCTGTTTGCTCCAACCTTTACTTCATCACCAAGAGTAATGGGACCTAGTACCTTAGCACCAGAGCCAATTATTACATCATTACCAACTGTTGGATGTCTTTTACCTGTGTGATTTCCAGTTCCACCAAGAGTAACACCTTGATAGATAGTTACCCTATTTCCAACTTCAGCAGTTTCACCAATTACAACACCCATACCGTGGTCAATCATAATACTGTGACCTATTGTGGCACCTGGATGTATTTCTATTCCAGTGAAAAATCTAAAAATCTGTGAAGTTAGTCTTGCTATAAATTTTAGCCCTACATTGTTTAGAGCATGTGAAATGCTATGTCCAATAAGAGCATGGACTGAAGGGTATATAATAAACACTTTCAGTCTAGCTAAAAATTTTGAACCACCTCTACCAGAGGCAGGGTCGTTTTCTAATATATAATCAATATTTTTAATAAATTTCATTTTGTGAGCCTCTTTCCTAGATTAAAATATATTCATAGACATATATTTGTCTGCACCATCTGGAGCGACAGTAACAACCTTTTTGCCTAGATATTTTTTTGCAAGAAGTTGTGCCGCATAAATATTTGCACCTGCAGAAATACCTACAAGTAAACCTTCCTTAGCAGCTACTTCTCTTACCATATTAAAAGCATCTTCATCTGTTATAGTAAGTACTTCATCTATAACATCTGCATGGAAGTTCTTTGGTATAAAGTTTGCTCCTATTCCCTGTATTTTATGAGGTCCAGCCTTCTTTTCATTTATAAGTGGTGATGAAGCTGGTTCAACACCAAATACCATAATATCAGGGTTTTGATCTTTAAGATATTTTCCGATTCCGCTTACAGTACCGCCAGTACCTATTCCAGCTACAAAAATATCTACATCATTAAGTTCTGAATATATCTCTGGTCCAGTAGTCTGATAGTGGAACTTAGGATTGTCCGGATTATCAAACTGCTTAAGAGACTTATAATTCCCAGTATCTAAAAGCTCATTCATTTTATCAATTGTACCTTGCATACCCTTTGCAGCATCAGTAAGTATTAACTCTGCGCCGTATGCTCTTATTAAGCTTCTTCTTTCTTGACTCATGGATTCAGGCATAATAATAGTAACAGGGTATCCCTTATTCATTCCTATCATAGCTGCTGCAATACCTGTATTTCCGCTTGTGGCTTCTACAATTCTGTCTCCTGGCTTTAGCTCGCCTCTTTCTTCCATTCCAGTAATCATACCAAGTACAGCACGATCTTTTATAGAACCGCCTGGATTTTTACCTTCAAGCTTTACAAATACATTATTATCTATCTTAGAGATATTAACAAGTGGTGTGTTACCAATTAATTCGATTACATTCTTCTTCATTTTTAGTTTCTCCTTTTTCATATATATTACTGTCGTATGCGAATAAATTATTAGAAAATATAACTTTTCGCTATTAGTTAAGTCTTAGTTGATAATTTTTATTTAAAATATCTTAGGTTTACGCAAATTACCGATTAAATCTCTGGCAATTTGCTACTTACAACAGCAACAACAACAAGAGATTCCTCCAAATGCAGTAGTTATAATTGTTTTTAATTGTCTAACTTTCATCTCAACATCTCCTTTGTTTTTTTAAATCCGAGTATTTTACTAGGGATTAAAGAAAATTATATATTATATTAATTTAATTGTCAACAGAATTTAAATATTTTGTATGAAAAATTTTAACAATTTTGAATTCATGTTAAAAAAATACTTATTGCTGGTTTTTCATTAGAAAAGCTAGATTACATATTAAAAAGTATAATAAAGAATGATTTTATATAATATGGAAAAGCGGTATGAACTGTAATATATTTAACAACAAGTCATGGATACGGACTTACAGAATGTAGTTCAAAACCTGAAAAAGAAATGGAAAAAATATTATTTGCATGTGATGAATTAACAGGGATAATAGGCGCGGCAGCTTTAATGAGACCTTCAAAAAGTGTATCAAATGTGGAGTTAAAGTCTGTAAAAAAGAAGTTTAAAGACAAGAAGTTTGCAGCAGCTTGTTCAAGAGATGTAATTAGACAGGGTGCATAAAATCTAGGCTGGGAACTAGATGAACTACTAGCATCTACGCTTGAAGCGATGAAAGCAACGGAAAGTGAATTTACAGAGTAAGATATCTAAATAAAAAGTATTAAAAGGATCACAATTGTGGTTCTTTTTTTATTATACATAAATAAAATATTGATATTTATAAAGTAATATGTAATAAAAACTAGAATGTTTTTAATAATTGTTTTCTATTTTTTAATTATAGAAAAAAACAATAATCATAAATTTTAATATTTTAAAAATGAATAGAAACAAGTAAAATATTGATAAAATATAAACCATATGATATAAATTAAAGGAGTATATGTATGAAATATTTTAGTAAGGTTTGGATGGGAAGTGTGTATAAAAAATAATGTGGGGGTTAAAATATGAATAAAAAAAGAATTTTAACGGTAGTGATAGCGTTAACACTGACTACTGGGATTTTTTTTAATAGTTCTTACGCAATGGAGAAAAATACAATAGCAGGAAAAGATAGAGTAGAGACTTCTATAGAAATTATGAATATGACTAAAAAAGTAGATACTGTTATACTCGCATCAGGTGATAATAATAAATTATATGATTCACTGGTTTTTGGTCCACTGTCAAAAAAATTAAATGCACCAATATTGTTAAATAATGATGTTAAAAAAATTGACGATAGAGTAAAAGAAGTTATATTTAGTAGAGGTATAAAGAAAGTTATCATAGCAGGTGGAGAGAATAGCATTAGTAAAGAAGTTGAGATGTATTTAAAAAAATCAATAAACGTAGAAAGAATATATGGGAAAAATAGAGTAGAAACATCCTTAAAGGTGGCGAAAAAAATAGGAGATTCTGAGATGAATTTCATCGTTTCTAAGAGTGCAATTGCCGATGCAGTTTCAGTTTCTTCTTTAGCAAGTAGCTTACAGGCACCAATCGTAATAGAAGATAAAATAAGTAATGAAGTTTTAAAGACTAAAAAAGAAAATATTGTTATTGGTGGAGAAAATTCTGTTTCAGAATTATCAAGAAGACAGCTTAATGCAAAAAGAATAAGTGGCAAGAACAGATATGAAACTAGTAAAGAAATATATAATACATATCATGATAAATTTGATAACAAAACTATATATATAACTTCAGGTGAAGACGGAGTTCTTGTAGATGCATTAGTTGTAGGACCTCTAGCTTCTAAAACAAAGTCACCTGTAATATTCAATTCTATAGAAAGTGACAGATTTATTAGAGGTATGAATTCTGTAGAAAACGTTATCTTTGTAGGTGGAAAGGCTGCAAACAGTAATATGTTTAAAAATATCGACATCAAAAATAAAGATAATATATCAAATAAAATAACTTCTTCAAGAAGAAATTCCTCAAAATCTAAGGTTTCAAATTTAAATAAACCTTCTGATAAACCTGTGGAAAAACCTAAGGAAGTGGTTAAACTGGAGAAGACAACTGGACTTCCAGAAAAATTTGATCTTAGGTGTGTTGATGGAAATACATATGTAACACCTATAAAGAATCAGTTTTATGATGGTGGCTGTAGAAGTTTTGCAAGTCTTGCTGCCCTAGAATCTCATATAAAAATGAAAGAAAATATAGAATTAGATTTATCTGAAAATAATATGGAAAATAGAAATGGATTTATATTTAAAGATAATAACTCAAGAACTCTCGAAGTAAGAGAAGGAAGAAATAGAGAATCAGACTTTGGATATCTATTATCAGATAAGGGACCTATACTTGAAAGTCAAGATACATATGTTCCTATGGCAAATCAATTTAATCCTGCAGGATACCTATCAGAAGAACAGAAAGAAAAGTTGGAAAATGAAAATAAAAATTTTAAGTCAAGATACACAGTAATAGAAGAAAGTAAAAATCCTGTTAAAGGATTCCCTGTGAGAAGGGTTCATGGGTTTGAGTTCTTAAAGACAATTGATTCGTCTGAGATATCTACGTCAGATGATATGCTTATGAAGCAAGTTAAAGAAGCAATAAAAAATAATGGGGCGGTAGTATGTAATATATATATGAAGCATGATGGAAATAAAACTTTTCCATATTCAAACGCATCTACATTTAATCCAAAAACAGCAGCATATTATACTGTTGAAGGTGAGATTCCTAATCACGCAGTTACTGTAGTAGGTTGGGATGATAACTTTAAGAAGGAAAATTTTTGTGAAGGAAATAGACCAGATATAGATGGTGCATGGATAGTAAAAGATGCCCAGAC
This sequence comes from Peptostreptococcus russellii, assembly GCF_900110295.1. Classification (GTDB taxonomy): domain Bacteria; phylum Bacillota; class Clostridia; order Peptostreptococcales; family Peptostreptococcaceae; genus Peptostreptococcus; species Peptostreptococcus russellii_A. Next base: position 7,000 of record NZ_FODF01000015.1, read on the forward strand.
AGATTTTTTTGGAGATAAGGGGTATTTCTATGTTTCATTTAAATCAGCTGGAATGATAAGCGAACCTTATGTATTTACAGATGTGAGAAAAACAGATGAATTCAAAGGAATGTATTTCTATGATGAACTTCCATTTACAGGTTATGTAAAGAGTGATAGCCTTTCTGATAATTTTAATGGCGAGGGAAAAACGATTTTATTCAATAGATATAAGGCAAGTGACGATAATCAGATACTTGATTCAGTAGGTTTCTTTACAACCAAACCAGATGCAGAGTATGAAGTTTATATTATAGATGACTTTGATAAGTTTAAGAAGGATGTAAGTTTGATGGATGAAGATGAATTTAATGAAAGTGTAGAGAAATACTGCGTATTGTCAGGGAAAATGGATACTGCGGGATATCATACGCTTGAATTAAAGGATAAACTGAATTTGATAAAAGGAAAGAATTTTGCATTAGGAATTTATGTTAAAAATAGTGACGCAGAAGATCCAAGTCATAATTGGGACATGGTAGTAGAAACAGACGCACAACAGGGTATGGGAATACAGCATGGTAAAGATGCAAAAATAAATAAAAATGAAACTTTTGCATTTGCATTTGGAAAGTTTATGGATATAAACGCATTTTCTCAGGAAATGATTAATGCGTGTATAAGAGGATACTATAAGTAAATATTCATCATATAGTAATTTAAAAGGAGGATTTATAATGAAGTTTAGTTTAAAAAAATGTGTATCTCTTGCATTGGCAGCAGTAATGTCGGCAGGGATTTTATCAGGATGTGGAAATTCTGATAAGAAAGAAAGTACAAGTAAAGGAAAGGATGCAAATACAATAGTTTACGGCATATCTACATCACCTTCTGGTGTATTTAATCCAATACTTACGGATTCAATATACGACGATGCAGTATGTGAAATGATATATACTTCTTTGTTAAAGTTGGATAAAGAACAAAATCTTAAACCGTATCTTGCTGAAAAATATGAGATATCGCCGGATCAAAAGACGATAACATTTAATCTTAGAAAAGATTTAAAGTGGTCAGATGGCAAGCCTCTTACTTCAAAGGACGTTGCATTTACATTTACAAGTTTAGCTAATAAGGACTATCAGGGTGAACATGGAGAAGATGTCTCAATGATAGTTGGAGCTAAGGAATACAAGGAAGGAAAGGCCGATAAGGTTGCAGGTATAGAAACACCAGATGATAATACTATCAAGTTAAGTTTTATTCAACCATATGGACCAGCGATTACAAATTTAGGCACTACTGGAATAATACCAGAACATATTTGGTCAAAAGTTCCAGAAGGAAAGTGGAAAGAATCAAAAGATTTAATGTCTAAGCCAGTAGGTAATGGACCATTCAAATTAATTTCTTTTACAGAAGGACAAGATGCAAAATTTGAAAAGAATGATGAATTCTTCGGAAATAAAGCAAAAACAAATAATATTGTATTTAAAGTTGTAAGTGAAGATACAGTAGCTTCTGACCTTAAAAATGGTGATATAGATCTTGCTGATGTAACTAATCTTAAGAAAGCAGACGTTGAAGAATTAAAGAAAGATGGATTTAAAGTATATAAGCATCAAAACACTATGTTCCAATACATGGGACTTAACTATAGAAACCCTATCTTCCAAGATAAAAAGGTAAGAGAAGCCATAATAACAGCAATTGATAGAGGTGGAATGGTTGAAAAGCTTATAGAAGGAAATGGAGAAATAAAGAATGTACCTATGCTTTCAAGTTCTTGGGCATATCCAAAGGAAGCAAAGCTTCTTGAATATAAGTATGACACAAAGAAGGCTGAAAAATTATTAGAAGAAGCTGGATATACAAAGAAAGATGGAGTTATGACAAATTCAGAGGGACAGCAGCTATCATTTAAGTTAGATGTTCCTACAGGAAATAGCGTGAGAGAACAAGCAGCACAGATAATTCAAGAAAATTTAAAGGCTGTAGGTATAAAAGTTGAACTTAATAAAATGGAGTTTCCAGCATTAATGGAAAAGGTAGTAGGAAATCATGACTTTGATATGTATATGATGGGTAACAATCTTACTCCAGATCCAGATTTAACTGCTTATTGGTCTAAAAATTCTATAAGCAATACTAAGGGAGAAATGGGATGGAACATTTCAGGATTTACAACTCCAGAATTAGAAGCAATTTTAGTTGAAGGTGCAAATACAACAGATAAGGATGCACGTAAAGCAGCGTATAAGAAATTTGCAGAGTATATGAATGAACAAATTCCATGGATTTATTTATTTGAACAGAATGTAGAAATAGCTACAAGTCCTAAATTAGAAGGATTTAATCCATCAGTATTTAGAGATTTTGCTGAGGCAGAAAATTGGAAACTAGCTGAGTAATAAATAATTTATATATAATTAATAAAATTGGTACTGCAGATATAAATGTTTATAATTAGAGTGCGGTGTTTAGAAAAATATATTTTATATAAATATTATAGAAAGTAAGAATATGTAAATAAAGTAATTACGCCACAGATATTAAATGTGTGGCGTAATTTTTTACTTAATAATAAATGCAGTATTAAATGAGAACATACTTATCGAGTGTTTTTTATTTATAAAAATGTTTTAAGAAGGAGTGGAAAATTTGAGAAGATATGTATTAAAAAGAATACTGACGTCAATAATAGTATTATTTGGGATATCAATAGTAATATTTGCTTTAGTTAATCTTCAACCAGGTAATCCCTATTCACATATGATAAACCCTAATACATCACCTGATGTTATGAAGGCGAAACTTGAACAAATAGGATATTATGATCCGCTGTATGTGAAATATTTTAAGTGGGTTTCAAGAGCTTTGAGATTTGATTTAGGATATTCTATAAAATACTCTGAACCAGTTTCTGCAGTAATAGGATATAGGCTAAAAAATACAATAATATTAATGAGCTTTTCTTTATTTTTGAGTAGCGTAATAGGTATAATTTTGGGAATTATAGCAGCATATAGAAAGAATACTTACGTAGATGATTTGATAACGGTAATTTCATTTATTGGTGTATCAATACCATCATTTTTCTTTTCTTTATTGCTTATAAAAAAGTTTTCTTATGATATGTCCATTTTTCCATCCTCTGGTATGTATGATGTAAGAAGTTCTTTGACAGGAATACTGAAACTAATGGATTTGATAAAGCATTTAATATTACCAAGTATAGTGCTTACTTTTTTACAAGCAACGGCATTTATAAGGTATACAAGGTCTGCAATGATAGAGATAGTTGATAAGGAATATATAAAATGTGCTATGGCTAAGGGTATGAGTTTTAAGAAAGCAGTTATAAAGCATGGTTTTAAAAATTCACTAATATCAATAATAACCGTATTTTGTTTACAGATACCAGCTCTTTTTTCTGGTGCGTTAATGACAGAAACAGTATTTGTTTGGCCAGGTATAGGAAGGCTTGGATATGAAGCAGTTCAAAATAGAGACTATCCTTTAATTATGGGGATTTTGATGATTACTGCAATACTGATATTGTTGTCGAATCTACTAGCAGATATTTTATATGTTGTAGTAGATAAGAGAGTAGAGCTTGAATAATAGAGAAAGGAGGACAGTAATGAAGATAAAGAAAAAATATGTGTATTTTACTGTGGGAACAACGATTATTTTATTGATGATTATAATGGCAGTTATTGCTCCATTACTAACAAAATATTCTTATTCATCAATAGACTTATTTAATATCAATGCAGCACCTAGTTCAGAACATATTTTAGGAACGGATAATTTAGGAAGAGATGTATTTACTAGGTTGGTGTATGGCGCTAGGGTATCCTTGATAGTGGGGCTGTTGGCGACAATAATGCAAATTGTAATTGGAGTTACTTTAGGACTTATAGCAGGATATATGGGGAAAGTAGCCGATTTTATAATAATGAGAATAATAGATATTTTGATGTGTTTTCCATTTTTTATAGTTGCAATTTCTATTGCATCAATAGTGGGACCTTCTCTTAGAAATCTTATTATAATAATAGCGGTTCTTTCTTGGACAGAGGTTGCTAGAATAGTTAGAGCTCAAGCTCTCTCATTAAAAAATAGAGACTTTGTTCATATATCAAATGTTATTGGTTTTAAAAAGAGAGATATAATTTTAAAAGATATATTACCTAATGTTATACCTTCAATAATAGTAGCGGCTACAATATCTATGGCAAACTCGATTCTTATGGAGGCTTCTCTTAGTTTTTTAGGTCTAGGTGTAAAAGAGCCAATGCCGAGTTGGGGAAATATATTGACCTCAGCACAAAATATGAGAGCTCTTCAAAGTTACTGGTGGACATGGTTACCTGCAGGTATTCTTATAATAACTTCTGTTTTGGCTATTAATTTTATAGGCGAGGGATTTAGAATACAATTTAATCCTATTGAAGAAGGATCTAGTAAAAATGTAGAAATTGATGTCTCTCTTAATTTAAAAGCTGGAAAAATAACTGCTCTTGTAGGAGAGTCAGGAAGTGGAAAGACAGTAACTGCTGAAAGTCTTATGGGATTAAACCCCAAAAACATTGTAGTTTCAGGAGACATTATATTCAATGGAAAGAATCTTCTTGAAAGAGATAAGGACGAAATTTCTAAGATGTGTGGAAAAGACATAGCCATGGTATTTCAAGAACCTATGAAATCTTTAAACCCTGTATTTAAAGTGGGGAACCAAGTAGAGGAGATGTTTAAACTTCATACAGATATGGACAAAAAAGAAAGATATGAACATGTAATTAAGCTTTTTGAGGAAGTGAGATTAAAGGAAGCTGAAAAAGTATATGATAAATATCCTCATGAAATAAGTGGGGGTATGAGACAGAGGCTTCAAATAGCAATGGCAATAGCATTGAATCCTAAAATTTTAATTGCTGATGAACCAACTACTGCTATAGATGATTCATTGAAAGAAGGAATTTTGAATCTAATAAGGAAAATGTGTAAAGAGAAAAATATGGCAGTAATTTTTATTACACACGATTTAAAAAGAATAGAAAATTTTGCTGATGATATAGCGGTTATGTATAAAGGTAAAATCGTTGAGACTAAAAAGGCAGATGAATTTTTTAGGAATCCTGAAAATCCATATTCAAGAGCACTTATAAAATCTATACCAGATAAAAAGACTTTTAGTGGAAGATTTTTCGAAATCGGAAAGGAGGAAAAATGTGTATTTTAGAAGTGGAAAATTTAAGTAAATCTTATGAAATTTCAGCTCCCTACATATTGAAAAAGAAGAGAAAAACTGTTGTAAGTAAGTTTTCTATGAAAGTTAAGCGTGGAAAAACGATAGGTTTAGTAGGTGATTCTGGCTGTGGAAAGTCTACAATAGCAAGATGTCTTGTAAATATTGAAGAAGCAGATAGTGGAATTATAAAAATTGATGGAAAAACAGTTTATAGCAAGGGAATGGAAAAAGAAAATATAAATCTGTTTAATGAACTAGATACAAAGAAGAAAATTCAAATAATACTTCAAGATTCATATGCTTCTCTTAATCCAAAAAGAAAAATAGGTAAGATGATATGTGAAGCCCTTATGATACATGAGAAGACTCTCTCTAAGAAAGAGGCGGAAGAGATAGTTTGCCAATATATGGAACTTTGTGGTCTTGAAAAGAATTTTTTTAATAGGTACCCTCATGAACTTAGTGGTGGACAAAGACAAAGAGTTTGTGTTGTAAGAGCTCTTGTATTGAAGCCGGAGATAATAATATGCGATGAGATAACCTCAGCTTTAGATGTTTCAGTTCAAGCAAAAATTTTAAATTTAATGCTGGATTTAAAGGAAAAATTCAATCTTACTTATATTTTTATATCGCATGATAAGGATGTAGTAGAATGTTTCTGCGATAGAATAATAAATTTATAAAAAGTCTTAGAAATATAAATTGTTGTTTTAGATATTTTTACTCGAAATTAAGAATTTAGTTTATAAGAAAATTCAAAGAAAGCCTTGCAGCGTATATACTGCAAGGCTTTTTATAGTCAGAATTTAAGCAAGAAACAATAGATTAAACTATTTTTATTGTTATAAATCTAATCATTCAATTTAATATTAGTTTGATGAACCCTGTGGTACAGAAGGAACATATGCTCTAGTAGAAAGTTCATCATCCAGAAGATAAAGGCTAGCTTCGTTATTAGCTGCTCTTTTAACCTTCTTAACAAGGTTTGTAAAACTTTCTTCTTCTTCAACTTGTTCATCTATAAACCATCTTAAAAAGCTCATAGTAGCATGTTCTTTTTCTTCAAGAGCTATATCTGCTAAATTGTAAATTCTCTTAGTGACAGTCTGTTCGTGCTTTAAACCTTCTTCAAATACATTTAGAAGACTTTCATATTCAAATCTAGGTTTGTCGATAGAGTCAAGAACAACGCGTCCACCTTTTTGGAAAACATAGCTATATATAGTCATTGCGTGGTCTAGCTCTTCCTGTGCCTGAACCTTGAAGAAGTTTGCAACTCCTGGGAAGTCAAGGTCTTCTGCATATGCAGCCATACCTAAATAAGTATATGCTGAATAATATTCAAAGTTGATCTGGTCGTTTAGTGCATTTTGTAAATTTTCGCTTAACATAATATCACTCCTTATTAAAATATTCATTACAATGAGTATAACATCTTTTAGAAAATAAAAGAAGAGATGCTATAAAACAATTTCAAGATTTGTATTATAAAGTTTATATAAATTTGCAAAAATAAATTTTTGTATAAGGCACTAATTTCAATGATTTTGCTATATTTCTCTTAAAATTATGATATAATAATCTTTGCTTGATTTTTTAGAATGTGCCTATCTACATATGGTAGATAGTTTTTTTATAAATTTTATTGAAATTTAAATTGGATGTTTTGGAAATAAAGTGTCGAGTAAATAGGGTGTAGAAAGTAAAAAAAAGAGGAGGAAATATATGTTAATACTAGCAGATAGATGGAAAGATTATGAATTGATAGATATGGGAAGTGGCGAAAAGCTTGAAAGATGGGGAGACTATGTTTTAAGACGTCCTGACCCACAGGTTATATGGCCGATAGCAAAAGAAAGCGGTCTTTGGAAAAATCCACACGGGCACTATCACAGAAGCAACAAAGGTGGTGGAAGTTGGGAAGTTAAAAAGAAGTATCCTAATCAGTGGACAGTAGATTATGGTCCACTTACTTTTAAAATAAAGCCAACAGGATTCAAGCATACAGGACTTTTCCCAGAGCAGGCAGCCAATTGGGATTGGATGATGAGCAAGATTAAGAAGGCAGATAGACCTATAAAGGTTCTCAATCTATTTGCATATACTGGTGGAGCATCAGTAGCTTGTGCATACGCAGGAGCAGAAGTTTGTCATGTAGATGCTGCAAAGGGAATGGTAAATTGGGCGAAAGAAAATTTAGAGTTATCTGGTCTAAAAGACAGAAAGGTAAGATTTATAGTTGACGATGTATTTAAATTCGTTGAAAGAGAAGTAAGAAGAGGGAACAAGTACGATGCAATTATAATGGACCCACCATCATATGGAAGAGGACCTAAAGGTGAAGTTTGGAAGATAGAAGACAAGCTTTATGATTTTCTTGAACTATGTATGAAAGTTGTATCTGACAAGCCTCTTTTCATGCTAATAAATTCATATACTACAGGATTTTCACCTATAGTTCTAGAAAATATTTTAGAAACTACAATAGGGAAAAAATCTAGAAATGGAAATGTATATGCAGGAGAAATAGGAATACCCGCATCAAGAGATGGAAAAGTTCTTCCATGTGGAATATTTGGACGTTGGGAAAGTGTAAGAGGTTAAGAAATGAAGTTAAAGGTAATATATGAGGATAATCACCTACTGGTAGTTGAAAAAATACCTAATGTATTATCCCAAGCTGATAACACAAAAGATGTGGATATGTTGACGCTTTGTAAGGAATATGTAAAGGAAAAATATAATAAACCAGGTAATGTGTTTATGGGGCTTGTTCATAGATTAGACAGACCTGTAGGTGGAGTTATGGTATTTGCAAGAACATCTAAAGCAGCATCAAGGCTTTCAGATCAGGTAAGAACTAGAACTATGAAAAAATCATATCAAGCAGTTGTTTTAGGTAAGTGTGAAAAGTCTGGGGATTATGTGGATTACTTACTTAAAGATAAGAAGAAAAATATGGTAAGTGTTGTGGATAAAAACACAAATGATGCCAAAGAAGCTAGGTTAAGTTATAGAAGAATATCTTCTGCACTATCAAGGGATAATCGAAGTGAGTATTCTCTTGTAGAAATTGATCTTCAAACAGGAAGACCTCATCAGATTAGAGTGCAATTTGCTTCAAGAAAGCACCCTCTATATGGAGATCAAAGATACTCTTCTGTAGCCAAGGTGGGACAGCAAATAGCTCTTTGGGCTACAAAGCTTGAAATAGTTCACCCTACAAAAAAAGAAAAGATGACATTTGTATCTAACCCACCAAATGAATATCCATGGAATATTTTTTAATTAAGATAAAAGCTTAGAGGTGAAGTATGGATAGTATAAGTTATGGAGGATTTTATATAGATAAGCCTTTGGGAAATAATATATTTTCCTACGAAGAAAGAAAGGAAAGAAAAATATATGTACCCCAGCTTATTGAAAGTGAAATATCTAGTGTTTCTATAGGTTCTGAAGCAGTTTTTATAGAAATAGATGAAGGAATAGAAAATAAATGTATTGGGCTTGCCAATATGTATAGATTAAAGCTTGAAGGTGACTATAAAAATAAGGAAGTTTATATTTTTGATAATCACAACCATTCATTTTTTTTCTGGTGCAAAGCATTAAAGGAGAAAAAATTCGAAAAGGGAATAAGACTTTTGCATGTTGATCAACATAAGGACACTAGAAAGCCTAACAGTTATGAAGTAGATATAGAAAATTTAGAAGATGTTATAAGGTATACAAATGAGGTATTAAATGTGGGTAGCTTTATACAGCCTGCATTATATCACAAGATATTTGATGATGTGGATATAGTTGACTCCACATACAGTTTGGAAAGAGAGCTAGTAGAAAAATATGTACTCGATATAGATCTCGACTTCTTTTCAAAGGATATGGACTATATTGATTTTGATTGGAAGCTTAATAGAGTAAGGGAATATATAGATAAGGCAGACTTAATTACTATAGCGACAAGTCCTTTCTTTATTGAGCAAAACAGAGCTATAGAGGTACTTAAAATGCTATTTCCTATAGAAAAAACGCATAAATTATGGTAACATAAGTATTGTGAAACTCATAAAGTTACGAATTGGAGGAACAAAATGTTATTTGAAAACTGGAAAAAATTAAGTGAAGAACACGTAAGTGAAGAAGCTGAAATAAAGTTCTGGGAAGAATTTTTAAAGGCTGAAACAAATATATATGATACTGTTTTAAAGGAAAAGACAGATCTTATAGCAGGAAAGGTGTCTGAACTAGCTAAGAAATATAAGACAACACCAGAATTTTTCATGGGATTCTTAGATGGTGTTAATGAAAGCATAGAGATAGAACAGGATCTAGAAAAGATAGAAGAAGATACTAATATTAGTATAAAAATAGACTGGGAAAAGCTATATTACAATATGGTACATGTAGAAGCTCACTGGCTATATAATTTAAGAGGTTGGGATGATATACTTCCTGAAGATTATAGATTAAAGACTCAGAAGGAATACAAGAAGTCTAAGATAATAGTAAATAAGGAAGCTAAGGTTGGAAGAAACGACCCATGTCCATGCGGAAGCGGTAAGAAGTATAAGAAGTGCTGTGGAAAGTAATATAGAGTGAAAATAAAAGTTAGTAATTAGGGCGGCAGTAATGCCGTCTTTTTATATATACTGATAATTAAGTTGATAAAAAGTTGAATAAAAAAACCTATAAAAAATAGAAAAAATGTTTTTAAATAATAGAGAAAAAGTAGTACATTATATCTTTGTACAGCATGTATGATTCGACCTATACAAATGGTTAAAGGACAAAATATATCTAATATTCATATTTTAAGATAGTTGGATACATTATGTATTTTAGAGAAAAAATAATTTTCGGAATATGGGAAAAGTTATTGACAGAAACGGTTTCTTAATGTAAAATATTAAGTTTACTTGACTTTATTTCTGAAATGTGATACAATAAGAATACATTTTGAAGGATGGTGATATTTTTGGCAACAACAGCTACATTGGATAATATTAGACATACGTTGGAAAAGTATGTTGGCAAGAAAATATTGCTTAAGGCAAATAAAGGAAGAAAGCAGATCGTTACAAAGCAAGGTGTTTTGGAAACAGTATATCCAAGTGTTTTCGTTATTAGAGTAGGACACGGAGAGAATACAGAAGGTTACAGAAGAGTAGCATATAGTTATTCAGACTTACTTACAGAAACTGTAAAAATTAAAGTTTTTAAGAGTAATAATAAGAAAATTAGCTAGATAAACTGTAAGAGAAAAAGTTAATAAAGAGAGTAAGGTGTATTTCTACACCATATAGATAAAGGCTGTTATTGCTAGGTATGAAGCATATAACAGCTTTTTTCTTTGTTCTTATCAATAAGTAAATAGAAAAATAAAAAGCTATAATAATAAAAAAGACATGTATAGAAAGAGTTAAGTTAATTGTTATAAAATATTAGAATATATAAAGTATCTATTAAAAAATATTAATTAGAGAAAGGCTATTTTAGTAGCCAGTAAATAGAAAGTTAATATTTAAAAGTTAAGAAAAATGTATAAAAAACACTTTAAATAAAAATCATAACCATTGGATACATAAGTGTTGTATAATTTTTATTTTATTAACACAGATTATTTGATTTGTAGTATAATAAAAATGTAGGATAATATTGTATTGTGAATACATTTGCAGGATAAGTTTTTAAATATGAATATTAGAACTATATTACATAATAATAGTATCAGTTTTTTGATATATTGCATAGTTAATTCTTTAATATACTGCATAATTAATATTAAACTTTGTTTTTCTTTGGAAAAATATATGCAAAAAATTGCTTTTGTCCATATTTTTCCAAAGGACTGATAAGAATTAGAGTCAATTTATTTGGAGGTATACATGGAAAACAGTGTAAAGCTGAGGGCAAGGGCAAAGATAAATTTGTCAATTGATATAAAAGGGATTTTTGATGATGGCTATCATGATGTAGAAATGGTTATGCAATCAGTCAATCTTTCTGATTATATTATCATAAGAAAGGCCGAAAAAGGTTTCAAAATTACTAGTTCTAATTCTGATGTTCCGCTAGATAAAAGAAATATAATATACAAAACTTGGGAGCTTTTAAGGGAGAAATATGCCATAGATTCAGGCGTAAGTATTTTTCTTGAAAAGAACATACCTATAGCAGCAGGAATGGCAGGCGGAAGTACTGATTCTGCAGCTATGTTTGTTGGACTAAACAAACTCTTCAGTTTAGGTATGAGCGAAGAAGAGATGTTAGAGGAGTCGAAAAAACTAGGATCTGACATTGCATTTTGTATAAAAGGCGGCACCTATCTTGCTACAGGAACAGGTACAGACTTAAAGAAACTTCCTTTTCTTGACAGAAACATCAGAGTGTTAATATGTAAGCCAGACATATTTGTGTCCACTAAGAGAGTTTATAAAAAATTTGATTTTATGTATGAAGAAAATTTTAATCCTTTAGAAAGACCTGATAACAAGCTTCTTATTGAGGGGCTTCAGGAGAAAAATAAGGAAAAAATAGTAGACGCAATGGGAAATGTTTTAGAACCAGTTACAAAATCATGGTGTAAAGAAATAGAAAAAATAGAAAAAACTATGAATAAGTTTGGCTCATATGCAACGATGATGAGTGGAAGCGGACCGACAGTTTTCGGTTTTTTCAATGATTATAGAAGTATAAAAAAATGTAGTAATGTGTTGAGGAAGAAGTATAGACAAACCTATATTACTTCCACTTCAGATAAGGGGGTTGAGATATATGGGAATAAATAATCTTACATTGGACAACTACAAACCGCTAAGGGATGTTGTATTTGAAAACATTAGAACGGCAATAATGGATGGAACTTTGAAGGCTGGAGAAAGACTTATGGAGATACAGCTAGCAGAACAATTAGGTGTTAGCAGAACTCCGGTAAGAGAGGCTATTAGAAAGCTTGAATTAGAAGGTTTGGTTATAATGCTTCCTAGAAAAGGCGCATATGTTGCAAGTATTAGCAAAAAAGATCTTTTCGATATACTTGAACTTAGAGTGGGACTTGAAGGGATGGCAGCATACTATGCGGCAGAAAGAATAACAAAAGATGAAATAAAAGAACTAGAGAGAATATCAGCAGTTTTAAAGGATTTGGCAGATAAAAAAGACTTAGAAAATATGCTGAAGGTAGACGAGGAGTTCCATAACTTTATATTTGAAATAACAGGTAATGCTAGATTAAAAAGTACTATGTTGGCTATATGGGAACCAGCTTATAGATTTAGATTGAAATATATGTCTGAATATAGCTCAGCTGTAAATATTGTCGAAGAACATAGTAAAATTATGGAAGCTCTAAAGAAAGGAGATGGAGATCTTGCAGAAAAACTCGCTAAAGAGCACATAGAAAGAACAGAACAATTTATGGTGGAAGAGTTGATGCAAGATGAGACAGTGTAACAGATGGATAAGAGACCAATTGGAGTATTTGATTCAGGATTAGGAGGACTTACCGTACTAAAAGAAATAAATAAGCGTCTTCCAAATGAAGATATTATATATTTTGGAGATACGGCTAGAGTTCCATATGGACATAGATCGAAGGAAACTATAATGAAATATACTTTTCAAGCTATAAATTTCCTTTTAACAAAAGATGTAAAGGCAATAGTAATTGCCTGTAATACAGCTACAGCAAGAGCTCTTGTAGAGTCTCAAGAAAAGTATGATATTCCTATTATGGGAGTAATAGACGCAGGGGCAAAATCTGCTGTAGAATATACAAAAAATAAGGTTGTAGGTGTAATAGGAACATCTGCAACTATAAACTCAAAAGCATACAATAAGGTAATACATAGTATAGATAATAGTGTGGAAGTAATAGGTAAAGCATGTCCTTTATTTGTTCCACTAGCAGAAGAAGGTTGGGCAAATGAGGAAATATCATCTATAGCAGCTCATATGTATCTTGATGAACTTGTTGATGCTGGAGTAGATTCCATAGTGCTTGGATGCACTCATTATCCAATACTCAAAAGAACAATAGGAGAAGCTGTTGGAATGGATATAAAGCTTATAAATCCAGCTAAAGAAACAGCTTTAAGTTTAAAGAAAGTCCTAAAGAAAAACTCTATGCTAAATGAAAGAGAAGAAGAAGGAGTATGTAAATATTTTGTTTCTGATATCAATGAGCAGTTTTCAAAGGTAGCAGGAGAGTTTTTAAAAAGGGAAATACCAGAAATAGAAAAAGTTGAAATACAAAAGTATTAGGAACTTTTATTTTGCTGGCGACAGAGAGGTGAGAGTATGGAATCAAGAGACGTAAAAATTAGAATGAAAATGTCTCAGTACCTAGATAATGGTGAGGAGCAGACTATAGAGAGTTTCTACAATGGAAAGAGAATTGAGAAAAATGGAAGCGTATATATTAATTTTTTAGAATATGATACGGTGAAAGACTCAAAAGGAACTATAAAAATATCTGATGACGAAGTAATAATACTGAAGTCAGGTGAAGTTATATCAAATATGAGATTTAGAGAAGATAAAAATCACAGATCTGAATATAAAACACCATACGGTACTTTTGATATGAGTTTATATACATATAAAATTGCCAAAAGGATAGAAGAAGAGGAAATAAAACTTAATTTGGATTATAAGGTATCTATAGATGGACTTATGGATGCTAATAACAGAGTGGAGATTAAAGTAATTTCCGAATAATAAAAGAGGGTAGTAATTAACTGAGGCTGTATATAAAATGGACTTAGACAGTTACTACCCTAAATTATATATAGATTGTTTGGAGGAAAGTATGGTATACGAAGAAGTTTTGAAAACAGTAAAAGAAAACAATCTTATAGAGGAAAATGAAGGTATTGTAGTGGCGCTGTCAGGTGGACCTGATTCTGTTTGTCTATTACATATTCTTCATAGAATGTCAAAAGAGATGAATTTAAAAATATTTGCAGCTCATTTAAATCATAAGATTAGAGGATTAGATGCATATATGGATTCTCTTTATGTAATGAAACTCTGTGAAGAACTTCAGATTCCATGTTTTATAAGAGCTATAGATGTACCAAAGTATTGCAATGATAACAAGCTTGGTTTGGAAGATGGTGCAAGAAAATTAAGATATGAAATATTTAATGAAATTAGAGAAAAGCTATCTGCAGATAAAATAGCCATTGGGCATAACAAAAATGATCAAGCTGAAACGGTACTTATGAGAATTATGAGAGGAACAGGACTTCAAGGTCTTAGAGGAATTGAATACAAAAGAGAAGGTGGTATTATAAGACCAATTCTCGATATATCAAGAGAAGATATTGAAAATTACTGTAAAGAAAATAATCTTTCTCCAAGAATAGACGGTACTAATCTAGAAGCGATATATTCAAGAAACAAAATCAGATTAAAAATACTTCCATATATGAAAGAAGAGTTTAATGAAAATATTGTTGGAAGCATAGTTAGGATGTCGAAAAATATCAGGGTTGATAGCGATTACATAGACTCACAGGTTGATATTTCATACAATGAAGTCTGTAGAAAATATGAAGATGGAGTATATATATTTGTAGACCTTTTAGAAAAAGAGCATGAAGCCATAAAAAATAGATTGATAATTAAAGCTATAAGAGAAGTTTTAGGAGATGTAAACTCAATAGATAAAAAACATATAGAAGAAGTACTAACTCTTATGGGGAAAAACAAAAATGGTAAAAAAATTAATCTGCCAAGAGGACTATATGCCTATAGATTTAACGACTATATTTTAATTAGTTTGAAAGAGATAAATTATGAAAAAATAGAATATAACTATGAAATAGAGCCAGGAAAAGAAGTTTATATAGCAGAATTGGGAAAAACATTTAAAAGCAAAATTGTTGATGCAGTAGATTTCAATGCAGAAACTTTAGGTGAAAATGTACAATATCTAGATTTTGGAAAGATAAAAGGAAATATAACATTGAGAAATAGGCATCAAGGTGATAAAATAATATTACGAGGTGGAACAAAAAAGATTAAAGAATTATTTATTGGTATGAAAATACCGAGAGAAGAAAGATCTTTTGTTCCTCTTATTGTAAATGATAGTAATATTGTATCTGTATGTGGATACAGAATAAGTGCAAATTACTTGGTTGATGAAAATACAGAGAAAATACTTGAATTTACATTAGAATAGATTCTTACAATTTAATAGGAATGGAGGAGGAAACTTATTGAATAGAACACTAAAGGGTGCTGGAATATACCTAGTAATGCTACTTCTCATAGTATTTATAGTGCAATATTCTGGTGGTCAAAATGAGAAGGTTAAGGATATGGACTTCTCAAAGGTTTATCAAGAGCTTCAAGAAGGAAACATATCGTCTTTACAGATTGTTGACCAAACAGGTATTGAAGGTACCTTAAAAGACGGAAAGACAAAGTTTAAGTCTTACATCCCTCAGGAAGTAATGGGAAATAAACTTTCTGACAGTATACTGAATAGTATAGAGAATAAGAAATTGAAAGTCGGTGCAGAGCCGAAACCTAAAACTCCATGGTTATTAGAAATGCTACCTACATTATTGTTGTTAGTATTTATGGTTGTCGCTTTCTTTGTTCTAATGAATCAGTCTCAAGGTGGAGGCGGAAAAGTTATGAACTTTGCAAAGTCAAAGGCTAAGGTTCACAAAGATAGTGATAAAGACAAGGTTACATTTAAGGAAGTAGCTGGCTTGAAGGAAGAAAAAGAAGAACTTCAAGAAGTAGTCGATTTTCTTAAACATCCTAAGAGATATACAGAACTTGGAGCTAGAATTCCAAAGGGTATATTATTAGTAGGACCTCCAGGTACAGGTAAAACATACCTTTCAAGAGCTGTAGCAGGAGAAGCTGGAGTACCATTTTTCAGTATAAGTGGTTCGGACTTCGTTGAAATGTTTGTCGGAGTCGGTGCTTCAAGAGTAAGAGATTTATTTGAGCAAGCTAAGAAGGAAGCTCCTGCAATTATATTCATAGATGAAATAGATGCAGTGGGAAGAAAAAGAGGAGCTGGTCTTGGTGGTGGACACGATGAAAGAGAACAGACATTGAATCAGCTTTTAGTTGAAATGGATGGTTTTGGAATCAATGAAGGAATCATAATAATGGCTGCAACTAATAGACCAGACATCTTAGACCCTGCTCTTTTAAGACCTGGTCGTTTTGACAGACAGGTGGTAGTAGGAAAGCCAGATGTAAATGGAAGAGAAGCTATATTTAAGGTTCATTCAAAGAAGAAACCACTAGCAGACGATGTAGATCTTTCAGTTCTTGCAAAGAGTACACCAGGATTTACACCTGCAGATATAGAAAATATAATGAATGAAGCAGCTATACTTACTGCTAGAAAAAAAGAAGAAAAGATTTCTATGGCATCTATTGAAGAATCTATAACTAAGGTTGTAGTAGGAGTTGCAAAGAAATCAAGAGTAATAAGTGAAAAGGAAAGAATACTTACAGCTTATCACGAAGGTGGACATGCAGTATGTGCCCATGTGCTTGATCTTATGGATCCTGTTCATCAGGTAACAATTATACCAAGAGGTATGGCTGGAGGCTTTACAATGCAGCTTCCAACAGAAGACAAGTACTATACAACTAAGGGTGAAATGATGCAGGAATTAATAGTTCTTTTGGCTGGTAGAGTATCTGAAGAGATAAATCTAGATGATATATCTACAGGAGCATCAAATGACCTTGAAAGAGCTTCTGCAATGGCAAGAGCTATGGTATCAAGATATGGTATGAGTGATAGACTAGGTCCTGTAACATATGATACAAATGATGAAGTATTTATAGGAAATAGCATAGGTCATACTAAGGAGTATTCAGAAGAAGTAGCAGCTGAAATAGATGATGAAGTAAGAAAGATAATAAATGGAGCCTATGCAAAGACAAGAGCTCTATTGAAGGAAAATCAGGATAGACTTGATTATATAGCAAGAGCACTTCTTGAATATGAAACACTTGATGACAAACAGTTCATAGAAGCATATAATATGACTTTAGCTTTACATGATGAAAAAGAAAATAGTAAAGCAATAGAAGAAACTATTGAGTCAATTGAAAAGGGAAATAAAGAAATATAATAAAATTTACTGTAGCCTTAGGGCTACAGTTTTTTTGTGAAAAATTAATGCACTTTTTAATGGGATGCCAAATTGCAGTTACTATGTAGTATAATATAGAAAATAGCAAGTAAATGGGAGGAAAAAATGTCAAATATAGATATTAAGTCCAAATCGACAAAGGAAAGAGTAATGGATATTTTATCAAATAGCCAAGAAAAATATATTTCTGGAGAGGATATTTCTGAAAAACTTGGAATATCAAGAGCTTCAGTATGGAAACATATAAATAATTTAAAAAAAGAAGGTTTTGATATAGAGTCAAGAAGTGGTATGGGATATGCCTTAAAAGGTAAAATTAGCAACAACTTAACTCCATATGAGATAAAGAAAAATTTAAATACAGAATTTATTGGACAGAATATAGAATACTTTGAAACAATAGATTCAACAAATATGTATGCAGGCAAGATAGCTAATAAATCCCCTGAAGGAACTGTTGTAATAGCTAATGAACAAACAAAAGGGAAGGGTAGAACTGGAAGACGTTGGATATCTAAGGAAGAAGAGGGTCTTTATTTTAGTTTAATTTTAAAACCTGAGATAGCTATTGTAAAGGCGAGCTTTTTGACTCAATTGGCAGGAGCAGCTCTTGTATCAGCTTTTGAAAATATGGGAATAGATGCAAAAATAAAGTGGCCTAATGATATAATTTTAAATGGTAAGAAAATAGCAGGTGTACTTACAGAAATGAGTGCAGAGATAGATAGAATATTTTATATAGTAATTGGAATAGGTATAAATCTATATAATGAAAATTTTGATGATGAGATCAAAGAGAAGGCAAGCTCCCTTTTAAAAGAAGGGTATAAGGTTAGTAGAAAAGATTTTTTACAGGAATTTTTTAAAGAATTTGAAGCGATGTATAGGGAATTTTTATGTGATAATAGAAATGAAGTTTTAGATATTTTAAGAAAAAAATCGGCTGTAATAGGTAAAGAAATTTATGTTATAGATGGGAAAAAAAGGAAAAAGGCTAAGGCTTTAAATATTGATTCCTATGGAAATTTGGAAGTTAGATTTGAAGATGGAGAAGAAAAAACTGTGTTTACTGGAGAGATTTCAATAAGAGGTCTTGAATCCTATATATAATATTTTTTATAAGAATATTTTGTTAAGATAAATATTGTTTGTATACAATATTTCTTGATTATATATAATTGTGGTGTTAAAATAAAAATGTTATTCAAAAAAGAAGTAAATTATGTTTAAAAATAAGAACAAGATGGGTATAGAAAGGACTAAAATTATGCTATTAGTTTTTGATGTTGGAAATACAAATATGGTGCTTGGAATATATGATGGAAAGCAGCTTGTTATGGACTGGAGAATCAATACAGACCTTAATAAGACATCTGATGAGTACGGTGTTTTAATAAAAAATTTATTTGAAGCTAGTGAAATACCACTATCGTCAATAGAAAATATAATAATATCTTCAGTAGTACCTGCAGTAATGCACTCTCTTGAAAATTTCTGCAAAAAATACTGTAAAATAAATCCACTGATTGTAGGACCAGGTATAAAAACTGGATTAAATATAAAATACTACGATCCTAAAATGGTAGGTGCAGATAGAATAGTAAATGCAGTAGCAGCAATTGCAAAATATAAAACGCCTTTAATAATAATAGATTTTGGAACTGCGACTACTTATTGTGCAATTTCAAAAGAAGGTGATTATTTAGGTGGATCAATTTCACCAGGAGTTAAGATATCGAGTGAGGCATTGTTCCAAAAAGCATCAAAGCTTCCTAGAGTAGAACTTGTAAAACCTGATGTAACAATTTGCAAGGATACTGTATCTGCTATGCAGGCAGGGATAATATATGGATATGCAGGTCAGGTAGAAAAGATAGTAACTCTTATGAAAAAAGAACTAAATGATCCAGAGACGACAGTAATTGCCACTGGAGGACTTGCAAAGCTTATATGCAGTGAAACAGATGTCATAGATGAAGTAGATTCAGATTTATCTTTAGAAGGTTTAAGAATAATATTTGAAAAAA
>NZ_FODF01000040.1 GCF_900110295.1 Peptostreptococcus russellii
CGTCTATTGACGACTTATTTATAGTAACATATCTAAAGTTTTTTGTCAATACTTTTTTTATTTTTTAGTTTTAACTTATTAAAAACTTTTTTATTCTATGCTTTCCTCTTTTTAAAGGACAAGTAATAATATATCACTTTATTTTTAAGTCGTCAATAGTTTTTTTACATTTCTATAACTTTTTCATATGCCAATCTTATTCCACCATCTGCTGACACTATATTTCCACAGTGATAATATCCTAACTTACCTATTATATGTTGCATTTTTTTATTACTTATATCTGTAGCTATTCTTATTATATTAACATTTCTTTTAGTTGATATTTCTTCAGCTAACTTAAAGGCTGCATCTGCAAGTCCCTTATCTCTACTTTTCTTACTTATTGTCATTCTGTTGATTACAGAGTATCTTCCAGATGCTTTCCACTCACCATCTATTTCTTGGTATCCTGCTTTTCCATCTATATCAACACATATATAACCTATTTCTTTATTATCCTTAACTATAAAGTATCCTCTTAAAAACTCAACATCTTCTTTTATTGTATCCATGCTTGGATAGCCATTTTGCCACTGCTCAATGCCTTGTTCTTTTAAGTATACTCTTGCTTCGTCTATAAAATTTAAAGCTAATTCTTCTTCACCTTTTTTTACCATCCTCAATTCTAACATATATACACCTCTCTCTATTTTAAAACAATTATTATTCTATCGTTATATTATATATCAATAATATTTCTAAGAAAAGAATTTTTTTCAATTTATATCAAATTATTCTAATTAATTAATACTTTTCTTTTATCACTATATTTTATAACTATAATAGTTATTTTTTATGGATATCTTTTTTCAATATTTTTTTAGAATTAATGCTTATTTGGGACTGGCTTATAGCATACCTTTTTAAAAAAAGTATTTAAAAAACACTTTTTTTAGATTCTTTTTTAATATTTTAAATCTTTAAATAGACTATGCCTTGTCTCTTTATTAAAGATTCTTTCTTTTTTCATTGTATAGATTTATTCATAATGTTATAATTGTATTTACATATGTATATACACTTAGCTGTACATATAGAAAACAACTATTTAAGGAGTATTGACATGACTAATAATATAGATCATTTAAAAAATGATATTTTAAAACTAAAAAAAGAAAAAAATGCACTTATACTTGCTCATTTATACCAAAATCCTGAAATTCAGGAAATCGCTGACTACACAGGTGATTCATATTACCTTAGTGAACTGGCTATGAATTCAGATAAAGATTTTATTGTTTTTTGTGGAGTTAAATTTATGGCTGATAGCGCAAAGATACTATCTCCTGAAAAAACAGTAATCCTTCCTGCAGTCGAATCATCTTGTCCAATGGCAGATATGGCTATTCCTGAAGATTTAGAAGATATGATAGCCAAACATCCAGATGCTCTTAAAGTTTGCTATATTAATTCTTCTTATGAAGTAAAGGCATTATGCGATGTATCTGTTACTTCATCAAGCGCTATCGAAATATTAAAAAATGTAGATAATAACAAAATTCTATTCTTACCTGATAAAAATCTTGGTGAGTATCTATCAGAATTCTTTCCAGAAAAAGAATTTATTCTATGGAATGGCTTCTGTCCTACACACCATAGAATAGAAAAAGAAAGCATTCTAAATATGAAAAAACTGCATCCAAATGCATTAGTTCTCACTCATCCTGAATGTAGAAAGGAAGTTCGAGAAATCAGCGACTATGTAGGCAGCACAAGCGGAATCATTAAATTTGCTACAGAAAATCAATGTAGTGAATATATTATATGTACGGAATCCGGTATATTATATAGCTTGGAAAAAAATAATCCAAACAAGAAATTTTATTTCCCTGAAAATATCGTCTGTCCTAATATGAAAAAAACAAGACTAGAAGATGTTTATAAGGCTCTTTCTGAAGAAGTTGAAGAAATTACACTTGATGAAAATATAAGAAAGAAAGCACTTATTTCTCTTGAAAACATGCATAAATTAGGAAAGTAATAAATTAAGTTATAAACAATAGATATTATATTTTAATACATTAATGGAGGATATTAAATACTATGGAAGCTATTTTCAACGACCTCAATTTTGCTGGAGAAAATTCAGGTTATATATATAAAGATAAAGAAGGCACTGATTGTATAGATACAGATGTTCTTGTTATTGGTTCTGGAGTTGCCGGACTAAACAGTGCCCTAAACATTAGCAAGGACTTAAATGTTCTTGTAATTTCAAAAGATAAGGTAGATTGCACAAATACAAAACTTGCTCAAGGAGGGATATCTGTAGCCAGAAATAAGGAGGATATACCCCTATTCATTGAAGACACCCTTAAAGCAGGTAAATACAAAAATGATTTAGATGCAGTTAAAGTTCTCGCTGAAGAATCTATTGATCGTCTAAACGATCTTATCGACATGGGAATAGAATTAGATAAAAATAGCAGTGGAGAAATAGACTATACAAAAGAAGGCGCTCACACAATAAGTAGAATTGTCCACTCTAAAGATCATACAGGAGAGAATGTTGAAAAAACTCTTATTCTAAATGCTTTGAAATCTAAAAATATCAATATATGGGAAAATAGTTTTTTTATAGACATTATAGAGAGTGAAGGCAAATGTGTAGGTGCTATAGTAGTAAAGGATAGCAAACAAATTAATATTTTTTCGAAATATACTATCCTAGCTTGCGGTGGTATAGGTGGACTGTATAACAACTCCACAAGCCAAAGAATTTTAAATGGTGATGGAATTGCTGCTGCTATTAAGCACGGTATAGAACTTAAAGATATTAATTATATTCAAATTCATCCAACTGCTTTTTATGATAAGAATAATAATGGTCGAAGATTTTTAATTTCAGAATCACTTAGAGGTGAGGGGGCTATTCTAAAGGACATCAATGGAAATAGATTTGTAGACGAGCTTCTTCCAAGAGATATTGTTTCAAAAGCTATACTTAAGCAAATGAAAGATACTAATAGCCAATATGTTCTTCTTGATGCCTCATTTATGGATGCGGAATATTTAAAAAATCGTTTTTCTCTTATCTATGAAAACTGCCTTGAAAAAGGAATAGATATAACAAAAGAAGCCATTCCAGTTTCCCCAGCACAACACTATTTTATGGGTGGAATAAAGGCCAATACAGACAGTAAAACTTCTATGGAGAATCTTTTTGCAGTTGGAGAAACAAGTTGCACAGGAATCCATGGTGCCAATAGACTTGCCAGCAATTCACTATTAGAAGGGCTAGTCTTTGGAAAAAGAGCTGCTAATTTTATAAATAAAAATATAAAAAATAAAAGTATACTACACATAAATGTAGATAAAATTAATAAAGACATCGAAACTATAAAAAAGGAAAACAAAGATCTTGTAATAAAGACAATTAAAGAACATGGAGGTTATATAGATGCTTAACTATGCTTATATAGATGAAATAATTGTAAATGCTTTAAAAGAAGACATACCTTTCTCTGATATTTCCACAGAAAATCTTATAGATAAAAATAGTATATCTGTAGTAGATTTAATATGCAAAGAAGATGGTATTATAGCCGGAATAGATATCTTTAAAAGGGTTTTTACAATAATTGGAGACATTGAGGTAATCAGTTTTATTTCAGATGGAAACGCTGTAAAAAGTGGAGAAAAAATAGCAGAAATTAGAGGTAATACTAGAAAAATCTTAATGGGAGAAAGAACTGCACTAAACTTACTGCAAAGAATGAGTGGAGTTGCCACAATTACAAAAAAATTTGTAAATAAAGTATCACACACTAAAGCTGTAATTGTCGATACTAGAAAAACAACACCTGGTCTTAGAATATTAGAAAAATATGCTGTAACAAGAGCTGGTGGTATGAACCATAGATTTAATCTTTCTGATGGAATAATGTTAAAAGATAACCACATTGACGCCGCTGGTGGAATAAAAAATGCGGTAAAAAAAATACGAGAAAATTCTTCATTCGTAAGAAAAATAGAAGTAGAAACAGAAAATATAGATATGGTCAAAGAAGCACTCGATTCTAATGTAGATATTATAATGCTAGATAACATGGATATAAATACTGCAAAAAGTGCCATTAAATTAATAGGGAATAAAGCTATAATAGAGTTTTCTGGAAATGTTTCATTAGACAATGTAAAAGAAATTGCTGAAATTGGTGTAGACTATATATCTATTGGAGCTCTTACCCACTCTGCTAAAATACTTGACCTTAGTATGAAAAATCTGAGATCTATAAACTAAACCCATATATACACAAATTGGCACCGATAGAAGTTTTATACTATCAGTGCCAATTTTATATTTAAAGCATATGTATAAGCATATTATTTATTAACAATTTATTATTGATATATACTATTTATTGCCTGCTACAATGATTTACTTATTATTTATAAACTTTCTTCCTAATATATCAGCCATAAGAATTGCATTTTCGAGAATTTCAGGAGTAACATCTCCTACCATATTATGAATTGTTTCGCCTTCTGCACAAGCTTTTTCACATGCAATAATAACTCTTGACTTATCAGTAAGACCAAGCTTATCAAGAGTTAATGGTAAGCCAACTTCATACATAAATTCCATTACTTCTTCTATTTCACTCTTAGCTGCATTCTCCATTATAAGCTGAACTACAGTTCCAAAAGCTACCACATCACCATGATTTGTATGTTCACACTCTTCAAGACCAGTGAATCCATTATAAATTGAATGTGCGGCTGCAAGTCCACCGTTGTCTGCACCTACTCCACTTAAATATGTTGCTGCCTCAACAACAGCTTCTACTGCAGGCGTAACCAACTTGTTATCTACAGCTTCTTTTGCCATAGCACCATTTTCTATTAATATATCATAGCATATTTTACAAAGTGCCATTGCTGAGTGAGTAAGTCCTCCGTTTTCAAGAGAAGGAGCTCCAACTCTCTGGCAGGCTCTAGCTTCAAAATAAGTTCCCAAAGCATCCCCCATTCCAGCAACTAAAAACTTAGTCGGTGCATTTGCTATTACCTGTGTATCAACTATTACCGTATCTGGATTAGATGGATAGAAAATATATTTATCAAAAGTTCCATCATTGTTGTATATAACTGATAAGCCAGTACATGGTGCATCAGTGGCAACTACTGTAGGTATTATGACTACTTTTTTATTTTCAAAATAAGCAGTGGCCTTGGCAGTATCAATTGCTGAACCTCCACCTAAAGCAACTACAACATCTATCTTATCTTCTTTTACTATATTTCTCATCTTTTCAATTTCGCCGTTTGAACTAATCCCACCAAATACTTCAAATCTTAAAAAAGCATCTTTAGATTCAAATCCAGCTTCAATACTAGACTTACAATACTTATATCCACTATTTGAACATATAAATAAAAATCTTTTTCCTAAATCCTTTGTTTCATTGTAAACTTCCTTTAATGCACCTTTTCCTTGTACATACTTATGTGGCGCTCTCATTAACTTCAACATATACATCCTCCATTTAAAATGTTAATTTTATAACGTTACTTTAGTATATCATAATTTTCATTTTTGTAAATATAAAATATAATATTCTATGTTTTATATAGAATAATTTTAATTTATAGACATTTTATCTTATTATTTACCATTTATTGCTATAAATTCCTATTATTTTAAACTATATTATAAATATATGAAAACAAAAATCTGCCAACACATACTAATTTTCACTTAATATTTACTAACAGATCTTATTCTTATATATATTTTTTTAAAATGCTTATGTATTAAATTTCACGAATCATAATTGCTGAAAAACAAGTGTTTTTATAATTTTTACAACTCAAACAATCTTCTTTAATATTTTTTATTTACATTTTAAGCATTAAAAAAGGACTTCATATTGAAGTCCTTACTTACTTGGCTGCGTCCTACTCTCCCAGACAGTTTCCCATCAAGTAC
>NZ_FODF01000046.1 GCF_900110295.1 Peptostreptococcus russellii
GTGGAATAAATTCTATATCTGATTCTGTTATGAATAACTTGAAAAAATAATTATTAATTAAAAATACGAGAAGATAAATATCTTCTCGTATTTTTTACTCTAAATATATCATTGTCTATATTTTTTAGCAGATTTTTACTGTATAGATTTAACAAAATCACTACAATATTTTCTTTATTCTTTTTTCTGCTGTTTCTCTATCTAGCATTATTATTCTTCCACAATTATTGCATTTGAACTTTACATCGGCGCCTGTTCTTGTAATTGTAAACTCGCTACACTTACAAGCATGTGGTTTTTTTAGCTCCACAACATCGCCCACTTTAATTTCCAGTGGCATAAGCTCCTCCTTAGTCCTCGATCTTAATAGCTACTCTTTCTCCGCTATCGTCTTTTGTTATATGGAAAATACCTCTTCTCTCTAGAGAGTTTTCCTTCATAATAATATTTACCTTCTCTAAATCGTCCAATTCAAACTTTATAGACAAACCACAGCTAGCTGCAATTTCTCTAGGTGTAGGAAGAGTCATTATCTTCATACCCTCTTCTAAAAGAAGCTTTTCAGTTCTAATAGCATGATGAGTTGAATTGAAAGATATTACATAAAAATCGTTCATCAAACGATATTCTCCTTTCAAATTCTAAGTTTAAAAAGTACAAAAAGCACATATAAATGTAGAAAATATACAGAAATACTAGCCTATTGTTATTAACTTTGAAGCTGACTTCATAGTTTCTACAATTGTATACATATTTGTTATAGAACCTACTTTTAACTCATCCTTAAGATTGTAATAATCTAGGCAAGTACCACAAGATAATATTTCTACTCCTGCGTCTTCTAATCTCTTTATATTTTCAACAGTTGCTTCATTAATTGTAGTAAGTTCAACACCACCATTTACAAAAAGTACAGACTTTGGAAGTGGTGTTGCTTCTGTTAGAGCAAATATAAATCCTTTTATTAACACTGCTCCTAGTTCATCATTTCCGCTTCCCATTCTATTGCTCATTATAGCAACAACTTCATTTGATCCACTTGGTATTTCACAAGTAAAGTTTTCTGCTTCTGCGTCTATAGATGTACCTTCACCCTTCACAATTCTTATTATCTTTTCATCTGCTTCATCTTTTATAACTTCTGCTTCACAGTTAACTGATTTTGCAAACTTAAGTACATTTATCTTTGGTGCTTCGTCACTTACAACTACTTCTATTACACCTTCTGTTATTTCTTCTAGCGCTTTCTTTGTCTTGATTACAGGCATTGGGCATGCTAAGCCTTTTGCATCAACTTTTGTACTCATTATTAATTCCTCCATTCCGAAAATGCGAAATATGCTTACTCTTATATAATAACATATTTAATCTTATCTTTATATATTATGATCACAAATTTCAGTTTATTTCAGTTTTCTTATACTATAAAACTATATCTCTTGCTTACATTAATGGATTTATCTATTATGAAAATTTTATATTCTAAAATTTCTGTTCACTGTATGATATAATATTATTAATACGATAATTTAATCGTATAGTGTTTATAATCTTTTATTTACATGAAGATTTATTAGTATATTAAAAAACCAGACTTGCAAAATTTGTATTATGGTTTTGATACACAAAATGGAGGTGTAAATTATGAATAAAAAATTAAAAATGTTTCTTGCTACAGGGCTTATCGCAGTTTCAACTCTTACATTAGTAGCTTGTAATGATGATTCTGATAAGGCTGCAAAGCAAAGTACTCAAAGTGAACAGCAAACAGATGCACAAGAAGATACTAAAAAAGATGAGAAAAAAACTGAAGATAAAAAGACAGATAGCAATGCTAAAAAGGAAAATAGCAACAAGAAAGATGATAAAAAAGAAAATACTTCAAACAATAAAAAGTCTATAACATACTACACATATAACTCAGAAAATGAAAAGCTTACTGAACATACTAAAGCTGCTGATGATATAAGTGTTGCAAATGTAATAGATGCACTTGTAGATGAAGGTATCCTTCAAGAAGGAACTAAGGTTAATAAGGCTAAAGTCGAAGAAGTAGACGGAGTCAGAACACTTGTAGTTGATGTAAATGATAAGTTTGTAAACTTTGATCAAGGATCAACTCAGGAAATGCTTCAACTTAAGAGTTTTGCAGACAGCTTAATAAAAACTTTCAAGGTAAAGCAGGTTCTTCTTACAGTAGAAGGCAAGCCTTACTCAGGAGGACATATGGCATTTAATGAAGGTGAAATGCTTAATGTACAATAGTTTATATTTATATTAATTTTAATTTTAATATTTGCTCGACACAAATTTATATTTTATATTGTTAAAAATTTCTGGGTGTGTCTCTAATTATTAAAATCAAATGCTTTTAATAATTAGAAAGGCACACCTTAAATATAAAATAAGTTATATGTGTTTTATTTAAACCACATATAATAAATTATCAAGGGGGATAAAACAAATGATTTATTTAGACAATGCGGCTACAACTTTTCCGAAACCGGAATCTGTTTATGCCAAGATGGATGATTGCATGAGAAATTACTGTGCAAATCCAGGTAGATCAGGTCATAAGATGGCTATGGAATCTGCAAGGGTTGTTGAAGAAACAAGAGATATTATTGCCAAGCTTTTTAATATCAAAAATCCTATGGATGTTGTTTATACTTTCAATGCAACTGATTCTCTTAATTTGGCTATAAAGGGATTTTTAAAGCCTGGTGACCATGTTATAACAACTACTATGGAGCATAATTCCGTATTAAGACCTATTATGGAGCTTGAAAATATTGGAGTTGAACATACATTTGTTCAAGCTGATGAAGAGGGAAGAATCGATCCTAAGGATGTAGAGACTGCAATAAAAGATAATACTAAACTTATTGCTATAATCCATGCTTCAAATGTTACTGGAACATTAATAGACATAGAAACTATTGGTAAAATCGCCAAAAATCATGGAATCACTTATCTAGTAGATGCTTCTCAGTCTGCAGGTATTTATGATATAGATGTAGATAAATTAAATATAGATATGCTTGCTATGCCAGGTCATAAGGGACTTCTTGGACCTCAAGGTACAGGAGTTTTATATGTCAATAATAAAATAAGACTTCACAGCCAAAGAGAAGGTGGAACAGGTAGCAAGTCTGAAGAAATAATACAGCCAGATCTTTATCCTGACAAGTACGAATCTGGAACTCACAATACTCCTGGTATTGTCGGTCTAGGAGCTGGAGTTGAATTCCTTCTTGAAACTGGACTTGACAATATAAGAAAGCATGAAGAAGAGTTATCTCAATATATGATAGATGAAATACTTAAAATAGACGGAGTTAAACTTTATGGACCTAAATCTGCCAAAGAAAGAGCTGCCGTAATTGCTGTAAATATCAAAGATCTTGACTCTGGAGAAGTTACTTTCAGACTAGATAGAGAGTTTGGAATTGCAACAAGATCAGGTATACACTGTGCACCTCTTGCCCACAAAAGTATCGGTACTTTGGAGCAGGGTGCTGTTAGATTTAGTCTTGGATACTTTACTACTAAGGAAGAAGTTGAAGAGGCTATTAAGGCTATTAAAGTAATTGCTTCTGAAGCTTAGTATTTAGATTTACAATAAAAAATAAAAATGTATGTATTGTTTATCTTTTTGCTATTCTTATTGAATACTAAAAAATTACAATAGATACTCTATATGAAATATAAAATCTCCACAGTAAAATACTGTGGAGATTTTTCAATTATTTATATTTAATTAAAGTCTAGATTTAAATATTTTTAATAACTGCTTATGTAACACTTGCTCTTTAAAATTTTTATCTTAATACTGTTTATTTTAAAGAGGATTCTTAGCAGGTTTTCCTGCTTTTCTTGGGTACTTAGCAGGTGTCTTAGCTATTTTTTTAAATACTAAAATTCTATGCTTTAATTCTTCATCTGGAAGCTCTACCTCGATATCCTCAGCAAGTTTAACTCCCAATATTTCCATTGCCTTTTTAGATTTTTCTAGTTCATTGTCTGCATTAGGACCTTTTAAGCATATAAAAAATCCACCCTTTTTAACAAAAGGCACACAAAATTCTAAAAGTACAGGAAGATTAGCAACAGCCCTTGCTGTAGCTATATCATACTTTTCTCTGTAATCTTTATTATTTCCAAAATCTTCTGCTCTTCCGTGAATATATTTAATATCTTCAAAACCTATATTTTCTCCAACTTCTTTTAAAA
>NZ_FODF01000035.1 GCF_900110295.1 Peptostreptococcus russellii
ATCTACAAATTTATAATCTTTATTTTCAGACATAACACGATCCTCCTAAATTTTTTAAAAAGTTTTTTTACTTACTTAACGACGTCGTTTAAAGAAAAGAAATATAAATTAAATTTTTATTTTATTTTTTTATTTCTTTTTCTATCTTGTCTTTATAATAGTTTATATTTTGTAATTTTTCAATATATTTTGAATTTATGTCATTATTTGTACAATGACAATTTATTGACATTTATGTTAAAAGGAACTATTATAATAGATATATAATATTAAATATTCAGTTTTTTAATTATTAAGGGAGGTGTATGCTATGAAACTATTGTCTCCTTTGGGATTTCTTTTAGAATCCCTTAGTATTCCGACAGTTTCCTTGTCTAGAGAACTACATGTAGATGCAAGTTTAGTAAGCAAATGGAAAAGTGGAAAACGTCAACTTAAAAGTAATTCTATATATTTTGACTCTATAGTTGATTTTATTATTGATGAAAGTGAAAAAAGTAACCATCAAATTCTATCAAAATCACTTTCAGAAATGTTTCCTATGGACGAACTAGATGAAAGCGATGATTTAGAACCTTTTGTAAGAACCGTTCTTTCTAAAAATGAAATGCTTAACACTACTATTCCCAATCTAACTTCAGATAGTATGAAACATTGTATAAAAGTAAGTTCTTATGAGCAAAACGAGGGTCGAAGGCAAGCTATTTCAAAACTGCTTAGTTTTGCAGAAGCAATGCCATCTCCGGGGGAAATAATTTTTATAGATTCCGATGAGTACGAATGGCTCTTAGAGGAAGATGATTTTGCAATGAAATTCTGCAAAAGAATAAGAGATCTTTTGAACAAGGGTTTTAAAGCAAAGTTTGTTATACATTTTTACTCCTATAAGAAGCGGCTAGTAAAGTTTTTTGATAAATTTAATATACTTGTTTTTCATCCCAATATAAAGTGGTATTATCATGAATATTACGATGAAAATGCCCTTCATTTTTCTCAGTTTATAATAAACAAATCTATTTCACTTTTAGGTGTTTCCACTTCGCAAAATAGTTCTACAACAATGGTATTTACGGACAGTTCATCCATTATAAAGCACTGGTCTATGGCTGAATCTCTAATAAGTTACTCTAATGAACTATTTATTAATTTTGAAACAGATAGGTGTAGAGAAGTTGTGGACTATGTAAGTGTAATAAGAAAAAGAGGAACTGTTTATTCCTACCTTCCATCTCCTGCCTTTGTTTCTACCAGTTCAGAACTTATACATGAAATTCTTACTGATAACAATGTTAGCGATAAAAATATAGAAAGATGCATTAAACTGAACAGCAGTATGAAAAACATGGTTAAGTCTCAATATCACGGACTATATGATGTTCCAGAAAGAATTGTATATTTATTTCACCTTGAAGAACTTGTAAAAAGGGCTCATTCTTCACAATTTGTAAGTTGTAGTCTCTCTCTTATGTCTGAAAAAACTATCAAGGTGTCTAAGCTACAATATTCTCGAGCTCTTAGAGAACTTGTTATTTCGCTTAAAAAATACGACAATTTAGAAATTGTTCTAGTATCTGAAAATGACAACGTTCCACTACCAGCTTTACCTGAAATGAACTGTTGGTGTAAACAGAATACCTGGTTGATACAAATGTCAAAAGACGGCTTTAGAATTAGCGATGAAGTAAGTATAGTAAATGCTACGTCAATAGCACTTGAAAAATCGATAAGAATGGTTCCACGAAATAAAAGAAGTAAAGAATATGTTATTCCCCTTCTTATGAATCTTTCAGATGAATTGGAAAACGAGTTTAATGAGATTTTTTAACTATTTTTGTATTTTATATAAAAACTTTATGTACTCTAGACACTGTTTTATATTTAGTTCTTAAAAAATAGTGCTGATAGTTTTTAAGAACTTTATATTATTTTTAGATCAAAATACATCAGCACTATTTTTATAGAAATTTAAATTAAATAAATCTCAGCATATAAAAAAGCAACATCTAGATTAATTATCCTAGATGTTGCAATATAAAGCTATATTTTATTTATAAACGTCGATAGAAAAATAAAATATATCAAACTCTGTCGTATGTCAGTTGTGTTAAATTTAATTTTAAAATATCTTTAATAGCCAAGAACTTTCTTCTATCTCTAGCAAAACTTCGTCTATAACTATTTTTATAACTTTTTTTAAGAATTAAATAAAGTTATAAACTCTTCTTTTGTCTCGCTACTTAACAATGAATTTACAAAGTCCATTTCAGAAAGTTTTATAGCAATATCTTGAAGTATCTCTAGATGATCATCGTCTTTTCCTGCTATCCCTATCATTAAGAAAACTTTGTTTTCATCATAATCAATTCCCTCAGGAAAATGTAATAATACAATCCCTGATTTTTTAACATACTGCTTTGCATCATTTAACCCATGAGGTATCGCTATGCCGTTTCCTATATATGTTAAATCAGTTTTTTCCTTATCTAACATAGATTGAATATATGCTTCTTCTATAAAGCCATTTTCCAATAACTTTTCTCCAGCTAATTTAATAGCTTCCATTTTTTGCATACTGTCTAAATTAAAATATGTACATTCATTGCTAATATTCATAGTTTACTTCACTTCTCCTTCTAATAAATCTTTTATTATTCTATCATATTCAGGATCATTTAAAAAGGAATTTACAGTCCTTACAACTGCATTTGG
Source organism: Peptostreptococcus russellii (assembly GCF_900110295.1). Lineage (GTDB taxonomy): Bacteria > Bacillota > Clostridia > Peptostreptococcales > Peptostreptococcaceae > Peptostreptococcus > Peptostreptococcus russellii_A. Next base: position 2,710 of record NZ_FODF01000035.1, read on the forward strand.
CGCAACTGCACATGCACGTTCTTTAAGATTCTTATGCGTTATAATCACTTTTGTATCTTTTGGTACAGTGTCAACTGCCATATTTGTGACTTCTATTGGAAGATTGGCATCCTTGATTTTCTTCTTTAAAATTCCACTTCCCATTGCACTTGATCCAACTCCTGCATCGCATGCAAATATTATCTTTTTTATTTCCTCTGTTTTATATCCTTTTTCTTTTGACTTTGATTTACTTGAAACACCTAACATTTCGCCTATATCATCACTTAAGCTCATATCTGATTCTTCCTCGTTTTTATCTATCTTCAAGAAGAATGATGCAAGGAAGAAACTTCCTAATATACCAGCTAACAATCCTAATAATACTGATATTGCACCTGTTCTAGGAAGCATAATTAGGAATGATATAATACTTCCTGGATGAGGATATCCTGCTAATCCTGCATTTAATAAAGTCCATACTATTATTTGGCAAACTCCTCCAGCTATAACGGCTAAGAACATTACCGGCTTCATTAAAACATATGGGAAGTACACCTCATGTATCCCCCCTATAAATTGAATTATCAATGCTGAAGGGGCAGATTTTTTACTGTTTCCTTTTCCAAATACTGAATATGCAAGTAATATTCCTGCTCCAGGAGCTGGACTAGATACCAACATATAAAAGATTGTTTTTCCACCATTTTTTAATATTTCTGCAGATCCCAAAGGAACAAAAATTCCCTGATCTATTGCATTGTTTAAAAATAGTACTTTTGCTGGTTCTATAATAACTGCTAATAATGGCAATAAATTTAACTTTAATATATAGTGAACTCCATTTGTTACTGCATCTGTTGCTATTTCAATTGCCGGTCCTACCAAATAGAAAGAAATAACAGCCATTATCATACCTATAATACCTATTGAAAAATTGTTTACTAACATTTCAAAGCCTGTTTTTACTTTTCCATCTATAAGCGAATCAAACTTTTTCATCACATATGCTCCAACTGGTCCTAGAACCATCGCTGCTAAAAACATTGGTATATTAGAACCAAATATTGCACCTGAAGCTGCTACAACACCTGCAACTGCTCCCCTTTGACCATATATTAATTTCCCACCTGTAAAGGCAATTAATATTGGTAATAGATACTTCAATATCGGTTCTATTAAAGTTGCTAACTCTGGATTTGGTAACCAGCCTGTTTTTAGGAACAGAGCTGTAATAAGCCCCCAAGCTATGAATGCTCCAATATTTGGAATTACCATCCCAGCCAAGAAGCCTCCAAACTTCTGAATTTTCATTTTAAACATTTATAATACCTCCTAAATTATAAATTAATGTTTGTTTATAAAAATACATCGATTGTAATAGCAACTTAAACGCTTAATAACTCCATCAACCTAATTAAACTTACTTTCATATAATTTCTTAGTTTTCTCTTATATATTATTGATACCTTAGTAAATAGCATATCTGTTTAATAGAATTTACTAGAAAAAATATTTTTTACAAGTGTTTTGTAAAACGTTTTTATGAATATCCTACTTTTAAATCCCTAGATAAGATCTTATATAATTTTTCAATAATAAATATGCACTTATATTCAAACTCACTAGTTAATTTCTCTAAATCTAATTAATTATCATTTAATTATTTTTTCAAACGTCCTGATATACAAATTAATCATACATCTTTATGGAAAATATTTTATTATTCATTATCTTGATAAGTGTTTATTTTTATGATTTCTGTATTATATTAAATAGATTCATCATAGTTCTCCTCTAAATATTTAATACTTTAGTAAATTTAAAACAGAACTATTGATGAATCATTTTTTATAAAGCTGTTCAAGTCGATTTTACAATTAATTATTTATAAAAATCTATAATATTTTATATTTTGCTTAAGATATTTTTATTAAGTTTATTTCTTCTTAATTTTAAGATAACAATTAAAACATTATATCTCCGCCATTTAAATTGATTGTCTGTCCTGTTATATAACTTGATTTATCACTCAGTAAAAATTTTACACAATTTGCTATATCTTCTACAGTTCCCAAACGTCTTAGCGGTATTTTGCTTTTAAAGTAATCCATTACTCCGTCTGCCTCTAGATTTCTTTTTCTAGCATAATCTAGCTTTTGTTTATCCCACATTGGAGTATATACAACTCCTGGAGCAATTGAATTTACTCTTATATTTTTAGGACCAAACTCAGCTGCCAATGACTGAGTCAAGCCTATCACACCAAATTTACTTGAACAGTATGCCTGATACCAGCTTGTTCCTACTTTACCAGATTGTGATGATATATTTACGATTGAACCTTTTCCATTTTTCAACATATGCTTAACTGCTATTTTATTACATAAAAACTGTCCCTTTAAATTTACATCCATTGTTTTGTCCCAAAGTTCTTCTGTATGTTCAAAATATGGAGTAATTCTTGAGATTCCTGCACTATTTACCCAGTAGTTAATTGTTCCAAACTCTTCTTCAAGATATTGTCCAAACTTTTCAACTTCATTTTTATTAGATACATCTAATTTATACGAAGAAGCCACATATCCTGCATTTTTTATTTTTTGAGCAACGTTTTCCGCATTTTCAAGGTTTTGATCAGCAATAACAACTCTTGCTCCTTCTGATGCTAAAGCTTCTGATATTCCAGCGCCTATGCCGTTACCTCCACCTGTGACTATAATGACATCATTTTTAAATTCCATTTAATTACCTCCCTTTTGACTGGTTATCACGTCATGATGTCATTATATCACTAAGCTCATTTAAATTCAATTATAAATTGCATTTAAATGAATTTTTTTAATCTTGATAATTTAAAGTTACCTTGTAAACGCTTAAATCACCTATATCACGAGAAATAGAATAGTCTACTATTTTCCCATTATTATCATAGGATTCTGTCTTTACAAGCTGTATTGCCTGATTTTCATCCATTTCAAGAAGCTTGGCATCTTCAGCACTCACCAGTTGAGCTCTAAACTCCTTTTTACCATATGCTATTTTAACATTATACTTTGTTCTTAATATTTCAAACAAGGATACATTAGATAGATCATACTTATCTAAATCACTCGCAATATTTACCGGAACATAAGTTGTTACTAGTATCGCTGGTCTATTATTTAAAAATCTAAGTCTTTCTATTTTAAAAACCTCATCTATTTCTTTGAAAACACTAAACAACTCTGCTGGAGTATTCTGTTTTTCTATACTTAATAGCTTTGTAGAAACCTCATATCCTTTTTTTTCAAACTCTTCACTAAAGCTTCTTAATGTTTCTAGTTCCCAGTAGTGCTTCTTTTCCCTCTTAGCTACAAAAGTTCCAACTCCTCGTCTTCTTTCTAAATATCCAAGATTAACTAAATTATCTACTGCCTGTCTTATTGTAGTTCTACTTACACCAAACTGTTTTATTAACTCTTTTTCCGATGGCAAGGGATTGTTAATAGAGTAAGAACCATCTTCTATTAACTTTATAATCATTTCTTGAACCTGATAATATAGTGGTATTGGTTTGCTTTTATCTATCATATTCTTCACTCAAAAAATCTTTATTTAAATGAGTATCCTCCAATCTTTTTTTATTTTAATCTTTTAACAAGAAAGTATATTATCCTTCTTATTTTATATAGTATAACATATTTTCCTAAATATATGTTATACCAGATTACTTACTTAAAGTAATCGCTTAATTTATTATTTAAAGAAAATATACTTATAAAAATTAAAAAAGGACTTCATATTGAAGTCCTTAGTCACTTGGCTGCGTCCTACTCTCCCAGACAGTTTCCCATCAAGTAC
>NZ_FODF01000014.1 GCF_900110295.1 Peptostreptococcus russellii
AAATTCAGTTGTATACATATATTATGCATAATATACTATAAATTGTGAAAACATTGATTTTACACGCTTTTAGCCACTAAAAAATATACATAGGCTACTATGCGCATTGAAAAATTTCCCCTTTTATTCCCCTTTATTCCCCCCTAAAATATTATTTAAGCATGAAAAAAGGAGTCCCCACCACAGGGACTCCTCTAAACAAAACACCCTAAATATAAAACTTAGGCAAACTTATTATAACATATAAAAAGAGGACTTGACAATTTAAATTTTATAGTTTACACTCAAATTAACCATAACATAAGACGTTTTGAAATTTGTTTTAGATAAGATATTTTATCAATTAACCGTAACGCATGGTGTTTTGAAATTTATTTTAGATAATATATGTTTTGCTAAACATTTTTTGTAAACAATCTTATAGTTGTGGGATATTGGTTTTTATGTTTTAAGAATAGGGCAGGTATTCCACCTGCTCTTTTTTATATTTTTTATTTCCAGCCCATATAATTAAGTTTTTTTGACTTGATGCAAACGTTAGCGTTTGTTATTATATTAAGTGTAATTTATCATTTAATTGTTAGGAGGAAATAAATTTTGGAAAAATGGAAAACATTAAAAGAAGTTGAGAGAGAATATAACATAAGTGCTAATACTTTAAGGTGGCACATAAACAAAAAAAATATTCCTGAAGAATACATATTAAAAATTGGAAAAACATGGGTAATAGACATCAATTGGGTAAAAGAGCATTATCAAAAAAGAATAAATTAATTTAAAAAAACGCTCGACAACAAACGTTATCGTTGGTATAATCAAAATATAAACAGAACACCAAAAATAAAATTTAGGAGGATATGAAAATGGCAAATAAGTGCAGAAAGAGAAGATATACAATAACTTGTAAGTGTGGACATGAAATGGAAGTAAACATAGGTGGATACACAGAAGAATACAGACAGGAAGTTCTAGAAGATTGTAAGAACCATGTATGCTATAAATGTGAAGCTAAGGATAGAGAAGAAGAATTAAAGAAAAGTATACCAAATATAGAGCTTACACCTTTACAGGGTACAGAAAAGCAAATAGCATGGGCAGAAGATATAAGAAACAAAATGCTAGACAAGTGTAAGGATAATGCAGAAATAATGCAGATTATATTAACAGAAACAAGTGCAAAGTATTTTATAGAAAATAGAAATAAAGAAGCTAAAGATATAGCTGTAGAGATATTAGAAAAGGATCTAGTTATCCCAGAAGAAATTGACGAAACTGAATTTGTTGAAATAGAAGATGAAGAAGCTAAAGAAATTAGAAAGAATCTAGTTATTAAGCTAGAAGAAATAGGCTACAGACTTTACAATGAAGATGAAGTTTACAATGCAATACTTTACTTAACAAGACGCATAAAAAACACAATATTAATAAGGGACTTTGAAGGCTATAAGATGGATTCTTTAATAGAGAATTTAAACAATAGAGCAAAACGTTACAAGAAAAGACACGCAGATAGAGAAGATGCAAAGATTTTTAGATAAGTAAAATAGGGTGGGGAGAAAACTCTCCCCCTCCTAAAAATAAAATTATCAGGAGGTTTAGCTATGCCAAAGAATGAGTTAGGAAAGGTTTATGATGCTTTAAAGGTTAGAGTAAAAGAAGAAGGTTTCGAAATTGAAAATGACAGAGAGTACTACCTATTAATAGGACAGCTATTACAGTTTTATAAGAAGTGCAATAATAAAGCACCGTTTAATTTTAATACTTATGCAGATGCAAAAACAGATAGAGTATTAAAAAATAAGCTAGATCAAATTTTAAAACACTTTAACTTTGGGAACACAAATACAGGTGTTTTATTAGAAAAGTGCTACTTAAAAGTTAAGGAATACACTCCACAAAATAAAGGAGCTGCAGACCAAACATACTTAGTAGGTGGAACAGTATTAGAATTATTCTAAAATTAGTAAAAAATTTTAAAAAATGCTCGACGACAAACGTTATTGTTGGTACAATGAAAATATAAACAAAACAACCAAAAAAATAAAACTTAGGAGGATTAAAAAATGATAAGAAGTGAATTAGTAAAGGGATTAGAAGTATTGGTAGGAAGCGAATTTGATATTGACGATGTATTATGTGAAATTGAAACTACTGATGGCGATTGTGTGTATGTTGAAAAAGAACGCACAATGTACAGCTCTAAGGTTGAACATTTAGACGATGCACAGGTTTATGTGGTTTATACAGAACTAGGTAATATGGAAGATACAGCTTACCTTATAGTGGAAAATGGAATTATTGAAGCTGTAATGTAAATAAGCAAAAAAATAAAGGGAGGGCATAAAGCTCTCCCCTTTTTTTATACCCTAGTTAATTTGTTTTTGGTATCTATAATAATATAGGCATTATCTAAAAAAATTAAACCTATTTATTATTTTATTCCCTTGCAAAATTTTGCGGCAACATATCCAAACTTACCCTTATGGTACTCTATTTTATACCAAGTAGAATCTGTGGTATGCACTACTTCATGCACATATATTTTACTTCCATGTCTGTAGCTACTAACTATTCTAGAGCTTGCACTTGGCTTTTCTCTAACGTTTAATACATCTCCTGGAGTGCTAGTTAATACATAATATCCTTTAAATGGTTTAGTTGGCTTAGATTGGCTTGTAGGAACTTGTGCATTACCTACCATTTTACAGTCGGATGTTTTGCTAGTGTCTATAATCATTCTTCTGTTTTTCTTTATTTCTTCTAAGAACCAATCCCATTTAGAACTATTACCACCCCAACCACCTGGACAGTCTTTTCTTGTTGCATCCCAATGTCTACATACTCTAGCGTTAGGATATTGTCTTAAAAGTTCTTTAACTAATTCCACGGTATTAAATAACATTTGGTTGTTATAGCCTTTATTTACACACATTTCTATACTTATAGAATTGTAGTTTGTGCAGCCATTTAAAGCTACACCATAACCTTGATTGCCCCCTACTGCATAGGCTACTGTGGTATCCCCTACTATCTGTATTATTTTACTATGGTCTACAAAATAATGAGCCGACGCCCCTACACTATGGTTTTGAAAATAAAAGTAATGGTTTAATGCAGTTGCGGTTTCTTCTTCGTTTGCAGTCCAGTGTATAGCTATATATTGGACTGCACTTTTAGGTCTCCTTCCTCCAAAATTATTCCCATTAGTTATAGGTTTCCATATAAACTTAGTCATTTTATCTTACCACCTTTCTGTCCTTTGCTCCTCTAGTAGTTGGATCTACTACTACTCCTATTACAGCCATAACAGTAGTAGTTAAAAGATATGGATTCTGTATTGTATCTATAATTAATTGCAATACCTTATCCCAGCTTGTTAGAGTACTAGCTTCCACTTGTAAAGCAGTTAAAATTACACCTACAAGTCCTATCCAAAAATACGGATTCTTTATTCTGTCTTTCATTAAACCATCTCCATTTCTAAAAAATTTTAATAATATATTTCTACTGGCAATTCCATGCATTCTTCGTACAACTTTTTTGCAACTCCATTGCCACCTAAATTAGAATAAGATTTAAAAAGGTATTCTAAATCTCTAATTTCTTCTCTTTTTATTTTCCCTCTGTTTTTAATATCTGCTGCTTCTTTGCAAATGTTGTAATAAAGTATGGTTTTAATTCCCATTTTTATTGCTTCTTGTTCTTTTTTATTTTCTTGGTCTCTTTTTTTATTTTCTCTAACAATATTTTTTACTGCTACGGTTAAACCAGTAAGGATAATCCCAAATACTGCTTGTATCCACCACTCTATAATAAAATCTTTAATTACCATATATCGCCTCTATTCTTTTGTGTGTATGTAAGCTAGGAACGTTGAAATTCCAACGTTTCATAGACAATCTTGTAAGAACGGTTATAAGAGATTTTAATTTAGTTCTTGATAGTTAGTACCTATAAGAAGCTTAAAATCGATTCTACAAGGTCTTGTTTTTGCAAAAAAAAGAGAAGGGCGTAGAGTTTCCCTTCTCGATTGCAATTATTAACTTTTTTAAATTAGATTATAGAGATTCCACTCTCTGCAATTTGTAGATTATTCTACTACTAATTCTTCTAGTTCCATAGATATTAAAAGCTCTTTAACCTTATCCTTCAAGAACTTTGGAACTTGCTTATAAGTTCTAACTCCTGCAACTATACAAGTAACATAACACATTGCCATATCTTCTTCACCTCCTTCCAAATTAAAAAACATATAAAAAAAGAACCTTAAAATTAAAGTCCTCATTTTAACCACCTATCCTTGTGCTAATTGTTCTGTTAATTCTACTATTGCTGTAGATAATTCTAGTTTGTCGCTTTCAGATTTTTCAACTAGTTCGGCTATCTGTGTAGCATGTTCGATTTTCATTTTTTCTATTTGTTCTTTAAGTAATTCTGTTTCTGATTTTGGTATAGGTTCATATTCGGCACTTACAGTATCCGTAGACTTTGTATACACCAATCTTTTAATGTACCCAACCTTATCTGGTGGCAAATCACTCTCCATCACTTCTTTATAGAAGCATTCGAACTCTGGTTTAATATAGTATATTATGCTAATATAATTTTTTTCTTTGTTTTCATGTAATAAGTATAATTTCATTTTAGTATTCCTTTCTAAATAATCACATATTGAGGGCTTTCTTGCAAAGTAGCTATGCAATATCCATCACCTATTTTGGCACAAACAGTATCATCATCAACGTATCCAATATTTTTCGGTAGAATAGGAGTTTTCATAAATCCGATTAATTCCCCATTTGGACCTATAGCAGTAAGTGACCTTGAATCTTTCGTTTGCGATAGATATAGATTACCACTTTTATCCGTGCAAAATACAGGAGTTTGAGAATTTCCAGTTACTGGTATTTCTGTCATAAGTTCAGTTGTTTCCATCAGCGTAGAATCAAAAACTTTAAATGCATTGGCACCTGATTTCGAAGCCACGTAATATATTGGTTTTGTAGTGTTTATTCCTACAAAGGCTTCAATCCCGGATTTTTCTTCTCTAGAATATACCGTTCGAGTTTCAAAAGTGTTGGATATAACATTCACAGATAGCCCGTATGTTTGATAAGGTCTATTATAATTTCTGTGCATAGATACTGCACCGTAAGAACTCACATCTGCACTGCCGTAACCCACTGTATTATCACCCCAAGAATTTGAAACCCCTACTGAAACAATGACCTTCTCTAATTTAACGTCGTATACAAAAGCGTTAGTGTCTCCGGCAATAAAATACCTTGACTCGTTTTCTTTAGACCTTGCTATTTTATTAGATGTTGATATTATACCTGTCACGCTTTTTTGACTTCCTGAATTAATGTCTAAAGCATAACCATAACTTTTACCGTAGTAACCAGTCGAATACATGCTGTAATAAAATGTATTTTCTCCTGAAAATCCTAAACTCGTTGGACCTAAAAGTTGTTTATCTCTACATTCAAAACTTGCAAGAATTCTATCTCTTTCGATTATATATATAGTTTTATCCTCACCTTGCATTAGACATGCCACTTTTCCAGACTTACTCATTGCAAGAATTTTATCTATCTTATGCCCTGCTAAGTTATATTGTTTTAGAATTTTATACGGTGCTACTAGTTCAAGTCTTGATGGACTTATAACGCTTCCTATGCCTAGCATTTTCCTGCTTAAAACATCTTCCACTTGTGTTAATGTAGTTAGCTTTTCTTTTATCTTTGTATTAATAATATTGCCTATACTGTCCACTTTATTATCTAAGGTGGTTTTTAATTGCTCCGTTTTCTCTGTCTGTTCTTTTATTGTAGCCATTTACTCACCTCCCTATAACCTTGCTTCTATCCCATTATTAGCAGTTTCTAGCCTTGTAGCATATCCACCTATATCCTGTTTTACACTAGAAATTTCTTGCTTTATTCCGTCTATTGCACTTTGTAATTCTGCATCTTTTTGCTCTAGTAGTTTATCTTTAGCTTTTAGGGATTCTATTTCTTTGCTACTGCTTGTTTGCAAGGACTCTAAGTCTGTTTTCTTTGCGTAGATGTTGCTTAATTCACGTGTCCCTCTAAAATCTAAGCCAACGTCCCTTACTCCTAATACTGTTAAATCACCGTTTTCTGTAATAGTTATATCTGTTAGTATTTTTTTGTTAACGTTATTTCCTTTTATGTCCTGTGGAAGTATCTCTCCTTTTCTAGCCACCGTTGGTAATACTTCACTTAGCTTTTTATCTTCTGCTACTACATCTATGTTTTCATCTGTTAGCTTTAACTCTGTAATTTTCCCTGTAAGTTTTAATAGTTCCCTCTCTAGCAAGTAAAAACAATCATTAAATACTCTTATATTATAAAAATCTTGTGCGTTTTGATATGGAATCTCAAACTTACTTTTATAGTCTGCTGGCTTTACTGGTGTGTAGCTCGAATTAAACAATGACATTAGCCAACACCTCCTCTCTTAATTGCTCGTGTGTAGCCTTTTCTAATTGTTGGTGTGTATATTTAGTCAACATTTCATGCTTATTGTATTTTAGAGATGTTTTAATAACCATATTTGCAGGTAGTATATTATCTAATAATTCTTCAAGTGCTCGCATTTGATTTTTTGCTGCTAAACCTAAATTTACCTCTAATATTTTTTCTCTATTATCTATATTGGATGTATAATTTCCCTCCCCCACCAAAGCATCCAACAAATATTTTAATTTTTTTTGGGTGTACGGCCGTAACCCTATAAGTTTAGTTAATATATTAAATCTCCTATCTTCTAATGTATAGCTATCATTAACTTTTATTTTTAATATCTTTTCCCATCTGCTACAACCATATTCATTTAGACTTAGTATAAAAAAATTGTCAAAAGTTTCTTGCACCCTTCTTGCTATCAACTCATTTTCCTTATCATAGGTATTTGCTAGCTCTCTAAACTCTTTTATTTTTCTATAAACATGTGGTAAATGTGCAAGTGTATTAGACTTGTAATCTATATCTGTTGTTATCAATTAATCACCACCTCCCCAAGAACTGGTATATTGGTAGCCTCTACCATAATATTCTTTGTTTGTCCGTTTATAGTAATATTTTCTATATCTATTACATTATGTATTCCAAATATAAGGCTTTCTATCTTCACAAGCCTAATTATTAATCCATCTTCTGTATTAGACCATTCATAACGTAAATCTTTAAAATATTCTTCTATTTCCATTTTAACGTCTTTAGTAATATCAGCATTATCTCTAACCTTAATCGTTGCGTTTATATTTACTTTTAAAGGTATTGCAGCATTTATTTTCACAATATGGTCAATCGGGGCTAGGCCTAAACCTTCGCCATCTTGAGTAGGATCAATCGCATCTTGGACAGCCCTTACAACTTCTTCACTAGCACCCTTGAAATTTGTATCTGCAATATATATTTCAATATTGTTTTTGCCTTCCTTTCGCCTAAAAACTTTAACACCACCTATGTTATCCATTTCAGATATTCTTTGTTTATATTCTGTCTTGTTTCCCCCAAAGGATTGAGCTACTAACGAATAGTTATATCTAGCTCTCAAGCTATCTATATCCTCTTCATCTCTACCATCCTCTATTATTTCAGTTATTTTTGCATGCTTAAGACCTTGTATCTCATCTATAGGTATAAGATCTCCAATAAATTCAATATGTCCAGTTTCTTCTGCTATTAGAGAATATATCCATATCTTTTCTTCTTCAGGAATTTCCGCATTAGGTTCTTTAAGAAGTTCTAAAACTTTATAAACCCTGCCACCTGTAATAAACCTGGCATTAATTTCAACTTTTAAGCTCAATTCTGCTCTAACAGTTCCATATGTAGCAGGAATCGGTGTTATATCTCTTTCTCTACATTTTCTTACCAAATTTTTATAATTACATGTATCAGGATACGCTTCATCTTCAATAAATTCTAGTTCACTTGCAATTTCTATATATTCAGGAACATTCATTGCAATAGATTGGTATACAAGGCTTGTTTCTCTCTTGTCAAAGTCATCATCAATCCTACTTAACATTCTATCCGTTATATCTTCAAATGATATATTATAGTCCACTAGTGTTCACCACCTCTGTTATAGATACTTTCCCTTCTGTTGTTTGTATAACCATATATATACTATAAACACCTCTTCTTACCCTTTGTAATTCTATATCTAATATTTCCTTCACCCTATCATCATTTAAAAAAGCTTCTTTAATTGTATTTACAATTTTCATATTAACAAGATTAGGGTCTTCTCCGAATTTATCTACAAGCTCTACCCCTGTGTTACTGCTTACAGTTGCATACTTATATCTTTCTATATTTATAATAAAATAAAGGGTTTGTGCTATTTCATCCGTGCCATTTGTAACCCCTTCTATTCTTGTCCCATCATCAGATAATTTATAATCCTTACTATTATATTTAAATTTATCATTTTCAAGTTTGTCTATTATACTTTGAAATTCCTCTTGTGTCATACCTGTATTGGGTATCATAATTTTTTAACCTCCCCAAATACAATATATTTTTCTCCGCCATTACATTTCCCTAAGGCTACAATATCTCCTTCCTTTAGTTTATGTATAGCTACTCCATTCCCATTTGTAATATTAACTGGATATTTGCCAATAGCACTTTTTAGAACATATAGATGCACTGGCTGCAATACTATCTTTTCATTTATTTTTATATTCAATGGATTAATGGAAACTACTTCTCCTGTTATAAAATCTGGCAATTGCATATTATCTACTGTTTTATAAACAATTTCTTTAATTATAGATATTATATTCATTTTTAATGCTCCTTTACATTATTCCATAACCTGTTATTTTCTTTTGTCCTACCCAGTAGGTATGTCTACCTACATTTAATCTTGCTCCAGAGTTTCCTTCAATTGTAGTTATCTTTGTACCTTCAACTTTTTCAACAATCCCCACATGATCTATCTTCAAAGCTCCTGCTCTACCTGAACCATTGTAAAAGAAAATTATATCCCCTGATTTAGGGGTGTAATTTCTAGCTGCCTCTAGATGTTTTGCTTTTCCTCTAGCTCTATATTTGGAGAATAAATCTCTAGTTGAAGATGTAGCCCCTACTGGCAAATTTCCCGCTTTCTTCATACAAAATACTGTAAAATCTGCACACCAAAGTCCTCTTGTCATATGGCCTAATTTATTCATTTGTGCCCAACTTTTACCAATGTGTTTTTGTGCTTCTTTAACATGTGCAATATTGCCACTATTGCTAATATTACTTCCAACAGCATTATTAGGTTTAACAACTGTACCACTTTTCCATGTTCCGTTTTCATAAACCATTTTATCTAATTGTTTTAACTTGCTTTCTAAATGTTTCATAAGTCTGTTGTATGTAGAATTCATTAAACTTCTGTAGTTAGGGCTTGCTGCATAATTAGCTTTAGCCTCTCCTCCCCTACTTCTTGTAAGTAATCCATTTATAAAGCCTCCAATAGTGGTCTTATACCTAACCTTGTAATAACCCCCTTCTCTAAATAAAAAGAAATGATCTACAATATAGTCTTCTGCACTATTCCATCTTACATAGTATCCACCTTCCGCAGCAGGTCTGCGAGTGCCTTTGTACTTTTTGACACTTGGGTCACCTTTATATGGCCATGTTATGCCACCCCAATTGTTATTTTTTCTACCTACATTAGAGTCTCCCCAAAAACTTTCTGCCCACATTTGTGTAAGTATAAAACTAGGCATAATTTTATATCGTATGCATTGTTTTAAAATTTGGTTCACTAATGATTCTGAAAGAGTAACTTTATGCCCTCCACTGCTATAGGTTATACTTCCTCCAGTATACTTCACTTCCGAAGAAAAACTGTTTTCATTTTCGCCAGCTGAAACTTCCTCATGTTTTTCTTCCTGTTCTCCTTGCACTCCTCTGGTAGAAACAAACTCCCCACCAATCAATTCTAAATCCATTGAATATAAGCCGTCTTCTACTCTATGGGTAACCGCATCAACTACCATATTTCTTGTTAGCTTCATATCACCCAAATCAAGGTTTACAATTATAACGGCTCCAGCAACTACTTCAACCGCTCCCATTGCATTTTTAATTTTGAGAGTTTTGGTTTTAGAGTTATAAAAGTCTAAAAGCTGTTTTGCTGCCGAGGTAGAAGTAAAGCTATTGGAACTCTTTTCTGTTAGTTGCAATACTCCCCATTTATTAACATTCTTTTGGTCTCTTGCAGTATAATAAACTGTTGCTCCATCTTTTTTTGACTTAGCTGCAACTCTAACTACATTGTATGTCTGTTTATCTATAGTACTTTCATACTCGAAATCTCCTATAACACTAGAATCAATTACAACATTTCTTTTCATATGTTTTAACGGGCATAGGGTTATTTTTCCAAATCTATCGTAAAGTATAAAGATCTCCCCTGTTGCTTCTGTTGTCTTCTCAATCGCAGTTAATATAACATCGTGAAATGAAGTATTATCCCTTGTTATACTTGGTATTTTATATTTTTTCTCACTATCTCTTATTGTCCCTTTTTTTAGTTCTCTTTCATCACAAATTTGATTTACTATTTCTCCAACTGTTTTATCAACAAAATTCACAGCTTCTTTAGCTTTTAAGTACCTCAATTGGTCAAAGCAAGTGTATTTTACAACACCATCCTTATTCCTTGTCTTAGTAAATATATACCCTTTAAACATCCATGTTTTAGATATTCTAACTTGTACTTCATCACCCTCTTCAAACTCTACTTTTTCTTCTGTATCTTCTTGTATTATAGAAAAGGTACACTGTCCAGGAACCCCCTTACGTTCCCACTTAATCTCTAACCCATTTAATATTGGAACTTTATATACTTTTTTTTCTCTAGTTATAAAAACATCTACATTATAGGAATGTATATTTCTGTTTTCTATCATTATTTCTACTCCCTTACTTTGTATAATGTCCCTTTTGTCCTATTACATCTTCTGCGGTTGCAGTTATTTTATTATAATCTTTTAAAATTCTCACATATTGTGTTTTCCCTGAAATCCATCCCCAAGCAACACCGTTTTTATCCTTATCTCCTGCAGAGTGTTTTATAGCATACCACCAAACACCTTTTTCTAGCTCATATTGTCTGTATGCTAAAGGTTTTTCTCCTTTTTTCATTATTGCTACTTTCCTATTTTGAGTCCCTGCACCACTTCTTACGTTCAAATCTGATAGCAATTCTAATTTTTTCAAGCAGCTGATAGATGTTTTTTTACTCTCATTTTTATTATTCAAAACAGGTCTTTTATCTTCATTGTTAAGTATGTGTAGTGTTCTATATGGTCTAAATTGTTTTAATGTTATACTAACCACTATATCGCTATTATTTTCAGAATCCTCTACTATTTCGTAATCCTCTATGGAAACATCTTGTTCAAGTGGAAAACGCGATTTATTAAACATTTTTCTAACAACTTGAAATTTAATTATTTTCTTATTCTTTTTTGTTTCCTCAAGCATATCTAAAATTTCCTTAGGATCACATTCTCTAGTGGAATAAGATATTTTATTAAATGGGAGTTCAAATTCAAAGCTGTATTCTGTTAACTTAGGATTTTTTATCTTATTTATTTCTCCTTCATTTGCCAATTCAAAAGTTTGATTTGCATTTCCTATTTTTGTTGTAAGCTTGGAAGGAGTAACAGGGAGCAACATGCCCCCCAAATAAAATAAATACATATTTACTCCTCCTTTCTAATATTTGTAATATCCATCAACCTGTCTATCTAACTCATCTGCCAACTTGTTTGATAGGTGGTCTACAAATCCGTCCAAATCCATATCTGATGGAGCTTGGCTCAAATTATTTTCAATATTTATAGTTGCTGTAGTGAATCTATTTATGGCTTGTCTCTCTGCAATTTCTCTCATGTATCTAACATCAAGTTTTGAATTGTCTGTATTTTCAGCTATCTTCTTAGTGTTTAAAGCTGTGTTTTCTATAGGCTTTGATAGCGGATTTTTACCTTTTCCTCTTGTGCCTCCGCCCGTTCCTCCAGCTTTTGCCGGTTCTTTTTGTGCATCTTTAATCATTTTTTCGATATCTTTTTTTTGTTTGTTATCGTCTTGTGGCTTGAATTTATTCTTTAACTTAGAAATCATGCCATTTGCAAAATTCATTCCTTTCATAGCACCATCAAAAGTATCGCTCATTTCGAAAGGTTTAGCAGCTTTATAATCCTTAGGTTTACTATTTTCAAGCCATTTATCAATATTATTTTCTGCTTTCTTTATAGGGTGTGTAATTGATGCAGTATGTGCAAATTGCCCCATTTCAGATAGATTTACTCCTGGGATCTTATTTAAGGCTCTAATTACCCAGTTAATTGCTCTTATTGCCCTGTTTGCTCCGTCAATGAAAGAATTTGCTAAGTTAGTAGCTACCCCATCAAATGAACTTGTCATACTTCTTGCCATTCCTAGAGCAGCTTTTGCCAAGTTTGCGAACAGTCTAACAATAGAATAAACCGGATGATTGAACACATTCGCAATAAATTCAGCCACTGCAAAAACTATGTTGGCTACTCCTTTGAAAATATTAAATATATGCGTTCCTAAAAAACCAAAAATAGCTCCTACTATTCCTACAACTGTAACATTTATATCTGCCCAGGATAGTAACCATTGTATAAGTTTTAAAATAGCTAATGTAATTGCTACTATTCCAACTATTATCCATATAATAGGGCACGCGGCCATAGCTGCATTAAGTCCGTCTTGAGCAACAATTAAAGCGTATATTGCCATTGTTTCCGCAATATCTGCAGCAACCTTTACCATAAAAGCTGCTGCTGTTGCTATTGCTGTCCCTGCCATCATTGCCATTTTAAAAACTAGTGCTGTTAGTGGCGGAATTAGTAGCCATGCATGTTGTGTTAAGAAATCTAGTCCCGCTACAAGTATGTTAATAGCAAGTCCAGCAATTTGCCCAAATCCCTGAAATGCTAATGTTATAACTCCTATAGTTCCCAACATAAAGTCACTATTCCACAATTTAGACAATGAAGAAAATAAAGGCTCTAGCGAAGACATTATATTATTTTTCATTATTGTAACGTTATCTGCAAACGTTCTGGGGATTTCGCTTAACTTGTTATTCACATCATCCGCCATATTGAATGCGGCTCTTTTCATTACATCTGCTGTTATCAAGCCATCTGCAGATGCTTTCTTAAGGTCTATACCGTTTAATTCATTTTTTATAGCTCTTGCAAACAGTGGTGCATTTTCAAGGATTGAAACAAATTCATCTCCTTGTAATCTATTAGATGCCATCGCTTGAGTAATTTGGTGCATTGCCGCCGCAGATTCTTGGGCGGTTCCCCCTGAAACTTTAAATGATTTTGCTAGTATTTCAGAAAATTTAATAAGCTCATTGTTGCCCGTAAATCTATCTCCTGCTAAAAGTCCTAGTTTCGCAACATCCGCTGACAATCCAGCAACTGGTATTCTAGCATTTTGTGCAGCCTTGTAAATATCGTTATATATCTTTGCAGGGGACTCGCCATTGCTTATAATGTTAAGTCTTGCCATTGTACTATTAAACTCATCACCTACCTCGACAGTCTTTTTTACAGCTTGCCAACCAAGATAAGCCCCCACAATTCCTTTTATCTTTTCAGCCATTTGAGATGCTAAGCCTCCACCTTGTCTTAGCGTTTCATTGAAAGATGTCTGACTCAATCTTGCATTATCAATATCTTTGGGCATAGCTTTCATTTTCCCTGTATTATAACTTTGCCCCACAGCTCTTTGAAAACCATTAATGCTATTTGTAGCTGTAGCACACGAACTTGCTATATTTTGGAAAACTGCAGTTGCTGCATCATCAATTTTTATCTGTGTACTTATACCCTCCATAATTCCCTCCTTTCTTATTTAATTTTACTTTTAGCTTTCTTTTCTTCTCTTCTTTCTGCTTCAGTCCTTGTGAGAATAGATGCAACAATAAAAATATACCTATTATCTTTGTTTTCTATAACATCAAAGATTTCAGAAGGTGACATATGATACTCATTCAGACAGTAATATGCTATATTAGCATCAAAGTCATCTTCTTCTATTAGTTTTTTATTTCTTTCACCTTTTCATCTATAGTCTTAAACCCATTTAGCACGTTTATTTCCTGTATTAGCTTTGTTTGTTCTCCATAAAGTAACATTTCGTCTAGTAATGCACCCTCTCCTATTACACCGTAACTATCTTGTAATTCTTGATTCTTAAGATCTGGGAATACTACTGCTTCAATCATTATTTTTTTGTTATATCCAGCAGTATCAAATTCTGCTTCTCCATTTTCATTTAAACTTGAAAACTCATTTTGCCATTTGCTTACTAAGTTTGTAGGTAATGTTCTTATTGTAAATGGAACTATTTTCCCATTTTCATCTAAAAAAGCGTCTGATATAATTACGTTCTTTGTTTTTATTCTCTTGCTGTTTCCCTTTAAAAATGCTTGAAATTTACTCATATTATTAATCTCCTTTATTTTTTTATATTAAAAAAGGGTTTCATGTGAAACCCCTATTATTTTCCAATTACGCAGTTGGAAAATCCTTAAACTTATCGTTTATTTTAAAATCATTGAATGTCCCTGATACATCTTCATCTAAAGACTCTGCATCTACATCTATCATGGCCATTGTAATCTCTTCTGCTATACAATCCACAAATGTTATGGACTGCCTTCCTATTTTAGCTACCGACATTGGATCTTCGTTTATTACCTGGATATTGAAAGTTGGGAATATCCCCGTTTCTGCATATTGCTGTGCAAGCTCTCTAAAAGTTGACTGATTATAATAAAATGTAGCTTCCCATTCTCCTTCCCAACCAGCAGGCTTATTTTGTTTACCACTCAAGCCTAAAACTCCGCCTTTAGATATATTTGTCTTAAATGTAGCCTTAAACTTACTCAATGAAGCAAGCACATACCTTCTATTATTTATTTCAGCAAAAACACACCCCTGAGAACCTGATATGGTTTCATTTACAAAATTTAGTCTTTTGACTTGTTCTGCCATTTATTTACCCCCTTACTAAATTAGTTGCATATAACTGCCTAAAGCACTCAGCAGGTCTTACCCCACTTGTTACTTTCACTGCTCCTCTTACGCCTTCAACCTTTTCAACTTTTATATCTTTATCGTAATCCACTAAAGCCCCTTCATCTACAAAATGTTCACGTATATCTCTAACCTTATTTTCGTAGCTTTCTAGAGCAGATTTATTTATGTTTACTTTTCCTAAATACATTGTATTGAAAACTATTGCATCTTCTATCGCAAGTGCATCAACAATTCTAACAACCTGATTTTCCTTGAACTCTTCGCCTTTTTCCTCAGTAAATGTAGTAAGAGAATTTATATCTTCCAACACCCTTACTTCATCACCAACCTGATGATAAACAAATTTACCTTCTTTAGCCAATTGAGTTAATTGTCCTTGAGTGTACTCTGTGTTTACTTTAAACTCTCCTGTGTATTTTTTATTAAGATTTGATTTTCCAAATGGCGTTGAAGCATATATTGCAGCAGTAAAGTATACCAATTCATTTCCTTTAGCACCTTTGTCAAGCACTTTATTTTCTATAGCTACTATGCTTTCATGGTTGTAAAGTTCTTCACCTGGTGCGTCTATTAGCTTCAAAATCGTTGCAAATTTAAGTCCAACATCTTCACGCATTCTTTTTGTATAAGCTACATAAAGTTTTTGAATTTCCTTATCTAAAGAAAGACAAGCAAGAGTATTAAATGATACAGTTTCCATTCTTGCTAAAAAAGTCTGATGGTCTTTTACTACAACATCTCCATTAGTTCCACCACTTAACTCGCTTTTTACCACATCTTCAAGTTCAACTGTTTTTTTAAACTTAACAAACTCATTATCAACAAGTTCTGTTTTTTGGCTAACTATTTGCTTATCAACTATTTCATTGTCAAGCAATGTTATAACATCTTTTTTACTTGGATCATCAACATTTGTCTGTATCCTTATAGCAAGAGCATTTCCTCTTGTTCCACCCTTCTTAGCCTCTGCATGTGTATTAGATGCCTTTTTATTGTCATTCAAAATGTAAAAATAAACTTCTGTTGTATTTTCTACTAGTTCTCTAATCCCTTTTAACTTTTCATCCCACAAATCATAGCCAAGAGCCTGTTTACACAAAATAGAAAAATGCCCTGACTTTAATTTTATCAAATCGCCCTTGTTTCCATAATCCCACTCTAACGCTATAGCTACAACCCCATGAAGACCGGTTAAATCTAGGTTTTTTGCAGCACTTACATTATTTACATACGCTCCTGGAAGTGGTTTGTCCATATTTTTAAATGTACCTCCACCTAATGCCATCTATCTCACTCCCCTTTCAAGTGTTTTTTTAAGTATCTTATCAACCTCAGCAAAACTATATGTTCTTTTATCATCTAAAATAACTTGGAGTATATCTTTGTTATTTATATATTTTTTAGCACTAAGCAACTGTTTCTTTGTAAATTTGTTTATATCCTTGTTTTTATTAGCCATTTATAATCACCTCCGTTTTTTGCTGTAGACTACTCATTTTTTCCTCTGTTTTTTCATAATCTAATAACATCGGATATGTAACAAAAAAATGTAAAGCATTATCTACTATTTTATATTCAAGATCTATCCCCCTAACAAGTTCTTCATCAATTTCTAGCATGTCCAGTAATTCATATAAAAAATCTCCCATTGTATATAAGGTATCTATATCCTTGCTATCTTCAGCCATATACACAATATCAAATGGATATACCCTTCTTTGTCTAGTGTTTAGCATTAAATTTTTCATCGAACTAATGACATGGATAATAAAACAAGGGGTTTCAAAATCTTGAAGTTGTTCATTTACATATATGTTTTCAATATTTAAGTACTTATCTAACTGCACTGAAATTGCATCTATATATTTTTCTATCATTTAAAAATCCTCTCTAGTTGTTTTTTAAATTCTTTTTCTATAATGCTTCTCGATTTTGCTTTAACTTTTTCAACCGATATTTTAAGCATAAATTTTCCTGGAACCCAACCTTTACCGCCTCTTGCTCTGTGCCCATATTCAACATAAACCGCATAGTCAATATTATTGCTTATTACTATTGAGAATACATCGCCTACTTTATTTACTGGTGTTTCTTTGCCTATTTGAGTAGGTGTTTTTTCAACTCCTCCACCCCAGCCTCTTCGAAGTGTTCCAGTATCTACCGGAGTTCTATGAATAGCGTGAACTAATACTCTTATAGCTAATTTTCTTGCCAGTTGTTCAATAAATTCATCTAAGCCTTTATCATTTATTTTTTGAATACGGTCATTCATCTTCTTCATTTGCTTATCAAGTCCTCCAGTACTCCCAATTTTAGGCATACTCTTCTGCTAACTCCAAATTTATTTCTTGATGATTAGTGTGAAAATTGGCAGGAGTAGAGTTTTTATATGTTACTGTTCTTCCATTTTGTGTAACAATAATTTTAGAATTAGGTTTTATAAAAATATCAGGGGATAAAAACAATTTTATCCCCTGTTCTATATGCCCCATTTCCTTTTGTATTGTTCTACCACTAGCTCTATCTGCAAAAGATAGCCTACACGGAATATTTGAGTGTTTTAACACCTCTTTATTTGTCTTTCTCTTGGTTTTTTCATCCTTTACAACATCATACTCGTATACATCACATCTGCCTCCATAAAGCAGCTCTATAGCTTTTCTTACTCTATTCATCAAAACCACTTCACCTTTCTAAAATTCATAAGGTTATGTTTCCCGTATTCTTTATAGGCTTTAATCTGTTCTATGTTTAAACTTTCATTTAAATTTGAAAAAGATATAGTAGTATCACCTTCTGTAATTTGCTTAATTCCTTTATTGTCTGTACTATCAGAATTACTGCAATATTTAATGGCCAATATATCACCTAGAGTCCTTATTGCTACTGTATGCACCAGTTCTTTCGGAAGTTCTCTTATGTTGCAAAAATTGAGAACAAATTCTATCTGTTCTTCTATTTTTAGGTCTATAAACATTTCAGTAACTTCTACTTTGCATTCAGTAAGATATTTTTTAACTATATCCTTTATCTTTTCTTGCACAAAAAATCACCTACTTTTTAGATTTTTTTCTTGTTGTCTTTTCAACTTCTTCAACCTTTTCAACTTCTTCAACCTTTTCAACTTCAATAAACCCTAAAGATTTAAAATATTTTATTTTACTTTCATCTTCGGTTTCTCTTATAACATTTAATCTTTCTAATCTCATTTTCCCCTCCTATGCCAAAGCTGTAGAACAAAAGATGGCTTTCTTCTTAGAATCCAACACCCATATATCATGGAATCTTCTATAGTCTGCCAACCACCCATTTGCCTTCTGGTTTACAAATGGATTAAATATTCTTATAGTATCTAGCTTTGTTATTGCAATTGGAACATCTCGTCCAACAATAAGGAAGTTTAACTGTTTACCTGTAGGATCCTTAGCAAATCCAAACTCACTTGTACCATCATTTATTTTTATCTTACTTATCATTCTATTATCTGCTGTTGGAAGTATTGGGCAGTTATCTATCTGATTAACAGTAGTGTTTATCCCGTTTGCAGTAAATGTTACTGTGTTTGCTACAACTGGCTTAACCTTTTCAAGTTCTGTTATGGTATCCCAATTCGCATGAATTACTAACTGTCCATTGTAACCAGCTTTTCTTATCGCTTTTATACCGTCTTTTATATGATTTATAACATCCTTATCTGGTGTGTACTCTTCATGGAATCCTTCGTTAGCTAGTGCTGTAGTAGCAAGGAAAGAAATTCTATAAGCATCCACTTCTGGCACTACCTGTGTTCTCTGAAACTCGCTCATAACACTCGCTATATTAAGTATCCCAGCTGTTTCATCAACATCTCTTACATCTAATGTAAAACTTGTCCCTCTGTCCTGTGTTAATTTTCTAGTAACAAACTTAAATGTTATATTACCTTCCTTATATCCGTTGTTGTAATCTCCTAGACCTGTTACAAGTAACTGTGGAATCTTTACCTCATCTCCACCATTATACTGAACTTGACTTGAGTTAACTTCCATCCAACCTGTAGTCATTTCCTGTACCATCTGTAAATCTAACTTTTTCTGTAGTATTTTTGCTTTTTCTATTGAATTTGGCATATAACCTTACTCTCCTTTTCCAAATATATTATTTAATCCATCAAGGAATGGATCTGTTCCACCATTGCTACCACCAGCAGGAGTATAACTATAAGCGTTCTGCTGTGGTTCTGTAGTAGTAGGATCTTCCTTAACAAATGCAGTTTCATTATCTTTTACAAACTGCTTCATAAATTTATCAGCACCGTCAAACTTTCCATCTTTAAGTTCAAAGTTCTGTGCCTTAAATTCATTTATAGTTGCCTTTTTTGCTAAATCCGAAGTGAATTTATAATCTTTAAAGAAATCATTAACGGCATTGTCTCTCTCAAAGTTTTCATACTTAGACTTCCATTCCTCCGCTTCACTTTTCAGCTTTTCAACATCTATTTTTTCAAAGTTGCTTAACTTTCCGTTAGCTGTATCAAGCTCTCCCTGTAAAGTTTGAATTTCTGTATCCTTTGCTCCAATCTTATCCTGAAGCCTCTGAGTAGTTTTCCCATGCTCTGCCATTATCTTGTCTATTACTTCATCTTCTAAACCTAATTCACTTAAAAAACTTCTTTTCATCTTACTTACTCCTTTACGTTTATTAACGAGGTTACGACCTCGAAGGTTGATTTTAACAACTTGTCTGTTGGATTATTTGCATTAAAAAAAGACAGTTTAAAGACTTATCTGGGTCTAGTTTTTTATTTTATATGGCTATTGTTCTATTTTCTTCTTTAACATATATATCAAAGTATGTTTCCTGTTTGTCTCCATTTCTTGTAAACTCACAGTATCTACCGTCGGAAATAACTGTACTCATTAAAATCTTGTTATTTTGCAAAGTCTTGCAAGACCATACTACATAAATATCTTCTAAGCTTAAATAAAGATTAAATTTTTCTTTATAATATTCTATTAAAAACTCTTTACACTGCTTTTGAAATTCATAACTATCCATTATATATTCCCTCCTTCATTCTGCACTCTTTTGTAAAGCACTTTATCTACCGTTTAATCTGCCGTTTTTGCGGAAGATTCTTACGTTTTACGGTAGATTCTTATATGTTGCAATTATTCATCATTTCTTTTCACATCTTTTATCTTTTACTGTTTCTAAAGCTCTTATGTTTCTTATGTATTGCTAATAATTCATCATCAGTTTCAACATACTTTTTATACCAATCTTCGTACTTCAGTTTCTCAACGTATACACTTTTACCTTTTGCATCTCGCATCATTCTTCCAACATCTTCTACATCATCTAAATAAGGTGCTGTTGTGGTTCTGCACCTACAATGAAAAGGTGGAGCATTTACCCCTATCTTTCTGTCTTTTTCATCAAACACTTTTAAGTCCATTCGTCTGCAAATAGTACTTGTCCTATGGTCTAAAGTTGCTATTATTTGATATTTTTCTACTTCTAATTTTTTAAAGCACATCTCTTGTGCCTTTTGTTGAAAGTGTGCTGTTTCTGTTCTAAGTAAATTTTCCGCGTGCGACTTTTTAACTCCGAATTTGTCCGATAAATCTGTAACTAAAGTTTTAGGATTTTTACCTAAAATAAGATTTTGCTTCAAGTTAGTATCTAAGTAATCAACTAACTCAGCTCTATATTTGCCCCATATTCGCTCGGAAAACTCTACACCATCTGCAGTCCAAGGCTTATTAATAAGTGTTTTTACAAGATTAGTATCAAGCTTGTATAAGTCTGCTTTAATATTTAGCCCTTGGAACAGCTCATATGTATGTCTGTAGTAGCTTTCCTGTAAATTTTCTATTATCCTTTCTTCAATAAGGCTATGTTCTGCGGCTATAAATAATTCTGCGTGTTGTCTTATAGCCACTTGTAAAGCTTCTAGACGTGAAATGTGTACTCTAGCCGACATATTGGTTAGTTGCTTATCCCAATCATACCCTACCGCATTTTCTGTACCCATTCTAATGTAATCTTTTACGGTCATTTTAAATTCCTCTAGTTCCTCGGAATTAAGTAGTCTTTTAGCATCTTGATAGGTAAATACTTCATTATTAACTGCAAACTTATTTAACCAATATGTTATATCCTTATTTAACCTCATTTGCAAGTTTTTATTCAATTTTTTTATTTCTTTCACAGTTTTATTTGTGTTGTTATTCAGTTTATTTTCAACATAAAGCATTCGTTTTTCCCAATACTTGCTATTCCTCGTCTGCATTGCCATCAACTACTTTCTTGTAATCTGCATCTGCTATGCTTAATAGTCTTTCTTGTTGTTCTTCTTTTAAAATATCCTCTGCTTCTTCTGGGTCATCAACCCAAGGATGATTACGAAGTATATACTTAGTTGGAATGATACCAATAGACTGCTGTGCTATCTGTGCATTTTCTAAATCGTTAGAAATCATGTTTCTTGTATATGTCTGTTGTATTTTATCGTGTGATATATTTAAGTGTCTTAAAATAGCTTCTACAAGCTCATTAATTCCCTCTTTGAACTCTGTCTCCATATTTCCGGACTTTAGCTCTAGTTTTCTATAGAAAAACTTTAAAGCAACGCCACTCGCATTACCTACACTCTCAACATCCTGTTGTAAGCCTTGTCCAAATTCATATATCTGTTTTTTAAGCACCTCTAGTATTAGTTTTCTAGCTTCTACAGGAATGTCAATCTGTAAGGTTCTAAGGTCTCCCTTACCTTCTACTTCATTGTTGGCCAAAGGAATTGTTTTGTATCTCTTCAATTTTTGAATGAAATCATCTTCCTCACCGCCGTAATTTTCTAAGATGTATATAATCTGTTGAATATCTTCTATATCATTTGCATAACCACTCATAACCTTGTCATATAAGTCTATCTGATTCTTGTATTTATCTAAATCAGACGTTTCAAGCATATTATTAGCAAACTTAATAAAAGGAACTCTCCCTAGCTGGTGATTAATTGCCTCTGTGGAAATCGGATTGACTTCATTTCCAACCTTAAATTTATATATTGTAAATTGCTTATTATCCCATAACTCCACATAATTAAATGTTTCTGTTGTGTTATCAGAGATATATTCTAGCTTACTATAAGTTCTTACAAAGCCTATAAGCTCATTTTCAAGTGTTCCGCTGTAAATAGGATTACATTGTTCACTCGGTATTTTTTCATACTTAAATTCGTTCTTATCATTTATCCAGTAGTGAAGCCAAGCCACCCCACAATTAGAAGCCTCAATGCAGAGGTCTTTTAATTTTCTCTCAAAGTTGTGTCCTAACACTGCGTTTACCTTTTCGTTAGCACCTTTTTTATCATCATCAATATCAATTATTGGAGGATAGGTAAACATATATGCAGCCTTTTCATCTACTAGAAGTCCGTGAAAATGATGCGTTATTCTGTTATCAGCGTTGCGAAGTATATTATCTCGAACCTTTTCTACTGTTGTTGATATTACTCCAGTTTTTTCTATGTCTGTCTTATTTATGTAATATTCCTTAGCTTTTTTCATTGCATCATGCTTTTCTGCATTCTTCTTTATAAGCTGATTAATTCTTTTTATATTCATATTTAGCACCTTCTCACCTCCCATTTATACCTTCCTTTTAGTTACTATCTTATCTGAGTATATTGCGTATCTGAGTGCGTCTAACACGTCATCCCATAATTTCACTGGTTCGCCTGTGCGTTCATTCCACGCATACATATATATCTCTTGTTTGAAGCGGTCAACCCCATTTTTATTTATAAACAATCTCTTAGTTTTAAAAAGTTTTGCCACTTCCTCTATGCCTGCCATAACTCTTTTACTTGCATTCATAGATCGGATCCCTTCGCGTTTAAACCTAACAATATGCTCTGGTCTTGCCGTATCACAATAAAAATTAATATTTCCGTATTTTACTTTTATTTTCTTAGCTTCTTCAACCCAATAATCAATTTCTTTGTGCTGTTTCGCTATTTCTTCAATTAAATAAAAGTTTCCATCAACACCTTCCCCTATAACTACAATAGAACCAAAGTGTTCATATCCCCAGTCTACTCCAGCAAAATATCTAACCATTTCAGGTAACTCTGTAACATAATGTATCTTGCTATCAAAATCTTGATATACAATCCCTTCGGCACTTACCCATTCACCGTCTATATCCCTACTGTAGAACATTCCTGTTGGTGTGGATGTTTTAATATTTTTTCTATATCTTTCAGACAAAAAAGTATTATCATCAAGCTTATATTGAAATTGTGCTATTGTTTTAAAATCCGCTTTATCAATATAGTTTTTCTTTAACCAATGTTCCGGTTGATCTGGGTTTGTATCTATCAAAAGCCTTGCACCCGTTGCAGAACACCTTGATTTAATTTCATTAAAGACTTCTTCATTTGCCATTGTCCCTTCATTTATGTATGCACCATAACTTGTCATACCTCTTATTCTTCCTAAATCATTTTTTTTGCTGTGCCCGAAGCAACAAACTAAAACCCCAAACATTTTAAATCTATTATGTTTATCAAACTTAAATTCAATTCCATACTTATTACTTAACTCTATTAATACATTACGTTGCAATGCCCCTAAGTCTGCCCCAGCTAGTATATACTGTGGTTCTTCAACTCCTTCTTGTCTTGCAATCCTCTTTACACGTCTTAATTCCATCAAGAATAAATCATTGTTTACTATCGTTTTTCCTGTTCGTTTTGCTCCGTGATTAATTAGCATAAAAAAATCATTGTTAACTGCAAATTTTAAAACCTCTTGTTGTTTTTTGTGGTACAACTTATTCATTTTTGAAGCCGCCTTCTATAGCTTCCATAAGCTTATCTAACTTGCTTTCTTCGCTTTCAGTTTCTTTTATGTTTTTTTCTTTTTCCTTTACTTGAACTTTCATATATTCAATTCTAGCTTTTTGTTCAGCTATATCGTATTTATCTTTTTTTACTTCACTTGTCATTTTCATAAGTTGTTCAAAAGCCCCTACGCTCCCATTTACCGCCTTTGTTGCCATTGCCATTAGCATTGCCATAAGCCAAGTATTCTCCATTCCATACCCTTCCAACATTTTCTGTATTTTAGGTTCATGTATTTGGGCTGTAAGGACTGTATTTAGACATTTTTCTATTTGTGCCTTTTCTTTTCTTTTTTTTGCACTTGCTTTTCCACCTTTTCTTCCTCTTTCTCGTGCTTCGCTCGTGCTTGGTGTTTTTAAGTTTTTCTCATTTGCCATCATCTCACTTCCTTATTATTCGATTACTATTTCTACATCGCTCAAATCTATTTCAGTAAATTCTTCCTTTATTTTTTTTGGATCTCCTTTGTAAAATACCAACACGTTCTGATGTAATCTAACCACTTTTCTTCCCTTGTTCATACTTCTATTAGCTCTTACCGCACCTGTCCCTATACAGTTCAAAAGTATTATATCGTTATAAAAATAAACACCATTTTCTTTAAATGCTTCTTTAGTAACACCTGTTAAATCTCTATAAAATCCTTGTTTATCCCTTACATCAGATATAACTACTATAGCAAATCTATTATTCTTCAATTTTTTTGCCGTCTTACTTAGTATATTTTTATAAGCAATAACAAAATCATCATATTCCATATTTGATATATCTTTTTCATCTTCTGAATATACTTCTAAATCAAAGTATGGGGGGCAAGTAAATATCAAGTCCTGTGTTTCGTTTTCTACATATTTATCCACGTTTTGACTATCATCGCATATCCATCTAGCATTTTTAATACCTATTTCGCTCGCATTTTCCATGTTAGCTTCTACTTGTTCACTCCTTAATTCTATCCCTGTGTAGTTATACTCTAGTAAATCTGCAACTACTCCGCGAACTGGTCCCCCCGCAAACGGGTCTAATATTCTCCCTCCCTTTTGAGGTATAAACCACGAATAACATATTTCGCATAAAACTGGGTCGAATATAGATATTCCAGAATCGAAACCTTCCCCTTCTCCGCTATTTAAATTATTACAGAATAAAAGATTTTTATCTCTTCCAGCCTCTCCTATTAACCCCAATTCCTTCCATTCTCTTTTTCTTTCCTGCCATTCTCCTTTTTTTGTGTCTATGTATGAAAAAGGCGGGACAATAAATCTCTCCTTAAGCATTGGTCCTTCAGACGGGCTATCCTTAACTTTATCAAGCAATGAAGTTGGTTTGATTTCATAATTGGTATTTTCAAAGCCAAAAGGTTCCATTAGGAAACCTTCTGTTGACAGTTCTTCTAGTTCCATATCAAGAAATTCTAAATTCCATTCGGATAATTCTGCAGTCTTATTATCTACCAGTCTATAAGCTTTAGCCTGTTCTTTTGTTAAATCAAGGTATCTACAATCTACTTCTGTTAAGTTTAATTTTTTTGCTGCTTCTAGCCTTGTATGCCCTGCTATTATTACATTATTCCTATCCAATAAAATTGGGGAGGTGAATCCAAACTCCTTAATTGATTCTGCAACCTTATCTATCGCATTTTCATTGTTTCTTGGATTTTTCCCATATGGAATTATCTCATCAATTTTAATTTTTAAAATTTCATCCATTATCTATTTTCCTTTCTTTTTTACACAACAAAAAAGGCGAACCTTATATGGTTCACCTTTCTCCATTAAATATGTCGGGGGTCTTTTTGCATTACTAAGAACAATACCATTATATAACATATAACTGCATTGTGCTTCCCTACTTATTCCCTATTTATTCCCCCTTTATTACCTATTTTATCTCTTTTTAATCCACTTCATATATTTTTTGTTTAAATCTCGCTTCTACTTCTGCAACTACTTTTTTAGGGTTTATACTGTTGTAAGTTGAGTAAATAATACTATCCCTTAATTTGTAAAATCTATTTTTCCCCATCTTCCTATCTATTACTATTTCTTGCAAGCTTTTTAGCTTTATGTATCTATCCTCAAAAATTTCTTTCTGTTCTGTTGTGAAATTATTTATTGCAATATCTAACTTTTCTCTTTCTATCTCCAATCTCTTCTTGTTAGTGTATAATTTGTTAATAATTTTTTCTTTTCTTATTACCAAATCCTCTATTTCATTCCCTGTACTATTTGTCCTGCTTAACTTATCTTTAGTATAATCAAAGCTTCTGTAAGTATTATACTCATTTTTTACAGCTTCTATGTCTAATTCTATTTGTCTTATGCTATCATTTAATTTAGGATAGTTATAAAGCATTTTTTCTACAGCTTTAAAATCTCTTTTACTTATCATTAGCATGCTCCCATCTAATATCTTATCCCTGTAATATTTTTCTCATCTGCCTTGCTTTTCTATAACATTTATCACTACTACGTTTTCGCCTATTTCGTCTATCTCTATTTCATATTCTGTGTTTCCATATTGATTTATATATGCCTCAAACGTATAGTTACAAACATTATAAAATGCTATAACTTCCTCATCCGTATCAAAACACGATACTACATCATGTTCTAAATCTTCCATATCACAGTAACTGTTACCAACCAATTCACGCAGCCTAACAAGTGTGTCTGCCATACTTTAATCCTCCTTTAATAACTTTCGTATTTGCTCTAATTTTTTCTCTGCCTCTTCTTCTGTCCTAAAGCAATTCCCAAACACGCGAAGCTCTTCGTGAACACTCCAGTCTCCATAATATATATCTGATGAAATGTTGCCTGGAGAAGTTATGAAAAAGAATTTTTGTCCATCTTTTGGAACCCATTTTACTTTTGTGTTTTTAACAATCCTTCTTACATCTCCGAAGCTATATACTTCTTTTTTTAGCAATAACATCATTACCGCTTTTTCTAGATCTTCTTTATCATCTCTATGCCTTGTAACCTCTATATCATCCCAAGATAATACAGTCCCGTCATACGTAGGTTTTATATTGCTAGTGTCTTTTTTGGGAATGTTTTTATTCAGCATAGCTGTCTTTCCCCAATCTACCATCTCAGGTGTAAATTCATAATAAAAACCACCATCAAAGCTTATTAAATCAACACCATGATAATTAGTAGTTTCTCTAACTGTATTTACCGCTTTTCTCATGCCAGGGACAAATTTGTCGTTGTCGTAAATTTCACCATGTATCAAATCATCTTTAATGTATACCTTGTCTCCGCTTTTCAAATCTCTTATTGGGTTCATTTTTTCATCATCATTATTTATGTTACTAGTGTCTTTTCTTGCAAGCTTTTCACTTATTTCTATAGCTTTCTCCCAGTCAATCCTTTCTGATATATAAACCTTATCCCCTACTTTTAAATCTTCAAACTTCATTTTTCTTCCTCCTTAAAATGGTACGTCATCGTCTTCTACTGTTTCTTTAAATTCTGCACCTACATTGTATTTTTCTGAATCATTTTTTTGTTTTTCTAATAATTGTATATTTCTCCCAGATACTTTGGTAAAGGTTCTTTTCTCTCCACCTTGAGTTTCATATCTATCTACCCTAATTGCTCCTTGAACTGCCACTAATTTCCCTTTATCTATATAATTAGATGTGTACTCAGCGGGTTTTCCAATTATTTCTACTGGTATAAAGTCTACTGGGTAATTCCCATCCTTATCCTTGTAATCTCTACTAACGGCTAAAGTGAAAGTCGCTACTGGAGTGCCAGAACCTGATATGTATCTTAAATCTGGTTCTTTTGTAAGTCTTCCTATTAAAACAACACTATTTATACTCATATTTACTCCTCCGTTCTTATAAGATAACTAGTCCCCTT
>NZ_FODF01000055.1 GCF_900110295.1 Peptostreptococcus russellii
AAACAAGTTTGCTTGTTTAAACGATTAATCAATTGCTGTAAAACAGCTTATTGAATTAACCTGCTGTTCAATTTTCAAAGTTCATCTGCCGCCTCAAGTGGCGACTTATTAATAATAACACACTGCTTTAAAAATGTCAACAACTTTTTTAAAAAAGTTGTTTCTTTCCTAAACTGTGTTTTACTTTTCTTAAAGACAAGTAATAATATATCATATTTTCTTTAGTAAATCAAGTATTTTTTTATTATTAAAATTTTCTGTTTTTATTTACATAGCTTTCATTAAATCTTCTTATCTTTTTTACTGTTTATATTATATAGTTTTTCAATTCTTTTTAATAACTATAAATACTTTCTTTTAAATTTACTTATTTTTTTATACTTATTTTAAAATGCTGACATATCTATATATCCTTCACTATATTTAGATACTTAGGATGTCAGCATTTTTCAATTATTATATATTATGTATTATTTACTATTTATTTTTGACAGTAGTAACATCCTTCTAACTTTCATTAAATTTTAGGATTTCTAGCTTTTACTTCTGTACTTGTTCAAATTTATATTCTGTTACTATCGCTTCTCTACCTTCTTTTATATCATTGAAATATTCATAGAAGCATATACCTAGAAAAGATCCTGATATATTGACTATATTCTTCCATCCTCTAAGATTAAGTTCTTTTACCATGTAGTAACTTCTCTGAGCAGATAAACAGTGTATGTATACTGGTCTATCTTTTGGTATTTCATCTAATCTTTCTCTAAATTCGCTTAGTGGAATATTTACAGCTCCCTTAATATGTCCTGCATCGTATTCCATCTTTTCTCTAGCATCTATTATATATTCTCCATTTTCTACTAAAGATCTTACTTCAGATACTCTAACTTGCTCAAAATCTCCATTTAAAAGATTCATTGCTACAAGAGCAGCTACATTTGTAGCATCTTTAGCTGTTGAGAAGTGAGGTGAATAACAAAGTTCCAATTCCTTTAAATCTTCTATATTTCCGTGATTCATTATCATTGTTGCTATTATATCGATATATCTATTTACTCCACCTTTTCCTATTGTCTGAGCTCCTAGAATCTGTCCTGTTGGAACTTGGAATATTAACTTAAAGTGTACGAACTCTGCATCTGGCATTAAAGCTACTCTGTCCTTGGGAATAACATAGGCAACTTCATAGTCTAAATCTAAATCCTTACAGTTCTTTTCTGTTAAACCTGTACTTGCTGCATTGTAATCAAATACTTTAACTACTGATGAGCCAATTACACCTGTATTTCTATATGTCTTTCCATAGATATGATCTGCTACTGCTCTTGCCTGTCTCTGTGCAGGTCCAGCTAGTGTTAATCTAGTCTTTTTATTTGTTATGAAATGAGTTACTTCTATTGCATCTCCTACTGCGTATATGTCAGGATCTGATGTCTGATAGTGATGATTTACGAGTATTCCACCTGTCTTACCAAGTTCCAAACCTGCATCTACTGCTAAAGATGTTTCTGGTCTTACTCCTATAGCAAGTACAACTGCATCAGCCTTAATTTTCTTACCTGAAGCTAGTAAAACATGTCCTTCATTTACTTCAGATAAAACTTCATTTACTAGAAGATTTACGCCCTTATCATGTATTTCCTTATTTAATATCTGTACCATATCGTAATCAACAGGCTGTAAAATATGATTTGAACCTTCTACCAAAGTTACATTTTTTCCTGCTTCTACAAGACTTTCCATCGCTTCAAGTCCTATAAATCCACCACCGATAACAGCTATATCATTTATTTTTTTAATATCTATATATGTTTTTAATCTATTTATGTCTACTACATTTCTTATAGTAAATACGTTTTCTGAATCAACCCCCTTTATTGATTTTGGACGAATAGGGCTTGCACCTGGAGATAATATTAACTTATCGTAATTTTCTTCGTAAACATCACCAGTATCAACTTTCTTAATAGTTACTGTCTTTTTCTCCCTATCAATTGATACAACTTCACTTAAAGCTCTAACATCTAGATTGTTTCTCTTCTT
>NZ_FODF01000012.1 GCF_900110295.1 Peptostreptococcus russellii
TTATCTAGATAACAATGCAAAATCTGTAACAATTGTAGGTGGCCCTTCAACTATAAATGAAGAAATGGAAAACAAATCTAAGGAATACAATTATAATAACCAGTCTGATGATATAAAAGAAAAAAATATCGAAGATGACAAATCAGAAAGCAAAGTTAGAACATATATTGATAAAGAATATAGTGATAAAAAGGAATTTGAAAATAACAGCAGAATATATGAAGACGATAGAAGTGAAGTCGAAACTCAAGTTAGAGCATTTGCTTTAGAAGAAAAAGAAGAAACTGCTGCAAGGAGTTTAAGATTTTACATAGATGAAAATGAGGAAAAAAACCTTACAGAATCTGAAAAACAAAAAAAGATAGAAGAAGTAAAAAAAGAATATCACAAAATGTTAAATGAATATAGAGTCAGTAAGGGGAGAAATCCTTTAAAATGGTGTAAAGAAGGAGAGGCAGGTTCAAACATAAGATCAGAGGAAATAAGCAGAATATTCAGTCATACAAGACCGAATGGAGAAATTTGTTTTACAGCTTTTGACTATATGAGACAGCCGCTATATACAGGAGAAAATTTAGCTTACAATTCAAAGGATATGAATAGATACACACCAAAAGAAGCAGCAGAAAAAGTATTATCACAATGGAAAAATAGTCCAGAACATAATAAAAATATGTTAAGACCGGAGTATAACTATCATAGTTTAGGAGTAACAGAAAAATCTGGATTAATGTTTTTTTCAAACAATCTATTTAAAATAAGATAGATTTAGCAAATATATAATTAAATAAAAAACAAACTATTATAAAAAGTGGTTCGTTTTTTTATGAAAAATATAAAAAGAAAATTTTATTGAAAAAGTAGAAATATCCAATATAATCAAAAAATTATGTGTTTAGAATATATAAA
Source organism: Peptostreptococcus russellii (assembly GCF_900110295.1). Lineage (GTDB taxonomy): Bacteria > Bacillota > Clostridia > Peptostreptococcales > Peptostreptococcaceae > Peptostreptococcus > Peptostreptococcus russellii_A. Next base: position 910 of record NZ_FODF01000012.1, read on the forward strand.
TTAAAATAGAGATTCTTAATGAAATATAAGTAATTATAAAGTGGATTGACATAAAAGAAAGAGTGGTTTAATATTAATATGTATATAGATTTTATATAAAAATAATTTAAATAGTGGATTTTAAAAATATATTAAGCAATATTTAACTTATAATTAATTTTGTTTAAGATATTGATGTAAGTAAAAATAATAGAAACATTAAAAATAAGGTTTTAATATAAAAGATATTGTTTAGGAGGAAAAAATGTCAATTTCTAAGATGCAGGGAACACCATGTCATATTACAAGTTTAAAGATGGATGAGAATGATTCTAAGAGATCTAGGCAGAATTGTAGGTACTATAATTGTAGAAAAAAATGTTGTAAAAATAAAAAATCTAGGTATTTTAATATTGAATGTGGATATGTTTCGAGATGTCCTATATATGAGGAGAAGAAGCATAAGGAAAAAGTAGTTTATAAATCATGTAACAAAAAAATCGATACTTTGTCATATTCTGGGAAATCCAGTCAATTTCAGATTATAGATTCTATAAAATCAAAACGAAAAATTTTGAAGACAGGTAGTTTAATAGTTAAAGATGATGTTGTTAAAATAGAATGTTTAAATTCTGGAGAAATTAAAAACTTTAAAATTATATCAAATGAAAAATCTTCTAAAAATCCGCCAATTTCAAATATATGTTTTAATAAAAAAATAGGTGATAAATTTTCATATAATAAAAAGAAATATAAAATTTTAAGTGGACAAAGACAAATTATATTTTGAAATAAGACAACATTTTTATTTTCAAAAAACGTTTTTTACGGTATAATATATTTATAAAAATAATTTTGTAACTGCTTTCATATTAACTAATTTCATTTATTTAAAGTTTTAGTTAATATAAAAAGGTTGTCCCAAAGGGAGGATTTAGAAATGGAAAAAATAAATGTAATATTAGACTGTGACACGGGAATTGATGATGCTTTAGCAATTTTACTTGCTCTAAGATCAGAAAAAATAAATTTAGTAGGTATATGTGCTTGTGCTGGTAATACAGTATTAAAAAATGCTTATATCAATTCAAAGAGAATGGTAAAGCTTCTTGATAGAGAAGATATACCAGTTATATGTGGCTCAAGAGGACCTCTTGTAAGAAGTTTAGAATTGGCAGATGAAGTTCATGGATCTGATGGCTTTGGTGGAATAGGAGAAAGCTTCGATCAGAAATATGGATTTGATTTGGCAAAGGCTGAGGCAGAGTATGAAAAAGCTTTGATAGAAGATGATGTAGTTGAATTTGTTAAAGATACTGTTGAAAAGTATGAAGATGTAGTTTTAGTGACTATAGGTCCTATGACGAACCTTGCTAAGACTTTGAAAAAGTACCCTGAATCGTTTGCAAAGCTAAATAGGATAGTTTCTATGGGAGGTTCTTATAAACGTGGAGGAAACGTTACAGAGCATGCTGAATTTAATTACTGGGTAGATCCAGATGCTGCAGATTATGTTTATAAAAATTCTCCTGTTAAGGTTGAAATGGTAGGTCTTGATGTTACTCATCAGATACTTTTGACAAGAGAGAGATTAGAAACATTAAAGCAATTAAACCCACATTTAGGTGGATTTATTGAAGAAATTACTGATTTTTATTTTGGATTCTATATGGAAAAAAATGGTATTGCAGGTTGTGTAATGCACGATCCTCTAACATTTGCGCATATTATAGATGACGATATTCTTAGCGGTGAAGCTATTTGTATAGGAATAGATACAAGTGATGAAAAAAGAGGTAATAGTTTTAAGGAAGACGGAAAAGAAAATTCTTTAGTATTTATAGATGCTGATGAAGACAGATTCTTTGAAGTTTTAAATGAGGCAATTAGAAAATAATATAGATATTAAGATTTTAAAATCCTGACATTTGGAGTTGATATAAATGTCAGGATTTTTTAATAAAAAGAAACATATCGATTTTTTAAAGTATATTTATTGAATATTTATTGATAAGATTTATTAGTTTTTTTGATATTTTATATTGACAGTGACAAGGTGTAACTATATAATATAGTTGTTGAGTAACAGGGTGTTACTAAGTTATTTTTATAGCTTGTATTAGTAATTATTAAAAATATAAGGAATTATGAAAGGATGTGTTTTTATGGCTGAAAAGATGAAGAGTAAGTGGTTTGCATTAACGTTTCTTGCTTTAAGTGTTTCTCTTATAGTAATAGATGGAACAATTGTAAATGTTGCAATACCAGTTATTATGAAGGATTTAAAGCTTAATTTTACTCAGGTTGAGTGGGTTACTACTATTTATTCTCTTGTATTTTCTGCACTTCTTATTACAACAGGAAGAATTGCAGACCATATAGGGAGAAAAAAGACTTTGCTTATAGGTCTAGTTACTTTTGTAGCAGGTTCAATAGTTGCAAGTTTTTCAAAGGATATACAGTTTATGCTGTTTGCTAGATTTATACAAGGTGTAGGTGGAGCGATTGTTTTACCGACTACTTTATCTACAGTTAACTCTACATTCTTTGGAAGAGATAGAGTAATTGCATTTGCTGTATGGGGTTCAGTAATATCTGGAATGGCAGCTTTAGGACCACTTCTAGGTGGATTTTTGACTACATATGCTACATGGCAGTGGATATTCTTGATTAATGTTCCAATTGGTCTTGTAATAATATTTGGTGCGATCAAGTTTATCCCAGAAACATATGGTGAGACTATGGATGGTGTTTTTGACTTTTTAGGATTTATATTATCTTCTGCAGGTTTAGCAGCAGTAGTGTATGGTTTAATAGAGGGTAGAAATTTTGGTTGGTGGGCAGCTAAGAACTCTACCGATGCTATTTTTGGAATTTCTAGAATACCAATTATTTTAGCTTTTGGTGCTATTTCTCTTATTTTATTTATATTGTGGGAAATAAGACAGGTTAAAAAGGAAAAATCTCATCTTTTAGATGTTACTTTATTTGGATTTAAGAGTTTCTCTTTAGGTAATACAATAGCTTGTTTAGTAGCTATAGGTGAGTTTGGTCTATTATTTGTTTTACCGATATTTATGCAAAATATACTAGGATATACTTCTATGAAGGCAGGTTTTGTACTTGCTGCTATGGGTGTAGGTGCATTTTTATCTGGTGGATTTGCAAGCCATTTAGGAAAGAAAATATCTGCAGCAAGAGTTTCTGGTATTGGACTTTTCCTTGAATCAGTAGGTTTGTTTGCATTTTTCTTGACAGTTAAGCCAGACACTTCTGTTTGGACTATTGTTTTGTGGTTATTGGTATACGGCATAGGACTTGGACTTGCTTCAGCACAACTTACATCTACAGTTTTGATAGATGTTCCACCTGTGAAATCTGGTCAGGGTTCAGCTACACAATCTACAGTTAGACAGCTAGGTTCAGCTTTAGGAGTTGCCATTATGGGAACTATACTTGTTGGATTTTTAAATACAAATGTAAGTGGTTCTTTAGATGGATTAGGTCTTCCAAAACAGATGACAAGTGGAATGGAAACATCTATAATAGATACTGCGGGGGCTTCTATTGGAGGGCTAAAGCATAGTGAAGGTCTTTCAAAAATGCCTGAGCAAATGAAAAATGAAATGTTCAACAGAATAGATGCAGGATTCACAAAGAGTTCTGTAGATACTATAGGTATCGCATCTGGAGTTCTTTTCACTGGTTTTTTACTTACTTTTGGTCTACCAAAGAAAAAGTCCTCAGATAAATAGTTAGGAGTGAGCATTTATGCCAAAACAGACATATTATAATCTGGATAGTGAGAGGAGAGCAGAGATAGATAAAGCTTGTATGAAAGAGTTTGAGTCCAAATCGTTGGCTGATATAAGTGTTGGAAGGATCTGTAAGTCTCTTGATCTTTCTAGGGCAGCTTTTTATAAATATTTTAAGAGTGTCGAGGAGTGCTATTATTACTTTTTAGAGGGTGCGAACTTTGATTCTCATAAGTTTATTTTTCAATCTTTGAAAGAAGGAGAAAATCTTCTTAGTGCTTTGGATAAAATACCAGAAACAGTTTCAAAGGCTTTATTTGAAAGTAATTCAATTGGTATTTTAAAGAGTTTCTTTAAACACAGGAATACAGTACTTGAAGAGGGATGGGAAAAATATAAAATGGAAAACTCTCCTCAAGATTGTATAAAGATTATTCCAAAGATAAATTTAGATGGAACTTCTATAGAAGATAAGGAAACTTTTAAATCTCTTATAAAAACTATATCGGCTGTCTCTCATGAAATAATAAAAGAGTGCCTTGAAGATGATTGGACAAGAGAAGAATTTGAAAGAGAGTATTCTATAAGATTGAAATTTATTATAAATGGAATAAAAAAGATATAGCTTTTATACTCTATAAGAGAAGTTAAGAATTTTTTGAAGTTTAAAATTAATAAAAATAGGTCCAAATAAGGTTTAGATCTAATACTTGGGTTTTGGATTCCATATTAGTCAGCCGAGTTTGGACCTTTTTATTGATTAAAATACAATAGCAAAGTAAATATTTATAGTTTTAGTTATTGTGCTTTATTAGTATTATTTAAGTTGCTATTTATAAAATTTGTTATTAGATTTATATATTCATCTCTATTGCTTTCTAAAGACTTACAATGTCCCTTGTTTTCAAAGAGTTTAAGCTGAATCATTTTTTTATTATTTTCAGCAATTTTTATACTTTCTGTATAAGGGATTTTTTCATCACCCTTTCCATGTATTATAAGCATAGGAACTTTTAGTTTTTTTACTGAATTTTGCGGGGCTACCTTGTCTAGTTTTACTCCGGCAATTTTTTCTTCCATATTTAGTATAATCGGCTGGAATGGATACTTAGGAAGTCCGCTCCAGACCTCTAAATTGCTTTCAAGATAGCTTCTAAGGTTGGAAAAAGGACTATCGCAAATGGCTCCAGCGATATTATTAGAGTTTCCCGCAACAATAGAAGTAGTGGCAGCTCCCATAGAAAGTCCATATAAGAAAACAGGAGATTTGGATTTTTTATGTGCTTCTTTTATTGCATTTTTTAAATCTTCTTGCTCTCTATATCCTACTGTTACTGTTTTTCCTTCAGATTTACCTTCTCCAGAAAAGTCATATGAAAGGAAATTTCCACCCATTTTATGTATAATTGGAGCAAGATTATATGTAGAAACAGAGGATTTTTCTCTATTTGAACTATAACCATGTGAATATACTAAAGTAAATCTATTTTCTTTTGCTGGTATGTACCAAGCTTTAATTTTATTTCCTTCTGACATAAAGCTAATATCTTCATAATCTAAGCCAATTTCTTTCTTTGGATTTGAAGTGATTTTTTCTCTTTCTGGGCTTATTAGTTTCCAACTTACAAAGTAAGAAATAGCAAAGACAGCAGTAATCAACAAAGCAATAAGTGCAATTACTGATCTTTTAATAATCTTATTTTTTTTCATAATAAATCCTTTCTTTTATGAGTATAGATTATTAGTTAGCAAAAATATAAACTTATAAACTTATAAACTTATAAACTTAACTTATAAGTTTATAAGTTTATATTTCTAAAAAGTCTAACTAGACTAACCTTAAACTTAATTTGATTTGCTTAATTAAGTATTTTATCATAAATTATAGAGTTTAACAATAAAAAACATCTATAAATTGGTGAAATACAAGCTTTAACTTTCGGAGATATTAGAAAAAAGCTTTTCTTTATAAGAATAAATATTTTGAATATCTAAATTTAATAGTGTGGATGAAAAAATTAGGACTAAAATTTATCTTAGTAATAAGAGTAATAAGAAATTTATTAAATCTCTATAGAATTTTGATTGTGGATATATAGTATGTGGATATGTAGATAGTGGGGATAAGATTTTACTTTTTATAGAGCCTTACCTATATTTTTGTAAAATTATCAACATATTTTTTTGAAACAAGAATATAAAACAAAAAATTACAGCTTCTAAAAATATAATTTAGTTTAAATCCATTAAAAAAATTTAAGAAGTAGAAAGAAATGCTACTAAAATATATTGAGAAAATATGATATAATAATATGTTGTAGTGCGTCTAAATTTGGATACTGTTTTATATTTATTAACAGCTAATTATTTGGATATTAATAAATATAAAAAATAAGATTTTAGATAGTTATCTAAAAGATGTATTTAAGAAAATATAAAAATAGGAGGTGAAAAGTTTGGCAGATATTAATAGGATTCCACCCAATAGCATAGAGTCTGAGCAGTGTATTATTGGTTCGATTCTTCTTGAGGGAGATTCTTTTATAACAGTAAATGATATTCTTACGAGTGAAGATTTTTATAGTAGTTCGCACAGAGTGATTTTTGATTGTATGAAAGAACTTTATTCCGAGAAAACGCCTATAGACATTATTACGGTAACGGGTAGACTAAAGGATAAAGGATATCTTGAAGATGTAGGTGGTGTAAATTACCTTACAAGCACGACTACTATTGTACCGACAACTTCTAATATAAAGACCTATGCAGAGACTGTAAAACAAAAGTCTACTCTTAGAAACTTAATAAAAGCATCAAATGATATTATTAGTATGGGTTATAGTGAAGATGAAAATATCAATGATGTTTTAAATCAAGCAGAGAAAAAGATTTTTGAGATATCTCAAGACAGAGTAACTTCTGATTTTAACGATATAAACGCTGTTTTGACTAGTGTTTATTCTCAGATAGAAGAGGTTTATAGTAAGGGATCAGAGCTTACAGGGCTTGATACTGGTTTTATAGACATAAATAAAAAGCTTGGTGGTTTCCATAAAAGTGACCTTATACTTATAGCGGCGAGACCGGGTATGGGAAAGACTGCATTTGCTCTTAATCTTGTTGCCAATGCTGCTATTAAATCCAAGGCGAGTGTTGCTGTTTTTAGTTTGGAAATGTCTAAGGAACAGCTAGTTCAGAGATTAATATCTTCACAGTCAAATGTTCCTCTTAGTCATATAGCGAAAGGTAAGATAGCGGATAATGAATGGAGTAAAATTCTAGATGGAATGAAGGTTTTAGGAGAGTCCAAAATATTTATAGATGATACTCCAGGAATTAAGATTTCTGAAATAAGATCAAAATGCAGAAAACTAAAGATTGAAGAGGGTCTTGATATGGTAATGATAGATTATCTTCAGTTGATGGAAGCCGATGGTAGAAATGAAAGTAGACAGCAGGAAGTTTCTAAGATTTCTAGATCGTTGAAGATTTTAGCTAAAGAAATGAATTGCCCTGTAATTGCTTTATCTCAGCTTTCAAGAAACACTGAAAGTGGTAAGGACCATATGCCTAAACTTTCAGATCTAAGAGATTCTGGTGCAATAGAGCAGGATGCTGATATAGTAATGTTTATTTATAGAGATGAATATTATAATGAGATAGAAACGACAAAAAAGAATATAGCTGATATAAAAATTGCCAAAAATAGACATGGTGAGACCTGTGATATTGAACTTGTGTGGATAGGAGAAATACAAAAATTCAAGGACAGAATGAAGGAAATATAATAAAAATAATATAGAAACCTCAGAAAGATAAATTTTACTGTAAGTATAAATTATTCTTTACTGAGGTTTTTTTATTAAGAATTTTATTTAATGATATATTATATATTACTTTTAATTAATAAGAATAAGGCGCTTATTAGATATAAAATAAAAACATATAGATTTTTTCTTTTAAAATGTATTACATTATTGTAGAAATAAATTCTGATAAAAAATTAATTTAAATTTGGGAAAAATCAGAAAAATCAAGCTCTTATTCAAAAACACGAACAATAGAATAAAAGTTCTAATTTTCAGCCAAAATAAGAGTTATCCACCGAAAATACGTTCTTTTCCCCAGAAATCTGTGGATAACTCTGTAGTTTATTCTTTATATGTTGAGATATTGGGATTCTTTTTTACACAGAATCCACAAACTTATTAACATTTTCTGTGGATAAGATGTATATACTTTTGGGGAAAGCTGTGTATAATCTCTAATAAAATGTTTTTAGCTGTTATTAAAACCTCAAATCCTCACCATAAAATTCATATAACTTGAAGTTACCGACTATTCTTGAAAGTATTCTTGCTGTATATATTTCATTAATTTGTGATAAATTAAGGTTAGTAGAAATTATTATCTTCTTGCCCGAGTTCAATCTAGAATTAATTATATTAAATAATTCTGAGGTAGTGAAGGTGTTGGGCATTTCTGTTCCTAGGTCATCAATTATTAAAAGGTCGCAAGTAAATAGGTTATTATAATTTTCCTCATCAACTGATGAAAAGCTACTAGTTTTAAATTTATATCTCTCTATAACCTCCATAAGGTTAAAAGATGTTTGATAAATTACTGTATAACCCCTATTTAAAACTTCTTTAGCTATGCAACTACACATAAAGGTTTTACCTAGACCTGGTTTCCCGATGAAAATTAGATTATTTTTTTCTTCATCATTTTCACATCCAAAATTAGAAGCATAAAAATACATATCTTGAAGTATACATTTCATATTTTCTCTGGGTGATAAATCTCTATTTTCTACAGGTCTGTCTGAAAAAATATCAATGTCAAAAGTATTGAAGTTGTCTTTTTCTAAGATTTCTTTTAAATTAGACATGGCATAACTATCCTCAAGCATCCTTTGTTTTAAGCAGTTACATCTTCTTCCGTTTTCTAAAAAACCTGTATCTTTACAACTATTACAATCATATTTTAGTTCTAGGTAGTCCTGTGGGATCTTGTGTTTATCAAAGAGTTCTTCCTTTTTTTTAATTAATTCATTTTGTCTATTTTCCATTGCTATAAGATCTTCTTTAGGAATATTGTCCAGTACAGATTTAGTCATTTTTAAACCATTTTTCTTTATTTCATCACTAATATATTTAATATCAGGGAAATTATCATATACTTCTTTTGTTCTCGAATCAAGAAGATCCTGGTTTCGATCTCTTTTATATTGGTATTCTAACATAATTTTTCTCATATTTTCTTTACTCAAAAATAAACCTCCTATCTTTTAGTAAATATACACTTTTAGTAAATATATACTTTTAATAAATATATACCATCATATGGTTCTGTAGACTAAGTATACACTTTGTATATTTAATGTTCGAAATTTATAAATATCTAATTTCATTTTTATAATTTTCTCTTTGTAAAAAGTAAAACTATCGAGTTTATATATTTCTACAATTAAGGGAATTTGCAAACTAACAAATTCCCTTTATCATATATATTATACTATATTTTTCTTTATACTTATCTTCTTTTATTTGCATTTTTAAGAAGTTGGTCAAGAGCTTCTGGAGAGTATTTTTCAGAGTTACTCTCTTCAAAATTGTGAAATTTCGTTTTGAAGTTCTTTGTATTATTATTAGCCTTAGAATAGCTCTTTTTGTTATTTGCTTTATTTTTGGCAAATTTCAAATCTTCTTTTTCAACTTCTTCTACTGTTGTAATTCCTTTTTCATACCAAGATTTTATAATAGCATCGAAGTATCTAATATTGGGGTTACTTGTATTTACTGACTTTTCACATGCTTTGAGAATTACATCCATAGTCATATTATAATCGTACACCCATCTATCTATAGCGTCTTTTTCATAAGATGTGGCAGTTCTATTAAAGCCTAAAGCTTTAAAAACAGTTTTGTAGTTTTCATTTTTATCAGATCTTTGATCGTCAACCTTGTCTATATCATCAAGAGTTTTGACTGCATTATCAAACCACGATTTCATAATTCCAAGTACATATTTTACAGACTTTATTCGACCGTTATCTTCAATGGCTCTTTCAAATGCTTTTATAGCTACTTCAGGATCCATTTCATAAAGTTTTACTGCATCTAGAATATCTATTTTTTCAGAAGGTGTTAATACACGTCCTGCTATTTTTTCTATTCTGTTATACATGTTTATATATTCAAATGAAGAGGCATCATCTACTGTATCATCTATATTTTCTGAAGAAGTTCCATATTTGGATTTTGAATTTTTATTAAGATATTCTGTTTTAATATCAAAAAATTCTATTGCAAATCTATCCTCCATTGGATGAAGTTTTACAATACCCATTTTTTCCCAATATTTCCATGCTTCAATTACTTCTTCTTCACTGATTCCAATAATATTTGCGAGAGCTTTGTTGTCAAGGCCATCGCTTTGAAAACCTCTGTACAGGAATGCACTCTTATATCCAAGTAGATAGACCTTTATTTGATTTCCGTTGGCTATAGGTATGTATAAGTCGAAAAAAAGACTCGGTATTACAACATCACTATAGTTTTCTTCACCAACCGATTTAAAAAACATTAAAACCTCTCCTTTCATATAAATATTATTCTATTTGTGGTAGGGCTCGTGATTGTTGATTCTAAAGCATCTGTATATTTGTTCTAGAAGTATAAGTCTCATCATCTGGTGTGGAAAAGTCATATCTGAGAATGACATTTTCATATCTGCTCTTGAAAGAACTTCATCAGATAGACCTAAAGAACCACCAATTACAAAGCATATATGGCTATTACCCTCTAAACTTAGTTTGTCTAGTTTTTTTGCAAATTTTTCTGAAGAAAGTTTGTCTCCATCTATTGCAAGAGCTACTACATATTGAGTTTGCTTTATTTTTGAAAGTATTGATTTACCTTCTTTATCTTTAACTATATTCATTTCTTTAGAGCTAAGATTTTCAGGTGCTTTTTCATCGTTTACTTCTATAATATCAAGTTTACAATATTTAGAGAGCCTTTTTGAGAACTCTTCTATACCAAGTTTAAGGTATTTTTCCTTTATTTTTCCTACTGAAATTATACTTATTTTAATCATATTTTCTATCTTTCTATTATTTAATTTTTATTTATTTTGACTTACAAGTGAGACTTTATAAATTATATAATTTAGATCTATCATCTCTCATAAGAATTTCTAAGTTTGCATCTTTTCCGATTTTCATTCCATTTTCTGTAAGAATATGGTTTGATGTTTCAAATGCAAGGGCAGGGAAGTTATTTTCTCTGCTTAAATGTGCTAAAAGAAGATTTTCAGCGCCATTTTTTATAAGTTCTACTGCAAATTTTGCAGCAGCTTCATTTGATAAATGCCCTATGTCAGACATAACTCTTTTTTTAAGGGCATATGTATAAGAACCCATTAAAAGCATTTCTTTATCATAATTTGATTCAAGAACTATTAGTTTTGAACCAAGAAGATTTTCTTTTATATTATCAGATACATGTCCTATATCTGTAGCTACAGATATGGCTTTTTTTCCATCAGTCATTTTGAAGCCTACAGGATCAACTGCATCATGAGTGATAGAGAAGGGTTTTATTTCCATATCACCGATTGCATATTCTTTATCATTTTCGAAAATCTTGATATTTTCTTCTTTTACCTTGCCTATTTTTTCTTTGATGGCATTCCATGTTTTGTAGTTTACAAATATTGGTAGGTCATACTTTCTTGATAGAACACCGATACCTTTTATATGATCTGAGTGTTCATGTGTTACAAAGATACCATTTAGTTTGTTGGCATCAATATCTATTTCATCTAGTCCCTTTGTAATTCTTTTACCACTAAGACCAGCATCAATTAATATATTTGTATCTTTATATCCTATATAGTGGCAATTACCACTGCTGCCACTAGCTATTGAACAATATTTCATGTCTCCTCCTTTCAAAGCTTTATAGTCATATTATATTATAAATCATATTCATCTTTATTTCATTGTTTTTTTACAGTGTAAAAAAAAGACTAGAGAAATTCTCTAGTCTTTGCTTTCTAAAACGGTTATTTATCCTCTGTGGATTAGTCCATTACAGAGAAATCTTCTTTAGTTACGCCGCAATCTGGACATTCCCAATCATCTGGAATATCTTCGAATGGAGTTCCTGGTGCTATACCATTATCTGGATCTCCTATTTCTGGATCGTAAACATAACCACATACATCACATACATACTTTTTCATATCAATATTTCCTCCTAATATATTTAATTTATTAATCTTCTTTGTTCATATTAGTTTAATACCCATGAACAAAAAATATAACCATAATTTTTAAAAATGTATAAAAATTATTTTATACAAGTTTTTTTAGACAATCTGGACATATTCCTATAAATTCAAGATTGTGACCTGTTATTTCATATCCTGTTTTTTCAGAAATACTATCCAAAAAAGATTCAATAGGACAGATATCTACGTATGAGACTCTTCCGCACATTTTGCAAGTGAGTATATGCTGGTGAGTAGAGTCATTGAGTTGAAATACACTGTTGCCGTCAGAGAGTATTTGTTTTATTACAATATCTGAGTCAACGAGTGCGTTGAGTGCTCTGTATACAGTGGAAAGGTTTATAGTAGTATCCTCTTTAAGAGAGTTGTAGATTTCCTCAGCTGTAAGTGGAGAATCTGAATGTCTAAGACAATTTATAAGAAGCATTCTCTTCTTTGTTGCTTTCAGATTTGCCGATTTGAGCATTTCATTATTTTCTTGTCTGTGATTGTCCTTTGAAGTACAGTGGGGACAAAAGCTACTCACGTTATCACTTCCTTTACAAATTCTTATCTAGCTAAATTATACCACTATATTTGAAATAAGGAAAACAATATTTTGATTTTTTAAAGAATAAGGGAATTTTTATCTGTTTAACAGCCCCAAAAAATAAAGATATTAAAGAAAAAGTTGCATATTTTATATAAAAAGTAGTTTTAGAAATAAAGGGTATTATAAAAAATAAGATTATATTTAGATAGGTTTCAAAAAACTTAGTGGTGTAAGGAAATTTTCCTTAGAAATAAAATTTTCATTGACAAATATGAATTATAAGAATATACTTTTAGTATAAATGCAAAAGCATATGATTTGCGTTTGTGAAAATAATTAACTTAAGAGGTGTTCACTTTCGAATATTTTTAGGAAGATATATATTTTCAAATAAGGGGTATCAAATAAATAAATTCTTAGTTAATGTCTGCGAAAGATAAAAAACACAAAGACAAAAATAAATATTTTAAATAAGTGGATAATTATCAGAGTGTAATAATAAAATATATTAAATTAAAGAGGAGGTTTTTATGAAGAAACTTGGTATTAAATTAGCTGCATTGGTAATGTCGGCAACGTTTGTGCTTGCAGGATGTGGCAGCAATGAAGGGCAAAAAGCTTCAAGCTCTTCTGAAAAAAGCGATAAGTTAAAGGTAACGGCGAGTTTCTATCCAATGTATGACTTTTCAAAGAAAATCGGTGGGGACAAGGTTGAAGTTAAAAATATGATTTCATCCAATGTAGAACCACATGATTGGGAACCTACGCCCAAAGATCTTGTATCAATAGGAGATTCAGATGTATTTGTCTATAACGGTGCAGGAATGGAAACTTGGATAGATAAGGTAACTAAAAGTTCGGACAATAAAAATTTAGAATTGGTAGAAGCTTCTAAGGGTGTGAAACTTTTAAAAGGTGAAGAAGATGAAGATGCAAAAGAAGAAAAAGAACATGAGCATGAACATGGTGCATATGACCCACATGTATGGCTTTCTCCAGAAAATGCCAAAAAAGAGATGGAAAATATAAAGAATGCATTTGTAAAGGCGGATCCTAAGAATAAGGACTATTATGAAAATAATTATAATGAAAATGCAAAGAAGCTAGATGAATTGGATAAGAAGTTTAAAGATGAACTAGCTAAGACAAAGAAGAAAGATATTGTAGTTGCACATCAAGCATTTGGATATATATGTAATGCCTATGGTCTAAATCAAGTGGCGATAGAAGGTTTGTCTCCAGATTCAGAACCAGATGCAGCAAAAATGGCAGAAATAGCAAAGTTTGCAAAGGATAATAAGGTTAAATATATATTTTTTGAAGAACTTGTAAGTCCGAAGGTAGCAGAAACAATAGCAAAAGAAGTAGGAGCAAAGACTGAAGTCTTAAATCCTATAGAAGGTCTTACAGACAAGCAGCTAAAGGATGGAGAAGATTATTTTTCAATTATGAATAAAAATCTTGAAGTGCTTTTGAAAGCACTAAACTAGTATAAATTTAAAATCTCCTAAAAAATAAAATAAATTTGATTATAAAATCGACCAATTTATAATTTCAAAATAGAATAGGTCAACAGAATTTATTTAATTAAAAATAAAACCATAATAAAATTAATAAAACCATAATAAAATCTAATAAAGAAAGCACTCTTTAGGAATACGAAAGTATTTTTATAAGGGTGTTTTTTTTATTTTGAATTAATTAAAGCTTGACTTATAATATTTCAAATGCTATGATAGAAATCATAAGAAATCAATTAACAGAATAATTGATAATATTTAGAACATTTTAAGGGAAGGAAGAAGGATTATGAATTTACTAAACAACAATTATTATTATTACTTTGGCTATTACGTATAGGGGTTGTGAACTGAGATATCGTATTAAACGACAGTGTTTGCAGACCCCGCTTAGAGTTCAAAAAAGCAAAGGTTTGTAACGTGTCGGCTAAAGTGAGAATTGTTGTAAAAGTAATTTAGATACTGCCGCATGTTAGGCGGTTTTTTTTATACCCTTTATTTGTGTATTATGCCGCCATTAAAACAGGCGGTTTTTTTATTACCTAAATTAAATATAATCACATTTAAATATAAAGAAAAATGCACTATTTAATTTATATAATAAAAAATAAATGGAATTTATTTTTACAGCAGAAGTTAAAAAAATATTAGGGAGGCAGAATTATGAATTCAATTATTACGATTTTAACGCAGAGTATGTTTTTGGCAATTATGGGAATAGGGGTTTATATTACTTACAAAATACTGGATTTTCCAGATATGACAGCAGATGGCAGCTATACTCTAGGGGCTGCAATTACAGCATCAATGGTTGCATCAGGAGCACCTGCAATACTAGCAGTCTTGGTTTCTATAATAGGAGGAGCTATAGCCGGAATGGTTTCAGGACTTCTTCATGTAAAACTAAAAATAACAAATCTTTTGTCAGGGATACTTGTTATGGGAATGTTATACTCAATTAATTTAAGAATTATGAAGGGAAAGGCAAATACACCAATATTTAATTCAAAGCATCTACTAAACTCAGAAATATTAAGTTCAATAGACAGCAGAATATCAATACTTTTGATAGCTTTTATAATTGTTTTATTAGTAAAATTAATACTAGACTTATTTTTAAAGACAGGTCTTGGATACCTTATAAGAGGCACAGGAGATAATGAGCAGATGGTTAAAACTCTAGGTATAGATGTTAGTAAAATAAAAGTTATAGCTCTTATGATTTCAAATTCATTTATAGCGCTTAGTGGTTCTATGATGTCTCAATTTTTAGGATTCGCCGATGTAAATATGGGGATAGGAACATTGGTTTTAGGTATAGCATCGATAATAATTGGTCTTTCAGTATTTTCGGGATTGAAAAAGATAAAGGATACAACAAAAATTATTATAGGTACAATAATCTATCAATTTGCGGTATTTTTCGCATTAAATACAGGACTTCAGTCAAGTGATCTGAAGTTGGTAACAGGACTTATTATAATAGCATTTATTTCATTGAGTAAAAATGGACTAGGTAAAAAAACAAAGATTTCATTTCCGAAGTTATCAAAGAGAGAAAGTGTTGTATCAGTAATTAATCAAGACGAAAATTTAAGTGCTTAAAGCAGATACCATGGAAGATGAATAAAAATATAGATGGAGGTAGTTATGTTAGAGTTAAAAAATATATCAAAAACATTTAGCAATGACAGTGGATTTTCAAATAAAGTCTTAGATAAAGTAAATCTTAAGGTAGAAAAGGGAGAGTTTGTCTGTATTATAGGAAGTAACGGAACAGGAAAGTCCACTCTTTTAAATATTATATCAGGTCATACAAAGGAGACAGAAGGTAGTATAGAGCTTAATGGAAAAGAAATTAATAAACTTCCTGAGCATATAAGAACAAGAAATATAAATAGAGTATTTCAAAACCCATCAATGGGAACTTGTCCTACTATGAGTGTTAGAGAAAATCTAGCTATGGCAATGAAAAAAGAAAGTTTATTTGGATTAAAGAAGTGTCTAAGTTTTAGGGAAGATGTTTATAGAAAGGCAATTGAAGAATTTTCTCCAAGATTACTAAATCATATAGATACTCCGGTAGGAAGCCTTTCAGGTGGACAGAGACAGTCTATATCGCTTTTAATGTCTTCTTTATCAGAACCAGATATATTGCTTTTAGACGAGCATACAGCAGCTTTAGATCCGAAGACATCAGATGAAATAATTGAGCTTACTGACAAAATTGTAAGAGATAGAAAAATTACTACATTAATGGTAACTCATAATTTGAAACACGCAATTAATTACGGAGATAGAATAATAATGCTTCATAAGGGAAATATTATTATGGATGTAAGAGGAGAAGAAAAGAAAAATCTTACAGCGGAGATTATATTGAAGAGTTTTGAATATGCTGTTTAAAGTATATTTAAAGAGATATATTGACAATAAAATATATAAATAAAATTATCTAAAAAAATAAAAGAGGGTAAAAGCCCTCTTTTATTTTTTTATTTGTACTTTAGAGTGGGAAAAAATAACTAAATGGGTAGAAATAATATAGATAGCTTTGATATAAATGCAAAAGATAGGCATATAAGTCTATTCGAAATGTTGAATTTGGTGTAAACTATTGTATAATATATTAAGTAATAAGTGATTCTCTATAAAAATTAATTGAGAACGCCTATTATATGGAATTTAAAAGGACAGGATGATGTTGATGAAAAAAATAATAGAAGTAAAGAATGTATCATTTAAATATGATAGAGATTATGTCTTTGAAAATATTAATTTCGATATATATAAAGGTGATTTTGTAGGAATAATAGGAAGTAATGGCGCTGGAAAATCAACTTTAATTAAATTGATATTGGGACAACTGAAGGCGGATAAGGGTAAAATTTTAATTGATGGTGTAGAATCTTGGACAGGTAAAAATCTTCAGGAAATAGGCTATGTTCCACAAGTTGGACTTTCAAGAGGTATAGATTTTCCTGCAACTGTTGAGGAAATTGTCATGATGAATATGTATAAGGAAATTGGTAGATTTGGATTTCCTAAAAAAGAGCATAAAGAAAAAGTTAAAAAGGCTCTAGAAATAGTAGATATGACTAATTTTTTGCATAGAAAATTTTCTGATCTTTCGGGAGGACAGCAGCAGAGGGTTGTAATAGCAAAAGCCATAGTTAATTCTCCAGAGATTTTAATTTTAGATGAGCCTACTACTGGAATAGATCATCATTCAGAAAATGTTCTTTATGAGCTTCTAGACAAGCTTCATAAAGAAGAGAAAATTACTATAGTAATGATTTCTCATGATATTGAAAAGATAAAAGCTCATTCAAATAAATTAATTAGAATTGAAGATTTTGAGGGGGTGGACTAAATGCTACAATATGAATTTATGAGAAGGGCATTTATAGTAGGTCTGCTTCTTGCCACAATTATACCATGCATAGGTGTAACAATAGTTCTTAAAAGACTTTCTATGATGGGAGATGCTCTTTCTCATGCATCTTTAGCCGGTGTAGCAGCTGGTCTTGTTTTAGGTATAAATCCTATTTTGGGAGCAGTTATAATTACAGTTCTTTCTGGATTTGGAATAAATATTATAAGGAAGAAATTTCCCAAGTATGCTGAGATATCTATTGCTATTATAATGTCTGCAGGAGTAGGTTTGGCAGGTGTTTTATCTGGATTTGCAGATAATTCAGCAGGTTTTACAAGTTTTTTATTTGGTAGTATAGTAGCAATTACTGATTTTGAATTATATCTTGTAGTAGCTCTTGCAGTAGTTGTTATGATAGCATTTTTATTACTTTATAAAGAACTTATGTACATAGCTTTTGACGAAGATGGTGCTAGATTAGTAGGTATTCCAGTAAAAAGTGTAAACTTTATATTTACCATACTAACAGCTCTTACAGTATCTATTGCATCAAGAACAGTAGGTGCATTAATAGTTTCTTCAATAATGGTAATACCAGTAGCTTGTGCAATGAGATTTGCTAAAAGTTATAAAATGACAATAATACTTTCGGTTTTATTTGCCATAGTATTTACAATAATTGGATTAGTGCTTTCATTTTATTTAGGTTTAAAGCCGGGAGGAACAATAGTACTAGCGGGAGTTATAACTTTAGTGCTTACAATGATTATAAAAAAATAAGACATATTTAACAATGTAAGCAGATTTACAAGCAATTATACTCTTAATAAAGATGACACTTTAATAATTTGTTTATTATATTGAAAAAGTCCCAGTTATAATTGAATATATCTGGGACATTTTTATTTAGTTAACAGAAAAGCTTTGAAATTTTATTTTTATTAAGATTTCTACCAATTACAATAATAATTGTATTTTCTGCTTTAAAATCCGATTCTATATTAATTTCTTTTGGTACAAAATTGATTCTGTAATAGCCACTTTCAGATTTTACAGTACCCTTGCACCTTACAATACTTCCAAAATCATTATTGTTAAAATTGTTTAGAGTTTTTCTTATTTCATTTTCAGTAAAGATCTTTTTAGAATGAATGGCGATGCTTTCAAAATCATCATTATGTAGGTGCTCGTCGTGTGAATGCCCACAGCAAGAATGTTTATGTAAGTGTTCATCGTGTGAATGCCCATCGTGTGAATGTCCACAGCAAGAATGTTCTGCGATATCTACTTGATTTATCTCCTCAGAATTATTTAGGTTTTCCTTATAAATAAGGTTAAAACTATTAAAGGACGTCCATTCATTTTCAACTATATGAGTTTTTTTATTTTTTGACATAATATCATCTATTATTTCTTTCAAGCTATTCTCATCTTCTATAAATTTTGAGTATCTACTAAAAAGAATAATGTTTGAATTTTTGACTTGATCAATATAAAATTCACCAAAGTTTAAAGTATACATTTTATATAAAAAAGGGTCTACAATAGTTATTTTCTGTAAAATTTTAAATTCTTCTGGATATTTTCTACATATATCTTCTATTTCTGAAAGCTTTGCAACACCAGATGGTTCTATAATTATTGTATCTGGATCAAAACTCTTTTTTATATTTTTAATAGAATCTTTAAAACTTCCGGATACTGAACAGCAAATACAGCCAGAATTTATTTCTTTTACGTTTATTCCTTCTTTTTTTAGAATTTCTCCATCGATACCTACTTCTCCAAATTCATTTTCTATAATAACTGTTTTTTCAAGGCTTTCAGCTTCTTTAATGTATTTTTTTATAAAAGTAGTTTTTCCTGAACCTAAAAATCCAGATATTATTAATATATTTGTTTTTTTCATAATAAATTTTGGGATTTTAATAGAAAGTAAATTATTTTGAATGATTTAATAAAAAAATCCCCCCTCCTTTTCTGAAAGTATAATATAAAAAGCTTTAGAGATTCTAAATAGAACGATATGCGTTATCAATAAACTTATTCAAAAATAAAGCAAAAAAGAATAATAATTATATTCAATAAGATATTATAATAAAAAACCAAATTAAATAATATAAAAAACATAAAATGGCTTATAAAAAATATATATAAAATAAATATAAAAAAATAATTAAGTTTAATTATAGGAAAAAGTAATAACTTCTTAAGTAATATAAATTATGAATGGAGAAAAAAATGATACAGGATATAGATGTTGTTTCTGGATTTTTTCAGAGCGGAAAGACTTCTTTTATAAATTCTTATATAGAAAATGAAATTTCAAAGTTTTTTAATAAAATTTTAATTATAAGCTGTGAAATGGGCATTGAAAATTATAGTAATTTTGGTGATTGTGAGATAATAGTAGAAAAAATTTATAAAAAAGAAGATTTTAATAGTAAAAATATAAGTAAAATAATTAATAGTATAAAAGCAGAGTATGTCATAATAGAATACAATGGAGTTTGGGAGATTTCCCAATTAGTTTCAATTAACTATCCTAAGGGTTATAATTTAAGAAATTTATTTATGATAGCAGATTTTAAAAGTTTTGATTCCTACTTTAAAAATATGGAGTCTATAATGTCAGATAAAATTTCAAATTGTGATATATTAATCTTTAGTAAGAGTGGATACAGTGAATTAGAAAAAAATAGTAATGATTTAAATAGACTTAGACAGTTAGAAAAAGAGTTAAATTTAAAATGTGATTTAATAGCACATATCAATAGTGCATGTTCAGTATATATGGAAGAAGAATTGTTTAAAGGTGATAGTTTTGATTTTATAGATTCTAAAATCACAAAATCTGATTTTGAAATAGTTAAATTAGGAGCTTTTATAGCCCTTTTTTATTCAGTTATTTTATCTATAAAAGTAATTTTTCCAGATTTTTATAGATCTACAGTAGAGAGGATAATTTGGATATTTTTGAGCTTATTGATTCAAATTTTACCTTTTATTTTGTTTGGAGCAATTATATCTGGTATAATTCAAATGTTTATTCCTAAGAACAGTTTTTTAAAAGTTTTTGAGAAGACAAATTTAAAGTCTTTATTTCTTGCTTTGTTTTTAGGGGTGTTTTTTCCAGTTTGTGACTGCGCAATGGTTCCAATTGCAAGTTCGATAGTAAAGAAGGGTTATTCAATTCCAGTGACCATTACATTTTTGTTGGCATCACCTGCAGTGAATCCGATAGTAATACTTTCAACCTATTATGCTTTTCCCAATATGCCAGAAATGGTTTTATATAGAATAGCATATGGAGTATTGATAGCCTTTATTATGGGCTTGATATTATATGGATTAGAAAGCTTTAAGTTTAAAAAACATAATCTACTAGAAAGAAACAAGGTTATAAAAGCTGACATAGATAAGTATAGATTTGGGGAAATTAATATAGAAGGTCTTAGAAGTAAAGGGAAAATGAGATATATAGAAGCAATAAGTATTCATTGTAAGCAGGAATTATTTAAAATAGGACCATACATAATATTTGGTGCCATGTTATCGTCTATTATACAGGTGACAATTCCAAAGTCAACATTTTTAGCTATGAATCAGTTAAATTTCTTAGCAGTAGCAATGATGTTGTTATGTGCATTTTTTATTTCTATATGCTCTACTTCCAATGCTTTTATAGCAAGATCTTTTTATAACATAATGCCGATAAATGCTATATTGGCATTTATAGTTATGGGACCTATTTTGGATATTAGTAATGTATCTGTAATGCTTGGAACATTTAAAAAGAAGTTTATAGTAGCTCTTATTGCAAGTCTTGTTTATATTGCCTTTTTCGTATTTTCTATAATGGGGGGAGGCATTGGAATTGTTTAGTAAAATAAATTTTGAGGTTTTAATACAAATACTTATAGAATTATTTATGGCTCTTGCAATTATAACAGCATTAATTACAAAAAAAATAAATATTCTTGTTCATCCAAAATTTAATAGTTTTTTATGGATTTCGGCATTTATTTTAATTATGATGGCTTCCTTTTCATTTTTTAACTTATTTAAAGCAAGACATATGAATATATTTTCAAAATATTTTCTAATGATGGTACCACTTCTTCTGTGCATGCTTGTTTCAACAAAAAATTCGGAAGTAGTCAATATGAATTATTATTCTAAAGGAGTAGAGGGATTTGTCAATGGGATTTCTGATTCGAAAGAGATTTCTTCAAACTCGAAGTCAATATCTTCTTCTAGTTTAGAGTCTTTTGAAGAAAATCAAGGACAAGGAAGGTACAAGAAAAAGTCAGGTGAAGATTATGTAGAGATAGATGATGAAAAGTATTTGAAATGGTATTATGATATGACCTATAAGTGGGACGATTTTGAAGGTGAAAAATTTAAATTTTTAGCGACCGTTTTCAAGCCTGAAAATGGAGACCAATATATTGTATTTGCTAGATTAGGTATGGTATGTTGTATGGCTGACTTACAACCATGTGGTTTTATATATAATGGAAAAGGGTATAAAGATTTAAAGAGCGGTGAATGGTATTGGGTAACAGCTAAGATAAGAGAAAATAAAAAGTATACATATAATTATGAAAAACTTCCAATGGCATATGATGTTACCCTTGAAAAATCTAGAAAGCCAACAGATGAATATGTATACATTCAGTAAAAGTGTGTAATAGAGAAAAAAATTTGAGAAAATAAATATTTTAAAGTTTATGGTTAAATATATAAAAAAACGATATAAGTTATGATTTAATAGTATTTTAAGGATTATATACTATAATAAAGTGATTAAATCGTGTAAAAATAAAGTCTTGGACATGATTAATTAAAAGGTCAATGTCCAAGATTTTTATTTAATTTAAAATGTAATTACAAAGTAAGCACAGATCAATGTAAAGTTGAATATATCGCTTTTTAGTGGTATTATGTATGTGTGGAATTTTGTAAATTTTTGTAGAAAGTTTTTTCTCTAGAGGATTGTTTTGTAGCTTGATATAGCTGAAGAGAGCTGACTTGCTACAGACATTGTTTCAGTAAGAAACGGGTGTATTACTTAAGAGGTGTATTAATGATATATAAAAAGAAACAGGTAAAAAATAAAATAATATGTACAGCATTAGTTGCAGTATTATTATCTACAGGAATTTTCCCTATGTATTCTCACGCTGAAGATAGAAATGTAAATGATGTCTACAGTTATGAGAATGTTCATCCGGAAACAGCTTCAGAGGAAGTGCAAAATAGTGAAACTTCAGAAGATAATACAACTGTATCCGATGAAAACATATACAAAAAACATGATAATGACGCTGGTATAGCTTCTTTTGATTTTAGAGGAACTGAAGTTGCTGGCGAAAACAATAAAAAAAGTGAAGAAGATGCAAAGCTTAGAAAATATGATCCAAGAATTCTTGGATATATGACAGATGTAAAAGACCAAGGAAAACTAGGTATATGTTGGACTTTTACAGGAAATGCAGCTTTGGAAAGTTTTCTAAAGAGAAATGGATATGGAGATTATCATCTATCTGAGGAACATATGAGATGGTGGGGTAAAGATGGAGTTTATGATTGGAATATCGGTGATGAAGAGGGTTCAACAAATGAAACTTCAGTGGGCTATTTTACATCATGGCTCGGTCCAAAATACGAAAAAGACCTTCCATATAATGGTAATCAGACTAGATTAGAGGGTGCCAAGAAACCTGCTAACTATGATTCTGCTCCTTTGACAGATATTCAGGTTTTAGATGTTGTAAATGTAGCCAGAGACAGAGAGTCTGTTAAAAGTGCAATTACAAAATATGGAGCAGTAACATCAGGATACTATAATAATCCTAGATATGTTAGTCGTGATGAAGACTCTTTCTTCTGTAATGAAGCATTAGGACAGAATCACGCAATTGCAATAGTTGGATGGGATGATGATTACTCAAAAGATAATTTCGATGGAAGAGCTGGAAAGCCTCAAAATAACGGGGCATGGCTTGTTAAGAATAGCTGGGGAAAATATAATTCAGAAAATGGATATTTATGGATATCATATGAAGATAAAACAATATTATCTTTCACAGATAATTATTCAATAGCAAGAGTTCAGCAAGAGCAAGGACAAAAGATGTATCAGCATGAATATTCACTGTCTTCTATGTTAAAGGATAATGTAGTATCTGCTGCAAATAGATTCAACTTTGGAAAGAATGAGTCTCTTCAAGGTGTAATGTTTGCTACAGATAGCGGTGGTGCCAATTATGAACTTTACTTTATACCAGAGGAAAATGGAGCGTTAAATTATGCTGGAAGAATGTATTTGAAATCGGGGAAAGTACCTTTTTCAGGATATTTTACAGTAGATATTTCAGATTTTCCACTTCCAACAGGTTATGGAGCTTTAATGGTGAAGTTAGACGATAGAAGCAATGGAAAGAAGGCTAGTATTGGTTTAGAGAAGAATGTTGCAGATTTTAAAATGTTTGTTTCCAAAGGTCAAAAAGGTGAAACTTATTTGCTAAAAAATGGAAAGTTTGAAGATTTAAATAGTATGGAACAATTTGCTCCTGGAAATGTCGTAATAAAGGGTATTACAAAGCCACTAGAAGGTGGAGACGAGATTACAGGTTCAGACAGATTTGACACCGCAGTAAGGATAGCATCTAGAGGTTGGACAACTTCTAATGAAGTATTTCTTGTAAATGGATCTGCAATAGCAGATGCTCTTACAGCTACACCACTTGCAAAGCTAAAGTCAGCACCTATATTACTTACAAAAAAAGATAGTGCAGATAAGATAGTAATGGATAAGATAAAATCTTTAGGGGCAAAGAAAGTTACTATAATAGGTGGAGACAATTCTGTATCAGAAAAAGTAGTAAAACAGCTAAAAGCAGAAGGGTTAGATGTAGAGAGAATTGCAGGTACAAGTAGATACGACACTAGCAAGAAGATTGCAGAAAATATAATGTATAATAAGAAAGATATTGAAGCTGTTGCAATTGCCAATGGAAAAAAAGGTCTTGCAGATGCTATAAGTTTTTCATCTGTTGCAGGTGAAAAGACAATACCAATATTGTTGAGTGATGAAAAGGGTAAGGTCGATTCTCCAGATGGTTTAACTGATTTATATAGCGTTAAAGATAGCTATATAATAGGTGGAGAGCAGTCAGTTCCTAAATCAGTGGAAAAAGATTTTACTAATGTGACTAGATTAAGTGGAAATGATAGAAATGACACAAATGCTAAAATAATAGAAAAGTTTTATCCAAATGATGAGCTTGACTATGCCTTTGTAGTAAAAGATGGAAATAAGAATCAAGATATGTTAATAGATGGTCTTGCAGTAGGAGCATATGCTTCAGATGTTAAATCTCCTATTATACTTAGTCATGGAAGACTTTCAGAACTTCAAAAAGAGGTTTTAAAGAAAAAGAAGATAAAGAATATAACTCAAGTAGGTGGAGGAATGAATAGTATGTCTGTAACCGAACTTCTTATAATGAAAGAAGCACAAAAAAAGAGTTATTAAAGATAATCGAAATAAGAAATTAAATAAAATATAAAATTTGCCATACCCCCATTTTGAGGGGTGTGGCAATTATATCAGAGTTTTGGAATATATTAAAAGATATAATTTAAAAGTTATTATAAGTTAATAAGCATTAGAAAAAAGTAAAATAAGAATTTGAAAATAATAAATCATAGAGTATATAGCAAATGGCAAAAAGAAACATCTATATAAATAAGAGTTCGAATTGGAGGAATTGTCTATGAAAATATACAACACAATGACAAGAAAAAAAGAAGAGTTTATACCACTAGAAGAAGGAAAGGTAAAGATGTATGTTTGTGGACCTACAGTATATAATTTTATACACTTGGGTAATGCAAGACCTTTTACTGTATTTGACGCTTTAAGAAGATATTTTGAATACAAGGGTTATGAGGTAACTTATATACAGAACTTTACAGATGTTGACGACAAAATAATCAAAAGAAGTCATGAAGAAGGAATTACACCAGAAGAAGTTGCTAAGAAATATATAAATGAATA
Source organism: Peptostreptococcus russellii (assembly GCF_900110295.1). Taxonomy (GTDB): domain Bacteria; phylum Bacillota; class Clostridia; order Peptostreptococcales; family Peptostreptococcaceae; genus Peptostreptococcus; species Peptostreptococcus russellii_A. The sequence continues at coordinate 26,438 of NZ_FODF01000012.1, forward strand.
TTTTATAGATTGTGACGGACTAGGAATAAAGAGAGCAACAGTTCATCCTCAGGTTACAGATAATATAGAAAACATTATAGAGTTTATATCTGACTTAATTGAAAAAGGATATGCCTATGAATCAAATGGAGATGTTTTATTTAGAACAAGAAAATTTGATGAATACGGAAAGCTTTCTCATCAGAATATAGAGGAATTAGAACTTGGAGCTAGAATAGACATAGACGAGAAGAAGGAAGATCCTCTTGATTTCGTACTATGGAAGGCAAAAAAAGAAGGTGAACCAGGCTGGAAGAGTCCGTGGGGTGAAGGTAGACCAGGTTGGCATATAGAATGCTCTGTAATGTCAAGAAGATATCTTGGAAACACAATAGATATTCATGCAGGTGGACAGGATCTTCAGTTCCCACATCATGAAAATGAAATAGCTCAGAGTGAATGCTGTAATGATACTACTTTTGCAAGATATTGGATGCATAATGGATATATAAATGTAGATGGAGAAAAGATGAGTAAGTCTTTAGGAAATTTCTTTACAGTTAGAGAGATTTCAGAGAAATACGATCTTGGTCTAGTTAGATTTTTCCTTCTTTCAACTCACTACAGAAATCCAGTAAACTTTAGTGATACAATACTTGAGCAGGCAAAATCTGGTCTTGATAGATTGATGACTGCAAAAGAAAGAGCTGAGTATACACTATCGAATCTTACAGAAGAAAATGTAAAGGATGAAGAAAAGGAATTAATGGCTCAAATCGATACTTATAGAGATAAGTTTACAGAGGCTATGGACGATGATTTAAATACAGCAGATGCTATAAGTGCAATATTTGAACTTGCTAAGTTTATGAATACTAATATAAAGGAATCTTCATCTAAAGAATTTGTAGGAAAGTGTATCGATATGTTCAATGAGTTAACCGGAGTACTTAATATAGCTCAAGGAAATGATGAAGTTGACGATGAGCTTACAAATAAGGTTGAAGAAATGATAGCTAAGAGAGCAGAAGCAAAGAAAAATAAAGACTTTGCTTTAGCAGATCAGATAAGAGATGAACTTACAGCTATGGGAATAGCAATAGAAGATACAAGACAGGGAGTAAAATGGAAGAGAATTTAATAAAATATGCTAATATTACAAGGGAAGAGTTGGCGAGAATATCGCCTCTTACCCTTGCATATTTAGGAGATGCAGTTTATGAATCTTTTATAAGGGAGTACCTAATAAGAAAAAATATTTTTCTTAAAATAAACGATCTTCATAAACAGGCTATAAAGTATGTAAACGCTAAGGCTCAATCTAAGGCAATCAAAGGTATTGAAGGAATTTTGACCGATGAAGAAACAAATGTCTTTAAAAGAGGTAGAAATCATAAGAAAAATACAAGTGCCAAGAATGCAAGTGTAGTGGACTATAGACATTCAACAGGCTTTGAAGCTCTTATAGGTTTCTTATATCTTAATGATGAAGATGAGCGTTTAGATTATATAATAGAAAAAAGTATAGAAATAATTGAAAGTGAATAGGTGGTGAACTTTTTTGGCGATAATAGAAGGAAGAAATCCTGTTATAGAAGCTTTAAAGAACGATAGAGAGATAGACAAAATAATGGTAAATAAAGCTGCTAGAGAGGGTTCTATAAAGAAAATAATTGCAATGGCGAGAGACAACAATGTAATAGTGCAGCAAGTGGATAGACACAAGCTAGATGAAATGTCAGAAAGTCACTCACATCAGGGCGTAATAGCAATAATAGGTGAGTACAAGTACTATGAACTTGATGAAGTACTTGAAATACCTAAGAAAAAAGGTGAAGAACCATTTTTCATAATTTTAGACGGAGTAACAGATCCACACAATCTTGGATCGATAATAAGAACGGCAGATGCAGTAGGTGCACACGCAGTAATAATACCAAAAAGAAGAAGTGCACAGATTACACCAGTAGTAGCAAAGGCATCTGCAGGTGCAGTTGAATATGTGCCAGTATGTAAGGTAACTAATATAGCAAATACTATCAAAATTTTAAAGGAAAATGGGCTTTGGATAGCTGCCGTAGATATGGATGGTGGAGCATTCTACCAACAGGACCTTTCAGGAGCATTAGCTCTTGTAGTAGGAAGTGAAGGTTCAGGTATATCTAGGTTGGTAAAGCAAAACTGTGATTTCACCGTTAGTATGCCGATGTCGGGGAATGTAACTTCCCTAAATGCATCTGTAGCAGGTGGAATACTATTATACGAAGTATACAGACAGAGAAATGGCAAGAAGTAATGTAGCTTATAGTCCAAGAAAGTTTTTGATAGTAGACGGTTATAATGTAATAAATGCATGGGACGGTTTGAAGCAGCTGACTGTTAAAGACCTAGAAACAGCAAGAGATACTTTAGTTAGTTATATTCAAGAATATGCCAAAATGAAGGGATATGAAGCTTACATAGTTTTTGATGCATATAAGGTAAAGGGGCAAAGTGAAAATATAGAGAACCATTATGGAGTAACGGTTGTATTTACCAAAGAAAATCAAACTGCAGATAGTTATATAGAAAAGTTTATATCATCTCTTTCAAGATATGATGAAGTAGCTGTAGTTACGAGTGATTATGCAGAGCAACAGATTGTGCTAGGTAAAGGTTGCTCTAGGATACCAGCTAGAGAACTTATAGAAGACCTTAATAAACAGAAAAAAAATATTAGAAATAATAGTAAAAGTAAGCAGAAATATAACACTATGAATAGGTTGGAAAACAGAATTGATAGCGATGTTTTAAGAAAACTTGAAGAAATAAGAAGAAGAACGGATAAATAATAGTGTGTTAATATAAAACTGGAGGTAGCAGTGGATAGAGAAGTTACTGAAGGAATTTTTGGAAAGCCTAGTTATAAAAAAGAGGCTAACAATTGGGAGAGTTGCATGGATGAAGCTGATAAAAAAAACATTTTAGAAAAAGATTTACTTGATTTATATGTAGATGAAATCGAGGAAAATAAAAATAAAAATGAGAAGAGTACTTATAATCCGGAAGAGGATTATAGGTATGTAATGAAAGCTCAAAAAGGAGACACAGCAGCTGTTAACCATATTATAGATAAATATAGACCTATGGTATATCTAAAGTCAAAAACTTACTATATGAAGGGTTCTGACAAGGAAGATATTGTACAAGAAGGCATGATAGGTCTTTATAAGGCAATTAAAGATTATAAAAAAGATAGTAAAAGTGATTTTTATTATTTTGCTAGTATGTGTATTACAAGACAGATGATAACTGCTGTAAAAACATCTACAAGAAAAAAACACATGCCCTTGAATTCATATATCTCTTTAAATAAACCTGCTTTTGATGGAGAAGAAAATTCAGATAGAACTCTTTTTGAAGTTATAAATCAGAGTGAAGAGGTGAACCCTGAAAATCTTGTAATAAGCAAAGAAAATTATAAAATTCTTGCAGAAAAAATAAGCGAAGTTTTAACACCTTTAGAGGAAGATGTTTTTAAAATGTATATAGCTGGCAAAAAATATTCAGATATTGCAAAAAAGCTTGATAAAAATGAAAAGGCAGTAGACAATGCTATGCAGAGAGCTAAAAGAAAACTAGAAAAAGCTCTAAAGGAAATGAATTCAAAAGAATAAATATATTAGTTAAAAGTGTATGGTGAAACATACACTTTTTTTATAAAAACTTAATATAAGTAATATAAATTTATAGTCAAATTTGTAACTTATAAGTTTAAAATATTATTATAAATAAAATAAGCTAAATCAAGGGCTTCATATAAAAAAAAGATATATTTTATGTCTTTTATAGAAAAAAATTATAAAACAAGTATTTTTTCAGAAAGTAATAATTAATTTGCTCTAATAGAGAGTAGATATATTTTAGTATGTATACTAAAGTAAAAACTTTAATAAAAAAAGGAGAAGATATAAGAAATAGGTAATTTTCATAAAAGAATAAAAGTTAAAAAGTTCTTAATTGTATAAAAAATATGTAAAAAGTGTTATAATGGATTGTGGGTCGTGAAATATATAATTTAATAAATTGATTATTTAGACCAAATTTATATAAGAAGAAAACGTAAACAAAGCTTATACAAGTAAGTATTTCTTCAAAATTATGTATTTGCCCATATAAACATAACCTTAATGTTGCATACTACTGCACATTGGTTGTAGAATCAATAAAATTACTGGAGGTTAGTTATGAAAGTTTCAGAAAGAGTTGATGTACTTAGAAAGAAAATGGCAGAAAAGAACATAGACGTATATGTTGTTCCATCTGCTGATTATCATCAG
>NZ_FODF01000045.1 GCF_900110295.1 Peptostreptococcus russellii
ACACCACATTGTGAGACAGTAGTGCTTCTAAGCAAGCAATAGAGCTATTTTCATATTGTTCAACAGTGCAAAAACCTCTATTTGTACAACTTTTGTGCAAACCAGATTTTCCGTTGTACAAATTTGGCATTGATGTTGTACAATCTAAAGGATATTATCAAATAAATTAACAAGTTCAGCTTCTGCTTCGTCAGTATGTTTTGTGTAAACATCAAGTGTAGTTTTTATGCTTGAATGACCTAGCCTAAGCTGGACTTCTTTTATATTCGCTCCAGCTTCTATTAATTTAGTTGCGTGAGTGTGCCTCAAGCTGTGGAAGTTAAACTTAATACCCATATCTTTTCTTATAACCCTACTTGCATATTTAAAAGAATTTTGAGTTGTTAAACTTCCGTTTTCATCAATGCATATAAAATTGATTTTTGGTTTATCGATAGGAATATTTGCTTGTATAGAAATAATATTTTTTACAATATTAGAAGCTGCATCTTGTTTTTCATCCACATACTGCAAGAAATAATATTCTCCATAGAAAAGTTTATTTTCCTTTTGTTTTATCTCTTCTTTTTTAAGCTCCTGAATTAAAAAATCACTTACTTTAATTGTACGGTTAGACTTTTCTGTTTTCGGAGTATCTATAAATACTCTACCGCCATCTTCAACAGATAAAGCCTTGTTTACTGTTAAAGTTTTATTCTCAAAATCTACATCTTCCCAAGTAAGACCAAAAACTTCACCAATTCTAAAACCAGTGTAATATCCAATTAAAATTGGGATATAGAATCGGGAATCCTTAAATCTGTACAGTATTTTGTTAATATCAGATTTAGTAATGATATACCTCTTATTTTCTGGGGAAGAAAATTTTGGTAGTTTAACATCCTTGCAGGGGTTAGTTTTTATATATTTAATATCTACTGCATAATTAAGCATAACAGATAGAACTTTAAGAATTTCACTAGTTCTGTTTTTACCTAATCCTTCTTTTTTAATATCATTTATAAAATTTTGAATAGCAAGTGTATTAATGTCTGTTAACTTATAAAAACCTAATACTGGCTTTATTCTAGATTCTATAATGCGTATATAATTATTAATAGTATTTCGCTTGTAGTTAAACACAGCTTGGTTTTCAATCCAAAGATCGCAAAAATCTGAAACGGATATATTAGTATTTTTTAATCTAACTCCTTTACTTTCAAATTCATATAGAGCCTCTGTGCCTGCCGATTGGGCTTCTTTTTGAGTGGGAAAACCGCTTTTACTTATGAATTTTTGCTTTCCGTCAACCTTTCCAACATAAAATCTATACTGCCACTTAGAACCACGTCTTGTTATCATTAACTTAGCCATTTTAAAACCTCCTTTTTATATAAACATATGTTCTTTTTATTTTATAGATAAAGCTCTGCACCTGATAGATACAGAGCTGACCGAATGGGATAATCTTCCTATGTTATTCCGAAAGAGAACATCTCGCAAGTGGTTAATTGTCTAATCTGATTTATCATGTATTTTACATAATGCCAAGTATTTAATTCACTTTTTATTTGTTGGAGTCGATCCAAGTCTGGTCGTATCCAATTATGTCTTTTATATCATCTAGAGAGATTGTTTTAAAGGAGTTTTTATAATTATTCATGCATTTTTCAAACTTTCTCATGAACTGCCTATAATCATTTTTTGGAAGAAATAACTTTAGTATTATGAGTGAAGAAAATACATGGCAGTTTTTTAATTGAGGGTATTTCAATGTTCTTGAAAGTGCTCTTTCTTTGAATTTTCCTTTGTAGTTGTATAGCCTTTCATCATGTGCACATACATTTCTTAGCATTACCGCCATACCAAGACATTCGTCTAACATTTCAGGTGAAATATGTACTTTTTCTTTGTAGTTGTTACAGTAGTGTTTTGAGACCTCTTTTGATATATTTAGGCGGACTGTAGAATCGCATACTTTATATATCTTTGATATATTACCAAATGTTAGGTAGTTAGATAATACCCAAAGAGGACAGTGCTGATATTTTTCAATGTAATAGGTCACAGCATTATTTTTTTGCCTAGATATATTACTTGATAATGTTGCAATTACGGACAATATATCTTTTGTCTTACTTGTATCAGAAGTATAGTTTTCAAATGCAAGATATGAATTTTTGTCAGGAAAACTTTGGTGAAAGTAATATGCAACACTTGTTTTGATAAAACTTTCAAATTTAATTAATTCAGGTAGTAATATATTTCTCAATTCTCTATCTAATTTGAATAACTCAAATATCTCAAATATACTAGAACCATCTTTATATCTTTCCTCAACAGAATTAACAGTTTTATCTAAAAATAAGTCTTTGTAACCGTTTATCACACAATAATAATTTTCTCTTTCTAAAAATCTTTTTGCTTTAGAACCATCCTTTATTTTTAGGTTTCGAGTTCTAAGTTTTTTTAACATTTGGTTTGTAGTTCTAAAGGGTTTTTCATTTATCATTGTTACCTCCATAAAAAAACGCCTAACCCCACGTAAGGATTAGGCTTAATCTGTTAAAATCTCCTTGAACCCGCGTGAGGAACAAGGTTAATCTGTTAGCTAATTATAACCCTTGCGTAAATAAATGTCAATATGAAAACAAAAAATACTTGACATAACGTGGATTTTTTTGTAGTTATTTAATCGCTCCCCTTACAATTTAACTGGCGTAAAACTATCAATAACTTTACCTATTATATTGAAATATTTACCGTTTTCTGGCGGAATATCAATAATAATGTTATCGTATTTTCTATTTATAGATACCATTCTAAATCTATCCCCGTCGTTATATAATTTTTTTATGTATAATTTACCGTCATAATCTATAACATAGACATCCCCATTAACGTTATCATATCCTTGCCTCAATAGAACTACATCCCCATCTTTGTATTTTGGTTCCATACTATCGCCCTTAACTAGAGTAGCTAAATCATATGGGTGTAAATCTGCTCTGTCTGTATAGTGTGGGGTAGTTTCATTGTTTCCGTAGGAGTGCCCCCGTCCGGCAGCAACTTTCTCCGTCACGTTGACCTTGTATAAATATGGTTTTTCCACTATTGAGTTGGCGGTGTTTAATTTCTCAAAAGTTTTTCTAACCTCATCAAATTCTATCTGAAGATTAGACTGGGCTTGTAATTCAACAATATTTGAGAATGTTTCTTTCATCTCATCATATAATTCTCTGGGGTCAACTTCATAAGTTGTATCTAATTCGGTATTTATAACCTTCAATCCATCAACTATAAACTCTTCTAATCTAAAGGCGTCTTTATCAAATTCATAGTTTAAATTTTGCAGTGTATCGATTAATTTTTCTTTATATTTTGCTTCTTTTAGTCTCTGCTCATAATCAAAGTCTGTTTGAGCGTCCGTTAAAATTTGATCTATTGTTGTGCCGTAGTAGTCAGTCAATCTTTTTAGTGATGTGACTTTTGGGGTTTCGGAATCTCTTTCCCATTTTGAGATTTTACCCTTAGTAAATTTCTCGTCTGGATATATAGCATTGAGATTATCTGCTAATTTCTCCAAAGTTATTCCTAAATTCAATCGATACCCTTTTATAATTCTTCCTATGCGTATAATTCTATCCACGGAGTTCACCTCTTTTCTAATACTTATATTAAAATATTCACCCCCCTATTTAATATTTTCGAACAATTCCAGATAATTTACCTACGATATAAGGTTGGTCGTTCTCTTTAATTACTATAGGATCATACCTACAATTACACGGTTGTAATGTAAGATAATCATCATTTTTTATAATTTTAAATTTTTTTTAACACAGCTAAATGAGGATAAAATATAATAGAATAATTTTCAAAGTCCTTATGTACACCATATTTTTGTGAGTAGTACTCTATGGCATCATTGAAAAAACCTTCTGTTACATCTAATTTTTCAATTATCTCATATTTATTGAGATTATGATTTATCACTAAATCAGCAACTTGCTTTAGGTCAACAAGATTTTCATATGCTAGTTTTCTAGCTAATCGTTCTTGTTTAACGTTTTCAATCTTACTATCATCAATAATATTACCATAAGATGTATAATGATGAGCTAATTCTTCTGCCATAATACAGTTTTTTTCAGCAACTGTTGATAGCTTAGAAGTGTTAAGAGCAATCTTACCGTCTACATAAAGACCTTTAGCATCACTTTTTAAAGTAACTTCCCTTACGATAATATTATTTTTTTCTGCTTCTTCAAGTAATAATTCGTAATTATTCAAGTAATCACCTTACTTTTACCATTTTTTCATATCCTCAATATCTTCGTTTATGAGATTAATCTGTTCTTTATCTATATTATCCGCATGTGCTGCAATTGTTTCTACGTTAGAAGC
>NZ_FODF01000041.1 GCF_900110295.1 Peptostreptococcus russellii
TAATTGAGTTGGATAAAAAGAAGATAGAAACAAGCATTGGAAAACTAGCAATAAGAACTTCTAAAGCAGTTGAAATAAGTGCAGATATAAATACACTGCCAGATGAATACAAACGCGTAAAAACGACTGTAGAAGCCAATAAAACAGAACTTAAAAAGGCGTTACAGAGTGGGGAACATATAGACGGTGTAGAGATAGTAGAAAATTACAGTCTTAATATAAGGTAGGGGGACAAAATGGCAATTTATGAAAAATTAATAAAAGTACAAACATTATTAAAAGCACCTAAAAGCCAATACAATAATTTTGGAAAATACAATTACAGGAGTTGTGAAGATATATTAGAAGCAGTTAAGCCTATATTGGAAGAAGTGGGTTTGACGCTTCTGATAACAGATACTATAGAAATAATAGCAAACAGATATTACGTTAAAGCAGAATGCACCGTAATAGATATAGAAGACGGAAGTAACCTAAAAACAACAGCATATGCAAGGGAGGCAGAAGAAAAAAAGGGGATGGATGTTGCACAGGTAACAGGTGCTACAAGTACATATGCTAGAAAGTACGCTCTTAATGGACTATTCCTTATTGATGATACTAAAGATGACGATTTCCTTAATAATGGAGAACAGTACAAAAATACCAATGAAACGAAATCCCAACAAAAAAATGGAGAACAGTACAAAAATGCAAATGAAACGAAATCCCAACAAAATAAAGGATTAACAGAAAAGCAGATAAAAAGATTGTATGCAGTAGCTATAAACTGTGGCTTTACAATAGACCATGTTAAAAACTCCCTAAAAAGTTATAACAAAACAAATCCGAAAGAACTTACAAAAGAGGAATACAATGAACTTATAGACAGGATAGAGAAGGCAGGAGGAGTTGAAAAGTAATAGTAAATAACAACATAAAGAAAGGATAAAAAAAATGGTCAATAAAAGATATTATTGGCTAAAGCTTCAAGAAGCGTTCTTCACAGATAAAAGGATAAAAAGACTTAGAAAAATAGCAGGAGGAGATACATATACAATAATATATTTAAAACTTCTGCTTCTAAGTCTACAAGACGAAGGGAAATTGTATTTTGACAATGTAGAAGATAGCTTTATAGAAGAATTAGCATTGGAACTTGATGAAGACGAAGATAACGTACAGGTTACAATAAACTATCTCATAGCAAAAGGTATGTTGGAGATAATAAGTGATGATGAATATTTTTTAACTGAATTACCAGCTATGATTGGATCTGAAACAGCCAGTACAAGGAGATCTAGAAAATCTAGAGAGAAAGCCCAAATAACAAGAAACAACAAAAATCTAACTAAAGCGTTGCAATGCAACACCAAAGCAACAGGGTGCAACAAAAAGGCAACAGAGAGTAAGAGTATAGAGAAAGAGATAAATAAAGAGAAAGATATATATATAGAGGATAGAGAGTTAGAGAGAGAATCGCCACCGCCTCCACAAAGCTCTAATATATCCACAAATCTATCCACAGAGTTATACACAAGTAATTTGCAATTAAGGAAAGAAGTTAAGGAAATTCTAAAACCATATATAAGCATAGATGATATACATATGATATCAGTTAAATTAGAAAAAAGGTTAAATGAAGGATTAAAAGCAGACAAAGAGTACTTACAGGAAAAAATAGACTTTATGGAATATGAGGGGAAAAATATAAAAGAGTGCTTCGGGTATTTTGCTAAGGTTGTAGAAGAGGATTGGAGTAGAAGTAAAAAACCATTTAAAAAGACAAGTGAAACAACTTTTAAAAAGAACAGCTTTCATAATTTTGAGCAAAGTAAAACAGAGCAATATTCGGAGGAAGCTTTGAACGCATTATTAAGGGATAGAAATAGAAACTAATAATATTGTAAATAAAAGGAGATTATTTAGATGTATAGGTTAAACCGTAGAAGAAGTAAATATAATGCTAAAAAAACAGTGGTAGACGAAATAGAATTTGACAGCAAGAAAGAAGCAAAAAGATATAAAGAACTAAAATTGTTGGAAAGATCCGGAGTAATAAGCAACTTAGAATTACAACCACAGTTTATATTGCAAGAAAAATTTAAGGACAGAACAGGTAAAACTATTAGAGCAATAAAGTATGTAGCAGACTTCAAGTATTTTGATAATCAAGAACAATCGCTAGTAGTTGAAGATGTAAAGGGAATGAAAACAGATGTATATAAGCTAAAAAAGAAAATTTTTCTAAATAAAAATAGAGATATAAAATTTGTGGAAATATAAAGGCCTCTAAAAGCCTTTATAAGATAAAAAATACAATGATAATAAAAAATATATATAAACATAAAAAATGTATTACAGAGACTAAGAGGAAGCTACAGAAACATTATATTAATCAATAGAGGGTATAAGTTTATGAAAAAGAAAATATATTATAAATTAACGGATTTACTTGATGAATTAGAAGAGGCTGCATATAGCAGGCAAGAATGGAAAATATTAATAGCACGTGAGAAAATTGAAAACTTACTAAGGGAGGAAATAGATGAATAAAAATGAATTGTTAAATGCTATAGATAGAGCTAATGACTTGGGTTCTAATATTAGACTAACAATAAATAGAGGTGAAATAATAAGTACTATAACAATGGAACATGAAAAACTATGGATGTTGAGAGTATGTGTTAAAAATAAACTTACAGAGAATCTAGAAAATAAAAAAATAGGATACAAAGTATGTAATTATGAGTATGTAAAATAGAGGTGATAAAGTATGAGAATACGAGATAAAAAAGTGCCCTGCTTTACTTGTAAAGATAGAACTATTGATTGTCACAGTGGATGTGCAGAGTATATGGCATACTTTCTTAAAAAAAGAGAAAATGATGATAAAAAGATAAAAGATACAGATTTTTTTGAATATAAGAAAAAAGTTATAGAAAAAGCTGTAAGAAGAAAAAGAAACAGCGAGATTGGCAAATGAAAGAGGTGTTGACAAAATGATAATAAATAAAGCAATAGTGCATGTGCTAGACAAAAATGCAGAGGTTCCAGTTTTAAATGATGTTGAAGATGTTATTTCACCTGAATTAGATACATTTTACCAAAAAATTATTAGAAGAATTTTAAGAGATACGGATCTAAGAAAGGCTACTTTTAATAATTACAATGAAAATGAAGTAAGGGTATGTGCCGACCATATAATTTACGATAAAAACTCCTTTGCTTTAAGTACACAAGGGATAGCAAGTAAGCTTTATAAAAACATAGGGATAAATACAGAACTAGATTCTTGCGATTTAGCAGTAGTGCTATTTACACATAAAGACCAAAAATATGTAGCTATTATTAAACTTGATTATAAAAAGCTGTATACACATGAAATAGCATACAATAAAGACACTGAAAAAGTGTTGGTTAAAATGGTTGCCAATGAAAATGCAATACAAGAATCACAGAAGATTGTACATGCTGCAATAATAGGAGTAAGTGGGGTAAATGATGAATGGCATCTAAGAGTTCTAGATAAAGCAGCCGAAAAAAATGATACGGATTCTGGCTTTGTAACAGAGTTTTTAGATGTTAAGAAAATAATAGATAACTCTTATTGCACTAAAAAGTTTGCAGAAAAGACAAAAGCCTGGAGCCAAAATGCCTACCCAGATGATTTAAAGAAAATAGAAGAAATAGAAAGCCTTTTAAACTACACACTTACAGAAGATAACTCAATAAACACAGAAAAATTTGCAGAAGAAATAGTCGAAGATGATTATAGAAAGCAGATATACAAAGAGGTTCTGGAAGATGCTAGTGTAAATAAAGATTTTGAAATAGATAAAAACTGGGTGGAGAGAAAACTTAAGAGAAGAACAATTAAAACTAATACAGGTTTTGATATTAAAGGACTATTAGAAGATTTTGAGGATCCTATGAAATATTCGTTAAGACAAAATCAAGATGGAACATTTGATATAACTATTAAAAATATAGAATTTTATAACTAGAAAAGGAGAATAGAAAATGAAAAAAATAGTAGAAAAATTTGCAAACTATGATGAGGATTATGGTGAATTTATGAAGTGGACGTTAAAAGTAGTTGACGTAAATAGTGGTGATACAATAAGTGATATAGTTGTAAACGATATGTCAGACACACCAGAGGACGCAACTTTAAGCATGGGGCTAAGTTTCGTGAATGAGATTACAAGCTTAATGAAACTAGCCTATGCTATGGGTAAACACGGTGAAGACGTGCAGTTTATATATGAAGAAGATGAAAAATAATAACCAATATTATGGGGAAAATTAAATGAAAATAAAAATAGATATTTTAAAAGAGTTAATTGAAAAAGGGAGAATAGAAACTACACGCATTTTACTAGGAAGTATTTTAAATGTAGATAGAGCCTTTATGTGGTGTTTATATAGCATAAGTAATAAAGACATGGTACATCTACATATATTTATTACAACAAAAGGAGAATAGAAAAATGAAAGATTTTAATAGCTTAGAGGAATTAGAAGAATATTTAAACAAAATGGGAAAAGAACTTAAGAGCCTTAAGGAAAGTATAGGAGCATACAAAGAAGAACCTAAGGAATGGAAACCTGAAATAGGAGAGGGATTTTATATAATAAATCTTTATGGAGAGATAAATTGCTGGGAATATCTAGGCGAAAAAAGAGATTTAGATATATTCAGAGCTGGAAATGCATTTAAAACAATGGAAGAAGCTGAATTTGAAGTTGAGAAACGAAAAGTTATAAGAGAATTAAATAGATATTCTTGCAGGTTTAAAAAAGGCTTTGAACAGTATGGCATTACGTACAACTACGATAAGAGCGAAGTCTCATTCGGGTATCTTCACAATGTGTGTGATTACGCTACTATTTGCTACGAAAGCCAAGGAACTGTACAGAAAGCAATAAAAGAAGTTGGAGAAGAAAGAATTAAGAAATATTTATTTGGAGTGGAGGAATAGAAAATGTATTTAATAGAAACTATGATAGAGAATTTTCTTCCCGGTTCTCAGGCAATATCTTCATCTTCTGAGGCTAAAGCAAGGTTTGAGGATATTTGTAAGAAAATGAGAGAATTTAATTTCGATGATGGTTACGTAATTTTATACGATTTAGATGATACATTTGTTTGTGACATACTATTAGATTTTGTACACAGTGGAGAAACAAAAGAATTCATAAACGCAAATAATATAAATACATTAGCTAAGTTCTATATTAATAAGGGGACTAGTTATCTTATAAGAACGGAGGAGTAAATATGAGTATAAATAGTGTTGTTTTAATAGGAAGACTTACAAAAGAACCAGATTTAAGATACATATCAGGTTCTGGCACTCCAGTAGCGACTTTCACTTTAGCCGTTAGTAGAGATTACAAGGATAAGGATGGGAATTACCCAGTAGACTTTATACCAGTAGAAATAATTGGAAAACCCGCTGAGTACACATCTAATTATATAGATAAAGGGAAATTAGTGGCAGTTCAAGGAGCAATTAGGGTAGATAGATATGAAACTCAAGGTGGAGAGAAAAGAA
>NZ_FODF01000001.1 GCF_900110295.1 Peptostreptococcus russellii
TTATAATATTATAAATTCATCAAGTGACGTTTGTCCGTATTTCTTTAAAGTAAATTTAAAATCACTAAAAAAGAGAATTCATTATGTAATTAACTCAATCAAATATAGCTATACCAATGCAGTAGTAGAAGGTAAAAACAATATGATAAAGGTTTTTAAAAGAGTATCCTTCGGATTTAGAAGCTATAGAAATATGAGAGCCAGAATACTTTTAAGAGAACGATTTGAGATAAAATAGGTAGCATAGAAAGTTATCTATGCTACCTATTAATTAGATTAAATTATATGATATTTTTTCATCAACACTATTTGACAAAGAACCTATAAAAAAGCAGATATTTTATCTGCTTTTTTATGTTATTATGAAAGTAAGTAATGAAACTATCAAAGATATATTCAAAATAGGAGGATATTGATGAGAACTTGTAAGGTAGGAAATATAGAAATTGGAAGAGGCATACCCAAAATATGTATTCCAATAGTAGAGAAAAGTAGAGATGAAATAATAAAATACGCTCAAAAAATTAAGAAGCACAATCCAGATATAGTAGAATGGAGAGCAGATTTTTATGAGGAAGTTTTTAATATAGAAGATATGCTAGAAGTTGCCAAAGATTTAAAAAAACAATTAAAAAATATTGCACTTTTGTTTACTATCAGAAGAAAAAATGAAGGTGGAAATTTGGATATTGAATCTGATAAATATCTGTCTTTAGTTAGGGCTATGTCAAAGAGTAAAAACATTGATATTGTAGATGTAGACATCTCTAGCTTAAGAAGAAAAGATAGACATATTATTTATGAAATAAAGGATAGCTCCAAGTTATTAATTTCATATCATAACTTTAAACATACTCCAAGTGTAGAGGCAATGGAGAAGATACTATTAAATATGAATTATTACAAGCCAGATATATATAAACTTGCGGTAATGCCCTTAAATAAATCAGATAATATAAATGTTCTTAAATTGGCAGTAGATGCCGAGCAAAATTTAGAAAGACCGATTGTAATTATATCTATGGGGAAAATGGGAATTGCAAGTAGAATATGTGGCGAAATATTTTCTTCATCTATAAGTTTTGCATCTTTGGAAAAAAGTTCTGCTCCAGGTCAAATAGAGATAGATGAATTGAGAGAAGTTCTAGAGATAATACATAAAAATTATACAGATGACATTTAAGAAAATTTAACTATTAAAGAAAAAAAGCGATTATTAAAATCGCTTTTTTCTTGTGTATTAATCAAATTATTTTTATATAAGAAGAATAGCTGTCAAGTTGGAATGTTTGCATCTCATTCCAACTATAAACGAACTATCATTCGTTAACTATATTATAAATATTCTATATTATATTTAAAAAAATAAGAAATTATAGAAAATAAGGCAAATTAAGTAATTTGAATAGATTATTTATCGTTAAAATATTATAAAAGTTGATAAATGTAAAGTGTTGTCAAAGTAACACTTTATTGTATTTAAATTTTCCTATTTGCTAATAACATATTATACTAGAAAAAATGATGAAATGCAACACTATAAAAGAAAAATCTAATTTTACGATATCGAGTATTAAAAAAATCTATAAATGATTTAATTTTCTAAAAATATGACTAGATTATTATGAAAAGAAAATGAAAATAATAGCAATAAAAAAATAAAAAATGTCCATAAAAAAAGAATCCTAACTAGGATTCTTTTTTTGTATATTTAAAATAAAAGTTATTTTTCTTCAAGATATGCTTGTATTAGTCTAAAGGTATTTTCTGCACCTTCTATATGGCTTCTTTCATATCCATGGGATGCGTATACACCTGGACCGATTAAAGCATGTTTAATATCGTTTCCAGCAATAAGAGTTGCCTCTACATCTGAACCATAGAAAGGATAAATATCTATTGCATATCCGATTTCATATTTTTCTGCCAAGTCAACAAGTCTATTTACTATTTCATAGTTATAAGGACCACCTCTGTCTTTAGCAGCTATTGAAACTTCTTTTTCTGTACAATTAAGACCTTCTCCAACACAGCCCATATCTACAGACCAAGCTTCCTTTACACCTTCAGGGCATGGAGAAGAGCCGCCATGACCTACTTCTTCATAGATTGTAAAGTGCATATATATTTTTCTATCTAGTTGAATTTTATTATCTGAAACATACTTAGCATATCCAAGAAGAACAGCAGCTGAAAGTTTGTCATCTAAGAATCTACTTTTGATATACCCAGATTCAGTTACTCTTGTTCTAGCTTCGAAACAAACATAATCACCAGATTTTATACCTAGTTTTGCAACATCTTCCTTGCTATTTACATCTTCATCTATTACTATCTCCACAGTATCCCAAGTACGTTCTTTATTGTTATATTCGCTATTTACATGAAGAGAAGCATTTTCAAGCTGACAAGTACCTTCATATATTTTACCTTTTCTAGTGATAATTCTTACATTTTCTGTTTCTGCATTGTTTGGGTTCATTCCACCGATATTAGTAAGTTTAAGTCTGCCGTTTGATTTTACAAGATGAACCATAGCTCCTAGTGTATCACAATGTGCTTCAAAAAGAAGAGCATTATCTGCATCTTTTCCGTCAATTTCCGCAACTACACCACCCTTAACTGTTTTTGTAGCTTTAACACCAATTCTTGATAGTTCCTTCATCAGATAATCCATAACCTCTTTACCATATCCTGATGGACTATCGATACTTAGTAAGTTTTTAGCCTGCTCGAGAATATATCCACTATATTCAGTATAGGCATCTTTGTTAAATCCGCTCATATCCTGACCTCCATATAAATTTTGTATTATTTTCAAAAATTCTGTTAAAAAAGAATAATCTAAAAGTAATACAAGTATATAATACTACATATATAGAAAAAAATCAGTAAAAAATGTCCTTTTTTATAAAAATACTAGATACAATTTAATTTTTAGTAGGAATTCCTTTTAATTAATAAAAGCTGTAAAACAGAATTTTAGAATGGAAATAAAAAGCCCTGAGAAATTTTATATTCTCAAGGCTGTAATTTTAATATTTAATTTTCTTTATCATTTTTGCTATCTTTTTTTATTAAAGTGTACTCATTTGTATTTTCCAAATTTACTTTGTCCGATTCATCTTTATGGAAATTATCACATATATCATCTTTTGCTTGCCCATCTTCTGAACATAGGTCATCGCTGTCGCAGTTGCAGTGAGAAGAACAAGTATTTTCAAGGCTATTCTTGTCTACTGCAAAATCTTCTGTTTTGCTACGTTCCATTTTTCCATGTGATGTTTTATCGTTTTCGTCTATTTCAAGATTTAAACTATTTAGAGATTCGTTCATTTCTTTACGATCTAGTATAAATCTATTTCTAGTTCTATTTTTTCCAAGATTAACCCAATTTTCATATTTAAAGGCGTCATTTCTCAGAAAAGCTCTCTTTAATTGGTATAAATTAAGAACCTTTGAAAGAGATGACATTACTAAAATTCCAAGGGCTATACCAACACTCATTATAACAGCTCTTGTTCCAGCTGTAGTAGCTTGTTCGTATTGCTTCTGTATAATATAGTAAACTGTATTATACAAACCTAAACCCGGAACTAGTGGAAGTATACCTGGAATTACAATAATAATCGCTGGTTGTTTTAACTTTCTTGCTAAAAACTCAGCTGAAAGTGAAACAAATGCTGCAGGTATAAATGAGAAAATCAAAGGATTTTCAAACTTTAGAGAACCTTCAACAAACATCAACCATCCTATACCACCTACAACAGATGCAAAGGGAAGTATTTTTCTTTCAACATTAAAGAAAATTGAAAAGCCGCCTGTGGCAAGTGCTGCAAATATAAAATGTTGCCACATAGGGACATCGTACATACTCATCCTATACACCTCCTATTCCAAGTACCAGGGCAACTCCTGATGCTATTGCTGTTACTATTACAAAGACTTCAAATAATCTTGAAGTACCAGAAAGAAGATTTCCAGAAATCAAGTCTCTCATGGATTTTACAAAGGCAACTCCTGGAAGTAGCGGCATAATAGAACCTACAATAAGAGCAGATGCTCTAGGAATTAATCCAAAATGTTTAAAAAGAACACCCATACCTGTTATTACAACAGATGAAAGCAGTATGGAAAACATTATAATAGAACTATATTTAATTGTTTTATCATAAACATAAGTGGCTACCATAGATACAAGTATTGTAAGGAAAAAAGTTTTAGGCTGATTACCACCAAGGGTAGCAGCAAAACTTGCCGAAGCTACTCCTGTACCTAAAAAATATATCCATGTAGGATAAGCCTTTAATTTATCTATTTTATGAAGTTCTTGTATTTCAGCATTAATATCTGGATCGACTTTATTAACAAATTCTCTGGAAAAACTATTTAAAAGAGAAATTTTCTCTAAATTTATACCTCTATTATCGATGGTTTTCATAAAGCAAAGCCCATCAAATTTATCGTCCGAAATAATAATTACAGTTGGAGTAGTAAAGCAATTAATATGATTATATCCTCTGGATTTACATATTCTTATTACACTATCTTCAACCCGGTAAGTTTCAGCGCCGTTTTTTATCAAAAGTTCCCCTAAAAATAGAGCCAACTTTATGGTTTCCATCTTGTATTCCTTATCTTCTAGTCTATTTACCACTTACGTCCTCCTTCCCACTATAGTAATACTTTTTCAGTGTTAATTTAAGAATTTATAAAAAGCAAATGACAATAAAAATTTGTTCATTTGCTTGAATACATAAATACTATACAACAAGTTATATTAAATGTACACCTATATTTAAAAAAATCTAAATCTATTTATTAACACTTAATAAAAATATAATATCTGAAAGTAAAAAATTAATAAATTATTATATATAAGATGAAATAAAAAAATATTAAAGCTATTAAAATAAACTTTTTTAATAAGAATTACCATAAAAAACATCTTGTTTTTAATAGGCATAAACAACAAAAAATAAAAAATCTTTTTTTGTGGTATAATTAATTATTACAGAAAAAGTTCTGTAAAAAGAAGTATCATTTTATATGTATTATTTTTAATACATTAGGTAAAAAATAGGAGGCGAAAATATGAAAAAGAAGTTATCTTTGTTGCTTTCAACTGCTATGTTGGCAAATGTGCTAGCATATACTGGAGTAGAAGTTTTTGCACAGGAAAGTAGTGAAACAACAACAAAACTTACTAGTGATGCAGTTAAGAGGGAAGAAGTCCTTCCAAGTATAATAAAACCGGGTGTGCCGGAAAAAATATATCTTGATATAGACTCATATCAAGATGCTATGGAAAAGATAAAAAAGGACCTAAATACAGATATAGATGTACCAGTCTTAATTGCTTCAGATAGTAGCGAAATCAAGGGAAAATTATTAAAGGGTGTAGGAGTTACTTTATATAAGCTTACAGAAGAAGAATCAAAAAACAAAAGATTCACTCCAGACAGTACAAATTTATTATCAGATAATAAGTATAGTATACCTTCAGAAAATGGAGAGTTTGTCGTTCCTTTCAAGCATGAAAATCTTAAACCAAAGGATAAGATAGGAATATGTATATCATACTCTATCAGAGAAGCAAACAATGAAGTTGTAAATAAAACATATGTTACAGAAGCTACTTATATTGGTGAGAATGCTCAAAAAATAGGAGTTAATGGTAAAGTAGATATTTCAAAGGTACTTGTAGGGCTACCTTCAGATGCAAAGGTTGAGGAAGTTGAAAAGATAGATTCTTCAACAGCAGGTGTTAAGGAACTTAAATTAAAGGTAACTTATGAAAATAAGGAGACTATATTCTCTATACCAGTTACAGTTTCAAATGAAGAAGTTCTAGATTCTAGTCTTAGAATAAGCGGAAATAACAGATATGAAACGAATATAGAATCTGTAAAAAGAAGCTTTAAAGAAAAAAATGTAGAAACTGTTATAGTGGCTTCAGGAAAGAGCTTTGCCGATCCACTTTCAGCAGGACCACTGGCTATGAAATTAAATGCACCTATAATATTCGCTGACCAAAACGGTCTAAATGAAGAAGCTATAAAGTTAATAGATACATTAGGAGCAAAGAATATTATTGTAATAGGTGGAAAAAATACAGTAACAGAAGATGTAGAAAAGCAATTAGAAGGTAAGAATATCAAGAGAATTGCTGGAGATGATAGATATGAAACTTCTAAACTTATAGCTAAAGAGTATGGAGCTTCAAGACATATAATTATTACTGATGGAAAGAAATTTGCCGATGCACTTTCAGCAACTCCTTTATCAAAGAAGATACAGGCTCCAATTTTATTAGTTAATAATGTAAACTCAATTCCAGAATCTATAAATGTTTACAACGATGCATATATAGTTGGAGGAAAGAGTTCAGTAAGTTCTGAAACAGAAAATAGAGTAAAAGAATACATGAAAAACAAGAATGTATATAGAGTATATGGAGCAAATAGATCAGAAACATCTACACAAGTTGCCTCACTTACAAAATTTGATGAAAATATTTTAGTAAATGGAAATAGTTTCCCAGATGCTTTAAGTTCTATAAATCTATTACATACAGGCGGGAAAAATCTTCTTCTTTCAGGGAAAGATAGAGCTGATAAAAATGTAAAAAAACTATTAGCAAATAAGGTAAACTATATAATAGGTGGTTATTCAACAGTATCAAAAGATATTTTAGGTTATTAATAAAAAATAAATTAATAATTTGTTAAATATATTGAAAATATATAAATATATGTAGTATAATTAATACTTAATAAAAAATTTAATTGCATAAAATTATTGAAAAGTGGGTTACTTTTATTTTTAAAAGAACCCACTTTTTTAGTTTGCAAGATGATTTTTCTTTTTTAAAAATCAAAAATAACTCTTAAAAATCAAAAAAATAGCAAAAAATTCATTCCGGTCTTTCTATCAAATAAATATAAAAAAAAGAATGGCTAGATATGCTTTAAAAAAGTTCGAATATATTGATTTTTCAATATATATATGTTAATCTTTAATTAGTAGGATAGAAATAATTATATTTTATAAAAACACTTTAAAATACAAAAATGATATCAGGTATTTATTTGAAAGGGATAATTTAATTATCTTCAATCTAAATTAATATCAATATCTTGGTGAAGGAGGAATCTATATGAAAAATATAAAAAAAATAACGACGGTAATGGTTTCAAGTATAGTTTTATCATCAGGTATTGTTCAGGCGACAGCTATGGCATATGATAATCAGATGGATCATGTTGCAGATATGATTAATCAGTCATCTGAGCTAAAAGTAGTTGGAAATGGGATTCATCAAAGAAAACTTCTAAATAGAAAAAGAATTCAGGAGATAGCTGATGTTTACAGAAATGCAAGCAAAAAAAAGGTAAGTGATGTCGATATAAAAAAATTCGATCTTATACTTGATTTTCCTAACGATGTATCGATTAAACTGGTATCAGACAAAGTCAATGGAATGTACATAGGACAGTGTTCAATAGGTAATAATTCTGAGTATTTTAGCAGTGAAGAAAATATATATGAAAATATTTTAAATATCATCAAAAATACTAATCAGTATGTAGACCTATATAAAACAGGAGAAATAATAAGGGAAGGTGATTATGCAGTTACTTCTGTTGAATTAAGTAAGGCGACCTATCCAAAAGCAGAAAATGTTATAATAACAGGTCCTAAAGGAACACCTGACACACTTTCATCAGCACCTTTATCAGGATTTTTACAAGCTCCAATTCTTGTTACAGATAGCAACAAGTTAAGAGATGAAGTAAAAGCTGAAATCAAAAGATTAGGTGCTAGGAATATATATATAACTTCTGGATTGGATGTTGTTAATCAATCTGTGAGAGATGACCTAGTAGCAGAAGGATATAAAATAGTAGATTTATCCTCAAATGACAGATATCAAACTTCAGAGAAGGTTGCAAGGTTTATAATAGAAAAAAATAGAAGTAATGGTGATGACATAGATAAAACGATTTTAATTAATGGTCAGAATTATGCAGATGCACCTTCAATATCTACATTTGCTTATAGAGAAAAATCACCGATATTACTAACAGACGGTAAAATTCTAAGAAAAGAAACTTTTGAAATAATAAAAAATAAAGAAAATCTTTTAATAGTTGGAGGAAATAAGTCTGTTCCTAAGGCTATGGAAGATAAACTTAATAATAACTATATAAAGATAGGAAGACTAGAAGGTAAGGATAGATATGAAACTTCTCAAAAAATAGTTAGCAGTTTGTTTGTTGATAATAATAAGCTTCTTATATCAGATGGAAAAGACGATTTAGGAGCTGGAATAATGGCTGCAGGCTATTGTTTTGAAAATGATAGACCGCTTTTAATGGTAAAAAAGGGTAATAAAATTAATGAAAATTTTAAAAAGAAAGATTTACTTTATCTTACAAAAAAGGCTTACGAGGATCTAAATTAAAAACTTTAGAAAGTCGTCAGTTTATGTCTTGCTAGTATCTAGTATAAAGATAACATAATAAATAAAAACTGATAAAACGGCTTATTGCAATATTTTGTAGTAGGCTGTTTTTTATATAAAAATAAATAAACGCAAGTTTATTTTTAGTAAACAATTAATTTTTGTTTTTAAACATATCCATTGAAATTATAAAAAAATAAATAGCTAAAGCCATTGAAATAGTTGGCATTAAGATTAAAAATAAAAAAGTAATAAAACAGTTGATTTTTTTAAAAAATGACGTTATAATAAATGTGGTTTATTTTTATTAAACAAATAGTTTAGTCTTTGGTAACTGAAATTCTATATCAAAGAAAAGCAAAATAAAAAGAAATTATAATTTATATAAGTTATATGAAACGGAGGAAAAAACATGGATATAGGTGAGAAAATAAGAAGGCTGAGGACGGAAAAACAATTAACTCAGGAAGAACTTGCAAATAGATGTGAGCTTTCAAAGGGGTTTATTTCTCAGCTAGAAAATGACTTGACCTCGCCATCGATTGCAACTTTAGTGGACATACTGGAGATATTAGGTACTAATCTGAGGGATTTCTTTGCAGATGAAGTAACAGAGAAGATAACCTTTAAAAAGGACGATATGTTTGAAACTGAAGACTTTGAACTAGGTTATACTTTTAAGTGGTTAGTTCCTAATTCACAGAAAAATGACATGGAGCCAGTTCTTGTGAAAATAGAGCCAGGCGGAAGATATAAAGAAGAAAAACCGCATGAAGGAGAAGAATTTGGCTTTGTTTTGAAAGGGACAATATGCCTTTATATAGGTGAGAAGAAACTAAAGGTTCGTAAAGGAGAGAGTTTCTATTATAAACCTAGAAAAAATCATAGTATAACTAATGAAGGGAAGACACCGGCTGAATTAATTTGGATAAGCAGCCCACCGTCTTTCTAATAAAAAAAGGGGTGGAAAATATTGAATAACAAACTTATAGAATTAAAAAATGTTACAAAATCATTTGGAGAAAATACTGTTTTAGACAACTTTAATCTTACAATTAACGAAAATGAGTTTTTAACTCTTTTAGGACCAAGTGGCTGTGGTAAAACAACACTTTTGAGAATAATAGCAGGTTTTGAATTTGCAGATGAAGGAGATGTTTACTTTGGAGGTTATAGAGTAAATAACGTTCCTGCATATCAGAGAAATATTAATACTGTTTTCCAAAAGTATGCACTTTTTCCACATATGGACGTTTACGACAATATTGCATTTGGATTAAAAATAAAGAAGTTAGATAAAAAGACTATTGATGAAAAAGTAAGAAGTATGCTAGAACTGGTATCTCTTTCAGGCTTTGAAAAAAGAGATATAAGTAGCCTTTCAGGTGGTCAGCAACAGAGAGTCGCTATAGCAAGAGCACTTGTAAATGAACCTAAAGTACTTCTTCTTGACGAACCTTTAGGGGCACTTGACTTGAAGTTAAGACAGGAAATGCAAAGTGAATTGAAAAAGATTCAAAAACAACTCGGTATAACATTTGTATTTGTAACTCATGATCAAGAAGAAGCTTTGAGTATGAGTGATACAATAGTAGTTCTGGATAAGGGAGTTATTCAGCAGATAGGAACACCAGTAGATATATACAATGAGCCAGAAAATGCCTTTGTTGCAAACTTTATAGGCGAAAGTAATATAGTAAACGGAATAATGCACAATGATTTTGATGTAGAGTTTTGCGGAAAAAGATTTGAGTGTGTAGACAAGGGTTTTGCAAAAGGTGAAAAGGTCGATGTAGTAATTAGACCTGAAGATATTGCAATGGTCAAAGCAGAAGAAGGAATGTTAAAAGGAGTAGTGAAATCTTCAGTGTTTAAGGGAGTTCACTATGAACTTGAAGTAGAAGAAAATGGAAATACATGGCTTTTACAGAATACCAAGACAGCACCTGTAGGAAGTATGCTGGGAATGTCATTCACGCCAGAAGACATTCATATCATGCACAAAGGAGATGCTTAATATGAAACCAAAAGTAAGAAAGAAAACAGAATCGGATAAAAAAGTAATAAAACTTGCCTATCCCTACACTGTGTGGTCAATAATTTTTATAGTAATACCACTTCTTCTAGTTGTTTATTATAGTTTTACTCAAACATCAGGAGATGGACATGTTAGCTTTACTTTAAACAATTACAAGGAAGTATTCAACCCCTTGTTTTATAAAGTGTTTGTAAGGTCATTTGCCTTATCAGCAATTGCGACGATTGCATGTATATTAATAGGTTATCCAGTTGCATATATAATTTCTAAGATGGACATAAGTAAAGGAGCAACGCTAATACTTTTGTTCATACTTCCTATGTGGATGAACTTTTTACTTAGAACATATGCTTGGATTGCTATATTAGGTAAGAATGGGCTTTTAAATAGCTTTTTAGGCATTTTCGGACTTCATCCTAATTCAATTCTTTATACAAGTTCTGCAGTTTTATTGGGGATGATATATAACTTTTTACCATTTATGGTACTTCCAATTTACACAACATTGCAGAAAATAGATAAAGACCTTGTAAATGCAGCAAGAGACTTAGGTGCCAATGGAGTAACAGTTTTTAGAAAGGTAATACTACCTTTAAGCATGCCTGGAGTTATGAGTGGTGTAACAATGGTATTTATGCCATGTGTAACAACATTTGCTATCTCAAGACTTCTAGGTGGTGGAAAGACTATGCTTGTAGGTGACCTTATTGAGCAGCAGTTTACAACTGTGGGTGATTGGAACTTTGGTTCAGCAGTTTCAATAATAATGATGTTGATAATATTAATTTCCATGGCAGTAATGAACAAGATG
Organism: Peptostreptococcus russellii; assembly: GCF_900110295.1. GTDB lineage: Bacteria > Bacillota > Clostridia > Peptostreptococcales > Peptostreptococcaceae > Peptostreptococcus > Peptostreptococcus russellii_A. Next base: position 11,317 of record NZ_FODF01000001.1, read on the forward strand.
GACAAGGAAAGTCTGGAAGGGGGAGATTAAAATTTTAGGTAGGAAAAAAGGATTAAAGATATTTTCAAATATATATCTAGTATTGGTATTTATATTTTTGTATGCCCCTATATTGGCGCTTATAATATTCTCATTTAATGAGTCCAAGTCAATGGGACATTTGACTGGTTTTACATTGAAGTGGTATAAAGAGCTTTTAAGTAATGAAACAATACTTGGAGCACTTTATTACACAATTACAATTGCGATATTAGCTTCAATAATTTCAACTATATTTGGAACAATAACTTCAATAGGACTGTTTAAGATGAGAGGAAAGAAGAAAACAGCAATACTGAATATAAACTATTTACCTGTGTTAAATACAGAAATAGTAACAGGTGTAGCTATAATGAGTTTATTTACATTCTTTAGAATGAACTTTGGATTTAATACAATGTTAATATCTCATATTATGTTTTGTACACCGTATGTAATACTTTCGGTATTGCCGAAATTAAGACAACTTCCAGACAATATAGAAGAAGCAGCTTTAGATTTAGGTGCTACACCTTGGTTTGCAATAAGAAAGGTAGTAATACCACAGATTAGACCTGGAATTATTTCAGGATTTTTGATGGCATTTACAATGTCAATAGATGACTTTGTAATATCTTTCTTCAATACAGGAAATGGTGTAAGCAACCTTTCAATAGAAATATATGGAATGGCTAGAAGAGGAATAAAGCCAGAAATAAATGCGCTTTCAACATTGATGTTTGTAACAGTTATTGTTTTATTACTTCTTGCAAATAGAAAAGATTCTGTAATCAAACATGCAGCAAACGGAATGTAATGGGAGGACAAGTTTATGAAAATAAGAAAAATATTTAAAAAGGCTGTCGTCTTATCTCTTATATTCGGTATGGCGATAACATCTACTGCATGCGGTAATGCAGGACAGGACTCTTCAAAGGTTCTAAATGTTTACAATGTAGGAGATTATATAGATGAAAGCCTTATAGAAGAATTTGAAAAAAAGACAGGAATACCTGTTCAGTATTCAACATACGATACCAATGAAATGATGTATCAGAAGGTTAAAAGTGGAAGTACAAAGTATGACCTTATTTTCCCTTCAGACTATATGGTACAGAAGATGAGTAGAGAAGGTCTTTTGAGAAAAATTAATTTCAATAATATACCAAATTACAAATATATAGACAAGTCATTTTTACATCCTGAGTACGATCCAAAAGATGAGTATTCAGTACCGTATATGTGGGGTACTTTAGGGATTGTCTATAATAAGAAACTTGTAAAAGATAAGGTCGATAGTTGGGATATACTATGGAATCCAGATTATAAGAGAAACATACTAATGTTTGACTCTGTAAGGGATACTATGGGTGTTGCCCTTAAAAAGTTAGGATACAGTATGAATACTGTAAATCCTAAGCAAATAGAAGATGCTAAACAGCTTCTTATAAAACAAAAGCCATTGGTACTAGCCTATGTAAATGATGATGGTAAGGATAGAATGGTAGGAGATGAAGCTGCTATGGGAATATTCTATTCAGGGGACGTTCCTCTTATGAAGGAGGAAAATGAAAATCTTGAATATGTAATTCCAAAAGAAGGAAGTAATAAGTGGACTGATGCGATTTGTATTCCAAAGACAGCGGATAATCAGGAATGGGCAGAAGAATTTATAAATTTCTTATGCGACCCTGATGTAAATGCTCAAAATACAGAATACATAGGATACTCAACTCCTATATCAGCAGGTAGAGCCAAACTTCCTAAAGAAATGAGAGATGACAAGAGTCTATATCCTGATCCAGAGATACTTAAAAAGTGTGAGGCATTTTTGGACTTGGGAGATAAGATAAAGCTTTATGATAAGGCTTGGATACAATTAAAGAGCTATTAAAAACTCTTTATTAGCTATTTATATAGAAGATAGTTTTTTTAATATAAAAGATAAAGAACCTATAAAAGACCAAAGATAAGTCTTAGTGGGTTCTTTTTATTTAATATAAAAAACAAAAGTAACTAAAAATTAAGGTTCATTTAATATATTAGTATAATATTCATATTTCGAAGAAGGGAGTGATGGAGATAGGGAGAGTATCTGCAAGAAAAAGAAAAAAGATAAATAAGGCAAAAAACAATGCAAATTCTACAAGTGGAAATTATAAGAAAAGGCAGAAAAAAAGACCTAGAAAAAAATTGAGGAAATTACCTATTTTAATACTTCTAGTTTTTGCTTTTTTTATATATAGTATTTTTTCAATTGGCAATAAAATATCTCAGAATAAAATAGAAGAACAAAGTCTTTATAAAGAAGAATTCATTTCAAAAATAGAGAAAAACGCTGAAGAAGAATATACAAAAAATGGTGTCTTGCCGTCAATTACAATGGGGCAGGCTATTTTGGAATCTAATTGGGGAAAATCTAGACTAGCCTTAGAGGGTAATAATCTTTTCGGAATAAAAGCTGATAAAAACTGGAAAGGTGAAAGAATAAATTTCACTACAAAAGAAAACTATAAAGATTATATAAAGGCTGATTTTAGAAAGTATTCATCTTGGGATGAAAGCATTTCTGATTACGCAAGTTTTTTAAGGAATAATAAAAGGTATGAAAAACATGGAATGTTCGATAGTAAAGACTATGTCAAACAGGCACAAGCTCTTGAAGATGCAGGATATGCAACTGCAATAAATGAAAAGGGAGAAAAAATTTATGCAGATAGGCTTATTGCTGTAATTGAAAAGTACAATTTAAGAAAATATGATATTGAAGCTATTAATAAGGGATATTAAAGCTAATTTTTATTTATATAGAAATAAAAGCTTTATTTTTTTCATTATATATGATAAAATGTTTAAATGTTGAGTACAGCAGATGATCGCAGGTAGAAATACGTGAGGAAAGTCGGAGCACCATAGAGCAGGGTGCTAGGTAACGCCTAGTGAGAGCAATCTTAAGGATAGTGCAACAGAGAGATACCGCCAGCAATGGTAAGGGTGGAAAGGCGAGGTAAGAGCTCACCAGCATATAGGTGACTATATGGCTATGTAAACCCCACCTGGTGCAAGGCCAAGAACGGATTAAGAGATGTTGCTCGCATCTCCCAGAAGGTAGGCCGCTTGAGTCTATTGGTGACAATAGACCTAGAAAGATGATCGTCTAATACAGAACTCCGCTTACAGCTGTGCTTAATAAAAATAGCTACATTGAATTCAATGTAGCTATTTTTATTATTAAGCTAAAATAAATTACAGTAAAAAGTGATTTAGATATGCTAGTATAAGAAATACAGTAAAATAAATTTATATAGATTTATACTGCTAGATATTGTATAATAGATATGTGTAGAATGCAGTTTTTATGAAACTTAACTAAATAAGGAGTGAAGGTTTTGAATAATTATGGAAAGGGACTGATTCAGTCTGCTGTTGAAGATGTAGATAAAAAATTTATTAAAAATAAATATGAATTAAGCCGAGAATTAAATGATGCTTTAAAGAACAAATACAAAAAAGTAGAAAAGAACGAAGAAAAGTATATTGAACTATTAAGATTCAATATTATATATTATAAATCAATTATAAAAAAGCTTGAGACTATTGTTGATGTATGGATACAGAATGGGGTGATTTCAAGCTCTCAGTCTGTTGAAAAGAATATTGCCAACATAACAAATTCATCAAAGAATTATGTTAATAAGGCGATGAAAGAAGGAATTGACAAGTTAAATGAGAAGGACAGAAAGATATTTATATCTTATGATAAGAGTTCTGGTCTAGAAAGACTTGAAAAGATTGAAAATGATTATAAAATTCTAAACATCTATAAAGATGTTTTGGGTATGGTTATAACAGAAATCTCAAGTGATGTTGAAAAGTACAAAGCAATACTGGATATGAGCGTAAATGAAGCGAAAATAGATATTATGAATGAGATATTTAAGCTAGTAAATGAAATTTTATTTAGCGAAGATCCAAACACTTCAAATTTTGAAGATGAAGCTCTTGTAGGCGACAAGCAAATGAAGACTACAGATGTAGAAGACGCGGACAAGTGTATTAGTTTCAAAAAATACGCATCGATGATAAGCACTCCAGAAGTATTAGTAAAAATAAATGATGCTTTTACAACCGCAACTGAACTTGAAGGTGTAGAGGAAGAGGACGCATATGTATTCTCTACAGATATGAAAGATTATGTTTCTTGCATAGTGCTTCTTCTAGACTATATATCAAAAGAAGATAAGAGATATTTTGAAAATGTCTTTAGAATGTTTGTTATAGGAGAAATAAGTGAGGTCCAGTTTAAGGAACTTTGTGAAAGGTACATAAGAGAAAATTTATTTCTTGATTCTAAGACCTGGTTGGAGTGTCAAAAAAATGTGAAATCCAACTTTAATATGGAAAACAATAAATTTTTTGGAGATAAAAACTTAGAGCATAAGCCTGATGAAGATGATTTGTCTGTTACTCAGAGAATGAATCTTTTGATAAATCTCGATGAAGATACTACAGTTAGGAATGGTATCGAATATGCAAAAGATGGTATAGTTGCAGAAGAAGATGGAGAAAAGATCAGTGGCTTTGCTGAAAAGTTAAAAAAAGGAATTTCGACATTCTCAGATAAACTAAAGATGAATGAAGAATATGATGAAGAAGAGTATGAAGACTATGAGGATGATTACGAAGAAGAATACGATGAAGAATATTATGATGATGAATATGATGAGTTTGATGAAGAATTTATAGAGGAAGAAGAAAATAAAAAAGGTAAATTCACAAGCAAACTAAAGAGCTTTTTCAAGATAAATAATGAAGATGAAGATGAAGATGAAGAAGACGACGATGACGAAGATTATTATGATGAAGAAATAGAAGAAATTGAAATAGATCCGAATCTTTTCAAGGGAGATAAGACTATACAGGATAAAGAAGCCCTTGCAATTTTGAAGATGCGTGAAAAAAGCAGAATCAGAGAAGATGAAATGACTAAAAAGGAATATGACAAGTTGAGAAGAGAAAGGCAACTTGCTGAGGAAATTAATAAGTCAGGTGGGGCAGGATTTATAGAAGATGAGGACATAGTATTTGACGAAGAAGACTATGTATATAAAAAAGAACAAGAAAAGAAGGAAAGAAGACAAACAGATGTAAATAAAGATTTGTTTGATAATACTATCGATGGAAAAAATAATTCTTTTGTAATTGAAGATGGGGAAAGAAACGACAAGGAAAAAGAAGTTAAAAGAATAGAAAGAAACACAGAAAATAATGTGGATGAAGAAGATAATGATGATTTTAAGCCGATATTGGGAAGAACTCAGAGACTTCATGCAGATAAGATTAAACGTGCAACAGATAAAACTACTGTTATTGAACTTGAACATATTGACAGAAGTAAAAAGAAGAATAAAAACTTAGTTGAAAGAGAAGAAACTAGTTTATCAAAAGAAAAAAAGAGTCAAAATGAAGAAAAAAATAGTAGAGTATTAGAACTTGCCAAAAAAGAAAAAGCTTCTAGAGAAGAATCTGATAAAATAAGAGAAATAGAAGATGAAGAACCATGCGATACTGAATCTATGGAAGATGAACTTTTAGATGATGAAGGAAAGGTTTTTGAAGAACTTGAAGCAATGAAGGCAATGAAAACAGAAGGTATATCTGTTGCTCCTATAGATAAAGACAAAAAGGCTAAAGTAGACCTTTCATCATTTGGAAAGAAGAGTAAGTTTGAAGAATCTGATTCAGAGGATAGAGACAGAGAAGCCAGAGAAACTTCTTCTGATTCTGAAAAAAAGGGAACGCTAAAGGATAAATTCAAAAGCTTTGGAGATAATTTTAAGTTAGCTGGAAATGACGACGAAGTGATGTTCTCCAAGAAAAAAATGGTAAGAGATACAGTGATTATAATTGCTATTGTTGTTATTATATTCTTTGCATATGTATTCATTATAAAGGGATTCAAGGTTCCTTCAGTAGATGAAACAAATAAAAATGTAAAGGTAGTTCAAAGTAGCAAAGGAAAGTCAGATAAAAATGATAAAAAGGCTGATTCTCTAAACGAAGATACTTCAAAAGTAGCAAAGAAGACACAGGCTGAAAAAGAGAAAGATGAAGCGGAAAACAAAGCTAGTGAACTTGATAGAGAAGCAGAAAAGTACAAGGGACAAAAGGGTGTTTACTATACAGTTTTCGTCGGTGCCACAAAAGACAAGGATGGTGCTGAATCAGTAGCCTATAATTTTGCACAAAGAGGTGTAAAATCAAAGGTAATAAGAAATGGTGGATATTATATGCTTAAGGTTGGAGAATACTTTGACTATAATCAAGCATATGCGGAGTCTAATAGAATAAGTGCAAAGGGAATTCAAAATTATATTGCTTCAAGAAATAAGTATTATGATTTGAAGATGGCTGCATATCAGACAAGAATTCCGTATCTATCAAATGAGCAGTTAAAAACTGATTATAATGATTTGAAAAATCAAATCTCATCTACAGGCAAAAATGCACAGTATATAACAAATTTAGATGAAATATATGAAGATGCGATGAAAGATAGACAGTAAATAAACGGCATTGGAGGGATCCGGTTTTGCTAAAGCGAGATGAAAAAATAATATTTAGTATAAAATCTGGATTTAGTCTAAACGGTTTAAATGACTACAAGCTAGAAGATAAATGCTTACAATTCACAAACCTTGGGAATATTTATATTTCCAAGGTTGATTGTTTAGAAGAAGAATGTTCAGATTTTATTATGTATGACTTTGATGAACATGGAATAAGTCTATATTCTGAAATTGATAAAGAAAGTATAAATGTTGTTTCTGATTATATACCTTTTACGGTGTGTAAAAATGGAATAGAAAAAAGTGTAGAGCTATCTATATTAATAGTGTTAGACTTTGAAGAATTTTCCGAAATAGACAATCAAATTGAAAATATGATCTTTGATTTTAAACAAGATAATACCATCATGATTCTTGACGGTAGATATGCATACTCAGGTAGGTTTACAGGTGGAGACGAAAATATATTATTTGCCACAGAAAATTTCAATTTCAACTTTGACTTTAATGATGTTGAGGACTTTTCAGAAGAGTATAATAGAATTAAATTTAATGGATATTTCTATATAAATGAAAAACTTAATATAGTGAGAAAAGTATCTTTTGTAGGTAATTTAAGTAATTATAAGTTACCTTTAGGTTTTGAGTTGAAAGTAGAGAGTAATAATAAAATAGGATTTTTACCTTTTGAAGATAGAATGGTAGTTTGTAAAGTTACTGGGAAAATAGCTAATCAAGTTTATGATTCCAAAGAGGTGTTTTTGATAAAGCATAATGAAATGTATATTTTTTATGATAAGATTAAGAAGAAAGAAATCTTGTCTAGAAAAATAAGTAATTATTCAAAATATTTTTTAGGGAATGATGAATACATAATATTTGATGAAGAAAATGTATTTAAAATGGAAATTGGTGCAAAAAGCTTGCATAGAGTTTTTTTAAACAAATTAGCGATTATTACTAATAAAAATATTGGATATACAGATTCTGGCAATCCATTTTTTATTAGTTTAAATAAAGAAACTATAAAAATATCTAATTCAAAAAGTGACAGTGTATTGGAAATTGAGAAAGATCTGATATCCGATATAACTGTAGACGAAGAAGAAAGTATAGAAAATGGAGATCTAGTAAGTACTGAAATAAAATTTGCAGATAGAAAGATAAAAGTGAATTTAAAAAGAAGTCTTATAACAGAGATGACAGAAAATGTATTTTCAGACTATCAGATTTCCCTTTTTGAAAATGCAAGTATAGAAGAGGTTTATGAAAACTGGGTAAAGACAGTTTCGGACATGGTAGTATACAATATATTTGGAGAAGTATATCAGCTATGTTATAGATTTCTAAAACCCTATAGCTTTGAAGAGGACATAGCTGAGTGCATAGAGTTTATAAATAAATATTATGAAGAGATAGAAGAAGAAAAAAAGAAAATTGATAATATAACAGTTCATCTATCGGGAATATTGGAAAAAAACGAACTTAACTATTTTAGATCAATGGGAATAAAAAGCGATCTAGAATGTATGGAAAAAATAAGAAAGATATTTCTAGAAATAAGAAGTAGTATGAATTACGACCTAAATGAAGTAATAAATAAATTTGATACAGTTAATTATCTTATAATGCCGAAAAGTATGGTTGAAGAATTTTGTGAAAGATTAAGCGGGCATGATATGTACATTATAAAATACTTTGCCAAGCAGGGACAAAAATCTCTTGAACACTTTATTCAAGATTTGCTTCCTTTTTATGTAGAAAAAGTAATTGTAACTGTATTTGAAGTATATATGGATTTATATGGAGAATATAGTAAGCTTGAAGAAAAGGAATTAAAATATGAGCTTATGAATAGAATCAAATCAGCACATGTTTTTAAACAGTTTACTGTAGAAAGTGGTTCATCAATTTTGAGAAAAGAAGTGGTGGATGATCTTTACTCATTAGTTAAATTCTCTTCTATGAGGATAGATAGTGAATTTTATTATACAGGTGGGTACAATTAATTAATAGAAGAGAAAGTAGAAAAAAATAAAACTTTTGTGGAAACAATGAGGAAAATGTAGTATTATAGAAAGTATATTCTTTCTTTTAGTATATAGATAAGGATATATTAAAGATTCTTTTATATAGTATAGGGAGATATGAGAATGCTTATAAGTGATATAATGAATAAAGAGTACAGATTATGTGATTTCAATGAAAGGGAGAAAAGTGTAATTTATCGTGAAATAGATCTTGATACACTTTTACTTGAAGGAGCAGAAGAAAATGAAATTATGGAATAAGTTCATTCTCAATTAGATCAAGGGAATGAATTCAGATAAGAGGAGATGATAGATTTTATGAGTACAATCTTATTAGCAGGTGGGGCTGGATATATAGGTAGCCACACAGCTGTAGAATTGTTGAGTTCAGGACATGAAGTAATAATAGTGGATAATTATTCAAATAGCTATCCTGTTGTAATTGATAGAATAGAAGAAATTACTTCAAAGAGACCGAAAGTTTATGTATTGGACACAAGAAGCAAAGAATTTGAAAAAGTATTTATTGAAAATAAAATAGATGCAGTAGTTGACTATGCTGCTTACAAAGCAGTTGGGGATTCTGTAAAGAATCCTTTAAAGTATTATGATAATAATTTATTTTCATTATTAAATACATTAAGTTTAATGAAAAAATATGGAGTTAATAATTTTGTATTTAGTTCATCTGCAACTGTATACGGAAGTGTTCCAGAAGAAGATCTTCCAGTAGATGAAGATTATGGAAGAACAACTACAAATCCATATGGTAATACAAAGCTAATGGGAGAAGAAATCTTAGAAGACCTTGTATATTCAGATAAGGATTTTAATACAATTGTTCTTAGATATTTTAATCCGATTGGTGCTCATAAATCAGGGCTTATTGGAGAAGAAAGTACAGAAATTCCAGCTAATATAATGCCATATTTGACTAAGGTGGCAATAGGTGAGTTACCTTACTTGAGAGTGTTTGGAAATGATTATGATACAGTTGATGGCACTGGTGTAAGAGATTATATACATGTTGTTGATCTTGCAAAGGGGCATGTAAAGGCTTTGGAGAGATTATTAAACAATCATGTTGGTATAGAATACTACAATCTTGGCACAGGTAGAGGATACAGTGTTATGGAGCTTATTGAAACATTTTCAAAGGCTTGTGGAAAAGAGATTCCATACAAGATAGTTGAAAGAAGAGATGGTGATGCTGCGGCTTCTTATGCAGATTCATCAAGAGCTGAAAAAGTTTTGGGATGGAAGGCTGAAAATACATTGGAAGATATGTGTAAAGACTCATGGAAATGGCAAAGTGAAAATCCACATGGATACAACTGTCAAGCATAGTATACATAGCTAGGAGGAAAGATGATAAAAAAATTATTTTCTATTGTTATGATTGTGGCTTTAGTTATTTTGCTTCCAGCATGTGGAAAAGAAAAAAGTCTTAAATCAGATAACAATAAGGTTACTACTAAGAAGGCGGAAATAATGGTATACTTGCCTGAAGGACAGCAACTTGACAATAAATATTATAATGATAAAGAAGTTGCAATAAATTATTTACCAAATAATAAAGGTGCTTTTACAGAAAAAGAGGTAAATGATATTGTAAACAATATCGATAAACATGTAAAAGTATTAGTTATTACAACTGAAAAAACTGGCTTAGAAGGTGTCTTTAAAAAGGTTAAGGACAAACTTCCAGGTGTAATTACAGTAGCAGGTGATATTGGAGAAATGCATAATGATGAACTTTATAGCATATTGAAAAATCCAAAACTCGATGTTGCCTTTACAGTAGAAAACAATAAAAAGGGAGTAGAATCAGCTAAAATAGCAAAGCTAATGGGAGCTGAACAATATATATATTTAAGCAGGACAAAAAGTATAAATCCTGAAGTTAATGAAGATATGCAGGAAGTAAAAGAGTATTGTAATAATAATGGTATGAAGTTTGAAAATATTTCTGTTGATGAAAAAGCTCTATATTCAGATATTATTTCAAAAGTCAAAAAAACTGCAGCTGGGGCGATAAAGAAGACAGCAGTTTTCCCTTCAGATAAGTCTCTTTCTAAAGATGTTTTAGAAGGTGCTTTAAGTGAAGGCTATATGGTTCCTGATATAAATAGCGAAAATGATGGAAGACTTCTGTCAGAAGTGCTAAATATGACAAAAGATTATAAAAAGCTACCGAGAGAAGAGTTTGATTCAAAAGTATCTCAAAAGCTTAAAGAATATAATTTAAATGGAAAAATAGCAGGTATATCAGAAGGAATATACAGTATACCTTCTGAACTTACAATAGAAATAGCAAAGTTTATGTATGAAAAGAATTATATGATAGAAGAGTGCTATAGAGATGTGTCGGTAATTGCTAGAGGAAATAGGAATTTGAAACTTTCTATACTTCCAAAAGATATAGGTTTATCACTAGGTTATGCAAGAAATCTTCTTGTTACACCTAGAATTTATTAATGGAGGTAGACATGAGTAAATTTTTAAAGCGAATAATTACAGTATCTGTGTCAATTGTTTTTTTAACAGTTTTTCTTGTAGGCTGTGGTCAGGAAGAAAATAAGAAAAAAGCTGAAATTCTTGAAGACACAAAAGATGCGGATATAAAGACAATAATAGTAACTCAAAATGATAAAGAAAATAAATCAGCATTTGAAGCTGCCAAGAAGGAAAAGATGGATAATGAGTATAAGAGATTTAATAATTCAAAATATAAGAGTTATGTAGAACATTATATACTTCCTTCTGACTTTGAAGATAATAAAAAAACAGATGAAATGTTTAATAAAATTAAAAAAGATAAAAATGCAAAAATACTTATAGTTTCTGCTAACAAAGCAGGTTTAGCTGAAAAAGTTAAAAAACTAAAAAAAGAAAGAAGAGATATATTAACTATTTCTGCCGATTTAAATGAAGATGATCAAAAGTTGATAAAAGATTTTGATTTAAATTTCAAGACTGGAGATTTTGATCATGGTGAAAGAATTGTGGATTTGGCAAAGTCAATGGGAGCGCAGAGATTTATATACTTTGTAGGAAACAATGATCTTAAAGACAGCAAAAAAATGGAAATATTAGATGGTATGAAAAAAGAAAGCAAGAAGATAGATCTTCCAATAGAGGAAGTGAAGATACCTGATATGAATAATCCCTATGAAGAAAAAGCATTTGTTTCAAATTCTATAGATAGTTTGATAAAAAAATACGGAAGAGACATTAATATATATACTTTTGATAGCAAATTTGATGAAATATTAGCATCTAAAGTTTTTGATGATAAGTTCTTTATAGCAGAGTTTTCTGACAAGAATGTTTCGCCAGAACTGATGAAAGTATATGGATTAAAGTATGTTACTAGACAAGCAAATGATTATGTTTGGATGAATTCTCAAATTGGAGCGTATATTAAATTGAGTTCAGATATGGAAAGAAGGATTGGTGCTAGTGCATATAATCCGGAGTTTTATACAATGAAAATAGCTGCAGATGTTGGAGAAGTATTGAAATCAAAGAAAATGAATGTTAAAAAAGCATATAATTCTGTATTTCTAGAGAATATTTCAAATATGAAGAATAAGACAGGTTGTGGCTTTATCAACAAATATAAGGGTGTAGGAAACTATAAGATTATAGATGTTGATCAAATATTATATTAGAGATTAGTTATAGCGAGAGTTATAAATAAAATAAATTTTTAGGAGTGGTTAAATATGGTTATGATTATACCAGAAGATTACAAGTGTGATCTTGATGTACTAGAGACGCAGAAGGCGATAAAAAAATTAAAAGACTATTTTCAGAAAGAACTTAGTGAAGAATTAAATCTTTTAAGAGTTTCTTCACCATTATTTGTTTTACCTGAATCTGGGACAAATGACAATTTAAATGGGATAGAAACACCTGTAAGTTTCAATGTTCCTTTCCTGAATAAGAAGGCAGAAATAGTTCAGTCACTAGCTAAGTGGAAGAGAGTAGCTATTGAAAGATATAATATACCTATGTATGAAGGTATATATGCTGATATGAATGCTATTAGAAAAGATGAAGAACTTGATAATATACATTCATTTTATGTTGACCAGTGGGACTGGGAATATAAAATAAAGAAAAGTGATAGAAGTTATGAAAAATTAGTATGGATAGTTGAAAAAATATTTGATGTATTTAAGAGAACCGATGAGTATATTATGGGGATATATCCTGAATTTGAACCATTACTTCCTGAAAAGATAACATTTGTATCTACACAGGAATTAGAAGATGAGTGGCCAAACTTAACTCCTAAAGAGAGAGAAAGAAAAATCGTTGAAAGACATAAGGCTGTATTTTTAACAGGAATAGGTAAGTCACTTGAATCTGGAGAAAAACATGACGGAAGATCCCCTGACTATGATGATTGGGATTTAAATGGAGATCTTTTATTCTACAATCCAGTTCTTGATGATGTTCTAGAACTTTCATCTATGGGTATAAGAGTAGATGAAGAAGCTTTAGAAAGACAGCTTGAAATAGCTGGTGCAGAAGACAGAAAGAATTTAGATTATCATAGAGCTCTATTAAATGGTGAGCTTCCATATACTATAGGTGGTGGAATAGGTCAATCTAGAATTTGTATGTTCTTCCTTAGAAAGGCGCATATAGGTGAGGTTCAAGTAGGAATTTGGCCAAAGAGAATGATAAGCGACTGTGCTAAGGCAGGAATACATCTATTATAGAGTATATAAAATAAGTAGCTTCTTTTCATTATGGAAAGAAGTTGCTTGTGTTTTATTTTATAAGCAGAAATTGCTGAACATAAATTTATTTTAAAAGGAAGATGGTGGAAAAATGTATAAATTGGCAGGCACATTATTAAGCGAGGAAGAAATTAAGGCAAAGGTTAAGGAATTAGCAAAAAGGATTGAAAAAGACTATGAAGGTCAAGATATACTTCTTGTAGGAATTTTAAAGGGAGCAAGTGTATTTGTTGCAGACCTTATGAGAGAAATTAAACTTGATGTAAATATAGACTTTATGAGCGTATCAAGTTATGGAAGCGGAACAGTTTCTTCAGGTACAGTAAAGATACTTAAGGACCTTGATGTTGATATAGAAGGAAAGAATGTATTAATAGTAGAAGATATAATAGATTCAGGAGCTACTCTAAGTAATCTATATGATACTTTAATGACTAGAAATCCAAAGAGTTTAAAGTTATGTACACTTTTAGACAAGCCAGAAAGAAGAAAAGTACATATAAAGGTTGATTATGTAGGTTATGAAATAGAAGACAAGTTTATAGTAGGTTATGGAATAGACTATGATGAAAAATACAGAAATCTTCCATATATTGCTATAGTAGAAGAAGTTTAAATACTATAATGAGATTATGACATGGTGCATTTGTAGTTTCACATTTGTTTCCATGTCTTTTTTGTAGCTGAAATTTCAGAATTAAAAAATAAGTGATAATCAAAGACATGATAAAGCTTATATGTAATTGTTTTTAAGGAGTGAAAATATGGACAGAAAAAAATACTTTTTCTTTGATATTGATGGGACTATTGCAGTTGGAATGCCTAGATATGTTCCAAAATCAACTGAAAAAACCTTGAATATATTGAAAGAAGAGGGGCACTTTATAAGCATTGCAACTGGAAGGATGTACTCTATGGCTGTAGATTTTTGTGAAAAGTTTGGAATAAAAAATATGGTTACAGATGGTGGAAACGGAGTAGTTATAGACGGAAAAAAAGAAGTTGAAGCCCTGGATAAAAATATGATGGATAAAATATTAGATGTTTTTGATAAAAGGGATATTCCTTGGAGTATATGTGTAGATGATGAAAGAGTATGGTATACAAAAGACGAAAGATTTCCAAAAGCAATGGAAGGTGTAATAAAGATACCTAATTATATGACTACTAGAATAGATAAAAATCTAGATTTTAGAAAGCTAGATAAAATATATAAGGGATTTGCATATTTAGATATAGAAACAGAAAAAAGAATAAAAGAATTAAAAGATGTAAGTTATACTCGATATCATGATGAATATATTATTCTTGAGGCAGATGATAAATCTAAGGGAATAAAAAAGATAATGGAAAAAATGGGAATAGAAAATAGAGATGTTGTTGTATTTGGAGATAATACAAATGATATAAAAATGTTTAGACCAGAGTGGACTTCAATAGCTATGGGAAACTCTGTAGACAGTTTGAAAAAAGTAGCTGATTATGTTACTACTGATGCAGATAAAGATGGTATAGAAAATGCTTGTAGGCATTTTGGTTGGATAAAATAGTTTTTAGAAATGAAAAATATTTGTATCTAGAGACTAATTTATAAGAGAAAAAGTATATGAAAAAGGTGAGATAATGAAAAAAGTAGCAATAATAGGTGCAGGAGCAGCAGGTAGTATAGCGGCATATTTTGCAGCAAAATCAGGGGCAGATGTTACTATGTATGAAAAAAATAATATAATAGGACGTAAGCTTAGAATAACAGGAAAAGGAAGATGTAATATTACAAATGCATCTGATTTAGAAGATATAATTTCTAATATATATAGAAATGGAAATTTCATGTATAGTGCTCTATATTCTTTTAGCAATGATAATTTGATGGATCTTTTTAAAGAATACGGTTTGAAGCTGAAAATAGAAAGAGGGAATAGAGTTTTCCCTGAAAGTGATAAGGCTTTAGATGTAGTTCTTACAATTGAAAAAATGTTAAAAGACGCTGGTGTAAAAATAGAGTTTAATAAAAAGGTTGAGTCGATAATTATAGAAGATGAAAGAATAAAAGGTATAAAACTAGGAGATGGCAAAAAAATATTTGCAGACTCTGTAGTAATAGCTACAGGCGGTGTAAGTTATCCATTGACAGGTTCTTCAGGTGATGGTTATAAAATGGCAGGCAAGGCAGGGCACAACATAACAAGGCTAAAGCCAGCATTAGCTGGTCTTGAAACGGTTCAATTGCCTAGAAAAGAAATGATAGGTCTAAATTTAAGAAATATAGGGATTAGTCTATATGAAAATAATAAAAAGATATATGAAGATTTTGGTGAACTTGAATTTAGAAATTATGGTATAGATGGACCTACTATAAAGTCGGCAAGTTGCTATGTAGAAGATACACAGAAAAATACTTACTATATAGTTTTGGACTTGAAAGCAGCCTTATCAGAAGAAAAATTAGATCTTAGAATACAGAGAGATTTCAAAAAGTATATGAATAAAAATTTTGAAAATGCTCTGAATGATTTGTTGCCAAAGAGTATGATTGATTTTGTAATATCTTTAAGTGAAATAGATCGATATAAAGCCGTTCACCAGATAACAAAAAAAGAAAGAAGAAAACTTCTTGAAAGCATAAAGAAAATAAGATTTGATATTAAAAAAATAAGACCTATAGAAGAAGCTATTGTAACATCAGGTGGAGTAGAAGTAAAAGAAATTAATCCAGCAACTATGGAATCTAAAAAAATAGAAGGATTATATTTTGCAGGTGAAATAGTAGATATAGATGCTTATACAGGTGGATATAATCTGCAAGCAGCATTTTCAATGGGCTATTTAGCAGGAATTTCTTCGTCTAAGTAGAATATATATTTTAATCTAAATAAAAAAAATTTAAAATAATAAAAATAAGGGTCGAGAATCGACCCTTTAAAAAATTATCAAATAAAGTTTTTTGTCTTAAGCTAATAAATTATTGCTTTAATCCTGTAAAATATCCAATATTATGAATTGCTTTTTACGACATAATTGAATATTTTTTCATTGCCTAAATCAATGCTTCCTGTTTTAACAAATTTTTCTATACAATCTATATCCCACTGAGTTAAGTATTTTGCAGGAATAGATAAGTCGTACCCACAGTTGAGCAAGACTTCATTCAACTTGAAGATACTTGAACAAGAAGCCTTTTGAGTATAATATTTAGAATTATTCTTTCTTTTAGTCATACTCTCGTTCTGTATCTCGATCAAAGTATCTACATACTCTCGATAAGGAAATCTAAACTCAGAAATAGACACATCAATGTCTTCAAGTATATCGAGCATAGCATTATCCTTCAACATATTATTAACAAATTGCTCTGATGTAAGTTTCCCTGAAACAATACCCTTTTGGTATTTACGTAACACTTTCTTTGTTTGAGCATAGATTCTATAACGTGCATCTAAATTCAATTGTAAGAATTTCATCCGAATCACCTCTAATATAAGTATACTACATAATATAGTAAAAATCTATACCCTTAATAAAGTTGTTTGATATAGTCGAATATTTTGAAAATGGTTTTTATTGAAAAAATCATAAATATATAAAAACATAATTTAATATATACTTTTATTATATTATATATAGTATAAATAGAGAAATGATAACTATTATGAAAATGCTACAAAAAACATCTGTAATATAGTATAATTATAGTTATAGATTAATATGGAGGTCAGACTATGAGCGATGTAAAAAGAATGAAAAATCTTGTTGAGATATCAGAGATAGTAACAGGGTCAGATAATTTCTTTGAGATTAAAGATCAGGTAATAAACAAGATGCTTAGTGTTGTTCATCCAACAAAGGCATGTGTAAATTTATTTTATAATAAGGATTATAATTACTCTCATCTTGTATGTTCAGCAACTTTAGATTATATACCTAAGTTATTCCCTAAAAATGAGGAATACGGAGCAAAGGTTGATTTTTCTATTTATCCAGAATATATTCATGAGGCTGTCTTTGAAAAAAAGATAGTTATAGTAAAAAATATATTTAAGGATGAAAGAGCAGCTGGCGAAGAAGATATGGCTAAAAATGAAAACTATATAGGCCGTGTTGTATTGCCTTTTGTAATAAATAATGAAACGGAAGGTTTCATGACTTGTTATCTTCAAAAGGAAGATGATCTTAAACAAGAAGATATAGACTTTATGTCCCAAGTTGCATCACTTATGTCACTTTCAATTTCAACTACAAAGAAGAATAAGGATATTCACAGCCTAGTAAATAAGCTTAGAAACTCTATTGCCAATATAAACAAAGGTTCTATAATGTTGTATTCTTCAAAAGATATATACTATTATATGAAGAAAATGTCATGTGTTATAGCTGACACTACAAATAGTGAATATTCAATGATAAATATATATAATAGAGATCATAATGGCAAGATAGTAGGTCAGGAAGTAAGTATTGCATGTCCTGAAGAAAGTATCAATGGAATAAATGCCATTATGCCTCAAATAACAAATTCAAATAAAATGTTCGCCGTTGTAAAAGATAGTAAAATGAAAATAGCAGATAAAGAAATAAATAATTATATGTTTATGAGATTGGAAATTGATTCAAAAAGTGAACTTATAGTATTTTGTGGAGGAAACTCAGAGTATAGTATAGATGATCAAAATACAATGTCAATTCTATCTAAACAAATAAGAAATAGTATAAGAAGCTATGAATATTATCTGACAGAGGAAAAGCACAAAGAAATAGAAAATGATTTATCTATGTTAAAAAGACAGCAAAGTTTAATTATGAATAGCAGTAGCGATTTAGATGTTTTTTCAGATAATAGAATGTACTTTTTCCATAGGGCTGCGAGACTAGTTGGCGGAGATTTTTATAATGCTATAGATTTAGGAGATAAGATGGTATTTATTGTAGCCGATGTAATGGGACATGGTATTGTTTCAAACTATATTGTTGCTATAATAAAGGGTGCATTTGAAATACTTTCTAGATATTTAGATGATCCTGGAGAAATATTAGAGCAAATGAATGATTATCTGTACAATGAATTTGATAAAATGGGAATTTATTCGACAGCAATAGTAGGGGTTGTTGATAAAAATAATTTAAAACTTTCTATCGCAAACGCAGGTCATTATTTCCCGATAATAATATCAAATGATAATACAGCTAAAAATAATCAAGAAGGAGAAAGAGGTATTCCGGTAGGTATAATAGAAGAAACACACTACAGATCAGTAGAATACAATTTATCTGATGTAAAGGAGATGTGTTTCTTTACAGATGGTATACTTGAAATGAAAAATAAAGACGGTGAAGAGTTTGGAATAGAGGGTTTAACAAACTTTTTATTAGAAAACACTAAAAATAATAAAGAAACAACTCTTGGGAATGTTAGAGAAGAAATAAATAGTTTTGCAGAAAATAAAGAAAAATTAGATGATATCCTTTTGGTTTTTATAAAAAATACAGATGAAATAGAATAAAAAAAGGAAGTAGCAAAAAAATGGGAGGAAAATGTTTTTTTAATTAAGTCTTAAATAGAATCAATGTATTTTTTTTATTGATAAATTTTAGATTAAAAGGTTGGTAGATTAGAAAAAATGAAAAAAATACTAATAGACTTGATTAAAATTTTTTAAAAACGTTTTTTATATTAAAACATACAAAAAAAAGACTAATTTACTTTTGAAAATTAAAAAAGCTTTCAAGTTGATTTTTTTTATTTTTTTTAGTATAATTAAGTCGACAGTTGAAAATTACATAAAGAGGAAATTAGTTACTGAAGTATTTTCAATTAAAATTGTTATCAATAAATATTAAATGGATTGCTCTGAATTTTTAAAAACAATTTATTAGAAAATAAATTGTAGTTTTATTTCGTTAAGCAATTTATTTTATATTGTATACAAGAAACATTATAATTAAACAATTGTAATTCTTAAGGAGGAATTAAATCATGGCTAAATTTATGAAAACAGTTGATGGTAATACAGCCGCTGCTCATGTATCTTATGCATTTACAGACGTAGCTGCTATTTACCCAATCACTCCTTCTTCAACAATGGCAGAAGTTGTTGATGAATGGGCATCACAGGGAAGAAAGAATATCTTCGGACAGGTTGTAAAAGTTGTAGAAATGCAATCTGAAGGTGGTGCAGCTGGTGCATTCCACGGATCATTATCTGCTGGTGCATTAACTTCTACTTACACTGCATCTCAGGGGCTATTATTGATGCTACCAAACATGTACAAATGTGCTGGTGAATTATTACCAGGTGTATTCCATGTTTCAGCTCGTGCTCTTGCATCACAGGCTCTATCAATATTCGGTGACCATCAGGACGTTATGTCAGCTAGAATGACTGGATGTTGTTTACTAGCATCTGGATCAGTTCAGGAAGTTGCTGATATCGCTCCAGTAGCTCACTATGCAGCTATAGAAGGTAAGTTACCATTCATTCACTTCTTTGACGGTTTCAGAACTTCTCATGAAATTCAGAAGGTTGAATTATTCGAAAACGAAGACTACGCTAAGTTATTAAACTTTGACGCAGTTAAGGAATTCAGAGATAGCGCATTATCTCCAAATCACCCATTCACTAAGGGTACAGCTCAGAACCCAGACATTTACTTCCAGACTAGAGAAGCATCTAACAAGTACTATGATGACATGGTTGGCATAGTTGAAAAGTACATGGATAAGATGTCTGAATTAACTGGTAGAAAGCATAGCTTATTTGATTACTATGGTGCAGAAGATGCTAAGTATGTAATGGTAGCTATGGGATCAGTTACAGAAGCTGCAGAAGAACTAATAGACGTATTAAATGGTAGAGGCGGAAAGTACGGTTTAGTTAAGGTTCATCTTTACAGACCATTCTCAGTAGAACATTTCTTAAAGGCAATGCCAAGCACTGTTGAAAGAATAGTTGTATTAGATAGAACTAAGGAACCGGGTGCAAACGGTGAACCTCTATACTTAGACGTAAGAGATATATACTATGGTAAGGAAAATGCTCCTATGATAATAGGTGGTAGATACGGATTAGGATCAAAGGATACTATACCAACTGACTTAATGGCTGCATTCGAAAACTTAACTTCAGATGCTCCAAAGGATAGATTTACTCTAAGCATAGTAGATGATGTAACAAATCATTCTATAACTGCTAAGGAAGAAATCAAGATAGCTCAGCCAGGTACAGTAAGATGTAAGTTCTGGGGTCTTGGTTCAGATGGTACTGTTGGTGCTAATAAGCAGGCTATCAAGATCATTGGTGACAACACTGACAAATATGTTCAGGCTTACTTTGACTATGACTCTAAGAAGTCTGGTGGTGTAACAATGTCACACTTAAGATTTGGTGATACTCCAATAAGATCTACTTATCTATTAGATGAAGCAGATTACATTGCATGTCATAAGCAGTCATACGTATATCAGTATGATGTAATCAAGGGATTAAGAAAGGGTGGTAACTTCGTTCTAAATACTATCTGGACTCCAGAAGAATTAGATACTCATTTACCAGCTGCTCTTAAGAGATATATAGCAAGAAATGATATCCAGTTCTATACTCTAGACGCTGTTAATATAGCTAAGGAAATAGGATTAGGAAATAGAATAAACATGATCTGTCAGTCAGCATTCTTCAAGCTAGCTGAAATAATACCAGAAGAAGATGCTGTTAAGTACTTAAAGGATTCTATAAAGAAGACTTACGGTAAGAAGGGTGACAAGATCGTAAACATGAACTGTGAAGCAGTTGATCAGGGTATACATGCCCTAGTTAAGATAGACGTTCCAGCTTCTTGGGCTGATGCAGTTGATGAAGAAAAGGCTGAAGTTAGTGAACCAGCATTCATCAAGAATATATTAAGACCAATGACAGCTGTTGAAGGTAATAGCTTACCAGTTTCAGCATTCAATGAAAATATAGATGGTCGTTTCCCAGCAGGTACAGCTGCATATGAAAAGAGATGTATAGCTGTTGACGTTCCTGAATGGCAGGTAGACAACTGTATCCAGTGTAACCAGTGTTCAGTAGTATGTCCTCATGCTGCAATAAGACCAATTTTACTTACAGAAGAAGAAGCTGCTAACGCACCTGAAGCATTCGTTACAAAGAAGGCCGTAGGTAAGGGATTAGAAGGATTACAGTACAGAATACAGGTATCTGCTATGGACTGTACAGGATGTGGAAACTGTGCAGACATATGTCCAGCTAAGACTAAGGCATTAGTTATGAAGCCAATGGAAGAACAGAAGGAAGTTCAGGAAGAAAACTGGTACTTTGCAACAGACTTCTCTAAGGTATCTGCTAAGCCAGACGTTATGCCAGCAACTACTATAAAGGGTTCTCAGTTCAGACAGCCACTTCTTGAATTCTCAGGAGCATGTGCTGGTTGTGGAGAAACTGCTTACATGAAGTTAGCTACTCAGTTATTCGGACCAAGAATGATGGTTGCAAATGCAACTGGATGTTCTTCAATATGGGGTGCTTCAGCTCCAGCGACTCCTTACACTTACAACCATGAAGGTAAGGGTCCAGCTTGGGCAAACTCACTATTCGAAGACAATGCTGAATACGGATACGGTATGTACTTAGCTGTTAGTCAGTTAAGAAGCAAGGTTGAAGAATTAGCTAAGGAATTAGCAGAAGTTGTTACAGATGAAGCTGAAAAGGCAGTTGTAACTGAATTTATAGATAATATGTACAACGGTGACACTACTGTAGCTACAAGTGAATCATTCACTAAGTTAGTTGACAAGTACGCTGCAGAAGGTAAATACACTGAACTAGTTAAGGAATTAGTTGAATTAAAGGATTACTTCGTTAAGAGATCTCAGTGGATACTTGGTGGAGACGGTTGGTCATATGACATCGGTTATGGTGGATTAGATCACGTTCTAGCATCAGGAGAAGACGTAAACGTTCTTGTATTTGATACAGAAGTTTACTCTAATACAGGTGGTCAGTCTTCTAAGGCTACTCCAGCAGCAGCTATGGCTAAGTTCGCAGCTTCTGGTAAGAGATCTAAGAAGAAGGATTTAGGTATGATGGCTGCTACATATGGAAACGTATATGTTGCTCAGGTTGCTATAGGTGCAGATAAGAACCAGTTCTTAAAGGCATTAATAGAAGCTGAAAGATACGATGGACCATCTCTAATAATATGCTATGCTCCATGTATCAACCACGGAATTAAGAAGGGTATGGGTAAATCAGTAGAAAACGAAGCTGATGCAGTTAAGTGTGGATACTGGCACCTATACAGATACAACCCACAGCTTAAGGCTGAAGGCAAGAATCCATTTAGCCTTGATTCTAAGGAACCAACTGAATCATTCAGAGAATTCATCATGGGTCAGAACAGATATGCTGCAATAGCTAAGATGTTCCCAGAAGAAAGTGAAGAATTATTCGCAATGGCAGAACAGAATGCTAAGGAAAGATACGAAGGCTATAAGAAAATGGCTGAAGGAAAGTAATTAACTAACTAACTAATGTTTTCATAAACTAGCAATAGTTCATGATATAATAGTTATGATTTGATAAAATGCTCTTGGAGTTTTCTTCGAGAGCATTTTTTTTATAAAAATTAAGAAAAATATTGAAAGATAGTTTATTAGATTTTCATTTTTAGTAAATGAATTTTATAAATTAGTAAATACATTAAAAAGCCAATGTACAAATAAAAATGTACATTGGCTTTTTAGAATTATTCTGTTGCTAATTAAAATACTGCTTAAACTTATATTTGATATTCAATAATACTTCTATATAACTTTGAAATGGGAAGTCCCATTACAGTGTAATAATCCCCAGAAATATTTTTAATTAAAAGTGCACCCATATCCTGAATTCCATATGCGCCTGCTTTATCCATAGGGGAGTCACTTTTTATATAGTCTCTAATAATTTTTTCCATATTATCATCATAATCAAAGAACTCTACCTCAGTGTAGCTTGTAAATGTTTCAAGAGCTGTTTCATTTTTGACCAAACTTACACCTGTATAAACCCTATGCTTAGATCCACAAAGGCTTCTAAGCATTCTATATGCGTCTTCATGGTTATTCGGTTTGCCTAGAATTTCATTTTCGCTTACAACAACAGTATCTGAACCAATAATTATCTTATTCGGATTTTCCTTTGATATGGCATTTGCCTTGTTAAAGGCAAGAGCTGAAGTAAGCAAATCTGCTTTTTCGAACATGCTTTTTTCACTATTAGAGTAAATTATTTCGTTTTCTATTTCTTTTTCATTTATTTCAGAAGCTATAGTTAAAAAATTTATACTGCACATTTCTAGCAGTTCTTTTCTTCTTGGTGACGTACTTGCAAGTATTATTTCCATTTTATCCTCCCGTAATGTTATACAAACTTTCTAAAATTAAAAACATATAACTTAAACATAATATAATCTACATGTGTATATTAATACATATGTAGATAAAAATCAAAGGTAAATCATAAATATAAAAAATAAAAACTATAAAATATAGAAACAATATATACAAAAAGTTTTTTAATAGATTTTTTAATGATTTTTAAAAAAACTTTAAAATGTTGAAATTTTAATGATTTTAGCTATAAAAAAACTCCTTCTATAACAAAAAATGTTGAAATTATGGTATAATGAAACGGACGTCAAATTAAAAATTTTAGGTAAAATATTTTTTAAGGCAAAGGCCTATGGAGGAATTATGCATATTATTTTTAGTAGAAACTTAGTAGAAATGGTTATGTTTTTTTTCATTTACTCATTTTTAGGATGGGTTGTCGAAGTAGCATTTCACGCATTAAAATGTGGGAAATTTATCAATAGAGGAATGCTGGCTGGAGCGGTATGTCCTATATATGGATTTGGAGCAGTAATTATTATTTATCTTTTAGATCCAATAAAAGATAATTTACTCTTATTATTTCTTGGTTCAGCAATACTATGCACAATTTTAGAGTATATAGCAGGTTTGGCATTAGATAAATTGTTCCATAAAAGATGGTGGGACTATTCAAATGTTCCTTTTAATATAGGCGGTTATGTATGTTTACAGTTTTCGGTTTACTGGGGAATAGGTGGAATTATACTAGTTAGAGATATACAGGAGCTAATAAGTAATTTTGTAAATATCTTTAGCACAAAGGTACTTTTAATTGTAGACCTAGTATTTATAATTATGATGATTGTAGATACGCTAGCTACAGTAAGGTCAATAAACAAGATGAATAGAAAGTTAGATCTTTTAAGTGAGCTACAAAATGAGATTCATAAAATGAGTGACTTTATAGGAGAAAATGTTAGTGAAAAAACATTAGAAATAGCAGATAAGAGCCAACCTGTGATAGAAAATCTTGAAATGAAAAAAGCTGAAAGAAAAGCGAAGGCTATAGAAGCTAAGAAAGAAAGAGAAGAAAATACACAGAAGTTTAAAGAGTCTTTATCTAAAAAATTTAAAAATAAAGAAGTTAATATGGAAAGTGCTTCTGCCAATAAGATAAATAAGTTGTCAGAGTCTGTATATGGAGATAATAAGTTCATAAATAAGGATAAGTATACTATTGATGAATTAAAGAAGAAGAAACTTTATATACATAATAAACCAGTAAGTGGAGAAAAGAGACTTTTAAAGGCTTTCCCTAATATTAAAGAAAATAAAAGAAAAGAAGAATTTGATGAAATGCGTGAAAAATCTTTAGATAAAAATGAAGAAGCATAAGTTAGTTGTTTTTTAAAACTTAAACTATAAATTAAATATAGTGTTTTAGTTTATATAAGCAGTGCAATTTATGTCTATAAATCTTGCAAATATCATAAATTTAATATATCATTATTATGTATCTTTTAATAGGAGATGTTAATTTAATTAGTATGACAAAGATATTGCTAATTGATTTAATTTAATAAACAAAGAACAGAAGTAAAGCTTTAGTTTAATAATAAAAAAGAGGTGGACAAATAAGATGGAAAATAAGAAAATACAGCCAATATTATGCGGTGGTGACTTGAACTGCTATAGTGTTGCGAGAGCGTTTCACGAAGAGTATGGAGTTGCTTCAATAGCTTTTGGTAGATACTATTTAGGAGCGACAAATCATAGTAAGTTTATCGATTTTAGAGAAACTCCTGAAATTACTGACGAATCGAAGTTTGTAAAAATTCTACTTGAAGAAGCAGATAAGCATGGCGATGATGAAGTTCTAATTCTTATGGGATGTACAGATGAATATGCAGAGCTTATAATTGATCATAAGGATGAATTAAAAGAAAAGTTTATAGTACCTTACATAGACGCTGACTTGAAAAATAAGCTTGTTGAAAAAGAGTCTTTCTATGAAGTATGTGAAAAGTATGGTTTAGATTATCCTAAGACATACATATACAATAAGGGAGATGAAACTAGAGACTTTGGCTTTAAGTACCCTGTAATAGTAAAGGCTTCAGATAGTATATCATATTTCCAAAATCCATTTGAGGGAATGAATAAAGCTTATGTAGCTCATTCAGAAGAAGAATTTAACAATATAATAAATGAAATATACTCACATGGATATGAAAAGAGCATGATAATACAGGACTTTATACCTGGTGAAGATGATCATATGAGAGTGCTTACTTGTTACTCTGATAGATTTGGTAAGGTGAAGATGATGTGTTTAGGTCATGTTCTTTTAGAAGAACATACTCCTAAGGGGATAGGTAATCATGCTGCAATAATTACAGAGTATGATGAAGAACTATTAAAGAAGTACAAAAACTTCCTTGAAGATATAGGATATGTAGGATTTTCAAATTTCGATATGAAATATGATGACAGAGATGGAAAATATAAAGTATTCGAAATCAATTTAAGGCAAGGAAGAAGTAATTTTTATGTTACTTCATCAGGAAACAATGTTGCAAAATATGTTGTTGATGATAGAGTAAAAGAAAAGGATATGGAACTAAAGATTCAAAAAGATGAATTCTACTGGCATGTAATACCAAATTCAGTAGTATATAAGTATGTAAAGGATAAAGAACTTGTAAATAAGTGCAAGAAGCTTGTAGCAAGTGGAAAGAGTGCACATTCATATGAGTATAAATATGACTTGAGTGGAAACTTCAAGAGAAGTTTATATATCAAGTTATATAGTATAAATCAGATGAAGAAATTTAAAAAATACTGTAAATAGTTTGGAGTAATGAATATGAAAGAGAGTGTAACGGTAGGAGTATTAGGTGGATTAGGACCTATGGCTACAGTATATTTCTATGATATGGTTGTAGAGATGACTGATGCTAAAAAAGACCAAGACCACGTCGATATGATAATAATGAATAGGGCTACGACTCCAGATAGAACTGCCTATATAGTAGGTGAGTCTGAAGATTCTCCTCTTGAGTATCTAATAAGAGATGCTAAGAGACTTGAAGCTGCTGGAGCAGATTTTTTAGTTCTAACTTGTAATACAGCCCATTACTTCCACGAACAAATCAATAACAGTGTGGAAATACCTCTGCTAAATATGATAGAAGAAACAGTTGATTATGCAATAAAAGAAGGTCATTCAAAAATAGGAATCTTGGCGACAACTGGTAATATTAAAATGGAAAACTATCAAAAAATGTGCAGAGAAAAGGGAGTAGATTTCTATGTCCCAGGCAGTGAAATACAGAAAAAAGTAATGAAAATAATATATGAAGATGTTAAGGCTGGTAATAAAGCTGACATGAGTATATTTAATGAGATAGTTGAAGATTTAAAGAAAAATGGATGCGACTGTGCAATACTTGGATGTACAGAGTTATCTATAATTAAAAAAGATGAAAAATTGCCAGATGAGTTTTTTATAGATTCGTCAGAGGTTTTGGCGATGAATACTATAGTAAAGTCAGGGAGAAAACTCAAAGACAGAGTCTAATAAGAGGTGTATAATATGAAACTCAATAAGATAATAGAAGGGCTTGAGTGTGAAATAAGCTCAAGTATTTCAGAACTAGAAGGTTTAGAAATAGAAGATATAGTTTACGATTCTAGAAATGCTAAAGAAAAAACTATATTTGTTGCAATAAAAGGCGAAACAATGGATGGACATAGTTTTATAGCAAATGCTTATGAAAATGGATGTAGAGTATTTGTTGTAGACCAAGATGTTGAAGTAGAGAAAGATGCCGTAAAAATAAAGGTTGAAGATAGTAGAACTGCCTTATCTAAGATGTCATCTAACTTCTTTGGAAACCCATCTGAAAGAATAAAGGTAATAGGTGTTACTGGAACAAAGGGTAAGACTACTATTACTAATTATATAAAGACTGTCCTTTCAGAATCTGGAATGAATACAGGAGTTATAGGTACTAATGGTGTATTCTATAATGATGTAAAGGCAAAGACAGTAAATACTACTCCAGAAAGTTATGAACTTCAAAAAACAATAAAAGAAATGGCAGATGCTGGGGTAGATTGTGTAGCAATGGAAGTTTCTTCAAGCGGACTAATGATGAATAGGGTAAATGATATAAAATTTGATATAGGTGTTTATACAAACTTATCGCCTGATCATATAGGACCTAAAGAACATCCTACATTTGAAGATTACAGATATTGTAAGAGTCTGTTGTTCTCTCTATGCAAGCACGGTATAGCTAATTTAGATGATGACAATGCTTGGTATATGATTGAAAATGCAAAGTGCGACATTGCAACTTTCTCTATACATAAGGATAGTGATCTAAAGGCAGATAATATTAAGCTTACAAGAGATGAAAAGACTCTAGGAGTGGAATTTGATTATATTTATAAGGGAGAAACAAAAACTCATACTCACATATGTTCTCCTGGAGAATTTAGTATTTACAATGCCTTGGCAGTAATATCAGTATGTAAGTATCTAGGTATAGATAAGGAAAAAATGCTAAAATCCCTATCAAATGCAAAAGTTGATGGAAGAGTAGAGGTTTTACCAGTTCTTCCGTATGCAACTGTAGTAGTGGATTATGCTCATAACGGAATGAGTCTTGAAAATGTACTTAATACGCTTTTAATGTATAAACCAAATAGAATGATATCACTATTTGGATCTATTGGCGGAAGATGTGCAATTAGAAGAAAAGAGTTAGGTGATGTTGCAGCTGAACTTTCAGATATAACTGTTATCACAACAGATAACCCTGATGATGAAGATCCTATGGATATAATAAATGACATTGCCAAGTCTTATGAAAACTCAGACTGTGAAATATACAAAATAGTCGATAGAGCAGAAGCTATTTACAAAGCCCTAAGTATTGCTGAAGAAGGCGATATGATCCTTATAACTGGAAAGGGACATGAAAAGTACCAGATAATAAATGGTGAAAGAGTTTTCTATGATGAAAAGGGTGAAGTAATTAAGGCTGGAGAAAGAGTAAGAAAAGAAAAAGGTATAGAGTTATAAAGAAAGTGTATTTGAAAGAATGCATATATAAAATAAAAACAAACTTAAAAGTCTAAATAAAATGGCGGTATAGAATCAATATTATTTTGATTTTATACCGTTGTTTTCAATTAAAAAGATTTGATTGTGTTGACCACTTATTAATATCAAGTTATAATTAATCTGTAGGTATATTTTAAGCATTTACACTTTCAAACATTCAAATAAGGAGGTTTATTATGCAAAATTATATAATAGACGGCGATATAATTTTAAGTGCAGATAACAGAAAGAAATATGCAATATCAATTGGAGTATGTTTAGCTATTATTTTAATTACTTTTTTTATGCCCATAATATCTTTTTATGGACAATCAGTTAGCATTTTTGATATTTTCGGTATAGCGGGTACAGTAGACAGTCTTGCTTCTATAACGGGTACAAGTCAATATATAGGAAATAATTATAGAATGCTAATATTTATCATATTTTTCCTTCCAGTTTTAGTAGTTGGAATCGTATCCTTTATTAATCTTAAAAGGACGAGTAGATTTTATGCAACAGTAACAATAGTGGTATCAGTAGTAGGAGCCATTTATTCATATATATTAAGTATGGTAATTGCTGGAACAGCAGAGACTTTGTCAGCCTTTAGAATGGGACCTGTAGTTGTTCAAGTTATAGCTTATGCATTTATAGCAATATTTACATATATATTTATCAGAGAGCCTATATCAGCCCAAATGAAAGGTAAAATATATTATGGGGACCCTTCAGCTTTTGAAAATATAAGACAATCAAAGAAATCTAATAAGAGAACTCAGAGAAAATCAAGTAATTCAACAGAAAATGGAAGAAATATAAATAGAAGTTCAAAAATGTCAAAATTTGAATTGGAAAATATGAAACTTAAAGATATGCTTTTTTCTATAAAAAGAAATATAGGAGAATATATTTATAGCAATAAAATAGTAGACTCTAATACGGCTATATTAATAGAAAAAGTAGATGATTATTATGAAAAAATAGGTAAAAATATAGTTGAATTATTGAGATCAGACAATAAAAAAATATGTTCTGGATGTGGAAATATTTCTCCTACAGAAAGTAATTTTTGTAGTGAATGTGGAAAAAGATACTTACAAGATCAAAAGTACAGTAGAGAAAAATATATAGACTTTTCCAAAGGATTTATAGATATAAGAGCAAAGAATCAAATTATGGCAAATATAAAGCAAGAAAACCAAAGAATATTAGGAGAGATACAAGAAACTTTTGCAAATATTGGTGATGTAATCTATAAAAGCCAAAGCAATTATGGTGAAAAAATTGCGAAAGATATAGAAGAAATAAAATCAATAGAAAAGAAGATAAAGGAAAATAGAGATGCATATCTAAAAGAAAAGGGCTTGATAATTTGTAGTAACTGTAAAAGTGAAATCAAAAAAGATTCAAAGTTCTGTGATCAGTGTGGAGTAAAAGTAGTTTCAGATGAAGATAAAAAAGACAAAAAAATAAATATCGATAAAAAAACTGAAAAAAATATAGAAATTGAAAAAGAAGAAATAGAAGAAATAAAGGAAGAAGTCAAAGAAAAAACTAAAGAAGAAGTGAAGAAAGAAGTTGAGGAAGATAGCGAGGAATAAAATAGAAGCATTAACAAATAAAAAATAGAAGTAATTCAAATTGCCACAGAGAAATCTGTGGTAATTTTTTTGATTTGCTTAGTAGAAAAAGTCTTTAAGGGCTAATTTAAAGTTTACAATAAAAGATAAGTAGCCTACAATAGATAATAGGTTTAAATAAAATTTTTGAGAGGTTGAAATGAAAAGATACTTAGTTGTATACAATCCAATTGCTGGAAAAAATAATAAAAAAAACTGGGTGGATAAGCTTGTAAAAGAGATAGAAAAAAGTGGAGGTAGAGCAGACCTTGTTACTACGGAATATGCAGGTCATGCAAGGGAAATATCTTATAAATACGCAAAAGATTATGATGTTTTAGTATCTGCTGGTGGAGACGGAACTCTTAATGAGCTTGCAACAGGAATTTTGGAAGCAAAATCAAAAGTTGTTTTAGGAATACTACCAATTGGATCAGGTAATGACTATTATAGAAACTTTGCCAGCCCAAAGGACATTAAAAAGGCAATAGACACAATAATAAATGGCAAAATTAAAATGGTAGATATTGGAAAAGGCAATTCTGGTAGATACTTGTTAAATATAGCTAGTATAGGACTTGATTGTTTAACTGTAAAGAAGGCTAAGAAGTTAAAAAAAATATTTGGTGGTTCTTTAGGATACCTTTTTTCTTTGATTTATTCCATTGTAGTTTTCAAGAAACAAAATTTAAAGATAAATATAGATGATAGAGAAATAGAAGCTAAAAGTGTTTTATATTGTTTTGGCAAAGGTAAGAGCTACGGCGGTGGAATTAGAATAATGCCTTGGGTAGACTCATCAGATGGAGTATTTCATATGGTCAACATTGTTGACGTTAATAAATTTATTTTGATACTGCTTTCTCCATCTATAGCTTTGGGAAAGCATACAGTTTTTAAAAAGTATGTAAAAACCTACAATGCTAAAAAAATAAAAGTTGAATCCGAGAAAACTTATGATTTTAATTTAGATGGAGAAATTTTGGAAAACAGTAATTTTATTGAATATGAGTGTATTGAAAATGCCTTAGGCATACTTGTATAAAAAAAGACCCTATGAAAATTTAAGCACTTAGCTAAGTAAACTTATATATTTTCAAAGGGTTTTATTTATATAGAATTAATTAAGATTTCTAAATGACATATTACTTATTCTCTTGTCATTTCTTCCTGTGATTGCGAAGATAATGTATTCAATTCCTGAAACAAGGAATGTAACTCCTAGAACAAATGCTAGTGATATAGCAGCAACCCAAGGATTTATTATTATACATATTCCACCTATAAGTAAAACAATATTTGCGAGTATTCCTATTATGTAAAGACCTATATTTATATCCTTTAAAATTGAAATAGAAAGGAAGTTGTTTACAGAGTCATATATAAACCAAATTGCAAGAATATAGGCAAATACATTATTCGCAAACATAGGCTTTACTATAAATATTATACCGACTAATGAAAGAAGTATTCCTAAAACTAAAAAAGCATTTGCCTTAAATAAGATAATATTTCTAGTTTTAAAGTAAAGATATATAAAGTGAATACCCTTTACAATAGCAATTATTCCGATAAGGTAACCGAGCATTACAAAAGCTGTAACTGGTCTATTAAATATAAAGACAGAACAGACTATTAGTAATACACCAAGAATTAGTTCAATTAAGTTTCTTTTGTTCATAAAAATACCTCCCTAATATATTAATAATATTATAACATATATACTTTAAAATAAAGAGATATATAAGGAATAATTAAATGAAAAGACTATTCTTTAATATGTGTATAGATTTTAAGTAGGTAAAATAAAAATATTAAAAGATATAATCTATAATTAAACTTTTAAAAATAGAAAAAAACATTTATTATAAAAATTTACTTATGGTATGATAGAATATAAATATAGATGTTATTAAATAGTAATAAGACAGATATAAGAAATGTCTATGAATTTTAAGCTATTATATAGGTTAGAATATATAGCTATGTATTTAAAAATATTTTATTTTCATAGAAAATATATCTTGTATTTAGTAGAGGATTAAAGATATGAAAGTTTTTAAAATAATGATGTATATTATAGAGCTTTTAGGGGTTATTTTGTATTTTATAATAAATTATTTTGCAAATACTAATGTATTAGTTATGAAAGAAGCCTTGTATAGGAATAATATGATTTCAGCATATGATTTGTCAGGAAAGATTTCCTTTATTATGTTGATAGTATTCTTTATATTGGTAGCTGTGAATATGATTTTAATGTCAAGAAGAAGATATAAATGTGTACAAGATATCTATTTTAGTGTTTTGATATTAGTCTCATGTGCAGCTGCAGTAAAATGTTTCAATGTAAGGAACTTATTTACATATTATTATCTTTTAATTACAATGGCTATAATTTTAGCATGTGAGATTGCTAAAATATTTATTAATTTAAAGTATAAAGTATCTAATTGCACTAAAATATAAAATATAGAAATATGCTTACATTAAGAGGTTATCGTATTTGCGATAACCTTTTAAATTTGGATTTTATATATAAATTGAGCATATAATAAAAAGGGGCTATAAGATTGATTTTATAACGTCTTTAAGATATAATAAATAGTGTTGAAAAAAGAGAATTATAGTTTATGTATTTTTTATTAATAAAGTGAAAGATAAAAATAAGCGTAATTATATGAAAGAAATAGATTTTTGGAGGTAATAAATTATGAAATTAGGAATTGTAGGATTGCCAAATGTTGGTAAGAGTACTCTATTTAATGCAATTACACAGGCTGGAGCAGAATCTGCCAACTATCCTTTCTGTACAATAGATCCCAATGTGGGTGTAGTATCTGTACCAGATAGCAGATTAAATAAGCTTAAAGAACTTTATGATTCAAAGAAAATAGTACAGACTGCCATAGAGTTTGTTGATATTGCCGGTCTTGTAAAGGGTGCTTCAAAGGGAGAAGGACTAGGAAATAAGTTCTTATCAAATATCAGAGAAGTAGATGCAATAGTACACGTTGTAAGATGTTTTGAAGATACAAATGTAGTACATGTTGACGGATCTATAGATTCATTAAGAGATATTGAAACTATAAATCTTGAACTTATATTCTCAGATGAGGAAATATTAGATAGAAGAATAACAAAAACTACTAAGGCTTTAAAGGCTGATAAAAAACTTCAGTCAGAGCTTGATATTTTAAACAAAGTAAAGGCAACTCTTGAAGAAGGCAAAAGTATAAGAACTATGGATTTAAGTGAAGATGAATGGGCATTTGTAAAGACTCTAGATCTTTTAAGTTCAAAGCCAGTTATATATGTTGCCAATGTTTCTGAAGATGATCTTGTAAATGATGGCGTTGACAATAAGATGGTAAAGGCTGTTAGAGAATTTGCAGCTACTGAAAACTCTGATGTAGTTGTAGTATCTGCTCAGATAGAAGCTGAAATCGCAGAGTTAGAAACAGAAGAAGAAAAGATGGAATTTCTAGAAACACTAGGCTTAACACAGTCTGGTCTTGACAAGCTTATACAGTCTTCATATCACTTACTAGGATTAATTTCCTTCCTTACTGCTGGACCACAGGAAGTCAGAGCGTGGACAATAAAAAGAGGAATGAAGGCTCCACAGGCAGGTGGTAAGATACATTCAGATATAGAAAGAGGATTCATAAAGGCTGAAACAATTGCCTATGAAGATCTTATAGAACACGGTACGATGTCTGCTGCAAAAGAAAAGGGTCTTGTTAGACTTGAAGGAAAAGATTATGTAGTAAAAGACGGAGATGTAATACTATTTAAGTTTAATGTATAAAATTTAATATAGGAAAAGTATTTAGGTTATAACCTATAAAATGAAAAATTCTTGTCAATTAATATGACAAGAATTTTTTTATTATTATTTAACTTTTTTTCCATCAAGAAAAACTGCTTCTAAATCATAATTTTTATTTAAAACTACTAAATCAGCTTCTCTACCTATTGCTATTTTTCCACAGATATTATCAATTCCAACAGATTTTGCTGGGACAAGAGATGCCATTTGAATAGCTTCAAAAGGTGAAGCAATTCCCCAATTAATTACATTTTTAAGTCCGTCTTTAAGTTTAAGAATAGATCCTGCAAGATTTCCGCTTTCAAGTCTTGCTGTTCCATCTGCAACCTTAACATCAAAATGACCTAGCTTGTAGTCACCGTCTTTCATTCCGCCAGCCATCATACAGTCTGTAATAAGAGCTACACTTTGGCAACCTCTACATTTCATAACAACATCAGCTGCAGCAGGGTGAACGTGATGTCCATCACATATTAGTTCAGCATAAACATTGTCAAGTGTAAGCGCAGCACCAGCAACTCCAGGATTTCTATGATGAAGAGGGCTCATAGCATTGTAAGTATGTACAAAAATATTTGCTCCAGCGTCAACTGCTGATTTAGCCTGATCATAACTTGCATCAGTGTGTCCTATTGCTACATAAACGCCTATTTTTCTTGCTTCTTTTATAAATTCCTCAGAGCCCTCTAATTCTGGAGCAATAGCAATTTTTTTAATAAGACCACCTGAAAGTTCTTGCCATTTTTTTAGCTTTTCTATATCAGGGTTTGAGAAGCAATTAGGATCTTGAGCACCCTTGTATTTTAGTGAAAAGAAAGGACCTTCAAGAAAAATACCTCTTATTTTTGCACCCTTGCAATTATCTTTATTGTCACCTACAACCTTTACAGCTTCATTTAAATTTTCAGTTGTATCAGTAAGCGTAGTTGGTAAAAAAGATGTAACTCCGATTTTTAGAATTTCATCGCTGATAATTTCTAAACCTTTTGCATCTTTGTCCATTATGTCGTGTCCTGAATAACCATGGATATGTGTGTCTACAAATCCAGGTCCAATAATGGAGTCACCGTAATCAATACAATCTTCAAGCTTATCTGAGCTTTCAAGTATAGATT
This sequence comes from Peptostreptococcus russellii, assembly GCF_900110295.1. Lineage (GTDB taxonomy): Bacteria > Bacillota > Clostridia > Peptostreptococcales > Peptostreptococcaceae > Peptostreptococcus > Peptostreptococcus russellii_A. The sequence continues at coordinate 46,715 of NZ_FODF01000001.1, forward strand.
TTATTTTGCCATTATCTATTTCAAGTGCACCGTTTTCAAGGACTCTATCTTCTAGTACGATATATTTAGATTTTATAAACATTCCTCTACCTCCAAACCTTAAATCTCTTGATTTCATTATACAACCCATAAAAAAAAATTACAACATAAAGTGAATATATTTTTCATTTTGTATGAAAATAATAAAAAATAAAAAGAATATAAAATGAAATTCAGATAAAAAGAAATATTTAAGCCTAACTAAGCATGAAAATAGACTGTTTCAAGCAACTTCAAAAAAAGTTTGAAAAAAATAAAAAGTAAAAATTAATTTCAAAAAATGAATAGACCGTACTTTATTACAAGGATATTAATTAGAAATATATTAATAAAAAATATTATAAAAATATAAGTTTTGAAAAGTATGTATATATGTTAAAGAATTAAAATTAATAAATGAAAAAGAAATAATATTAAAGGTATATCTAATTAATATCAGGTATGGGTGAATTCACCTAAGCTAAAATTTATGATATAATAATATAATGGTTAAATGAGACGCATATATAAAAGAAAAATATTTATTTGTTGTTAGAGTTGTTAGAAATATGTGTCTAATAAGATTTAAAAATAAGGAGAATGGTAGTATGTCCGATATTAATGTATTTGACTTGGATAGAGGGGTTACACTTGCTCTTATAAAAAATCCAAAGTTTAAATCTAATTTAATTTCTATATATTTTGCTAGAAATTTAAAAAAAGAAGAGGTTACTAAAATATCTCTATTATGTAATATGATGTCAATAGGGAGCAAGAAGTATCCAACAATGAAAGAAATATCAAGAAAAATGGATGAACTATATGGTTTATCAATGAATATGGGAGTGAGTAAGCATGGTGAAAAATCCCTTACATTTTTCAAGTTTTTAAGTGTATCTGATGACTATTTAGATGAGCCTATTTTTGAAGATGTTATTGATTTTATAAATGAAATCGTAAATAGACCCTTTATAGTAGATGGTGAGTTTAATCCGTCTATGATAGAAATAGAAAAAAATGCACTAAAAGATGAAATAGAAGCTAGAATAAACGATAAAAAATCATATGCCTTGTTGAGATGTATTGAAGAAATGTGTGAAGGTGAACCATATTCAATAGATCAGACTGGTTATGTAGATGATTTGAAATCTATAACAGCAAAGGATATTGCTGATACATATTATGACTTTATCTCTACATCTAATATATATATAAGTATAGAAGGTGATTTTAATGAAGATAGAGTTTTAGAAATATGCAAAAATAAATTTAAGTTTAACAGAGGAAATATAGAAAGTATAAAAAGAGAAGAGATATTTAAAATTCCAGAAAATATTACTTATACTACAGAAATAATGGGTATGCAACAAGGTAAGCTAGTGATGGGCTATAGAACTATGGTCGATTATAAAGACTATAAGAAATATTATAGTCTAATGGTTGGAAATAGTATATTTGGAGGTGGACCTCATTCAAAGCTATTTAACAATGTAAGAGAAAAGGAAAGTATGTGTTATTATGCTCATTCAACTTTGGAAAAGTCAAAAGGTTTAATGCTTGTAAGTTCAGGTATAGAATTAGATCTTTATGAAAAGGCATTGAAACTTGTTACAAAAGAACTCGATGACGTAAAAAATGGCAATTTTAGTGATAAGGATATTGAAAATGCTAAGAAGAGTATATTAAATACATTTAGAGCTTCTCATGACTCCATTTCTGGAGAATCTGATTTTACTTATAATCAATTTATAAGCGATACGAATTTGAAGTTTGAAGAGGTTACAGATTATATATCAGGAGTAAGTAGAGAAGACATTGTAGAAGCAATGAAAAACATAGTAGAAGATACAGTTTATTATATAAAATAAATAGTATTCTAGGTTAGGAGGAAGTCTGTGAAAAAGATTTATAATGATGTTATAAATGAAGAACTTTATTATGAAAAAGCAAAAAATGGACTTGAAGTTTTTTTTATACCCAAGAAGGGTTTTGCAAATAAATATGCAGTATTGGGAGTGGATTTTGGATCAAATGATTTGGAGTTTATTCCGATTGGAGAAACAGAAAGTATTAGGGTAAATGAGGGAATTGCTCATTTCTTAGAACATAAAATGTTTGAACAACCAGATGGAAGTAACGCTTTTGGAAGTTTTGCAGAAAATGGTGCAAATGCAAATGCCTTTACTGGATTTGGAATGACAGCATATTTGTTCTCTGCTACGGAGTCATTCTATCCATCTTTGAAGCATTTAATTGAATATGTTCAGACACCTTATTATACAGATGAAAATGTTAATAAAGAAAAAGGGATAATTGCCCAAGAAATAAAAATGTATGAAGATGATCCGAGTTGGAATGTATACTTGAATTGTTTAAAGGCGATGTATTCTAAACACCATACAAATATTGATATAGCAGGAACAGTAGAAAGTATAAATAAAATAACACCAGAAGAATTATACAAATGCTATAATACTTTTTACAATCCTGCAAATATGAAGTTGTTTATTGTAGGTGATTTAGATGCTAAAATACTTATGGATACAATTAATGAAGTCAATAATTTGGAGATTAATTCAGATGAAAATATAGTAAGGATAACAGAAGAAGAGCCTGAAGAAATAAATAAAAAGTTAATTGTTGAAAAATATACAGTATCTATGCCTATTTTTTACATAGGCTATAAAGATAAGTTTGAAGATTTGGAAGCTAGAGATAGCTTGAAAAGAGAAATAGTTACAGATATTCTTTTCGATATTATTTTCTCTGCAAGTGGTGAACTTTATCAGCAACTTTATAATGAGGAATTAGCAGTTGGAGGAATTTCCGGTGGATATCTTTGTCAAAAGGATTGTGCATATGCAATAGCTGCAGGTGCATCTAGAGATCCTATAGAACTCAAAAAAAGAGTGGATAAATATATAGAAGAACTTAGAAAAACAGGTATAGATGAATATGAATTTGATATAACTAAGAAAAAGAAAATAGGAAAATTTTTAAAGTCTTTTGATTCAATTACATATATAGCGGATAATTTTTTAAATTATATGTTTAGAGGGATAAACTTCCTAGAATATCTAGAAGTTCTTAAAGAAGTTGAAATAGAAGATGTTACAGAAAGACTTGATGAATTTTTCAAAGAGGAAAGTAGCGTCCTTTCAATAGTAGAGCCTAGAGAACAGGAAATCGAAATAAAATAGAAAGAAATTTACGGAGGATATAGTTTGGATAGAGTAGCATTTTCCTTATTTGGGATAGACGTAATGTGGTATGGAATATTCATAGCCATAGGAATGATGTTAGCAGTTGGCATAGCAGTGAAAGAAAGTAAAAGAGTTGGCTTAAAAGAAGAAGATATAATGGATTTAGCCTTGTTTTTAATTCCTTTAGGAGTATTGGGGGCTAGAATTTATTATGTGATATTTAGTTGGGATCAATATTCTGGCAATCTTATGGATATTTTGAATATAAGAGGTGGTGGCTTAGCTATACACGGTGGAATAATAGCAGGAATATTAACTGGATTTGTATTTTCTAGAATCAAGAAGATAGATTTCTTCAAACTTGCAGATACCGTTGTTTTAGGAGTCCCACTTGCTCAATCAATAGGAAGATGGGGAAATTTTGTAAATCAAGAAGCTCATGGTGGACCAACAGACCTTCCATGGGGTATAATGATAGACGGTCAAAAAGTACATCCGACTTTTCTTTATGAGTCAATATGGGATTTACTAATATTTCTTTTTATATTTTTAAGAAGAAAAAAGAAAAAATATGAAGGTAGTATAATAGTTGAATATATAACACTTTATTCATTAGGAAGATTTTTTATAGAAGGTTTGAGAACAGATTCTCTTATGTTAGGTCCTATAAGAATGGCTCAGTTTGTAAGTCTTCTTGGAGTAGTTGTTGGAGTAGTCCTTCATATAATTTTATCAAAAAGGAGTAAAAATGGAATTTAAGCATGTTTCGGTACTTTTAAATGAGTGCATAGATAATTTAAATATAAAAAAAGACGGAATTTATGTAGACTGTACTATGGGTGGTGCAGGGCATAGTAAAGAAATAGCCAAAAGACTTTCAGGGAATGGTAGACTGATCTGCTTTGATCAAGATATAAATGCTATAAATGTAGCTAAGGAAAGACTTGCAGAATTTGGTGATAAGGTAACAATAGTACATAGTAATTTTGAAAATATAAAAGAAGAAATAGAAAAGTTAGGAATAGACGGAATAGATGGAGTTTTAGCAGATCTTGGGGTTTCATCTCATCAACTAGATGAGGCCTCAAGAGGATTTTCCTATATGAATGATGCGGCTCTTGATATGAGAATGGATAACAGATGTAAGTATTCTGCTTGGGATGTTGTCAATGAATACTCAGAGGAAGAACTTCACAGAATTATAAAAGAATATGGAGAGGAAAATTGGGCAAAGAGGATTGCAAAGTTTATAGTTGAAGCAAGAGAGGAAAAATCTATAGACACTACCTATGAACTTGTAGAGATAATAAAGAAAGCAATTCCTAAAAAAGCTAGAATAGATGGCCCCCACCCAGCGAAAAGAACTTTTCAAGCTATAAGAATAGAAGTAAACAATGAGCTTGGAGTTATAAGTAAGATGATAGACGATGCAGTATCTATAATGAATCCAGCTGGTAGAATATGTATAATTACTTTCCACTCACTTGAAGACAGAATTGTAAAGAAGGAATTTAAATATCTTAGTCTAGATTGTATTTGTCCAGCAGAGATGCCATTTTGTCAATGTGATAAAAAAAGTGAAGTGAAGATTATTACTAGAAAGCCTATACTTCCTACCGCAGAGGAAATAGAAGTTAATCCAAGGTCTAGAAGTGCAAAATTAAGGGTGGCAGAAAAAAAGTAAAACTGGTAATATAATATATGTTAAAAAACAGCTTTTAGTAAAAAAATATTGAAAAAAATTGCATTATTTAATAATATATGTATATGTGACTTTTGCAAAATAAGTTATTTAAAAGCGAAAATTAGGAGGAAAAGATGATTAGCTTAACAGTTGAAGAAATATTGAAATCAACAGAAGGCAAATTAATCTGTGGTGATAATAATTATGAGATCAAAAAAATAGTTATAGACAGCAGAGAAGCCGATGAAAGTTCAATGTTTGTAGCTATATTGGGTGAGAGCCAAAATGGACATAAGTATATAAAATCAGCATATGATTTAGGCTGCAGAGCATTTTTGATCAGTGACGAATCTTTTTTAACAGAAGAGTTGGAAGGCTCTTCAGTGATCAAAGTAGAAAATACTGAGATAGGACTTGGGAAAATAGCCAAGTATTATAGAGGTGCATTTGATATCCCAGTAATAGGAGTTACGGGAAGTGTTGGAAAAACAACGACAAGAGATATGATTTATTCTGTTGTTTCAAACAATTTCAAAACTCTAAAAAATGAAAAGAATTTAAATAATCAATTTGGTGTTCCGCTTACACTGTTCAATTTAAATAGAGAGCATGAGTGTGCAGTAATTGAGATGGGTATGTGCGGATTTGGAGAAATAGAATATCTTGTAGATATAGTAAGACCTAAAATAGGTGTAATATCAAATATAGGTATGTCTCACATTGAGCTTCTTGGTTCACAAGAAGGAATATTCAAAGCAAAGATGGAAATAACAACTTACTTTGATGAAGGATCTACCCTTATCGTAAACGGAGATGACAAATTCCTTTCACAAGTTTATAAAGATTATTTAGACGGTGATAAGGAAGGATATACTGTATATTCTTTTGGAAAAAATAAAAATAATACAATTTCTTTAGTGAAGACAGAGGTTTTGGGAGAAGAATCTACTGTGTTTACCGTTAAAATTGAAGGAATTGAAGATCAAATTAAATTTAAAATACCGACAGTTGGAGAACATAATATATATAATGCAATGTCTGCTATACTTGTTGGTATTGCAATGGGAATGAATTTTGATGATATAAGAAGTGGTCTTATGAATTTCACTCCTACAAAAGATAGACAAGATATAATTAAAACTGATAAATACACTATTATCAATGATGTATATAATGCAAGTCCAGATTCTATGATAGCGTCTCTTAAAGTTCTAAAGCTTTACGACACAAGGAGAGTTGCCATATTTGGCGATTGTCTTGAGATGGGAGAATTTGCAGAAGAAGGTCACAGAAAAGTAGGTCTTCAAGCTACAGATAAAGTAGATGTTATAATTACTACAGGAGAAGCAGCAAAGTTTATTGGAATAGAAGCAAAGGAAAGAGGCTTTGATTTAAGCAAGGTATATCACTTTGATACAAAGGAAGAGTTAATAGACTCACTTGATGGTATAGTGAAAGATGGCGATACTATTTTAGTAAAGGCATCAAGGGGTATGAAATTTGAAGATATAGTTAGTCATCTAGAAGGAGGTTGTAAATGCTAGGATTTAAAGAGTTAACACTGACAGCCATAATAGCATTTGTACTAGTAATGGCAATGGGACCTATAGTAGTTCCATTTCTACATAAATTTAAGTTTGGTCAAACGGTAAGAGATGATGGACCACAGTCACATTTAAAGAAAAATGGTACTCCAACAATGGGTGGAGTGATGATGATAATATCAATACTTATAACAACATTATTAAGAGCTAAGCTAAGTACGGAAATACTTATGGCTTTATTATGTATGTTCGGATTTGGTATGGTAGGATTTATAGATGACTTTATAAAGATAAAGATGACTAGATCTTTAGGTCTTACTGCAATCCAAAAAATAGTTTTACAAGTAGCCTTAGCATTAATTATTTCAATGTATAAGTTCAAAACAATAGGAAGTGGAGTTCAATTTGTAGTTCCATTTTCTCAAGCAGGAATAAATATAGGCATTTTCTATATTCCAGTTATGCTTGTAGTAATATTGGGAACAGTTAATGCAGTAAACTTAACAGACGGATTAGATGGTCTAGCTAGTGGTATAACGGCTATAGTTTCTACATTCTTCGTATTATTTGCATTTGTAATAGCTAATAATGCGGGTATATCTCAAATGGCAGCAGCCACTTTAGGAGCTTGTATAGGCTTTATGTGGTTTAACGTTAATCCTGCCAAGGTATTTATGGGGGACACTGGTTCTATGGCACTAGGAGGTGCTGTAACAGCTTTTGCTTTGTTTACAAACTCTGTTCTTATTATACCTATAGTAGGAGGTATATATTTTGCAGAGGCGCTATCTGTTATAATACAGGTACTTTATTACAAGAAAACTAAAAAAAGAATATTTAAAATGGCACCGCTTCATCATCACTATGAACAGTGTGGATGGCCTGAAACAAAGGTAGTATTCATTTTCTGGATAGTATCTGTAGTTTTAGCATGGATTGGTGTAGTGGCAATGTTTTAGGTAAAAATTCGAATAGAGGTGACATATTTTGTTTAGTAAAAGCAAAGTTTTAGTTGTAGGTATGGCAAGATCAGGAATAGCTTCAGCTAAGTATTTATTAAGAAATGGAGCCGAAGTAATAGTAAACGACTCAAAGGAAGAAGAAAAACTTGAAAATGTAAAAAATGAATTTAAGGATTTTGAAAATGTAGAATTTATATTTGGAAGAAATCCTAAAAGTGAAGATATAAAGGATATAGATTTCGCAGTAGTATCTCCAGGAGTTCCTCTTGAATTGGACTATATAGTTGAAATAAAGAATTTAGGAAAAGAAGTAATTAGCGAAATTGAACTTGCCTATAGAGTTGGAAGAGAAAAGAAGATTGATTTTATAGGTATAACAGGAACAAATGGAAAGACGACAACAACTTCAATAGTAGGAGAAATAATAAAAAGTGCTGGGTTTGAAACATATGTAGTTGGAAATATTGGAAGTCCTGTTATACAAGCAGTTGAAGAGGCAGGAAAAGGCGCAGTTATGGTAACTGAGCTTTCTAGTTTTCAGCTTGAAAGTGTATCAGAATTTAAGCCTAGAGTATCTTCAGTACTAAATCTAACTGAAGATCATCTAAATAGACATCATACTATGGAAAACTATGCTAAGGCGAAAATGAATGTCTTTGCAAAACAGGATAAAAACGATGTTTGTGTTTTAAATTATGATGATGAAATAACAAGAGGTATGGCCTTGTCATGTAATGCAAAAGTAATATATTTTTCAAGATTGAAGAAACTAGAAGAAGGTGTCTGTCTAGATGAAGAAAATAACATTTTAGTTAATTTAAATGGAGAGTCTAAGCTAGTAATGAACTCTAAAAAGCTAAGTCTTCCAGGAGGGCATAACCTTGAAAATTGTATGGCAGCTATGGCAATATGTTTAGAGTACGGTGTTGATATAGAAGTAATTAAAAATGTGTTGATGACATTTAAAGCTGTTGAACATAGACTAGAGTATGTAGATACTGTAGAGGGTGTAGTATATGTAAATGATTCAAAGGGAACGAATCCAGATTCTACTATAAAAGCAGTCCAGTCATATGATAAACCGATTATACTGATTGCAGGTGGATATGATAAGGGAAGCGATTTTAATGAATTATTTGAAATTGCAAAGAAGTTTGTAAGAAGTGTAGTAATACTTGGTCAAACAAGCGAGCTTATTGAAAAAACTGCAAAAAAGCACGGCATAGAAGATACTTACATAGTAGAAAATATGTCTGAAGCAGTAAAGAAGTCTCATGAAATTGCCAATAGAGATGAAGTTGTTCTTCTTTCACCAGCATGTGCAAGCTGGGGAATGTATAACAACTATGAAGAAAGAGGCGATGATTTTAAAGAAAATGTTCATAGCTTAAAAAATAACTAAAATCGAAATTAGAAGGGAAAAGATATGAAAGTTATATTATCAGGCGGAGGAACAGGAGGACATGTTTACCCCGCAATTGCAATAGCAAATAAGATAAAAGAAAAAAATCCTGATGCAGAAATACTTTTCGTTGGAACTAGAGAAGGTATAGAATCAGAAATAGTTCCCAAATATGGATATAATATAGAGTTTATAAAAGTTAAAGGATTTAAAAGAAAAATTGATTTTGAAAATGTAAAAAGAGTAGTGATGTTTTTAAAATCTCTTAAATCTTCAAAGAAGATAATAAAGAAATTTGAGCCAGATCTTGTAATAGGTACAGGTGGTTATGTAAGTGGTTCGGTAGTTCTTCAAGCAAGCAAGATGGGAATTAAGTCATGTATCCATGAGCAAAATTCATTCCCAGGAATTACAAATAAAATGCTTTCAAAGAATGTTGATTTTGTAATGACGAGCTTTGAAGATTCTCATAAGAGATTTCCAGAAGCAGCAGCAAAAAAATTGTATCTTACAGGAAACCCTGTTAGAGATGAAATATTAAAGGCTGATAGAAAATCTTCAAGAGAAAAGCTAGCAATCCCTGAAGATAAGAAGATGCTTTTAGTTGCTGGTGGAAGTGGAGGATCAGAAGAAATTAATGATGCTTTAGCATTAGCACTTCCAGAAATGATAGAAAAGGATTTTGCTTTTACAATATCGACTGGTAAAACATACTATGAAAAGTTTGTGAAGCAATACGGAAACTTGAACTTTAAAGAGTATCAAAGGGTAGTTCCGTATCTCGATGCAATGGCTGAAAATCTTGCAGCAGCAGATTTAGTTATAGGAAGCGCAGGAGCTATTTCTATGGCAGAAATGACTGCAGTAGGAATACCTGCTATAATAGTACCAAAGGCATATACTGCTGAGAATCATCAAGAATATAATGCAAAAAGTCTTGAAAGTGCAGGTGGAGGCGTTTGTATAACTGAAAAAGAACTTTCTCCTCAGAAGCTGGAAAGTACAATTTTTGATTTATTATGTGATGAAGAAAAGTTAAGAAAAATGTCTCAGTGCAGCAAAGAATTTGGAAAAAGAGATGCAATAGACTTAATTTACGATAAAATTATGCAAGAATGCTTCTAAAAATACATAAAATAATAAAATAATGAAAAATATTTAAAAATATATTGCAATAGTAGCCTTTTATAGGCTATTATAGAATAGATAGAATGATGTTTATTCGATGGTGGGGGTTATTTATCATTATTGAATAATCGGATATAATAAATTTATAGGAAATAATATTTTTTGATCAGACATAGACTATAGTGTGAATGGGGGTTTATAAATGTTGAACTTTGTAGAAGAGCAAACAGGCTCTGCCAATATTAAAGTTATTGGTGTTGGTGGTGGTGGAAACAATGCTATTAACGTTATGATAAGTTCTGGCGTTAAGGGTGTTGAGTACATAGCGGTAAACACAGACAAACAGGCTTTAGAAGCATCTAAGGCGGAACATATATTACAGATAGGTGAAAAGCTTACTAAGGGATTAGGAGCTGGAGCCAACCCTGAAAAAGGGAAAAAAGCAGCGGAAGAATCAGCAGATGAAATAGCAAATGCTATAGAAGGTGCTGACATGGTATTCGTAACTGCAGGAATGGGCGGTGGAACTGGTACAGGTGCTGCACCAGTAGTAGCTCAGATTGCTAAGGAATCAGGAGCTCTTACAGTTGCTGTTGTTACTAAACCTTTCTCTTTTGAAGGTAGAGTAAGAATGAAGAAGGCTGAAGAAGGAATTATAGAACTTAGAAAGAATGTAGATACTTTAATTACAATACCTAATGACAAAATTCTTCAGATAATAGAAAAGAGAACTACAATAACAGAAGCTTTATCAAAGGCTGATGATATATTAAAGCAAGGTATACAGGCTATTTCAGGTTTAATTTCTGAGGCAGCTCTTATTAACCTTGACTTTGCCGACGTTGAAGCTGTTATGAAGGATCAGGGGCTTGCACATATGGGTATGGGTACTGCTTCTGGTGAAGACAGAGCTTTAGCTGCAGCTAAGCAGGCTATAGAATCTCCATTACTAGAAACTACAATAGATGGCGCTAAGGGTGTATTAATTAACGTAACTGGTGGAAATGATTTAGGATTATTAGAAGTAAGTGAAGCTACTGAAATAATCAAGGAAAAATGTGATCCAGATGCTATGATTATCTTTGGTGCAGCTACTAGAGATGACTTTGGAGACGAAATAGTTATAACAGTAGTTGCTACTGGACTACAGGATGATTCTGATGACATATTCAGCACTCCATTGAGAAGACAGTCATCACAGCCTGTAACTCCTAAGTACAATGAAATACCAAGGGTAAAAGAGCCACAGAAAGTTGAGAAGCCAAGACAGGTAGAAGAAACTTTCTCTAACAGTTTTGACGATACTGTAACAGCAGGAGATGACGATATGGTTATCCCTACTTTCTTAAGAAGAAAGAAGTAAAAATATCAATATAAACAAAAAGGCTCAGCTTATGGTTGAGCCTATTTTATAATTTTTTAAAGTTTAGCTTATAAAATATGCTTATAAATTGAAGTTCAAAATAGAAATTTATTGTTTTAAAAATTCTATTTTTATTTGTTACAAGGACACCGTAATAAATAGATTGTAAAAAGATGAAAGAGGTGAGAAGTATGCTTTGTCCTTATTGTGAATGTAAAGAATCAAAAGTTCTTGATTCAAGACATATAGACTCTGCTTCAATAAGAAGAAGGAGAGAATGTGAAAAATGTAAGAAAAGATTTACAACATATGAAAAAATTGAGATGATTCCTGTAATGGTTATCAAAAAAGATGGAAGAAGAGAGGCTTTTGATAGAGATAAAATAAAGTTTGGACTAATCAGATCATGTGAAAAAAGACCTGTTCCGATATCTAAAATAGATGAGCTTGTTGACTCTATAGATGCAGAAATAAATAAAATGTATGTAGATGAAATAGAATCTACCAAGATAGGTGAAATGGTTATGGATAGATTGAAGGAAGTCGACGAGGTAGCCTATGTAAGATTTGCTTCAGTATATAGACAATTTAAAGATTTAAATACATTTATCAATGAATTGGAAAGCATACTGAATGAAAAAGGAGAGGAACAGGAAGAATAATAACCTTTAAAGTAAAGGGGGCTTATAATGGCTAAAATACTTGTAGTGGATGATGAAAGACATATCCTCGAACTTTTAAAGTTTAATCTTGAAATATCAGGATACGAAGTAATTTTCTCAGATGATGGTAAAGACTGTTTGGAGGTTTTAGAAAGAGAAAAGCCAGATCTAGTTTTATTAGACTGGATGCTTCCTGGTATGAGTGGAATAGATATTTTGAGAAGCATAAGGGAAGATAGAGAAAACTCAAAACTCCCAGTGATTATGCTTACGGCAAAGAATATGGAAGATGATAAGATAGAAGGTTTGGATAATGGAGCAGATGACTATATTACCAAACCATTTAGTATAAAAGAGCTTATGGCGAGAATAAAAACCGTCCTAAGAAGATATAAGGCAAGTGAAGGTATTAGCATTTCTGCTGGAGATATCACCTTGTATACAGACAAAAGAGAAGTATACAAAAATGGTAGAAAAATAGATCTTACTTTGAAGGAATTTGAACTATTGAGACTTTTGATACAAAATAGAGGGAAAGTTCTTACTAGGGAAGAATTATTAGACAAAGTATGGGGATATGAATTTTTCGGTGAAACAAGAACAGTAGATGTCCATATAAGATATCTCAGAAAGAAATTAGACAAGGATAGTTCTGAAGGTAAATGCATAGAAACTATCAGAGGTGTAGGTTATAAATTAGTTTAAACTGAAATAGTATTAAAATGAGTTTGGAAGTGCAAAATGGAAAAAATAAATCATATAATAACATTACTTGTAATACTATCGTGGATAGCTATTGTTTTCTTATACAAGGACATTGTAAATGTAAAAAGATTTATGCACGATGTTATAAATTCACTTAAAAAAGTAAAAAAGATGGAGTTTAATGCCAAATTAAGTTCTTCGTATTATACTGAATTTAACGGTTTTATAGGTGAATATAATGAGATGGTAGATATTCTTGAAAAATACTTTAATCAAGTAGAGGGAAAGAATATACAATTAAACTCCATATTAAAATCAGTATCTAATGGTATACTTGTTGTTGATATTTCTAATAAAGTATTTCTTATAAATGACAAGGCAAAAGAATATCTTGATTGTCCAGCTGATCTTCTAGTAGAGCATAAGTCTATTTATGAAGTAATAAAAGATAAGAAGATATTAGATTTTTTAAGGTACAATATTAGCTCTGATACTAATATTAGTAAGGAAATTAAACTAGAAAATGGCAAAATATACAATATAAAAATAGATCCAATAAGTATGGACAGTAGAAAAACTATACTTATTGCATCTGTAGTTAATATTGAAGATATAACAGAAAGAATAAAATTAGAAAATATGAGAAGAGATTTTGCGGCAAATGTAAGTCATGAACTTAAAACACCGCTTACTTCTATACAGGGCTTTGTTGAAACTTTGAAAGAAAATGATGAGACAATAGAGCCTGAAATGAGAAAAAGATTTTTAGAAATTATAGAGAATGAATCATATAGACTTAGAATACTGATAAACGATATACTTCTTCTTTCTTCAATAGAAGGTGATGAAGGACTTGAGTTTGAATGGGTTGATGTTAAAGAAGTAAATGAAAGGATATTCGGAATTTTAGATAAGAAATCTAAAAAGTATGGAGTAGATTTAATTTGCCAATATAATATGGAGGAAAATAGCCAAGGCGAAATTCTCCTATATACCCAAAAACAGTACTTTAAGGAACTTATTATAAATCTAATGACTAATGGTATAAAGTATAATAAAAGTGGTGGATTTGTAAAAGTAATATATGAAGAAGATGAAAAAAATTATTATATCACTGTGGAAGATAATGGTATAGGTATAGATGAAGAAGAGAAAGAAAGAATTTTTGAAAGGTTTTACAGAGTAAGCAAATCTAGGAACAAAGATATTGAAGGAACTGGTTTGGGACTTGCCATAGTCAAGCATATACTTATTTCTCTTGGAGGAAATATCGAGCTTGACTCTAAAATTGGAGAGGGTTCTTCATTCAGAATTAGTCTTCCCAAAAATATTAACACTACATATTTACACGAAAATAGGGTATAATAGTAAATTGGTTGATTTAATTTAAGAATAAAAAGAAACGGAATATGTTAAGAAAAGGAAGTGATATATTGAGTACAGAAAATAGACCGATTGTTGCTGTAGTTGGAAGACCAAATGTTGGTAAGTCTACAATTTTCAATAAATTGACTGGACAGAAAATATCAATAGTTGAAGATACGCCAGGAGTAACAAGAGATAGAATTTTTGGAGAAGTGGAATGGTTAAATAAGTATTTCACTCTAATAGACACAGGTGGATTGGAGCCTAAATCAGATGATATAATAATCTCTCAAATGAGAGACCAGGCTATGTTGGCAATAGATATGGCACACGTAATACTTTTTATAGTAGATGGAAAGGGCGGACTTACTGCAGCAGATAGAGAGGTTGCAGAGATATTGAGAAAGACAAAGAAACCCGTAATTTTAGTAGTTAATAAAATAGATTCAAGAAATCAGCAAGATAATATTTATGATTTTTATGAACTAGGTTTAGGAACTCCTGTAGCAGTATCTGGAGCAAATGCCATGGGACTTGGAGATCTACTTGATGAAGTAGTTGAAAACTTCCCAGAAGGAATGAACACAGAATACGATGAAGATATAATAAGAGTCGCCATTACTGGTAAACCTAATGCAGGTAAGAGTTCTATATTAAATAATATTCTTGGTGAAGATAGAGTAATAGTATCGCCGATTGCAGGAACAACAAGAGATGCAATAGACACTTACTTTGAAAAGGGAGATAACAAATTCCTTTTAATAGATACAGCAGGAATAAGAAGAAGAAGCAAAGTATATGAGAGGGTTGAAAAATTCTCAGTAATACGTTCTATGAATGCCGTTGATAGAGCAGATGTTGTACTTATAGTAATAGATGCAACTGAAGGCGTAACAGAGCAGGATACAAAGGTTGCTGGTATAGCTCATGATGAAGGTAAGGGATGTATATTTGTAGTCAATAAGTGGGATTTAATAGAAAAAGATAATAAGACTATGACAAACTTTAGAAATAAAATAAGAGAAAAATTCCCATTTATGAATTATGCTCCTATTCTGTTTGTTTCAGCAGTTACAAATCAGAGAATAAACAAGATTTTACAGACTGTTGTAGAAGTATCTCATGAACAAAATAGAACTGTTACAACATCAGTTCTTAATGAAGTTATAGGAGAGGCTGTAATGCTTAATCAGCCACCTTCAGATAAGGGTAGAAGACTTAAGATTTACTATGGAACTCAGACAGGAACAAAGCCTCCTACTTTTACACTGTTTATAAATGATATAAAATTGACTCATTTCTCTTATACTAGATATCTTGAAAATAGACTTAGAGAAAACTTTGGCTTCGAAGGGACTTCTATAAGAGTAGAGTATAAGCAGAAAAGAAGATAAATAAGGGGGAGGCAAAGTGCTTTTATTATATGTTTTAGTAGCAATATTAGCCTATTTAATAGGATGTATATCCAGTGCATATATAATTAGCAAAGCTTTATTTGGAGTAGATATTAGAACACAGGGTTCAAAGAATGCTGGAACTACAAATGCCTTGAGGACATTTGGTTTTAAAGCTGGATTATTAACTTTTTTAGGAGACTATTTTAAGGGAACAATAGCAGTTCTTATTGCAATGTTTATAGCACATAAGGGACATTTAGATGTTGACCTTGCAAAATATATAGCGGCTTTGGCAGTAGTAGCAGGACACAATTGGCCGGTATTTCTAAAATTCAAGGGTGGCAAGGGAGTTGCAACAACATACGGCGCTATGTTGGGTATAGCTCCTCTACCGACTCTTGCAAGTATGTTATTTTTTATAGTTTTAGTTCTTGTAACAAGATACGTTTCAGTTGGATCTATATTTGGAGTGTGTCTTTTCCCAATTCTTATGTATATGAGAAGTGACTATATAGGAATATGGGTTTGTATACTTTTATCTATTTCTGTAATATATAAGCACAAAGAAAATATAAAAAGACTTTTAAAGGGTCAAGAGAGAAGACTGGAATTAAAGAAAAAATAACCGAACGTAATGTAGACGAATAGGTCGTATTTCAAGGGAGGGTTATATATGAAAAAAGTATGTATGCTAGGTGCAGGAAGTTGGTCTACTGCTTTGGCTAAAGTACTTGATGACAATGGACACAATGTCATCATGTGGGCAAGAAGAAGTGAACAGTGTGAGGAAATAAACAAAAATCATACTAATAAAAAGTATTTGGAAGATATTGTTTTAAGTGAAACTATAAAGGCAACTACAGATATTGAAGCTGCTATCAAAGGTGCAGAGTTAATAGTTCTAGGTGTCCCTTCACAACAAGTAAGAAGCATCTGCAAACAAATAAAACCATATATTTCAGAAAATCAGATAGTTGTAAATGTAGCAAAAGGTATAGAAAATAAAACAGGTAAGAGAATTTCTGAAATTTGCTCAGAAGAACTATCAAATAACAAATATTGTATGCTTTCTGGTCCTTCACATGCTGAAGAAGTTTCAAGGGACATACCGACTGCAGTAGTTGCAGCTTCTGAATGTATAAAGACCTCTCAGCTTGTTCAAGATTATTTTATGAATAAAAATTTTAGAGTGTATACTAACAACGACTTAATAGGTGTTGAATTAGGCGGAGCTACAAAGAATATTATAGCTTTTGGTGCAGGTATATTAGATGGTCTAAACTATGGAGATAACTCTAAGGCAGCTCTTATGACTAGAGGTTTAACAGAAATCAGTAGATTTGGAGTTGCAATGGGTGCAGAGTTATCCACATTCTCAGGTTTATCTGGAATAGGGGATCTTATAGTTACATGTACAAGTATGCATTCAAGAAATAGAAGAGCAGGTATTCTGATGGGGAAAGGGTACACGCTTGAAGAAACAAAAGAAGAAATTCAGATGGTAGTAGAGGGTATCACAGCAACGATAGCCGTATATGAAAAATCAGTAGAATTGGGCATAGAAATGCCTATTACTGAATGTATATATAGGGTTATAACTACAGATCTGGATCCAAAAGATGGGGTATATGAATTAATGACTAGGTCAAAAAAACACGAAAACGAATATATCTTCAAAATATAAGATACAATTTTTAAAATAATACATACAATCTCGTAACTTTTTGATATAATAATATATATGTAGTATTATGCTTATTGAAAATTTATAGTTAATCGTATGTTTTTGACTAATACTATGATAGGAGTAGGTGGAAATATGAGTATAGCTAAAAATTTAGATAAGGTAAGACAGAATATAAAGGATGTAGCTCAGAAATGTGGCAGAAAGCCAGAAGAAATTTTATTGCTTGGAGTTACCAAGACAGTGGACATAGATGTTGTTGAAGAAGCAATTGAGTTGGGAATTACTGATGTTGGAGAAAACAAACCTCAGGAGCTTACTAGAAAGTATGAAGCTATTGGGGATAAGGTAAAGTGGCATCAGATAGGTTCTCTTCAGACTAATAAGGTGAAGTATATTATAGATAAAGTTGAACTGATTCATTCATTAGATAGAATCAGTCTTGCTAAAGAAATACAAAAAAGAGCTGAAAAGGAAGATTTAGATATAAATTGTCTTGTTCAGGTGAATGTATCAAAAGAAGAATCAAAGCACGGAATCTATAAGGAAGATGTTGAGAACTTTATTAGGGAATGTTCTTCAAACTATGATAGAATAAAGATAAAGGGATTAATGACAATGGCACCATTTGATGCTAGCAGAGAGGAAATCAGATCGGTTTTCAAAGATTTGAAAGATTTATCTGTAAAGATTTCAGATATGAACATTGATAATGTAGAAATGAAAGAACTTTCAATGGGTATGAGTGGAGATTATGAAATAGCTATAGAAGAAGGAGCAACAATTGTCAGAATAGGTACATCCATTTTTGGAAAGAGAAACTATAACAAATAAAAAGGGACATTGCTAGGAGGTAAATTATGGCAGGTTTTAAAGATAAAATGGGAAAATTAAAAGACTGGATGATAACAGACGACGAAAATGCTGAAGAAGAATACGATGCGTATGAAGAAGAGTATGAAGATTCATATGATGACTATGAAGACAATTATGAAGAATATGATGATGAACCAGAAGATTTAGGAATTTCATATTCATCAAGTTCTACAAGTAGAGTGGCTGACTATCCAGCTCACAATCAGATGAAAGTTTTAATAGTTGAACCAAGGGTTTATGACGATGCTCAGATGATAGCAGATCATTTAAAGATGAGAAAAACTGTAATAGTAAACTTTGAGAAAGTTACACAGCAGAGTACAAAGAAATCCATTTTCAACTTTATGAATGGGGCAGTTTATGTTCTTGATGGAAGTATTCAGGAAGTTTCAAAGTCAATATTCATACTTGCACCTAAGAATGTTGATATAGATTCAAGTATGAAGAAGGAATTAGAAAGTAAAGCAAGCTTCCCTTGGCAAGCTAGATAGTTAACAAGGAGAGAAAAATGAGTATATTAAAAGTTGCATTGCAATATTTAATAAACATCATAGTTTGGGTAATTATAGCAAAGTCCATATTATCCTGGTTTCCTGGAGCACAGGATAGTAAACTTTATACGGTTTTAGATGATTTTACAGAACCAGTTGAAGGTCCTATAAGAATGGTTTTCGGAAAGTATATGTCCGGTCCTTTTGATTTCACTCCGATGATTGCCATTATTTTTCTTATGATTATCGGCGGTTTAGTGTCGAGATTTTTATAGGTGACATATGGATAAACTAAGGGTTACAAATCATATAACTGATGATGATTTAAGAATAAAAATGTATAAAGTTGTTGATATTTGTAATATAGTATTAAAAAACTATGATATAAGACAGACGGAATTTTTGAATCCATTTGAAGTGAAAAATGCAGTTGCTATTGTCAATTCAGAACAGGATTTGTCGTGCAGAGTCGATGGCGGATATGACGGCGCTGAAAGGTCGGTAGTGTCAATATATCCATACTATATGGAAATAGAAGAAGACGATACAGAGATTAGATTTCTGCAAATTGAAGGCAATTTTAAATTTTCATCAGTATCCCATAGGGATTACTTAGGTTCTTTGATGGGATTAGGAATCAAAAGGGAAAAAATAGGTGATATATTAGTACATGACGACTATTGTCAGATAATTACTGATGCAGATATTGCCGATTATATAATTTACAATTTGACCAAAGTTTCTAATAACACTGTTAAGGTAAGAGAGATAGATAGAAATGAGTTAGGGATAGGAAGTAAAAACTTTGAAGAAAAATCTCATACTGTTTCATCTCTTAGGACAGATAATATTATATCCTCAGTGTTTAATATGTCTAGACAGAAGGCAGTTAAGTTGATAGAAGCAGGTTTTGTAACTGTGGATTATGAAAAGATTGAGAAACCGTCATTTATTGTTCCAGAAGGGGCAGTAGTATCAGTTAGGAAAAAAGGTAAATTTATCTTAAGTGAGGTCGGTGACCTGACAAGAAAAGATAAGGTGAAAATAAAAACAAAAAAATTCGTATAGGAAGTGATATTAATGATTACACCAGAAGAAATAAGTGAAAAAGAATTCAAAAAAGGTTTCAGAGGATATAGTGAAGAAGAAGTTGATATATTCCTAGACCAAGTTAAAGAAGATTATGAAGCTTTAGTAAAAGAAAACGAAGCTGTTAAAGAAAAAATATCAATGTATAAAGAACAAGTAAGTAAGTACTCAAGTATTGAGGAAACTTTAAAGGAAACATTGATCACTGCTCAGAGTGCAGCTGAAGACACTACAAGTGCCGCTAATAAGAAGGCTAGAGTAATTGTTCAAGAGGCTGAACTTCAGGCAAAGCAGATAATTGACAATGCAAACAACAAGGTAATAGAAATAAGAAATGAATATGAAGCATTGGTTAAGGAATTCAAGGTATTTAGAATTAAGTTTAAGTCATTACTTGAAGATGAAATGCAGAATGTAGATGATATATTCAGCGATTCAGTACAGGAACATGACGCATTTAACCAAGTTCATAATCCGACAACTTACGAAGCTACAGGCACTATGAGAATGTCTGTACTTGAAGATGTTCAGGAAGAAGAAGAAATTAATACTATGGGAATAAAGACTGCAGAAGATGTTCAGGAAGAAGCTGCTGAAGATACAACAGGTTCTCCAGAAGATATCTTTAAGATAAAATAGTTAAAAGTTTAGAAAATATCCTGCTTTTAAATATTAGAAGTCAGAGTTTAATTCTTAATAGTTTAGTATTAAAAAATTAAAATTTTTTGAAAATAGCAAAAAACTATTGACGATTTGTTTCTTTTAACATATAATCAATAGCAAATGATTTATAAAAGCGATGATGAAGAAAAGTAATATATATTAACCTTCAAGCGAATCGGGTTTGGTGTGAGCCGATAAGGAGCGTATATGTGAATATCACTTCTGAGCAGAAAGCCGAAAGTCTATGACGATTAAGCCTACCGGGTGGTTCCGATAGAGACTAAAGAGTGTCTGAATAAGTATTTTTATATTTTTCAGAAACTAGGGTGGTAACGCGATTTTAACTCGTCCCTTGCATTGCAAGGTGACGAGTTTTTTATTTTATCTGGATTTATTTTAATAGCTAGATACTAGAAAATATAATTTTTATAAAGGAGAAAAATATGGAAAAAGAATTAGTATTCGAAACGCTTTATGATGGCAGTGTATCAGAAGCGGAAGTTGAAACTTTGAAAAGATGGCAAGAAGATAATATTCTTGAAAAAGTTCTTGAAAAAGGTAAGAATGATCCAACATATGTATTTTTTGAAGGACCTCCTACAGCAAATGGAAATCCTGGTATACATCATGTAATATCAAGAACACTTAAAGACTGGGTATGTAGATATAAGACAATGAGTGGTTATAGAGTGCCTAGAAAGGCTGGTTGGGATACTCATGGTCTTCCAGTTGAGCTTCAAGTTGAAAAGGAATTAGGATTATCAGATAAAAAGGCAATAGAAGATTATGGTATAGAAGAATTCTGTGAAAGATGTAGAAATTCTGTATTTACATATGAAAAACAGTGGAGACAGATGACTGAAAGAATGGCATATGCAGTTGACTTAGATAATCCATACATTACACTAGATAATAACTATATAGAAACTCTTTGGTGGATACTTGATAAATTTAATAAGGAAGGTTTATTATACGAAGGACATAAGATACTTCCATATTGCCCAAGATGTGGAACTGGACTTGCTTCACATGAAGTTGCACAGGGATACAAGGAAGTAAAGACTAATACATTAGTTGCTAAGTTTAAGAAGAAGGGTACAGAAAATGAGTACTTCCTAGCATGGACAACTACTCCTTGGACATTACCTTCTAACGTTGCTTTAACTGTAAATCCTGATATAGAATATATAAAGGCTGAGAAAGATGGAGAGTTCTATTACTTAGCTAAGGCACTAGCAGATAAGCACTTAGGTGAAGGCGAATATGAAGTTGTAGAAACAATGAAGGGTAAGGACTTAGAATATCAGGAATACGAACAGTTGATGCCATTTGTTGATGTCGATGGAAAGGCATTTTTCATTACTTGTGGAGACTATGTTACAGTAACAGACGGTACTGGTATAGTACATTCAGCTCCTGCATTTGGTGAAGATGACTATACTATGGGTAGAAAATATTCACTTCCATTTGTTCAACCAGTAGATAGTGAAGGTAAGTTTACTGCTACTCCTTGGGAAGGTAAGTTTGTTATGGAAGAAGGACTTGATGTAGAAATAATCAAGTGGCTTGCAAAAGAAAACAAATTATTCTCTAAGGAAAAGATAGCACATAACTATCCACACTGCTGGAGATGTTCAACACCTCTTGTATACTATGCAAACCCTGGTTGGTACATAGAAATGACTAAGCTTAAAGACAAGCTTATAGAAAATAATAATGGTGTAAACTGGTTCCCAGAATTCGTTGGTCAGGGAAGATTTGGAAACTGGCTAGAAGAGTTAAAGGACTGGGCTATATCAAGAACAAGATACTGGGGTACTCCACTACCTGTATGGAAGTGTGAATGTGGAAATAAGACAACAGTAGGTTCAAGACAGGAATTAGCAGATTTAGCAATAGAAGATGTTGATCCAGAAACAATAGAACTTCATAGACCTCATATAGACAGAGTACATCTTAAATGTTCTGAATGTGGAAAGCCAATGACAAGAGTTACAGAAGTAATAGATTGTTGGTTTGACTCAGGAGCAATGCCATTTGCTCAGTGGCATTTCCCATTTGAACATCAGGACGATTTTGATACTTTATTCCCTGCAGACTACATTGCAGAAGGTATAGACCAAACAAGAGGATGGTTCTACTCACTACTTGCAGTATCAACATTTGTGACAGGAAAATCTCCATACAAAAACGTACTTGTTACAGACTTAGTTCTTGACAAAGATGGAAAGAAAATGTCAAAGTCAAAGGGGAATACTATTAACCCATTTGAAATGTTTGACAAATATGGTGCTGATGCCTTAAGATGGTATCTTCTATATGTATCTCCACCATGGACTCCATTAAGATTTGATGAAGATGGATTAAAGGAAATAATGTCTAAGTTTGTAGGAACTTTAAAGAATACATATAACTTCTTTACACTATATGCAAACACAGATAAACTAAATCCAAGAGACTTCTTTGTTGAATATGATCAGAGACCAGAGTTAGATAGATGGATACTTTCTAAGTTCAATAACTTAAAGAAGGAAATAGAAGAAAATCTTGAAATATTTGAAGTAAATAAGTCAATCAGAAGAATGACAGATTTCTTAAATGATGACTTATCAAACTGGTATATCAGAAGATCTAGAAGAAGATTCTGGGAAACTGAATTAAATGAAGATAAGAAGTCAGTATATAATACTACTTACGAAATACTTACTGAATACTGCAAGCTAATAGCTCCATTTGCACCATATCTATCAGAAGAAATGTATAGAAAGCTAACTGGTGAATATTCAGTTCACTGTGCTGACTATCCAAGATGCAATGAAGCATTAATAGATGAAGCACTTGAAGAAAAGATGGATCTTACAAAGAATCTTGTAACTTTAGGTAGAGCTGCAAGAGAAAATTCAAAGATAAAGGTAAGACAGCCAATTTCTGAAGTACTTATAGATGGTAAGTATGAAGAACTTATATCAGATCTTGTAGAACTTATTAAGGAAGAATTAAATGTTAAGGAAGTGAAGTTTGTAAAGGATCTTAGCGAATATATGAACTTTACACTAAAGCCTAACTTTAAGGTTCTTGGACCAGTTCTAGGAAAGAATGTAAATAAGTTTGGAAAGCTATTATCAACTCTTGATGCACATGAAGTTGTAGCTAAAGTTGAAGCTGGAGAAAAGGTAAAAGTTGACCTTGATGGAAATGATTTTGAATTTGGATATGATGATATCTTAATCAATATTGAATCTAAGCCAGGATTTAATGTTGCAATGGAAAACAATCTATTTGTAATTCTTGAAACAGTTCTAACTGAAGAATTAATTCAGGAAGGTCTTGCAAGAGAATTTGTATCAAAGGTTCAGCAGATGAGAAAGTCAAGTGGATTTGAAGTGCTTGATAATATCAATATTTATTACAGTGGTGATGAAGAAATAGATAAGGCTGTAGCAGCTTTTGATGAATATATTAAAAATGAAACTCTTGCAGTGAAAGTTGAAAAAACAGAAGCTCAAGATATGGAAATACAGAATTTAAACGATCATGAAACAAAAATGAAAGTTGAAAGAGTATAAGCTTTACTAAAAAAAATACCCAGAAAACTCGGTTTTCTGGGTATTTTTAAAAATTAATAAATATAGTTTTTATATAATTTTAAAAGAGTATTTTTTGAGATAGCCTTTATTAAGGAGGAAATATGTTAAAGATAATGTTTGTATGCCATGGAAATATATGTAGATCGCCAATGGCTGAAGCTCTATTTAGAGATATTATAGAAAAAGAAGATTTAAAGGATAAAATATATGTAAACTCATCTGCAACTTCCTATGAAGAAATAAGTAATCCTGTTCATATAGGTACAAAGAAAAAACTTTCAGAAAAGGGCATAAGTACAGATGGATTATATGCAAGTAAATTGAAAAAAGAAGATCTTCAAAATTACGATTATATATTTACAATGGATCAAAATAATATGAACAATATAAAAAGGGAGTTTGGCGAAGTAGATAAGGAAAAAGTTATGAAATTTCTAGATATCACAGATAATCCTAGAGATATTGCAGATCCTTGGTATACTGGGAATTTTGATGAGACCTATGATGATATATTAGATGGTTGTAAAGTTTTAATAGAAAAACTAAAAAAAGAAATATAAAATAAATAAAAAGTCATTTGGTTATATATAGCTAAGTGGCTTTTTTCTATTTCAAACTGTATAAAACTGTTAAAATAACATTATGGCAATATTAAGTTAAATTGAATTATATATATAAATAGAAAATAGTAAAATTATTTTTTAAAATTAAAGTAGTAATTTAATAAAAAAAATCAAGTTTAAAAGAGTATTAAAGTATAAAAAATATATAAAATAAAAAACAAATATAAAAAACAAGAAAAAATTCATATTAAATTCATGTTATAAAACTTTAAAATAAAAATACAATTTTTTATAAATCCCAACTATAAAAAGCAATAGATATACAGACTGTTTATTTAGGGGATTGATTTCTAATTAACATAATTTCAAAAGCATAGTATTATGTTGTAAAAACTTAAAATAAACTTTATAAATATAATAAAATTTATTTTGAATTAAATAAATTAGAAAAAATATAAACAAATCAATTACTTGTGTTAAAAAATAAATAAAAAGAAAATTCAGAATAATAAACTATCATTCCAAATTCAATTTGATGTTATACAATCAATATAAAGAAGGAGCTAGTTTTTAAGGATGTAAGATATTAAGAAGAAGGAGGTTTTCTTTATGACAACGGTACTAGCTATAAACAAAATGATTGGGGATGTAGTTTGGGGTCCGCCGATGTTAATATTGTTATTAGGTACAGGTATTTTACTAAGTTGTTTGACAGGATTTATTGTAATTAGAAAATTTGTCTATATAATGCGAAACACCTTGATGAAAATGTTCAAAAAAAGTGGTCATGGTGAAGGTGAGGTATCCGCATTTCAGGCAGTTTCTACGGCATTGGCTGCAACAGTAGGCACAGGAAATATTGCCGGTGTTGCATTGGCAATAGCAATAGGTGGCCCAGGAGCAGTCTTTTGGATGTGGTTGTCTGCAATATTTGGAATGACAACGAAGTTTTCTGAAGTAATATTGGCGATAACCTATAGAAAGAAAAATCAAGATGGATCTTTTTCAGGTGGACCTATGTACTACATATCAAGAGGTCTAGGTTATAAGTGGTTAGCAGGTCTGTTTGCAACATTTGCAATGATAGCATCATTTGGTATAGGCTGTATGACTCAGTCTAACTCAATAGCAGATGCATTGAAAGCATCCTTTAATGCAAATCCTTTTATTGTTGGTATAGTATTAGCAGTTTTATCAGGAATAGTAATATTAGGTGGTATTCAGAGAATAGGTCAGGTTACAGAAAAGCTTGTTCCTTTTATGGCATTATTTTACATAGTTGGAGCTTTGGCAATTATACTTATAAACGCAAAGCAAATACCTAGTGCTTTTTCAATGATTTTTAGTACAGCTTTTACAGGGCAAGCAGCTACAGGTGGATTCGCTGGTTCTACTATGATGATGGCACTTAGAAA
This sequence comes from Peptostreptococcus russellii, assembly GCF_900110295.1. Lineage (GTDB taxonomy): Bacteria > Bacillota > Clostridia > Peptostreptococcales > Peptostreptococcaceae > Peptostreptococcus > Peptostreptococcus russellii_A. The sequence continues at coordinate 72,516 of NZ_FODF01000001.1, forward strand.
TGGTGTATCTCGTGGTGTATTTACAAATGAAGCTGGTCTTGGTAGTGCTCCTATAGCTCATGCAGCAGCAACAACTGACCATCCAGTAAGACAGGGACTATGGGGTGTATTTGAAGTGTTTATGGATACAATAGTTATTTGTACTATGACAGCTTTAGTAGTTTTGGTATCAGGTGTTTGGGATTCTGGTCTTCAAGGTGCAGCCTTAACATCGGCAGCATTTGATGAAGGGTTTAGAGGAGGTAAGTATATAGTATCTATTGGTCTAACGCTATTTGCTTTCTCTACAATACTAGGCTGGTCATACTACGGTGAAAAGTGTACAGAGTATATTTTAGGTAAAAAATTTATAACTCCATATAGATTAGTATATATTTGTCTAGTGTTTGTTGGAGCAATAGGTGGTCTACAGTCAATATGGGCTATATCAGATACTCTAAATGGATTAATGGCAATACCAAACTTAATAGGTCTAGTATTGTTATCAGGAGTTGTAGTAACGATGGTTAAAGATTTCTTTAAGGATCCAGATAGAATTAGAGAAAATGAAAAAGAATATCTTTCAGTTTTACCTGAAAAGTATCAACCAAGAAGTGTAGATAAGTAATAAATATTTATATAAATCGGGTAATATATAAGTTAAGGACAGGAGAATTTATTGATTTTCCTGTCTTTATTTTTATTGTTGAAAGTGTTTTTCTTAAAAACTATAAAAGAATATCTTCAAATATGGTATAATATAACTTAGTATATTATGCAGTTTGGTGGTGATTTTTTGAAAATAAGGGCTTTAGAAGTTACGGAATTAAATGAATATGTAAAAAGAATATTAAATGATGATCCTATTCTAAGCAATATAAAGGTTAAGGGTGAAATTTCAAATTTCAAAATACATTCATCAGGAAATGTGTATTTATCTTTAAAAGATGAAAAATCGAAAATAAATTGCATGATTCATAGAAATAATTTTGATAAAAAATTAGATTTGGACAATGGTAAAAAAATAATAGCAGAAGGATATATATCTTCCTATATAAGAGATGGTGTGTATCAATTATATATAAGAAAGATAGAAATAGAGGGACAGGGAAGACTTTATTTAGAGTTTTTGAAATTAAAGGAAAAACTTCAAAAGGAAGGTCTTTTCAATTTAGAACATAAAAAAAGTATAAAGAGATTTCCCAAGGCAATTGGAGTAATAACATCTCCAACAGGTGCAGTAATAAGGGATATTATAAATGTAGTTAAAAGAAGATATCCTAAAATTGATATAAAATTATATCCAGTCTTGGTACAGGGGGAAAATTCAGCCGATAATCTTGTAGAAGGCTTAGAATTTTTTAATGAAAGTAATAATGTAGATACCATTATAATAGGAAGAGGCGGTGGATCTCTTGAGGAACTTTGGTCTTTTAATGAAGAAAAGTTAGCTAGAGCCATATTTGCATCTGAAATTCCTGTAATATCAGCCGTTGGTCATGAAACAGATTTTACTATATGTGACTTTGTATCTGATATGAGGGCGCCGACTCCATCTGCAGCGGCTGAGATTGCCACACCAAATCTAGAGGATTTGATAGCTACTCAAAACAATATACTTAGAACTATAGAGAGATATGTAAATAATACTATAGTATATAACAGGCAAAGAATAGATTCTGATCTACATAGATTCAAATTATTCTATGAAAGGTCAATGTTTGATGATAGATATATGGAGCTTGACAGATTCAAAGAAAAAATAGATAATTTAATATCTTTGGTAATAAGAGAGGAAAAAGAAAAACTTAATATTTTTTCTAAAGGAATGGCAAATTTAAATCCATTTTCAGTTCTTGAAAGAGGATATACTATTGTTGAAAAAAATGGTTTAGCTATTACAAGTAAAGAAGAAGTTGAGCTTGGGGAAAGGCTGGATCTAATATTAAAAGATGGTAAAATAAAATGTGAAGTTGTTGAAAAATAGGAGATGTTTATGGAAAATACAGAAAAAATGGATCTATCCTATGAAGAGGCAATAACTAGGATGGAAGAAATACTAAAAAAGCTTGAAGTAGGAAATAATAAACTTGAAGAGTCGTTAAAGTTGTATGAAGAGGGTATAAAATTATATAGATACTGTAATGAAGTATTAAATAAGGCGGAACTTAGAGTTACAAAGTTTAACGATGAAAGAGAAGAAATAGAGGTGGAAATATAGTGGATTTTGTTTCAGAACTGAAATCAAAAAGTAAGTTTATAGAAGAAGAAATCAAAAAGTACATGCCCAAAGAAGAAGGATATCAGAAGTCTGTTTTTGAGGCTATGAATTATAGTCTTAATGCAGGTGGAAAAAGACTAAGACCCATCTTGATTATGGAGTCATATAAAGTTTGTGGTGGACAAGATGATATGTATTTACCTTTTTCAGCTGCTATTGAAATGATACACACTTATTCTTTGATACACGATGATCTTCCAGCTTTGGATAATGATGATTTGAGAAGAGGAAAAGCTACAAATCACAAGGTGTTTGGTGAAGCTATGGCTATTCTTGCAGGAGATGCACTTTTGAGTCATGCTTTTGAAACAATGTTGGGTGAAAGTGTAGATTCTGCATATCCTGAAAGAGGTTTAAAAGCAAGCTATGAAATATCTAAGGCTGCTGGGATATATGGAATGATAGCAGGGCAAGTTGTCGATGTAGAAAGTGAAGGTATTAAAATCGATAAAGATAAATTAGATTTTATACATAGAAATAAAACAGCGGCTATGATAGTTGCTTGCATGAGAGCTGGAGCAATGCTTGCAGGAGCAGATAGTGAAAGAGTAGAGGCTCTAACTATATATGGGGAAAAAATAGGATTAGCTTTTCAAATAGTTGATGATATTTTAGACATTGTAGGAGATGAGGCAACTTTAGGTAAGCATGTTGGTAGTGATATAGAAAATGAAAAGTCTACTTATCCAGCTATATTTGGAATTGATAAGTCATGGGATATAGCACAGGGGCTAGTAGATGATGCAAAAAATCAGTTGAAAATTTTTGATAAGAATAATGAGTTTTTATCAGATTTATCAGATTACATAGTAAGAAGAAAATATTAAGTTGGGGGGAAATAATGAGTTACGTTGTGGATTTTTTTGCAAATAAAACACTTTGGGTAAGTGTTTTATCCTGCTTTATAGCTCAGTTCCTAAAAATTTTTACAGGTGAAAAGAAAGTAGAGCTTTCAAGAGCATTTATTTCAGGAGGAATGCCGAGTTCCCATAGTTCATTTGTTTCTTGTATGTCTGTTATGATCGGGATGAAACATGGTTTCAATTCAGATATGTTTGCTGTTGCAGCAGTAATTTCTTGTATCATAATGTATGATGCATCTGGAGTTAGACAGGCAGTTGGAAAACAAGCAACAATAATTAATCAACTAGTTGAGGCTTGGCAAAATAAGAAAACGACTCAACAAGAAAAATTAAAAGAACTTGTTGGTCATACTCCTAAGCAAGTATTCTTTGGTGCTTTACTTGGGATTTTAGTAGGTATAATATTTTATTGATAAGGTGATAGATAATGTATAAATTACTAGAGGGTATTGATTCGCCCCAAGATATAAAAAAATTAAATAATCTTGAACTTAAAGAACTGTCAAAAGAAATGAGAAAATTTTTAGTTAAGAAAGTATCTCAAACAGGAGGTCACTTGGCTTCTAATTTAGGCGTTGTTGAGCTCACACTTGCTCTTCATAAAGTTTTTGATAGTCCAAAAGACAAGATAGTATGGGATGTTGGACATCAGTCATATGTTCACAAAATGATTACAGGTAGAAAAGAACAGTTTGACTCATTAAGACAATTTGATGGAATGTCTGGATTTCCAAAAGAAAGTGAAAGTGAACATGATATATTTGATACTGGGCATAGCTCTACATCAATATCTGTTGCACTTGGACTAGCAGCTGCTAGAGATATAAAAAAGGAAAAGTATCAAGTTATTTCTGTAATTGGAGATGGTGCAATTACAGGTGGAATGGCAGTAGAAGCCCTTAATAATCTTGGCTATATGAAAAAAAATATTATAATAATATTTAATGACAATGAAATGTCTATTGACAAAAATACAGGGGCATTTTCTTCATATATGTCAAAAATAATAAAAAATAGTGATGCTTTAAGTTTTAAAGATAGAGTTGATAAAATAATGAATCTTACATCGATGGGAGGGGCTTTGTCAAGAAAGGCAAATAAGCTAACTGACTCTATTATTACTAGCATATCTCCATCTGAATGTGGATTTATTGACGCATTGGGAGTGAAATATATAGGTCCAATTGATGGACATAATATCGAAGAATTAGTAGATATACTTGAATATGCAAAACACATAGAAGGACCTAAATTTATTCATGTTAAGACAGTTAAGGGTAAAGGCTATAGATTTGCAGAGAGTAGACCTGATGCCTATCATGGAGTTGGAAAGTTTGATTATAGAGAAGGTATAAAGCAGTCTTCAAGTAAATCAATTTCTTCAATAGTAGGAAAAACATTAGTCGAAATGGCTGATGTAAATGATAGAATAGTTGCCATTACAGCAGCTATGCCAACGGGAACGGGTCTTAATATATATGAGAAGTTCCATCCAGATAGATATTTCGATGTTGGAATCGCAGAACAACATGCAGTTACTTTTTCTGCAGGTTTAGCAAAAGCAGGTTTGAAACCATACTTTGCAGTATATTCTACCTTCCTTCAAAGAGCTTATGATCAGCTTATACATGATGTATGTATAACAAAAAAGCCAGTTACTTTTTTAATAGATAGGGCTGGTTTAGTTGGCAATGACGGTGAAACACACCATGGAGAATTTGATTTATCTTATTTAAATCCAATACCAAACATTACGGTAATGGCTCCGTGTGACACAAAAGAAATGGCTGATATGATAAAGCTATCTGAAAGTATGGAATATCCTGTAGCAATCAGATATCCAAGAGGTAGTGAATATTATTTTAATAAAGATAACTATAGCTTTATGAAAGATATTGAAATAGAAAATATTCCAATAAATATGGAGAGTATTTCGGAACCACAGATAATATACAGTGCTTTTGAAGATAATAAAAAGAAAATAGCTGTTTTTACAATAGGTAATATGTTAATTCCAGTAATGGAAGCTGTGGACTCTATTTTGAAGGAAAGAGATGATATTTCTTTTGAAATAGTAAATGCAAGATACTTAAAGCCTATGAATAAGGAAAAGTATAGTGAAATAATTAAAAATGCAGACAAGGTGTATACTGTTGAAGATAATGTTATAACAGGTGGTTTTGGAAGTAATATTGAAAATATAGCAGAGTCTTTTGAATTAGATGCTAAGGTTGAGAAGATAGGTATACCTGATGTATTTGTAACACATGGTAATACAGATATTCTTATGGATGAAATAGGAATGTCAGCAGAGAAATTAAAAGATAGAATAGGGGATTGTTAATGAAAAAGAGAATAGATGTTCTGCTCGTTGATATGGGTTATTTTCAGAGTAGAGAACAAGCAAGAAGACATATAATGGCTGGTAATGTTTTTGTAGACAATCAAAGAGTCGACAAAGCTGGAACTGCCGTAAAGATCGATTCAGAAATAAGAGTAAAGGGAAAACTTATACCATATGTAAGTAGAGGAGGTCTAAAGCTTGAAAAAGCCCTTAAAAACTTTGACCTTACTCTTGATGGAAAAGTATGTATGGATATAGGAGCATCTACTGGAGGCTTTACAGATTGTATGCTTCAAAATGGAGCTAGAAAGGTCTACTCTGTAGATGTTGGATATGGACAACTTGCATGGAAACTTAGAGAAGATAAAAGAGTCGTATGCATGGAAAGACAGAATATAAGATACTTGGACGAGGAACTTCTAGATGAAAAGCCTGATTTTGCTTCAATAGATGTTTCATTTATTTCATTAAGACTTGTTCTTCCTAAAGCATGGGAAATTTTAAACTCAAAAGGAAGAGTAGTAGCTTTGATAAAGCCTCAATTCGAAGCAGGAAGAGAAAAAGTAGGTAAAAAAGGTGTTGTAAGAGAAAAGTCAACACATATAGAAGTAATAGATACTGTTTCACAGATGGCAATTGGAAAGGGATTTAGAATTTTAGATCTAGATTTTTCACCAATAAAAGGTCCTGAAGGTAATATAGAGTATCTTATTTATTTAGAAAAGATAGATGAAAAGCTTGAAGAAGATGCAACAGTAGAAGAGGCGAGAGTATTTATAGAAGATAATAAATGTCTTGAAGGATTTAATAACTCATATGATTCATATTATGAAAAAATAAAGGAATTAGTAGAGGAATCTCATTCTTTAGATAAATAGTCTGGAGGAAGTTATGATACATGAATTATATATTAAAAACTGTGCTCTTGTAGAAGAACTAAGGGTAACTTTTGGGAAAAAACTTAATATACTCACAGGAGAGACAGGTTCGGGAAAATCTATAATTCTTGAAGCTTTGAATCTTTGTTTAGGTGGAAAATACGATAGAAGCTATCTTAGAAAAGGAACTGATTCAGGTGAAGTAGAAACAGTTATTTTTTCAGATAATACAGTTTTTCATGAGATGCTAAAGGATAGAGGTATAGAAGTTGACGATGAAAATATGATTGTAATTTCTAGAAAGCTGTATAGCGATGGAAAAACTGTAACAAAAATAAATGGTAAAAATATTAAAGTGTCTGATTTGAAACTTATTATGGCAAAAATAGTAGATATGCATGGTCAACATCAGAATCAGGCACTTTACAATAGAGAAAATCACCTTGAATTTCTCGACTTATTTGGAAAAGAAGAAATAAAAAAAGAGTATGAGATTTATAAAAAATGCTACAAAGAGTACAATGAAATAAAAAGAAAAATATTTAAACTTAATGACAATAAATCAGATATGGAAGTTCAAAGAGAAAAGGATCTTCTTAAATTTCAAATAAATGAAATAGAGGCTGCCAATCTAAATGTTGATGAATATGAAGAATTGAAATCAAGAAAGGAAATTCTTGAGAATGGTGAGAAGATTTTTTCTTCTCTAAGTGAAACGTATCAATTACTTCATGCTGGTCAGTTTAACTCAGAAGATCAAGTTGGAAATGCAAGTAATTTATTGTCATCTGTTTCCAAATATGATAAGGAAATAGAAAAAATAGAAGAAACAGCAAATAATGTTCTTTATGAAATTCAAGAACTTTCGAGATCTATCCGAGTATATCTTGATGCTATAGACTTCGACCCCAATACACTAAATGAGATACAGGAAAGATTATATGTAATAAATAATCTAAGAAGAAAATACGGTGATACAATAGAAGAAATTCTTGAGTATTATGAAAAGATACAGGAAAGATTAGACGACATAGAGAATAGAGAAGAAAAAAACTTGAAACTTCAGAAGGAACTATCTTTAAAGGCTGATGAATTAAATGTTTGTGCAGAAAATCTATCTAGTGTTAGAAAAGAACTTGCAAAGAAATTAGAGGATAATCTCTTAAAAGAATTATGCACACTAAATATGAAAAATACTAAATTTAAGGTAAACTTCAAAAAAATAGAGTATAATGAAAAGGGAAATGATGATATTGAATTTTTAGTATCATTTAACTTGGGAGAGGATGTAAATCCTCTTTATAAAGTGGCATCTGGTGGAGAAATGTCTAGATTTATGTTGGCATTCAAATCTATATTGTCAGACGTTGATAAAATAGAAACTCTAATTTTTGATGAAATAGATACAGGTATAAGTGGAAGAGCAGCTCAAACAGTAGGAGAAAAACTTTCTGCTATTTCTAAAGAAAAGCAGGTAATATGCATCACGCATTTACCTCAGATAGCATCTTTTGCAGATGAGCATTTTTATATTGAAAAAAATGTTGAGAATAAAAGAACATATACTTCAATAGAAAGGCTAGATAGAAGTTTAAAAAAGAATGAAATCGCTAGGCTTATATCTGGAACTATAATTACAGAAAAAACAGTAGAGCATGCAGATGAGATACTTGAAATTGCAGATGAAATAAAAAAATAGATTTCTTTACAAATATTTAATCGGGGAGGTAATGATGCGAGTAGAAGCAAAAATAAGAAAAGATAGAAAAACTAAAAAACTCGCAAAGAGAATAGCGGCAGGGGAAATTGCTGTTATTAATCATGTTGATATAGATGAAGTTGCAGCAAAGTCTTTAGTCGAAGCAAAAATCAGACTAGTAATCAATGCAGCAGAGTCTATCAGCGGAAGGTATCCTAATGCAGGACCTAATATTTTGGTCAAGGAAAACATATTAATAATTGATAATGTTGGAATGGATGTCTTTGATTCTCTTAATGAGGAGGATGTTATTTTAGTTGAAGATGGAAAAATTTATAGAAATGACGAGTTTATTGGCGAAGGTGAAGTAATGGATGCAGAGCTTGTAAAAATAAAGACCAAGCATGCATATGAGAATATAGGAGCTGAACTTGACAGATTTATAGATAATACTATTGAGTATGCAAAAAAAGAAAAAGGTATGATCTTAGGTGAAGTCGAAATACCTAAAATGGCTACTAAGTACGATGGAAAGCAAGTATTGGTAGTTGTAAGAGGTCATAATTATAAGGCTGACCTTCAAGCAATAATTTCCTATATAGAGGAAGTTAAGCCAGTTCTTGTAGGAGTAGACGGTGGTGCAGATGCACTTTTAGAATTTGGATACAGACCAGATGTTATTGTTGGTGATATGGACAGTGTAACTGATGAAGCTTTGAAGTCAGCTAAGGAAATAGTAGTTCATGCCTACACAGATGGTCGTGCACCAGGGCTAAAAAGAGTTGAGGATTTGGGACTTAAGGCGGTAGTATTTCCATCTCCGGGGACAAGTGAAGATATAGCAATGCTTGCAGCATATGAGTATGGTGCAGAGTTAATAGTAGCCTTGGGAACTCATTCAAATATGATTGACTTTCTGGAAAAGGGAAGAAAGGGAATGGCATCTACATTTTTAGTTAGATTGAAGATTGGTGCTAGACTAATAGACGCAAGAGGTGTAAGTATGCTTTACAAGAGTAGACTAAAACTTAAATATATAGTTGCTCTTGTAATTACAGCTCTTTTCCCAGTATTGATAGTGGCATCTCTATCACCTAAAGTTCAGACTTTTTTACAATTAATACAAATCAAGATGAGATTGATGCTTGGAATGTAGCAAGTCATGTATTAAAATAAATAACAGGAAGGTAAGAAAAATGCATATAAATTTTAAATATTTTATCGTTTCAATTGGTTCTATATTCTTAGCCTTAGGGATAGGAATTCTCATAGGTTCGGGTCTAGGAAATAACGAAACGATGCAAAAGCAAAATGAAGCAATAGTAAAAGATATAGATGAGCAATTTAATGTTTTAAAGACAAAAGATGAAGAACTTATAAAGGAAAATAAGATTTTGAAAGAAAATGCAGATTCTTATAGAAGGTATATTGTGAGCAATCAAGCTATTTTGACTGCAAATAAGCTATCTGGGAAGAATATAGGAATAATATCATTTGACGAGAAAGATGATACAGATGAAGTAGATTCATCCATAACTAGTGCTGGTGGAAATATAGCATTTAAAATAACAATAAAAGAAGCAATCTTTGAAAAGGGAAGTGCTGAAAAAATAAATGAAAAACTTCAAACTAACATATCTAGCAACGCAGAACTTATTAGTTTAATAACAGACTCAATTAAAAATCCAACAGGAAATGCAAGTCTAAATGCACTTTCAGAATTAGGATATGTAAAAGTTGATAAAATGGTTGGACAGTATGAATCAGTAAATAATATAGTATTTATAAATGCTGCAGGAAATAAAATGAAAAATAAGGTAAATGACCTAGAAAAACCTATTGTAGAGATTGTAAAGAATGAAAGACCTGTTGTAGTTGTTGAAAGTAGTGCAAATAGCAATGAAAGTATGGAAGAATTTTCAAAAATGAAAATAGCAACAATAAATAATATTGATCAGGCATCAGGACAAATTTCACTTGTAAATTGTCTTTCAAATGACAAGCTAACTGGAATTTATGGTAAGGATAAAGAGAATAATATAGTTACAATGGCTGTAACTAAGTAATGGAGGATAGACAGATGTTTACTAGTGTAATAATACCGGCATATAATGAAGGAGAGAGGATAAAGGATACTTTAGACAACATAGTCGACATCAATATAATAGATGAAATATTGGTAGTAGATGATGGTTCAAAAGATAATACGGCTCTTGTTCTTAAAAATTACAATAATCCTAAAGTAAAATACCATATACAAAATCCCAATCAGGGAAAAGGTAAAGCTCTAGAAAAAGGATTAGAGATGGTAGATGAAAAAAGCGAGGTAATTGTATTTTTAGACGCTGATGTAGGTAAAACATCATCTGAGGTAACGAAAATAATAAAACCAGTAATAGAAGGAGACTGTGATGTAGCAATAGCTAGATTTAGACCAGCTAAGAAAAAAGGCGGAATGGGCTTTGTAAAGAGACTGGCTAGGGATTCAGTTTATGAGCTTACAGGAGTTGAACTCAATGCTACAATATCTGGACAAAGAGCCTTCAGAAGAGAAGTAATAGAAAGATTTGACAGTATACCCGATGGATATGGAGTAGAAGTTGGTATGACAATAGATATTCTTAAATGGAATTACAAAGTAAAAGAATATATTGTAGATATGACTCATAATGAAACAGGTAGAGATTTAAGCGGTTTTATACATAGAGGTAAACAGTATATACATATAAGAAATATAGTAAACAAAAAAAGAAAAGAGTGGGGGAATTAGCATGTATGATTATTTGATGATATTGATGCTTTTCTGTATAGGAATAGCAGTTACTTTGCTGACAATTCCTATGATATCCAGAATGCTTGCTAGAAATGGTATGTTGAGACCCAATTATAGAGGTGAACAGATACCGGTGAGTATGGGCATATGCTTTATTCCTGCTTTGATAATTAATTCTATAATACTTCTTTACTGTAATGTAGATACAATGAGACTTTTAAAAATATTTATCTTATTGTTTGGTATAATGTCCATGGCTTTTGTAGGTTTTATAGATGATAGTATAGGGAATAGAGATGTTACAGGTTTAAAGGGACACTTTACTGCCTTGCTAAGAGGAAAGTTAACTACTGGTGGATTTAAAGCTGTTTTAGGTGGATTAGTTGGTCTTGTGATATGCGTTTCATTTGATAGAACAATTGCTGGAATAGTTGTAGGAACTCTTGTAGTTGCTCTTTCTACTAACTTGATGAATTTATTAGATTTAAGACCTGGAAGAGCTATAAAAGTATACTTATTTATCTCAATAATACTTTTTATATTTTCGTCAATGTTTGAAAGAGAAATGATAGCACTTATATTACCAGCTGTTATTGCTTATTTTTATTTTGATTTAAAGGCAAAAGCTATGATGGGAGATACTGGATCAAATGTATTGGGAATATCTATAGGTATATTTATTGTAACTTCACATAGTTTAGGAGTTCAGGTTTTTTGGCTTCTTCTATTGATAGTAATACATTTGGTTGCTGAAAAATTCTCTATAACAAAACTTATAGAAAAGAATTTTATACTGAATTATATTGATAAATTGGGAAGGAATTAGAATATGATTAGTAAAAAAATTGGAATAGTTGAAAAGATAAAAAGTGAAAATCCAGCAATACAGGATATTTTTGTAAATATAGATGGCAGTACAGAAAGAGCCTATAATTATATAGGCTTGACAGGAAGAGCCAAAATTGGTGATAAGGTAGCTTTAAATACAACAGCTGTGGAACTAAGTTTGGGAACAGGCGGATTCCATTTTGTAATATTTAATATGGATAATCCTGAGTCGACTTTTACAGAAGGTGGACACATTATGAAGTTAAGATATACACCTATGCAGATAAAGGTAGATTCTGTTGAAGAACAAGGCAGTAAATACCATGATGTATTTAACGACTTTGTATGTCTTGAGAAGATGCCTGTAGCAGTAGGGACACTTCATAGTATATTGCCACCATTTGCAGCGACATTTAAAAAACATTGTCCAGATAAAAAATTGGTATATATAATGACAGATGGTGCTGCATTACCTCTTGCCTTTAGCAAAAATGTAGAAAACCTTAAAGAAAAAGGTTTAATAGATGCCACAATAACATATGGCAATGCTTTTGGTGGAGATTATGAATGTGTAAATATATATACAGCTTTAATAACTGCAAAGGCAATATGTAAGGCAGATTGTGTAATAGTAGCTATGGGACCCGGTATAGCAGGCACAGGAACAAAATATGGTTTTAGTGGCATAAATCAGGGTATGATTATAGATGCAGTAGAAAAGCTAGGTGGAGAGTCTTTTGTAATACCTAGAATAAGTTTTGCTGATCTAAGACCTAGACACATAGGTATATCTCATCATTCAATAACAATTTTGAGTGAGATTACAAATAAATCGACTAATTTAGTCATCAATGCAGGCTATGATGAGTCTAAACTTAGAATCATAAAAGATCAGATTTTATGTAGTAGCATTGGAGAAAAACACAAAGTTTCATTTAAAAACTATGAACATACCAAAGAAGATTTAGAAGAGTTTGATTTAAAAGTAAAGAGTATGGGAAGAAACTTTGAAGAAGATAGAGAATTCTTTGTAGCAGCATCAACTGTTGCAAGTGAAATCTCGAAAGAGCTAAATGACTAGAAGCTGAAAAACATACTAAAAGCCTAAAAACAAAAAACAGTTAAAGTCAAAGCAAAAGAAATTAAAAATGAGGTGTTTTAATATGTATAGTAAAGTAAAAGAGAGTGTAGATTATATTAACAAGAAGATTGAAAAGAAACCAGAAATTGCATTAATTCTAGGTTCAGGATTAGGTGATTTAGCCGAAGAAATAGAAAATCCTACAATAATTTCTTACAAGGATATACCACATTTTAAGGTATCAGAAGTAGTAGGACATAAGAGTCAGCTTGTAATAGGTGATTTTTGTGGAAAGTGCGTTTTAGTAATGCAAGGAAGATTCCATTATTATGAAGGATATTCTCAGGCAGAGATAACTTATCCTATAAGGGTATTTAAAGAAATGGGAATAAATAAGTTGTTGGTAACAAATGCAGCAGGTGGAGCAAATAAGAGTTACAAACCAGGAGATCTTATGATTATAAAGGATCATATAAACTTCAGCGGTTCTAATCCACTTATTGGACCAAATGATGATAGATTTGGTGCAAGATTCCCCGATATGTCAGAAGCCTACTCAAAGGCTGGTAGAAAGCTTATAGGAGAATGTGCAGAAGAATTATCAATAAAGGTTCAGGAAGGCGTATATATGTTCTTCTCTGGACCAAACTATGAAACTCCTGCAGAAGTTAGAATGGCTTCAATACTTGGTGGAGATGCAGTAGGTATGTCAACAGTTCCAGAAGTAATAGTTGCAAATCATAGTAATATGGAAGTATTTGGTATATCTTGTATAACAAATATGGCGGCAGGTATACTTGACCAACCTCTAAACCATGAAGAAGTAATTGAAACTACTACAAGAGTAAAATCTGATTTCTCAGGATTAGTTAAGAAGTTCATAGAAAGAGTATAGTTTTAAATAGTATAGTTTGAAAGGAATGGGCCAGTGAGTAAAAAGAAGACGCAACCTAAAAAACGTAAAAAGAAACTTAGAGTGGGAAGACTACTTATAGTTCTTGTTTTAGTTATAGGTATTGCAGCCGGAATAGGAAATATTTATTACAGAAGTGCTTCAAAGGCAGTAGATCCTAAGTCTCAGAAAACTGTAATAGTAGAAATACCTGAAGGCTCTACGGCTAAAAAAATTGCTGCAATACTAAAAGAAAAAGATTTAATTAAAAATAAAAGAGTCTTTGTGAGCAATGTTAAAAATACTGACAAAGCAGAAAAAGTTAAAGCAGGAAAATATAAATTTTCTCAAAGCATGAATAATGACCAAATTATAGACAAGCTTATAAAAGGGCAAATTTATCAAGATGGTATAAAAGTTACAATACCTGAAGGTAGTGTATCTACTGAGGTGGTAGATGCTCTTGTTAAAAAGGGACTTGGAAAAAGGGAAACATATGTAAAGTTATTTAGAGACCCTAAACAGTTTTCAGATAAATACAAATTCCTTAATGATAAGAGAATAGTTACACTTGAAGGTTTCCTTTACCCTGAAACATACTTTTTCAAAAAAGGTACAAGTGAAAAAGAAGTTTTTGACAAGATGCTAAGTGAGTTCGAAAAAAAGTATAATAGTAAGGTTAAGGCTAGCGTAGAAAAGAATAAACTCAATTTTTATGACACTGTTATAATGGCTTCTATTGTTGAAAAAGAAGCTATTAAAGATAGTGAAAGAGATAGAATAGCAGGTGTATTTTATAATAGACTTGATAAAAAAATGAGATTACAATCAGACGCAGTTCTTCAGTATGCTTTGCCTGAGCGTAAAAGTAGAGTTATGTATAAAGATTTGAAGATAGAATCTCCATACAATCTTTATCTACATGATGGTTTACCACCTACACCTGTAGCAAATCCTGGTATAAAATCCTTGCTGGCGGCTGCAAATCCGGAAAAAACAGACTACTTATATTTTGTAACAGGAACAGATGGAGAGAACTATTATAGCAAGACTTTTGAAGAACACAAAGTACATGCAGATAAGTATCGTAAAGAACTTGATGAACAAGAAAAAGCAAAAAAAGAAAAAGTTAAACAAGAAAAAGAAAAATAACAGACTGAAAATAACGGGGAAAGTTTACTTTCCCTGTTTTTTAGGAAAAAAATAGTTGAGCATTTTGGTCATTAAACGTATAATAAATAGGTTAGTTAATTTTTATAGAAGGTGATAAAATGAGTAATATAGTATATGATGTAGTGGAAGATTATATCAGAGAAACACTTGAACAAAATACAGGACAAATAAGAGAAATGGAATTATATGCTGAAGAAAACAGTGTTCCAATAATACATAAAGAAGTAGCTGAGTTATTAAAGGTTATTTTAAAAATTCATAGACCAAAGAGAATACTTGAAATAGGTTGTGCTATAGGTTATTCATCTATTCTTTTCTCATCTATTTTAGATAATGATGTTGAGATAATCACAACAGAAAGAAATCCAGTAATGCTTGAAAAAGCAGTAGAAAATATAAAAAAAGCAGGATTAGAAGATAAAATAAAGATACTTGTGGGAGATGCACAAGAAACTTTAAAGGATATAGATGGCGAGTTTGACATGATATTTATAGATGCAGCTAAAGGTCAGTACAAGATGTTTTTCGACATGGTTATCGACAAGTTAAAGGTTGATGGTTTGGTCATATCAGATAATATTTTATATAAAGGTATGATTGCAAGTGATGATTTAGTGGTAAGAAGAAAAA
The DNA here is from genome assembly GCF_900110295.1 of Peptostreptococcus russellii. Lineage (GTDB taxonomy): Bacteria > Bacillota > Clostridia > Peptostreptococcales > Peptostreptococcaceae > Peptostreptococcus > Peptostreptococcus russellii_A. The sequence goes on from NZ_FODF01000001.1 coordinate 87,937, forward strand.
AGACGATAGTAAAAAGAATGAGAGATTATCTTGACTATATTTGTCAGTCTGATTATTTAGATACATCTATAATACCTATAGGTGATGGATTAGCAATTAGTTATAAAAAATCAGAAAGTAAATAAAAGAGTTTTAATTTGAAAGGAGAAAAAATGAATAAAGTAGAATTACTAGCTCCTGCAGGAGATTTAGAGAGATTAAAAATTGCTTTTGAGTACGGAGCAGATGCAGTATATCTTGGTGGAGAAAACTTTGGTATGAGAACAGCTGCAAAGAACTTTAGTATAGAAGATATTAAGGAAGGTGCTGACTTTGCACATGAGAGAGGTAAAAAGATATTTGTAACTGTAAATATAATACCTCATAATGAAGATTTTGAAGGTTTTGAAGAATACCTTCTAGATTTGGAAAAGGCTGGAGTTGATGCTCTTATTGCATCAGATCCAGGAGTAATAGATGTAATAAAAGAAACTATTCCGAATATGGAAATACACCTTAGTACACAGGCAAACACAACAAATTATAAGAGTGCAAATTTCTGGTACAAGCAAGGTGTAAAGAGAGTTGTTATAGCTAGAGAGCTTTCATTCAAGGAGATAAAGGAAATAAGAGATAATGTTCCTCAGGATCTTGACATAGAAGCCTTTATGCATGGTGCAATGTGTATATCATATTCAGGAAGATGTCTAATCAGCAATTACATGACTGGAAGAGACGCAAATAGAGGTTCTTGTGCACAATCTTGTAGATGGAAGTATAGTCTTATGGAAGAAAAAAGACCTGGTGAATATTTCCCAGTGTATGAAGATGATAGAGGAACTTTCTTCTTCAACTCAAAAGACCTTTGCATGATTGAATATGTACCAGAACTTATAGAATCAGGTATAACAAGTTTAAAAATAGAAGGAAGAATGAAGACAGCATATTATGTTGCTACTGTCGTTAGAGCATACAGAATGGCTATAGATGAGTATTATAAAGATCCTGAAAATTGGAAGTTTAATCCAATGTGGCTTAAAGAACTAAAAAAAGGTAGTCATAGACACTTTACTACTGGATTTTACAATGACAAGCCTGGAACAGAAGAACAGAACTATGCATCTGCGTCATATGTAAGAAATTATGATTTTGTGGGTATAGTTTTAGAAGATGCAGATGAAAATGGTCTTGTAACAGTAGAACAGAGAAATAAGATGGTTATAGGGGATGAAATAGAAATAATGGGGCCTTATACTGAAACAATGACAACAACAATAACAGAAATGTATAATGAAGATGGAGAAGCAATAGAAGCGGCTCCTCATCCAAGACAGATTGTTAAGATGAAGCTTCCTAAGGAAGTAAAGACAAACTTTATGTTGAGAAAAGCAATAGAAGAAAAATAAATTAATAAAAAGACATTATAATCACGAGATGGTTTATAATGTCTTTTTTTATGCCTATATTAAAAATAGATAGAAAAGTTTATAGCTTGAAAATAAACAATAATAAGGAGGATTTTATTGAGAAGAAAGGGAAGTATAGGCATGGATGTTATTTTTTCTATTATGCTAACTTTAACGATAATAATATTTGTTGAAGCTTCGGTAAAGAATTCAGAAACAATATCCAAAAAAATGGACAATAGGCAGTTTACAAAGAGAATTTTAATAGATGAAGCAGAGAAAGAAAAAGGTATTATTTCCAGCTATGAAGGAGAGTTAGATAATCTAAGTGAAAAAGTAAGTTACAAAGATGGGAAATATGAAATAGAAAAAAACAGGAAAGTTTTAGATGCTAGATTTGGATACATACGTAGTCAAATCACAGTAAAAAATAATGCTACGGTAAAAAAGATTAAGGTATACAGTATTTTAGGAGAAGATGATTAATTTGAAAATTATAGTTTTTAAAAAAAGAAAAGCCTACATATCTATGAATATTTTATCATTGTTTATTTTTATCAGTTTAATATTTTCAAGTATATTTTTAATTGAAAAAAACACAGCGAGTTTTCTAAATGAAAATGCAGAGGCAATAAAGGCTGACTATATTTCAGAGCAAGCACTTAAAGTTGTGGAAATAAATTTTTATAAGGCAATAGAAAATTCTTTTTATGAATCTAGCAATGAAGATGAGTTTTTCTCATTGATGTCTTCTGTTAGTGGAAAAGAGTTTTACAAAGCAAAGGATATGATTTATTATAGTCTTCCCAATGTAGAAATTGAAATTTTAGGCGAAAATCAAAAAAGCCAGATTTCTGATGACAAAAGATATATGGATTTTATTATGCAGATAGTATACAAGGATGATAACTATATAAGAAATTATATAAAAAAAGCAAGAGTATTTAATCCATATAAAAAGATTCAAGCAGGAGATAAAAAACATAAGGATATAAGTTGTGAGGATTTGAAGACACTTTTTAAATATATAAAATAGGAGCTAGTATGAAAAGAAAAGGATATACTCTTTTAGAAATGGTAATTTCAGTTTCCCTTATAGGAATTATAGTTTTAATTTCCATACCTAGATTTAAAAGTAGAAATTTGAAATATGAAGAATTTATATTTGAATTAAAAAGTGATTTGAGGAATATAGGTTTGGCATCAAATAGTCGAAGAAATATTTATAAAATTGTATTTACAAGTCATGGATATAAAATATATAAGGATTCTAATAAAATAAAGTCTAGGAATTGCAAAAAGGGGATGCAAATTTTTAGTATGGAAAATAAAATAATATATTCAAGAAAATCAAGATCAGGTTCTCCTGAAAAAGGAAGAAGCATCTATGTGCTAGACAATAGTTCAAAAAAAATAGAAAGGATAACGATTATGCTTGCAAGCGGAAGAGTAAAATCTTATTCAGAAGACTATAATAGCAATGTGATTAATAAAAATAATAAAATAATTATAAAGGATAGAGAATAAAAAGTAGATTTAAAATTATAGACAAGATAAAGTTTAAAAGAAAACTGGTGATTAACTTTGAAAACAAATAGAGGTAGTATTTTTTTAGAAACAGTAATATATATAAATATATCTATAGTTATTTTATTTTTAATATATTCAATAGTGTACCTTTCTTTGGAAGTATATAGGAAAAATATGGCTATGTGTGAAATGAAAGAGATTTCTGAGGTGGTAGAGGATAGAATAAGATATGAAATTAAAAACTCTATGGGGATAGATTCTATAAAAACACTTTCTTTGGAAACATCAGATCAAGAATATACTAAAAATGGTTATAGCAAGGTAAGTAAAATATTATATACTTCTAACAAAATAGATGATATTAAAAATGACAATGTATTAAATTGGGGAGAAAGAAAAAATATATCTATAAAAAGAAATAATATCTATGTTGGAAGGTTAGGTGAATACCAAATAGGCAATTATGTGAAAAATCTATATGTAAAAGAAAAAAATATTAACAAAAAAACAGTAATATGCTTTATAATAGTATATAAAATAGAAAAATATAAATATGTAAGTAGTTTTTATGTATATATTTAATAGAATACATTTGTTTTTGAAGTAATTTAAGATTAGAATTGCAAATAGCTTATAATTGACTTGTAAAAATCTTCAAAAAGTGGTATGATAATAAAAGAAGATATTTTATGTGGGATGTGAGGCATTATATTGGCTCACATTTTTTATGCAAATTTTTTATAAGGCTTGAAGTTATTTTTCAAGCCATTTACAATTGAATATATGGAGGTGTTAGTTATGAAAAAAAATACTGCACAGAGAGTTGAAGAACTTGCTCAGCCGATAATTGATGAGCTGGGATACGAACTGGTAGATGTAGAATTTGTAAAAGAAGCAGGAATGCACTACTTGAGAGTAATACTTGATGATGAGAATGGCATAGGATTAGATGAATGCGAAAAAGTGAGTAGATTATTAAGTCCACAACTTGATGAAAAGAACTTTATAGAAGAAAATTACTTTTTAGAAGTATGTTCACCAGGAATTGATAGGGTGTTAAAGAGAGATAAGGAATTTTCAAAGTATGCTGGAAAGCAAGTGGATGTTAAATTATATAAAAATGATGAAGAACTAAAGACTAAACAATTCGAAGCCACTTTATCAGGTTTAGATGAAGATGGGAATGTAGTCTTATTAGTAGATGGAAACGAAAAGAAATTAACTAGAAAAGAAATAGCACAGATACGTCTGTCAGTTGTATTTTAAGTAATGGAGGAAGAAAAATGAATACAGAATTTATTCAAGCTCTTGATGAACTTGTAAAAGATAGGGGAATAGACAGAGATGTTTTATTAGAAACAATAGAACAAGCATTAATATCAGCATACAAGAAAAACTTCGGATCAGCTCAGAATGTTAGAGTAGACCTTGACAGAGAAAATGGAGAAATCAAGGTGTATTCTCAGAGAACAGTTGTTGATGAATCAGATCTTTATGACAATTTCCTTGAAATAGAACTTGATGAGGCAAGAGCAATTAGTCCGAACTATGAGCTTGGAGATATAGTAGAACATGAAGTAACTCCTAGAGATTTCGGAAGAATAGCAGCTCAAACAGCTAAGCAGATAGTTGTTCAGAAGATAAGAGAAGCTGAAAGAGAAAAAACTTACAATGAATTTGTTGAAAAACAAGATGAGCTTGTTACTGGAGAAATTTCAAGAATATCTCACAGAGATGACAAGCAAATAGTATTTGCTCAGGTAGGAAAAGGAGAAGGAATACTTCTTCAAAGTGAACAGATACCTGGTGAAGAATACACTATAGGAAAGATGATGAAATTCTACGTAGTAGAGGTAAATAAGACAAATAAGAATCCTCAGATTGTTTTATCAAGAAGCAACTACGGACTTGTTAAGAGATTATTTGAAATGGAAGTTCCTGAAATACAGGCAGGTATAGTGCAGATAAAGTCTATATCAAGAGAAGCTGGTTCAAGAACAAAGATGGCTGTTAAGTCAGTAGATCCTAAAATCGATCCAATCGGTGCTTGTGTAGGTACTCAGGGGTCAAGAGTAAGAAACATAGTTGAAGAATTAGGCGATGAAAAAATAGATATAGTAAAATATAGTGATGATATTAGTGAATTTGTAGAAGCTGCACTTAGTCCATCTAAGGTTACTGAAGTATTTGTAAATGAAAAGGAAAAGTCAGCAGTTGTTATAGTTCCAGACTATCAGCTATCACTTGCAATAGGTAAGGAAGGTCAAAATGCTAGACTTGCTGCAAGACTTACTAACTGGAAGATAGATATCAAGCCAGAGTCAGATTTCAGTGACTCAGATAGAGAAAAACTTCTTGCAAAGATTGCAGAAGATGATAAGACTTTAGAAGAAGAAAAAGAAGCAGCAATATTAGAAGCAGAAGCTATGGCTGCTGTGCAAGAAGCTGAAGTTGAACTTGATGAAATAGAAGAAAACATAGAAAATCTTGAAGAATTTGTCGATGAAGCAATAGATGAATTAATCGAAGAAGACTTTGAAGATGAAGAAAACTTTGATGATGAAGACTTTGAAGTTGAAGATTCAAAGGACGAAGAGTAATATATTTATAGGAGGTCTTAAATGAATAAAGTAAAAAAGACACCTCAAAGAAAATGTATTGCCTGCCAAGAAAGAGGAGACAAAAAAAGTTTAATTAGAATTGTAAAGAACAAGGAAAATGAAATTTTTCTTGATGAGTCTGGAAGAGCTAATGGAAGAGGCGCTTATGTATGTGCCAATTCAGAATGCCTTACAAAAGCTATAAAAAGTAAGGCTCTCAATAGAGCTTTTAAGATGAATGTTGAAGATGAAGTTTACAATCATTTAATAGATGAACTAGAAACAATGAAAAAGACTGAAGAAAGCGAGTAAGGATTATGGATAATAAAAAGATATATTCATGGCTAGGACTTGCAATGAGGTCAGGAAATCTTGTATCAGGCGATGATACAACTTTGAGAGAGGTAAAAAAGAAGCGTGTAAAGCTTGTTATAATAGCAAGTGACGCATCTAAAAATACGAAGAAATTATTTACAGATAAATGCAGCTTTAGAAGTATAGCACACTATGAATTCGGTGAGAAAAACGAACTGGGAAGAGCTATCGGAAAGAGCCCGAGAGCTGTATTGGGAATAGTTGATGAGAATATTGCAAAACAGATTAAAAATCTGCTTGAAAGTCAGTGTTCACAGTAGGGCTTATATTTAGGAGGTGTTGTTTATGTCTAGAACTAGCATAAAGCATATAGCCGAAGATTATAACATGAGTGAAAAAGAACTTATGGGAAAAATTAATGACTTTGGTATTGAGACAATTGATAACGAATATGTAGAAGGAGAAAATCTTGAACTTCTAGTAGAGATGTTAAATGAAGAAATAAGAGAAGCAAAGGGAAATGTAATTGAAGTAGACAATAAGATTACAGTACAGGATTTATCTACTAAACTTGGTAAATCTGCTTCTGAAATAATAATGCAGCTTATGAAAATGGGTACAATGGCTACAATTAACCAGGAAATAAGCTTTGATATAGCAGCATTAATATGTAATGAATTAGGCTATACATTAATTAAGAATGAAAGTTCAGAAATAGAAGAACTTGAAATAGAAGCTTTAATGGATATAGAAGAAGATGATGAAAAGGACCTTATGCCAAGACCACCCGTTGTTACTGTTATGGGACACGTTGACCATGGTAAGACATCTCTTCTTGATGCAATAAGAGATTCAAATGTTACATCAGGAGAAGCAGGCGGAATAACTCAGCATATAGGTGCTTCTGAAGTAATGATAAACGGACAAAAGATAGTTCTTCTTGATACACCAGGGCATGAAGCCTTTACATCAATGAGAGCTAGAGGTGCACAGGTTACAGATATAGCTATACTTGTTGTTGCAGCTGATGATGGTATAATGCCTCAGACAGTAGAAGCTATAAATCACGCTAAGGCAGCTAATGTACCAATAATAGTTGCTATAAATAAGATAGACAAGCCTGGAGCAAGTCCTGATAAGGTAAAGCAGGAGTTGGCAGATCAGGGGCTTTTAGTTGAAGACTGGGGTGGAGATGTAATCTCTGTAGAAGTTTCAGCTAAGAAGAGAATAAATATAGAAAACCTTCTTGAAATGGTTCTTCTTGTTGCAGAAGTAGAAGAACTAAAGGCTAATCCAAATAAGAGAGCTGTCGGAACAGTTATAGAAGCCGAACTTGACAAGGGAAGAGGTCCAGTTGCCACAGTTCTTGTACAGGGTGGTACTCTAAGAGTTGGAGATCCTATTGTTGCTGGTGTTGCAAGTGGTAAGGTAAGAGCCATGATTAACTACAAGGGTAAGAGAGTTAAGCAGGCAGGTCCTTCAACAGCAGTTGAAATACTAGGTTTATCTGATGTTCCATCTGGTGGAGATCAGTTCGTAGAAGTTCCAAGTGATAAGACTGCAAGATTGATTGCTGAAAAGAGACAAGAAATGCAGAGAGAAGAAATGCTAAAGGCAAGTTCAAAAATTTCACTTGACGACTTATTTGAACAAATGAGCGAAGGTAAAGTAAAGGATCTTAATATAGTAATAAAGGCTGATGTACAGGGATCTGTACAGGCAGTAAAGCAGAGTTTGGAAAGATTATCAAATGATGAAGTACAGATTAAGGTAATACATGGTGGCGTTGGTGCTATCACTGAATCAGATGTTTTATTGGCATCTGCATCAAATGCTATCATAATAGGGTTTAATGTTAGACCGGTTGCTGGAGCTGAGCAGTTAGCTGAAAAGGAAACAGTTGATATTAGAACATATACAATAATATACAAGGCAATAGAAGATATGAAGGCTGCTATGAGTGGTATGCTTGACCCAGAATATGTTGATGAAGATACTGGTAAGGTAGAAATAAGAGAAACATATAAGATTTCTGGAATAGGTACTATAGCAGGTGCATATGTTATTTCAGGAAAGATATACAGAAACTGTAAGGTTAGAATTGTTAGAGATGGTATAATTATACATGAGGGAGAACTTGCATCACTTAGAAGATTTAAAGATGATGTCAAGGAAGTTGCTCAGGGATTTGAATGTGGTCTAGGTATTGTGAACTACAATGATATTAAGGTTGGAGATATAGTCGAAGGCTATATTACAAAGGAAGTTGAAAGAACAATAGACTAATTACATTTCTATTTTAATTAAGAAAGAGGTGTATTTAAATGGCTTCAAATAGAATAAAGAGAATAAGTGAAGAGGTTAAAAAAGTTATAAGTACAATGCTTATAAACGGAATTAAGGATCCAAGAATAACATCTATGATAAGTGTTACAGAAGTAGAGGTTACCAATGACCTAAGATATGCTTTTGTATATATCAGTATGTTGGCTGGAGATAAAGAAGAATCTCTTGCAGGACTTAATAGTGCAAGAGGATACATAAGAAGAGAAGTAGGAAAAGCTGTCAAATTGAGATACGTTCCAGAAATAATCTTCAAGATAGATGACTCCATAGAAAAGGGAATGTATATGGATGAACTAATAAAGAGTGTAAACTCTAAAAATGATTAGTTTTAATAAACTAGAGATATTATAGTGAGATAATTTATATTTTGCTGTATAATAGATGATGTCAGTATTTCTTACTGACATCATTTTTATTTTTATGAAGAGGATGTGATTTAATGAATAGATTTACTAAAGAAATTGATAAGATACTTGAGTATATACAGTCAAACGACGATAAATTCTTAGTATCATCTCATGTAAGTCCAGACGGAGATAATATAGGGTCTTCCCTTTCAATATACAGTTTTTTGAAAAAATTAGGTAAAGATGTTGTCTATGTATTAGATGATGAATATCCTAAGAATTTATCATTTTTATACGATGAAAATATAAAAATGACTTCTAAAGATATAGATCAAAAAGAAAAATATACTGTAATTGCATTAGATGCAGGCGATTATTCGAGAATATGCGTTGATGATAAAATATTAGAAAATGCAAAAGGAATAATATGCATAGATCATCATATAACAAATGGAGATTATGGATTTTTAAAATATGTAGACACAGAAGAGTCATCTACTTGTGAGCTAGTATATAATATAATTATGAGATATGAATGTATAACAGACAATAAGATTATAGATGAGAATATAGCTACATATCTTTATACGGGACTTATAACTGATACAGGTAATTTCCAGTATTCAAATACGAGAGAATCCTCTTTTATAATGGCTGCAGAATTGATGTCTAGAGGGGCAAAAAAGAATTTAATTGTAGAAAAATTATTCCAAAATAACTCAGTTAATTTTTATAAGCTTCTAGGAGAGGCTCTAAATGGTCTTGAAATTATACAGTCACAGATATGTATAATAGCTGTTGCAAAAGAGTCTATGGACAAGTATGAAGTGGAATACGGTGATATAGATGCTATTACTCCATATACAAGAGATATAGAAGGGGTAGAACTTGGAATATTTGTAAAAGAAAAAGAAATTGGAGAAATAAAGGTAAGTTTCCGCTCAAAGAATTATGTAGATTGTTCTAAACTTGCATCTGAGTTTTCTGGTGGAGGTCATAAGAGGGCAGCTGGTTGTACAATAAAAGACTTAGATGTAGAATTAGCAAAGAAAATGCTTATAGAAAAGGCTATAGGGTATTTAAAATAAAGAGTATAAATAAAGTTTTAGAAGGAAGGAATTTAATGGATAGAATCTTTAATATAAATAAACCGACTGGAATGACTTCTCATGATGTTGTCTACAAGGTCAGAAAAATACTTAAAACAAAAAAAGTAGGTCATACAGGAACGCTTGATCCAGATGCACAGGGAGTCTTGCCTATATGCGTAGGAAGGGCAACTAAAATTAGCGACCTTATACTTAATAAAGAAAAAGAGTATATATGTGAATTGATTCTTGGAATTGAAACTGACACCTATGATAGCTCAGGTGAAATTTTAAAAGAATGTGATGTGAGGCATATTAAAGAAGAAGATGTCAAAAAGGCAATCGATTCACAATTAGGAGATATAATGCAGTATCCTCCAATCTATTCTGCTTTAAAAGTCAATGGGAAGAAAATGTGTGATCTTGCAAGAAGTGGTCGAGCCGATGAAATAGAGATTAAGGCAAGACCAGTAAGGATAAACTTTATAGAAATACTAAATATGGATATACCTAAAGTTAAAATAAGAGTTAGTTGTAGCAAGGGCACATATGTAAGAAGTATTTGCCATGATATAGGAGCTGTATTAGGTGTTGGTGCTTCTATGTCATATCTTCAGAGAACAAAGAGTGGAATATTCGATATAGAAAGAGCAATAACTCTTGAAGAATTAGAGAAATATAGGGATGAAAACAGACTAATGGAAGTTAGTTATTCAGTAGAAGAAGTTTTAATGGAGTTTCCTTACTTGATTCTACATGAAAATGCAGTGAAATATTATTCAAATGGTGGTAAAATAGAAGAAAGAAGGTTTATAGAAGGAAACTATAAAGATTCTTTATCTAAAAGGGTAAGAGTATATTCCAATGAAAAGGAATTTATAGGTGTTGGAATATTAAATAAAGAAGATAAAGATTTAATGGTAAAGAGTGAAAAAATATTCAAATTAGGATAATGGTGATATTATGAAAGTATACAAAAACTTGGATGATATAGATTTTCCTTTTGATACTTGTGTCACTATAGGAAATTTTGACGGTGTTCATAAGGGTCATCAGACATTGATAAATAAAACGATAAAATATTCCAGGGAAAATAATTTAAAAAGTGTAGTTTTTACATTCTCTAATCATCCAGTTAATTATTTCAAACCTGGACACGTAAAAAATATTATTTCGTATAAAGAAAAGTATGAAGTTATAGAAAGAATGGGTGTTGATATATATATTTCAATACCATTTGATGAAAGTATGACTCAGATATCTGCAGAAGATTATGTAAGTAAGATTCTTGTAGAAAAGCTTCATGTAAAGAAGATTGTTATAGGTCATGATTTTACTTTTGCAAGACAAAGAGAAGGTAACCCAGAAGTTTTAAAAGAATTGGCGAAAAAGAATAATTTTGATGTTGAAGTGGTAGATCCTGTTATTATGGAAGGCAGAAGGATAAGTTCTACTGATATAAGAAGGGCTATTACAGAAGGCGATGTAGTAGAGGCAGAAGAGCTTTTAGGGAGATATTTTGCAGTAGAAGGAGAAGTTATTAAAGGAAGACAAATTGGGAGAAAACTTGGATTTCCAACTGCAAATATTCAATATGATAATAATATGGTGATACCTCAAATAGGTATATATGCGACTTTTGCTGTTATAGATGGCGAAGTTTATTGTGGTGCCACTAGTATTGGTACTAACCCTACTGTAAATGGCAAAAATTTAAGCATTGAGACTTATATTTTAGACTTTGATGAAAATATCTATGGAAAAGATATGAGGGTTGAATTTATTGAAAAAATGAGAGATGAGATAAAATTTGACGGTGTGGAAGGTCTAAAACTGCAACTTGAAAAAGATACAAAATATGTAAAAGAAAATTATTTCGAGATTTTGAATAAAAATAATAATATTTCAGGTGATTATAAAGTAGTAATAGAAAATATTAGAAAGCAAATCGAGTCAAAAAAGTAAAATTATTTTCTTGAAGAGAAAAGATAACTATGTTATAATGATTAAGGTTGAAACCTAAGCTCAGCTTTCGAGTCTCCATTCAAAGCTTAGCTTTAGGCGATTATAAATTTTAGGAGGAAAAAATGATAAACAAAGAACAAATAATCAAGGATTTTGGAAGAAAAGAAGGAGATACTGGTTCTCCAGAAGTACAGATAGCTTTATTAACAGCTAGAATTAACGAATTAAATGAACATTTAAAGGTTCACAAGAAGGATCACCATTCAAGAAGAGGTCTTTTAAAGATGGTTGGTAGAAGAAGAAATCTATTAACTTACTTAAAGAGACATGATCTTGAAGGATACAGAGCTTTAATAGCTAAGTTAGGACTAAGAAAATAATTCTTTTTAAGCAGATATGATTTATTTCATATCTGCTTTGTTTTATAATTTATGAAAAAGCTTTTGTTATCATTTTCCATATAAATCTATTTTTATATTGTAAAATGTGATAAAATGTTTTTATAGTGTGTTGAATAAAAATCCCACTAATGATGCTTTTAAATAATAAGAGAGACATGAAAAATTCTGTAAATAATATCCCTATCTAATAAATAGAGCTATTATTTACAGAAAAATTTCAAGGTCTTGAGGCTAATTATTAGTTGGATAAAGACACATTGATATTAGAACTATTTTATAAAAGATAGAAGAAGTTAGGAGGTACTACTTTGGACATAAAATTAATATGTGACAGTTTATGTGATATTCCTGAAGAAATTCAGAAAAAGGAATACCTTGAGGTTATCCCTTTGACTCTTATAATGGATGGCAAGGAATATAAAGATGGTGTCGATATAACAAAGGAAGAATTTTATGATGTCGTTTTAAAGTCTGGAGAAATTCCAAAGACTTCTCAAGCAACATATATGCAGTTCAAAGAAGCTTTCGAAGCCGGAGTTAAAGAAGGTAAGGACATACTTTGTTTGACTGGTGCGTCATCTGCGACCGGTACATTCCAAAGTGCAATGTTAGCAAAAGGTGATATGGAAGAAGGAAATATCCATGTATTTGATACAGAAAACTTATCTCTTGGTGCAGGTCAGTTTGTAATTCGTGCGTGTGATATGTTAGAAGAAGGATTAAGTGTTGAAGAAACAGTTGAAAAATTAGATTCTTTAAGAGATAGCGTGAGTATATTATTTGCTCCAGCATCTTTTGATTTTCTTAAAAAGAGTGGAAGAGTTCCACTTACAACTGCAATAATCGGAAATATGCTTAACATAAAACCTATTTTCAAAATGGAAAGAGGTAAAATAAGCTTAGTAACAAAGGTAAGGGGTATAAAGAAGCTTGTTTCAAAGCTTGTTGAACTTACAATTGAAAACAATAGTGAGAGCCTATCAGATCTTACGGTTACTATGGGGCATGGATGCAATTTAGATGACTTTGAAAAGCTTAAAAAAGAAGTAGACGATAAGTTAAAAGACAAAGTAAAGAAAATAATGATTACAAAGGGTGGAGTTTGCATATGCTCACATACAGGCCCAGATATAATTGCAATCAGTTATTCAAAGTAATACAAACAAGGAGGAAGCTATGTTCGAACATAGAATATTTGAAACAGAATTAGCTGGTAGAAAACTATCAGTTGAAATAGGAAAGATTTGTGAAATGACAAATGGTAACTGTATTATAAGATACGGTGACACAATGCTAATGGTAAATGTAACAAAGTCAGCAGAACCGAGAGATGGGGTTGACTTTTTCCCTCTTAGCGTTGATTTTGAAGAAAAGTTATATTCAGTAGGTAAAATACCTGGTGGATTCTTAAAGAGAGAAGGGAAACCATCAGAAAAGGCTATACTTACATCAAGACTTATAGATAGACCTTTGAGACCACTTTTCCCAGAAGGATTTAGAAACGATGTACAGGTAGTAGCTACAGTATTATCTGTGGATCAAGATTGTACTCCTGATATTGTTGCAATGATAGGATCTTCTATATCTTTATCAATATCTGATATTCCTTTTAATGGACCAACAGGATCAGTTCTTGTAGGACGTGTAGACGGTGAATTTGTTGCAAATCCAAATCAGGAACAAAGAGAAAACAGTGATTTACACCTTGTAGTATCTGGTACTAAAGATGCCATCATGATGGTTGAAGCCGGTGCTGAAGAAGTGGACGAAAGTGTTGTTCTTGAAGGTATATTATTTGCACATGAAGAAATAAAGAAGATAGTTGCATTTATTGAAGATATAGTAGATGAAGTAGGTCATGAAAAGTGTCAGGTAGAACTTCACTTACCATCAGAAGAAATGACAAAGCTTGTAAATGATTTTGCAAGAGAAAAGATGCGTGAAGCAGTAAAGACTCCTGAAAAGATGGAAAGAACAGCAAAGATGGATGCAGTAAGTGCTGAAACTCTTGAACATTTTGAAGCTGAGCTTGAAAACTTTGAAGAAGTAGCTGGAGATATAGAAGATGTACTTCATGATATCATCAAGGATGAAGTTAGAAGTCTTATAGTTGATGACAATGTAAGACCAGATAATAGAGCTCTTGATGAAATAAGACCTATATGGTGTGAAACAGGTATGATACCAAGAACTCATGGTTCTTCAATATTTACTAGAGGTCAGACTCAGGTACTTAATGTAACTACTTTAGGTGCTTTGGGAGATGTTCAGAAGCTTGATGGATTAGATGAAGAAGAAGCAAAGAGATATATGCATCACTATAACTTCCCATCATATTCAGTTGGTGAAACAAGACCTTCAAGAGGACCTGGAAGAAGAGAAATAGGACATGGTGCACTTGCCGAAAGAGCCTTGTTACCAGTAATACCTTCACAGGAAGACTTCCCATATGCAATAAGACTTGTATCTGAAGTACTTAGCTCAAACGGTTCAACTTCACAGGCATCAGTATGTGCATCAACATTATCACTATTAGATGCTGGTGTTCCTATAAGAGATATGGTTGCCGGTATAGCAATGGGACTTATAAAGCACCACGATAAGGTGGCAGTTCTTTCAGACATACAGGGCATGGAAGACCATCTTGGAGATATGGACTTTAAGGTTGCAGGTACTGAACATGGTGTAACTGCTATACAGATGGACATAAAGATAGACGGTATAGATGAAGCTGTACTTAGACAGGCGTTAAAGCAGGCTAAGGAAGGTAGAATGCATATACTTGGAGAAATGAAGAAGGTAATATCTGAACCAAAGGATGAATTATCACCTTACGCTCCAAAGATTGTAAAGATGACAATTAATCCAGATAAGATAAGAGATGTAATAGGACCTGGTGGAAAGATGATCAATAAGATAATCGATGAAACTGGTGTTAAGATAGACATTGAACAGACTGGTCAGGTTTATATAGTAGGTGTTGAATCTGATATGATAGCTAAGGCTAAGGGAATAATAGAAGGCATTGTTGCAGAAGCTGAACCAGGAAAGATATATAAAGGTACTGTAACAAGAATAGAAAAGTTCGGTGCATTTGTGGAAATACTTCCAGGAAAGCAGGGACTTTTACATATTTCACAGATATCAAACAACAGAGTAAACAAGGTTGAAGATGTACTTGCTATAGGTGATGTTATTGATGTATTAGTAACTGAAATAGATGACAAGGATAGAATAAATCTTTCTGTAAAGGCAATATCAAATAAATAATACAATATTTATAAATACAGCACTGGAGTTAATATATTTCAGTGCTGTTCTTTTGTAAAGGATAATTTTAATTAAAGAGTATTTTTTAAGCCAGCTTTTGGACAGTTCTAAAAACTGGCTTGTAATTTTTGAAAAAACTATAAGTTTAAATTAAGAAAAATGTGATATTCTGTGGTATAATAGTAAAATATGCAAATTATTGAAGTGCTTTTAATAAATAATAAATTAAGTGCTTATAGATAAAATATACATATAAAATATAGTAAAAAGGGGTGAGTGTTATAGAGTATAGAAGATTGAAAAACGGATTGAGAATAGTTGCAGAGGAAATTCCTTATGTAAGATCTGTTTCTCTTGGAGTTTGGATAAATGTTGGTTCAAGAATGGAAGACAAGTCAAATTATGGAATTGCACATTTTATTGAACATATGCTTTTTAAGGGGACTAAAAATAGGACTTCAAGACAAATTTCAAATGACATAGACTACTACGGTGGAAATATAAATGCATTCACTACAGAAGATCATACTTGTTATCATGTTAAGATGCCGTCAAATCATATAGATATAGGTATAGATGTTTTAGCAGACATGATAAATAACTCTGAATTTGATGAAGAAAATATTGAAAAAGAAAAAACAGTTATTATAGAAGAGATAAAAATGTATCAAGATTCATCTGAAGATTATTTATATGATGAACTTTTGATGAGAACTTTTGACAACAAGGGTGTAGGAAGAAATGTTTTGGGAACTAAAGAGTCTGTATCTGAAATAAGCAGAGATAAGATAGTAGATTTCTTTGAAAAGTACTATGTTCCAAATAATGCAGTAATAGTTTTAAGTGGAAATTTTGTTTTAGATGATATACTTAAAAAAATCGAAGGTGGTTTCAAAACTTGGAAAAAGAAAGATTTGATACTAAAAAGAGAAGGGCAAGAGTTTAAAGCAGTAAGGTTTATAGAGGATAAAGATGATGAACAAGTAAATCTTGCAATGATTTTTGAATGTCCAGATGATTCTATTGATAAAGAGTTTTATGCAGTTAAACTTCTTGGAAATATACTTGGGAATACTCCAAGTTCTAGACTGTTTCAGCATATAAGAGAAGAAAAAGGCTTGTCTTATAGCATATATTCTTCAGATAGTTTTTATGTAGGATATGGAGAGTTTGGAATATTTTCAAGCATGGCATCTGAAAATCTTAGAGAAGTCTATGATTCTATTATTTATGAAATTGAAAATCTAAAGAATAATTATATTACAGAGGAAGAGCTTGTTTTTGCAAAAGAGCAGTATAAGGGCATGGTAATAATGAATCTTGAAGACACAGAAGATAGAATGATGCTAATTGGTGAATATGAAGTAGAAAATAGAAGGCTTAGAAATATAGAAGAGGTAATACAATGTGTAGATAGCATTGACCTTGATTATATGAAAACAATGATAGATAGAATTTTCAGCAAAGAAATGTCTGTAGGCATTACAGGCAAATCAGTAAAAACAATAATGAAATAGAGGTGGTCTAATGGCTAGAAAAACAAATTCAAGAAACCCAGGCAAAAGACCAACTAAGGGAAGAAAACCAGTAAAAAGAAAAGTAGAGAAAAGAAGAGGGTTGAGATTTAATTCTGAATACCATAATATAATAGTTATTTTTCTAGGTATGTTCTTTGCCTACGGTTTGTATTCAAATTCAGGAGCAGTGCTTCCAAAGGTAATACAAATGGTATTTAAAGGATTATTTGGTGGTCTTGCAATATTGCTTCCAATTGTAATGATTGTAATTGGAGTACTGGGATTTGTAGATGGAAATGAAAAAATTGATAGATTTAGAAAAACTAAGATGTTCTATGTTGCAATAGTATTTCTTATAATATACTATGGTCTAATCAATTATGCTCAGATACCATCAGATAGTATGCTTAGTGCTGATGTATTACAGGATACTATTAAGATGGGGGTAACAAGAGAGGGTATAGGATTAATACCTTCATTTATAACTTATTATCTGACTCATATATTGGGACTTGTGGGCGCATGGCTTTTAACTATATTTGCAACAATAATATCTGTACTTTACATATTCAAAATATCTATGCAAGATATTATGACTATGCTAAAAAATCCTAAGAGTGGGAAGGAAAGTATATTCTCAAAGATTAAATTTTTCAAGAAAAAGAATGCAAATGCTGAAGATGTAGATGATGCTACAATAGTAAGCAAAACAGGATTCTTTGATATGTTTAAAAGTAAACTTGGAAAGAATGAAAGTCAGAGTGAAGATGAAGAAGATGATGGAGATAAGACTATAAAAATTGTAGGATTTAATAAAGCTGAAGATGACTATCTTGAAATACTTGAGGGAACTCAGGGCTTGTCTGATTTGGAGATACTTCAAAAATTACAAAATGAAGAACCAGATTTAGGAGTTTTGCCAGAAGAAGATGAAGAGTTTAATAAGACTGATCCAGCAGAGACACTATTTGATGATCACGAATTTAGTACTCATGAAATAGTGTCAGAAGATGATTTGGCAAAAACAATGCCCAATAGTAATTTAAGCGGTATTTCAGATTTAAAGAAAAAATCCCAAATGTCATCAAGTGGATTGATTTCAGACGTAAGTGAAGCTATGTCTTCTGATGAAAATGAACATTTGAAATATATGAATTATAAAAAGCCACCAGTTTCTCTTTTGAATAGGGTGGTCAATAAGAATGATAAGAGATCTAAGCAAAAAGTGCTTGAAAATGCAAGACAGCTTGAACAGACTTTAAAAGATTTCGGAGTTGATGCTTCGATTAATCAAGTAACAGTAGGTCCTACTATTACAAGATATGAAATACAGCCTAGACCTGGAGTAAAGGTAAGTAAAATAGTAAATCTTACAGATGATATAGCTCTAAGTCTTGCGGCTAAGAGTATAAGAATGGAAGCACCTATACCAGGAAAAAGTGCAATTGGTATAGAAGTACCAAATGATGAACCACAGATGGTAAGTGCAAGAGAGATTATAGAAAGTCCTGAGTTTAACAACTTTAAGTCACCTTTAGCTATGGGACTAGGAAAGGATGTTTCAGGTAAAATAATTATAGGGGATATATCAAAGATGCCACATTTATTGATTGCAGGATCAACAGGTTCTGGTAAATCAGTATGTGTAAATACTTTGATAACAAGTATATTATATAAGGCAAAACCAGATGAAGTAAAGCTTATGCTTATAGATCCAAAGGTTGTTGAACTTGCAAACTATAATGGAATACCTCATCTTATGATTCCAGTTGTTACAGATCCTAAAAAGGCTGCCAATGCACTTTGTTGGGCTGTAACAGAGATGAATAGAAGATACAAGTTATTTGCAGAGGCTCAAGTAAAGGATATTTCAAGTTATAATGATAAAACAGATAATCCGCTTCCTAAGATTGTAATAATAATAGATGAGCTTGCCGATCTTATGATGGCAAGTGCTAATGAAGTGGAAGATTATATATGTAGACTTGCACAGATGGCTAGAGCAGCAGGAATGCATTTGATTGTAGCGACTCAGAGACCATCCGTAGATGTTATTACAGGTGTTATAAAGGCTAATATACCTTCTAGAATAGCATTTGCAGTTTCATCTCAGACTGACTCTAGAACAATAATAGACATGGGTGGAGCCGAAAAACTTTTAGGTAAGGGTGACATGTTATTTTATCCACTAGGTGCTTCCAAACCGAGAAGATTACAGGGAGCCTTTATATCTGAAGAAGAGTCAGACAAGGTAATAGAATATGTTAAAAAAGAAGCTGGAGATACAGGTGGAGCCAATTATATAGAAGAAATAGAAGAATCTATATCTAATATAGGAAGCATAAAATCAGATGATACTGATGAATTTCTTTATGATGCAATAGAGTTTGTTGTAAATAACGGGCAGGCTTCTGCATCTATGCTTCAAAGAAAGTTTAAAATAGGATTTAATAGAGCTGCTAGATTAATAGATGATATGGAGGAAAGAGGCATTGTTGGTCCAAGTGAAGGAAGCAAGCCTAGAAAAGTTCTAATATCAAAGGAACAGCTCTCACAATTACAGTAATGGAGGAAATAAAATTTTGAAAATAGCATTAGAATCATTAGGGTGTTCCAAAAACTTAGTAGACGCAGAAATTATGCTAGGAATGCTTAATAAAGATGGACATCAGCTTGTAGGTGATTGCCAAGATGCAGATGTCGTAATAGTAAATACTTGTGGGTTTATAGAAGATGCAAAGCAAGAATCTATAGATTCTATAGTGAGATATGCTGAACTAAAAAATGAAGGTATAATAAAGTATCTTCTAGTTTCAGGATGTTTAGCTCAAAGATACACAGAAGAATTGTTAGAATCAATTCCAGAAATAGATGCCATTGTGGGTACAGGAAGTTATGATAAAATAACAGAAGTAGTAGATAATCTTCCTGAAGACAAGGAAAAAGTAATAAGAATGGATGATATAAACTTTAGTTTTGATGAAACTCTTCCAAGATATGTTTCTACACCTCCATATCTAGCATATTTAAAAATAGGAGAAGGTTGTGATAACAATTGCACTTACTGTATCATACCAAAGTTGAGAGGAAAGTATAGAAGTAGAGATATAGAAGAGCTTATTAAAGAAGCAAAAACTTTAAAAGAAAATGGAGTAAAAGAACTTGTAGTAATAGCTCAGGATACAACAGTCTATGGAAGAGATCTTTATGGAAAGCCTGCTTTGGCAGAGCTTCTTGAAAGATTAGCAAAACTAGAATTTGATTGGATAAGAGTTCTTTACTCATATCCTGAAGGAATATCCGAAGAAATAGTAGATGTAGTGGCTAAGTATGATAATATATGTAGCTATTTTGATATCCCAATGCAACACGCAAGCAATAGAATACTTAAACTGATGAATAGAAAGACTTCTAGGGAAGAATTAAAGTCTAAGGTTGAAATGATAAGAAGTAAAATATCTGATGCCGTAATTAGAACTACATTTATAGTAGGTTTTCCTGGAGAAACGGATGAAGATTTTGAAGAGTTAATGGAATTTGTAGAGGAAATGCAGCTTGACAGAATGGGTGCATTTAAGTATTCAAGAGAAGAAGGAACTCCAGCGGATCTTCTTCCTAATCATGTTGATGAAGATACGAAAAAGGAAAGACTAGAAAGATTGATGATGTTACAGCAAGGAATTTCAGAAGAAAGAAATCAAGAAAACCTAGGTAAAACATTAAAGGTTTTAATTGAGGATAGAGTAGATGAGATTTTATTTATAGGAAGATCACAGAAGGATGCAGAGGACATAGATAGTGTCGTATATGTAGAAACAAGCGAAGATCTTCAAATCGGAGAAATGGTTGATGTAACAGTAGAAATAGCATATGAATATGACTTAAAGGGCAAGCTTGCCCAATAATATAATAAAGGACTGCCTAAAATTTATTTTGGCAGTCCTTTAGTTTTATACAAAAGCTAAAGATATTTGATAAAGAAAAACTTTATGAGTATAATTTTATTATTTATAAAAATACAAAATTATACCTATTAAAAGTGAAGTGTGATAAACTATATATAGAGCATAGAAATTTTAAAATTAAAATTAAGGAGGGTTTTTATGAATCTACCTAACAAATTGACTGTTTTCAGAATGTGTATGGTACCATTGTTGGTGCTTTTTATGTATTTGCCAATACCTGGTAAATATTTAATCTCTCTGATTATATTTGTAGTTGCGGCCATAACGGATGCACTAGATGGTAATATAGCGAGAAGAAATAACATGGTAACTGACTTTGGAAAATTTATGGACCCACTTGCAGATAAGCTACTTGTAATAGCAGCTCTTATTTGCCTTATAGAAGTAGGTTTGGTACCTGGATGGATAGTTCTTATAATAGTTGCTAGAGAGCTTGCTGTGAGTATCATGAGAGCTATTGCAGCAGCAGATGGCAATGTTATAGCAGCTGGAAATAGCGGAAAAATAAAAACAGTAGTGCAGATGATATCTATAATTCTTTTATTATTTGGTGCACATATAGATTCTTCAGGAGTAATTATGGCTGGAAAGGTGCTTATTTATATAGCAGCAGCACTTACAGTATATTCTGGATATGAATATTTTGCCAATAACAAATATTTATTTGAAGATAGATAATTTTAAATATTATTCGGTGAGCTTTTCCTCACCGAATAATTGTGTTTTATAAAAATAATGTAAAATATGTTTAAAAAAACTGTAAATAGACTATTAATATATGAGAGAAGTAAATAGGAAATCTACAAGAATAAAGAACGTTTGTTCTTGACTCTTTCAAATTCCTATTGTATAATATAAAATATAAAGAACGTATGTTTATGTTTTGAAACATGGAAAGGGAGAGAATATGGCAATAGATCAGAATAAAATGGATGCTTTAAATGAAGCACTTGGTAAAATTGAAAAAGAATTCGGAAAAGGTTCAGTAATGAAGCTTGGAGAGACAAGCTCACTTGAAATAGATTCAATATCAACAGGATCAATAGGTCTTGATATAGCATTGGGTATAGGAGGACTTCCTAGAGGAAGAATAGTTGAAATATACGGTCCTGAATCATCAGGTAAGACAACAGTTGCTCTTCATTGTATCGCAGAAGCACAGAGAAGAGATGGTATAGCTGCTTTTATAGATGCAGAACACGCACTTGATCCAGTATATGCAAGAGCATTAGGTGTTGATATAGACAATTTAGTAATATCACAGCCGGATACAGGAGAACAGGCTCTAGATATAGCAGAATCTCTAATAAGATCTGGTGCAATAGATATATTAGTAGTTGACTCTGTTGCAGCCTTAGTTCCTAAGGCAGAAATAGAAGGCGATATGGGAGATTCTCATGTTGGTCTTCAGGCTAGACTAATGTCTCAGGCACTTAGAAAGCTTACTGGATCCATTAAGAAATCAAACTGTGTTGTAGTATTTATAAATCAGCTTAGAGAAAAGGTTGGAGTAATGTTTGGTAATCCAGAAACAACTACAGGAGGTAGAGCTCTTAAGTTCTTCTCAAGTATGAGATTGGAAGTAAGAAGAGTAGAAACAATCAAGCAAGGAGACAAGATGCTTGGTAGTAGAACTAGAGTTAAGGTTGTAAAAAATAAGGTAGCGCCTCCATTTAAGCAAGTTGAGTTTGATATAATGTATGGAACAGGTATATCAAAGACTGGAGATCTTCTGGATGTAGCGGCTGGAATAGATGTAGTAAAGAAGGCTGGTGCATGGTATAGCTATAAAGACGAAAAGATGGGTCAAGGAAGAGAAAATTCAAAGAACTTCTTAGAAGAAAATGAAGATATAGCAAGAGAAATAGATGCTAAGGTTAGAGAGTATTATGGATTGGAATTTGACGAATCTGCATTTGCTCCAAAAGCAGAAGTGACAGCTGAAAAAAAGCCAGTAGAAGAGAAGAAAAAATAGCAATAGAAAAATAAAATAATTGAATTGTAAACTATAGAATAAATGTATGGAAAATCAGTATGGAAAAGGAAAGTTTTCTTTTTTCATACTATTTTTTTATTTTGAAAATAATATATAGTCCTTTAAAAAGTTCATATACTAACAGTTACGACTATTTTATATTATCAACAATGTGTTTATATAATTGACATAAGTCTTAAAAAATAATAAAATAAGTATATAGGATTACCCTATAAATAAATTTATGATTTTTTACAAAAGCTAGAGAGTATTTTACATAAAGTACTTATAACAGAAAATGAACTTTGAAAACAGAATAACACAAAGGAGGTGGACACCATTATAGTATATATTATATTGACAGCAGTTCTTGCTATTGTAATAGGACTATTAATTGGTTATGTTATCAGAAAAAACATCTCTGAAGCGAAGATTGGACAAGCAGAAAATCTTGCGAAAGAAATTGTCGAAAAAGCAAACAGAGATTCTGAAACAGTAAAGAAAGAAAAACTTCTTGAAGCTAAAGAAGAAATTCATAGATTACGTACTGAAGGCGAAAATGAAAACAGAGAAAGAAGATTGGAAGTACAGAAATATGAAAAGAGAGTGTTGCAGAAAGAGGAGAATCTAGATAGAAAGATTCAATCATTAGAACAGAAAGAAAACGATCTATCTAGAAAGAATGAAGTTGTAACACAAAAAGAGAAAGAAGTAGAAGAATTAAAGGAACAACAATTACAGAAGTTAGAAAGCATCTCAGGATTTACAACAGAAGAAGCGAAAGAAATTATTTTATCTAATGCAGAGAGAGATGTAAGAAGAGAAATGTCCCTTATGATTAAGGAGAAGGAAGCTCAGGCGAAGGAAGAAGCCGATAAGAGAGCAAGAGAAATTATAGGATATGCTATACAGAAGTGTTCAGCAGATCATGTAGCAGAAACAACAGTATCAGTAGTCAATCTACCTAACGATGAAATGAAGGGTAGAATAATCGGTAGAGAAGGTAGAAATATAAGAGCCTTAGAAACACTTACAGGAATTGATTTAATAATCGATGATACTCCTGAAGCTGTAATACTATCAGGATTTGATCCAATAAGAAGAGACGTTGCAAGAATTGCACTTGAAAATCTTATAAGCGATGGTAGAATTCATCCAGCAAGAATAGAAGAAATGGTTGAAAAAGCAAAGAAGGAAGTACAGAGTATTATTAAAGAAGCTGGTGAACAGGCTATGTTTGATACAGGTGTACACGGACTACATCCTGAACTTGTGAAATTACTAGGAAGATTAAAGTATAGAACAAGTTATGGACAAAATGTGCTAAAGCATTCTATTGAGGTGTCTATTTTGGCAGGTATAATGGCTGAAGAAATAGGTGCAGATGTTAAACTTGCAAAGAGAGCAGGTCTTGTTCATGATATAGGAAAGGCTGTAGACCACGAAGTACAGGGTACACATATAGAAATTGGTATGGAATTGTTGAAGAAGTACAAGGAATCAAAGGATGTTATACACGCAATGAGTACACATCATGGAGATTATGAGCCACAGACAGTTGAGGCAGTGCTTGTAACGGCTGCAGATGCAGTTTCAGCAGCTAGACCAGGAGCTAGAAGAGAAACTCTTGAGGCATATATTAAGAGACTTGAAAAGCTAGAGGAAATTACTAATTCATATGAAGGTGTAGACAAGTCATTTGCTATTCAGGCTGGTAGAGAAGTTAGAATTATGGTTAAGCCTGAGGAAATAAACGATGAAGAAATACATCTACTTGCTAGAGATATGACTAAGAGAATTGAGGAAGAACTTGATTATCCAGGTCAGATAAAGGTAAGTATTATAAGAGAAACGAGAGCTACGGATTACGCTAAGTAAATGTAGATAAGTAAATGAAAGCCCCAAAAGTATAAATACTTTTGGGGCTTTTTTTGTTTCAAATATATAAAAATTGGAAAAATATGATAGTATAAGGTATATAGTTTATGACAAATTATAATATATTAATATAGACGAAAATTTAGAAGGACTATTTTTATAAATAGTTACATAAGGGAGGAAGTTATGAATTTAAAATATATCTATCATAGTAGTTTTTATTTGGAATTAGAAGAATGTGCATTTATCTTTGACTATTACAAGGGGGATATACCTGATATAGACAAAGACAAGAAACTGTATGTATTCTCTAGCCATAGACACAATGATCACTATAATGAAAAAATATTTGATATTTTTGCCGATTACAATGTAAGCTATATTCTTTCAGATGATATAAAGGTTAAGGATAAATATAAGTTAGAAAATATAATATATTTATCTTCAGAAGATGAGTGTCAAATAGATGATATAAAGGTAAGGACTCTTGAAAGTACAGATGAAGGAGTTGCTTTTATAGTAACAGCAGAAGAAAAAACAATATATCATAGTGGAGATTTAAACTGGTGGACATGGAAGGGATTTGAAAGTGAAGAAGAATTTAATTCCATGACAGAAAGGTTTAAGAGGGAGATAGCAAAGATAAAAGGTTTAGAAATTGATCTTGCTATGGCAGTTCTTGATTATAGACAAAAAGAAAGGTATGACTGGGGACTTGTATATCTTCTTGAAAATACTAATATAAAGTATATTGCTCCTATGCATTGTTGGGAAAAATATGAGTTTATAGACAAGTTTAGAGAAGAACATAAAGATTTATTAAAAGATACTGTTTTGATAAATACAGATAAAATATCTAAAGAAGGTTATTTAATATAATTGTATTTAAAATTAGATTTTAGGAAGTTTGGAATATAGACTAAATAACAAAATTTTAAGAAGTTTGTAATGTCAGTGTAATTATTATATAATAATTATGCTGATATTTTTATTAAGCAAAATAAAAATAAGATATAATAAAAAATACGTTAAAAATAAATAAAATATAAGGGAATAATTAAATAAAATAAAAAACTAAAAATATATATAATTTAAAAATGGAAGGAGGTAATTATGAAAAATTTTATAGAATTTCTTGAGTCAATAGAGATTAGTAAAGAATCTTTGACAAAAGGTTTTGAAGAATTAATTATAGATAGAACTATATTAAAAAAGAAAAGCGGAATATGTGTTTTTTATTTGAGCTCCAAGTCTGTCGTTCTTCACGAAAGACTAGAAAATATAAGAAAAGAAATGGAAAAGAAACTTTGTCCTCCTATTGATTCAATCAAAGTTATTTTAAAAATAGAAGGATATGAGAAAAAGCCTTTAAAGAAGGTCATAAAAAAGTATTGGCCTAATATATTTTATCTTATCAAACAAAATTGCCCTTCTGTTTTGGCATATAGTAACGATTTGGAACATCTGTGTATCGATGATTTATTGAAAATAAAAGCTCCAAACGAATTTATTTTCAATAGACTTAAAGAAAAAGAACTAGATGAAAAAATTAAAACAATGATATTTGAGGAGTTGGGAATAGAAGTAAATGTTATTCTTGAAAAAGCTAAAGAGAATAAGCATGAAGAAGATGAAATAAAGAAAATAATAAGAGCACAAGAAATGGAAACTATGAAAATAATCTCTAAACTTGAGCTTGAAAATAATAAAAAAGAAATTGTAGAAGATGAAAAGTATGTTGTAGAATTTGAAGTAGATCCAGATATTATTTATGGTGAAAATGTATCGGCATTTTATAAGGATATAGAAGAAATAGATGAAAACAGCAGAACCGTTGCAATAATTGGAGAGATTTTTGATATTGATACAAAGGAACTTAGAAATGGTAAAACTTTGTATAGTATGTTTGTTACAGATTATAGCTCTGCAATCTCTTGCAAGGTATATCTTGATGATAGAACAAGAGAGAAGGTAATTTCTGAAACAAAACCTGGAACATATGTAAAGATTAAGGGAGATATATTATTCAATTCATATTCAGATGAACTTGAACTAAACGTTACAGGTATTAAAAGGGAAAAAAGAGTTGTGAGAAAAGATGAAGCTGATGAAAAAAGAGTAGAGTTACACCTCCACACCCAGATGTCTGCAATGGATTCAGTCGTACCTGTGAAAAAAGTTATAAACACAGCTATTGAATGGGGACATAAGGCTATTGCAATTACTGATCATGGAGTTGTTCAAGCCTTTCCAGATGCTATGAATGCATCTAAGGGAAAGGATATAAAGATACTTTATGGAGTGGAAGCCTATCTTGTAGATGACGATCAGGAGATAATAGCAGATGCTAACGATTTAGACTTTAATCAGAAATTCGTAGTTTTTGATATAGAAACCACTGGATTTTCTCCTATAAATGATAATATTACTGAAATAGGAGCCGTGCTTGTTGAAAATGGTACAATTGTTGAGAATTTCTCTACTTTTGTAAATCCTGAAATGGATATTTCTTATGAAATTCAAGGTTTAACAAGAATAACGAATGAGATGGTAGAAGATGCTCCTAAAATAGATGAGGCTTTAAAAAAGTTTATGGATTTTGCAGAAGGAGCAGTTTTAGTGGCACATAATGCAGATTTTGACACAGGTTTTATTTCTGAAAAATGCAAACTTGTAGGGATAGATTACAATCATGCTAAAATAGATACTCTTATGCTAGCTAGAGTTCTTCTTAAAAATATTAAGAAATTTAGTCTAGATAAGGTATGTAAGGAATTAAATATTAATTTATCTGGACATCATAGAGCTGTAAATGATGCAGCTGCCACAGCTGAAGTATTTATTAACTTTATAGAAAGGTTTAAAAAAGACGGCGCAGAGAAACTTTCTGATGTTAATAAAATATATGGTAAAGTGGACTATACAAAGTTGAGACCAACACATGCTATTATTTTTGCTAAAAATCAAGATGGTTTAAAGAGTCTTTATGAAATGATATCAGATTCTCATATAGAACATTTTTATAAAACACCTAGAATATTAAAAAGTATTCTTTTGAAAAAAAGAGAAAATTTAATAATCGGTAGTGCTTGTTCAAGTGGAGAACTATATAATGCAGTTCAGAGAAATAAAAGTGAAAAAGAAATTGAAAATATATTAAAACTATATGATTATATTGAAGTTCAGCCACTGGGAAATAATGAATACATGATAAAAAATGGCGATGTAAAGGATAAAGACGAACTTATAAAGATAAATATGAAGCTAATAGAGTTAGGGGAAAAGTATAATAAACCTGTAGTTGCAACAGGAGATGTTCATACAATGGAGCCGTATGAGTATATTTATAGAGATATTTTAAAGTACTCACAAGGTTTTTCAAAGTTGGATTCAAATAGTAGTTTATACTTTAGAACAACTAGCGAAATGTTAGATGAATTTTACTACTTGCCAGAAGAGAAATCAAGAGAAATAGTAATAGAAAATCCTAATAAAATAGTTGATATGATTGGAGATGTTAAGCCTATCCCAGATGAAACTTATCCACCGGTTATTGAAGGCTCAGAAGAAGAGTTGAGGAATATGTGCTACAAGAAGGCTAGAAGAATTTATGGAGATGATTTGCCTGAAATTGTCGAGGCAAGACTAGAGAGAGAACTAAACTCTATTATAGGGAATGGATATGCAGTTATGTATATAATTGCCAATAAATTGGTAGCAAAATCTCTCTCTGATGGATACTTAGTTGGATCGAGAGGTTCGGTAGGATCTTCTTTTGCAGCTACAATGAGTGACATCACCGAAGTAAATCCTCTTCCAGCACACTATATATGTCCGAATCCAGATTGCAAACATAGTCACTTTTTTGCAGTAGGTGAATGGGGATCTGGTATAGACCTTCCTGCTAAAAAATGTGAGAAATGTGGAAGTGAGATGATAAGAGATGGGCATGATATACCATTTGAAGTTTTCTTAGGATTTGAAGGTGATAAAGAACCCGATATAGATCTTAATTTCTCGGGGATATACCAGCCAGTAATTCATAAATATACTGAAGAATTATTCGGTGAAGGATATACATATAGAGCAGGAACAATAGGTACTGTAAAAGATAAAACAGCATTTGGATATGTAAAAAAATTCTCTGAGGAAAATAATTTATTTTTCTCAAAAACAAAAATGAGTTGGTTATCTCAGGGATGTACGGGCGTAAAAAAGACTTCTGGCCAACATCCAGGTGGTGTAATGGTAATACCAGATTATAAAGACGTACATGATTTTACACCAATTCAGTATCCAGCAAATGATAGCACTTCAGGAGTAAAAACAACTCACTTTGATTACCATTCAATAAGTGGTAGAATATTGAAGCTAGATATACTAGGACACGACGGTCCTACAATTATTAGAATGTTGGAGGATATGATAGGAATAAAAATAACGGATATTCCTTTGGATGATAAAGAAACAATGTCTATTTTTACATCTACAGAGGCTTTAGGTGTTACTGAAGAAGAAATAGGTACTCCAGTAGGAAGTCTTGCTGTTCCGGAATTTGGAACAAAGTTTACAAGGCAGATGCTTATTGACACAAAGCCTACTACCTTTGCAGAGCTTGTGAGAATTTCTGGTCTTTCTCATGGTACTGATGTTTGGGTTAATAATGCTCAAGATTTGGTAAGGGGAAATGTAGTTGGATTAAAGGAAGTTATATCTACTAGAGACGATATAATGAACTATCTTATATTCAGTGGACTGGAAGCTAAAATGGCCTTTACTATAATGGAAAATGTAAGAAAAGGAAGAGGTTTAAAACCTGAATTTGAAAAAGCTATGAGAGCTAATAATGTTCCGGATTGGTATATAAATTCGTGTAAAAAAATAAAATACATGTTTCCAAAAGCTCATGCAGTTGCCTATGTAATGACCTCTTTTAGAATAGCATATTGCAAAGTTCATCATCCTGAGGCATTTTATGCAACCTACTTTACGACAAAGGTTGAAGATTTTGATATAAGTCTTTGTACAAGTGGAATAGATGCTGTAAAAAAGAGAATGCGAGAGATAGAAGAACTTGGTAACAAAGCTACAGCAAAAGAACATAATCAGTATACTATTTTAGAGGTTGTAGTAGAAATGTATGCAAGAAAAATAGAGTTTTTAAATGTCGATTTATATAAATCTCATGCCTATGAGTTCCAAATTGCAGAGAAGGGGAAGATTCTTCCTCCAATGGTTTCTCTTCAAGGTATGGGGCTAAATGCTGCAGAGAGTATAGTGGAAGAAAGAAAAAATGGAGAATTCCTTTCAAAAGAAGATCTTTTGAAGAGAACTAAAATATCAAAAACAGTAGTTGAAAAACTGACTGAACATGGTACTCTTGCAAATATGAGTGAGAAAAATCAGGTTTCTTTCTTCTAGAAGTAAAGAAATTAGAGAGAGTAAGTTTTTAGTATTGTTTAAAATTTTTTAAAAAAGGTGGAAGAGATATGAGTAGAAAGTTAAAAGTTAATTTATTTAGTTTGGGGACAATATTTTTTTGGTCTCTAGCATTTCCGTTTTCAAAGCTTGCAATGGAGCATTTTACACCCTATACCCTAGGGTTTTTAAGGGTTTTGATTGCATCTGTAACACTTTTGATTATAGGAAAATTCGCCGGAAATAGATCTCCTAAAAAAAGAGACCTGCTATGGTTTTTACTATCTGGTGCGTGTGGATTTGGATTTTACTTATTTGCATTTAATAAAGGAATTCAAACTTTGACATCTGCTTCTTCAAGTATAGTAATAGCGATGACACCTGTGTTTACAGCTGTAGCTGCAAATTATATTTATAAAGAAAAGCTTAATATCATAGGTTGGGTAACGCTTATAACGGCTTTTTCTGGGGTAGTAATAATGATGCTTTGGGATGGAGTATTATCCATAAATGAAGGTATCTTTTGGACTTTGGGAGCGTCTATTTTATTTTGTATATACAATTTATTAAATAGAAAACTTTCAACATTAGGATACAAGGCTATAGAAATAGTTACTTATAGTATGATGGCATCGGTTTTAGTTCTTTCACCTTTTGCATTAAAGGGAGCAAAAGAAGTTGCAACAGCTGATATTAGTCAATTGACAGTATTGCTTATACTTGGTATATTTAGCAGTGCGATTGCATATTATTTATGGAGTTTGGCACTTTCAATAACAGATAATATAAGTGATGTTACAAATTATAGTTTTGTAACACCTTTTGGAGCAACTATACTGGGATCTCTTATTTTAAAGGAAGTTCCTGGCATTGGAACTTTAATAGGTGGGGCGATTATTATATTAAGTATAATAATTTTCAGTAAAAAAGGGAAAAAAGCTTTCAACCCAAATCAAATAGAAAAATTAAAAGATGACTTTGAAAACTGATAAATTTAAGAGAAAAAAGAAAAAATATATAGATTTAATAAATACTTTAAAAAAATTAAATATATAATTATATTATTAAGATTTATATAAAATAAAACAATAATAAAACAATTCAAATCAAGCATTATTAAGCTATGATATAGACAAATTAAGTCATAACGTGATATAATTAATTGGATAATTATTAATATAATAAAATTATATGATAAATTGGAGGAATAAGTATGGTAACAGCAAGTGATTTTAGAAAAGGTGTAACATTCGAAAAGGATGGACAGCCTTGTCTAGTAGTTGATTTCCAGCACGTTAAGCCTGGAAAGGGTGCTGCGTTCGTAAGAACTAAGTACAAGAATTTATTAACAGGAGCAATAAGAGAAGAAGCTTTCAATCCAAGTGATAAGTTCCCAAAAGCTAATATAGAAACTAAGCAGATGCAGTATTTATATAACGATGGTGAACTATACTATTTCATGGATGAAGAAACTTATGATCAGATACCTCTAAACTATGAACAGGTTGAAGATGCTATAAAGTTCATGAAGGAAAATGAAGTTGCTACAATAAGATTCTATCAGGGATCTCCATTCCAGGTTGAAGGACCTAACTTCGTAGAATTAGAAGTTACTGAAACTGAACCAGGTATAAAGGGAGACACAGCAAGTAATGTTACAAAGGCTGCTACAGTTGAAACAGGAGCTGTAATTCAGGTACCTTTATTTATTAACGTTGGAGACAAGGTTAAGATAGATACTAGAACAAGTGAATATCTATCTAGAGTAAACTAGTTTAAAAATAAAAATACCTGTTGATACACAGGTATTTTTATTTTTAGAGATGTACTATAAAAGAATATCTATTTGAAGAGAAGTCTCTTCTCTTCAGTTAGGTGTTCTAATTATTTTTTAATTAAGGAGTGGTGAGAGTGTCATCGTTTGAACATGCAATTAACGACAATATAAAAGAATTTGAGAAAAAAATAGGTTATACTTTTAAGAACAAGGAATATATACAAATAGCACTTACACATTCGTCTTTTGCCAATGAACATAAACAGTTTAAATACAACGAAAGATTAGAGTTTTTAGGTGATTCAGTTTTGGGTCTAGTAGTGAGCGATTATCTGTTTAATGTAAGAAAAGATCTTCCAGAAGGAAAATTGACAAAATTCAGAGCAAATGTGGTTTGTGAAGAATCTCTTAGCAGAGTAGCTAGAAAACTTGATATTGGAAAGTTTTTATTTCTAGGTAAGGGAGAAAAAATCTGCGGAGGAAGAAATAGAGACTCTATACTTGCAGATGCTACAGAAGCTATAATTGCAGCAATATATCTTGATGGTGGTCTTGAACATGCTGAAAAATTTATATTGCTAAACCTAAGAGATATAATATCAAATACGATAGATGGAAATATCTTCAGAGACTATAAGACAATTTTGCAAGAAATAATACAAAAAAAGAGTGGAAAGGTTTCTTACAGACTTGTAAGTGAACACGGTCCTGATCATAATAAGGAATTTGAAATGGTAGTAAAAAGTGGTCAGACAGTTTTAGGAAGTGGAAGAGGAAGAAATAAAAAAGAAGCAGAAAAAGAAGCAGCTAAGAATGCACTTATAAATATGGGAGAAGAAATATAAAATGAAGAAGAAAATAATACCTATTTTCGTGCCTCATCAAGGTTGTCCTCATGACTGCATATTTTGCAATCAGAAAAAAATAACTGGAGTATCTACAGATATGACAGGAGAAAAAGCAAGAAATATCATTGAAGACAGTTTGAAAACAATAGATAGAGATGCAGAAGTAGAGATAGCTTTCTTCGGTGGAAGTTTTACAGCAATTGATAAGGATAAACAAATAGAACTTTTGTCAGTTGCAAAAGAATACAAGGACAGAGGACTTGTAAAAGATATTAGAATGTCTACAAGACCTGATTGTATAGACGAGGAAGAACTTGAACTTATAAAAACTTATGGAGCTACTATTATAGAACTAGGAGTTCAATCAATGGACGAAAAGGTTCTAATGGAAAGTTTAAGAGGGCATGAAAGAGATGTAGTGTACAAAAGCTCCAAACTGATAAAGGACTTTGGTTTTAGGCTTGGTCTTCAGATGATGATAGGTCTTCCTACAGACTCTGAAGATAAGTGTATATATACAGCTAGAGAGTTTATAAAGATAAAACCAGATTTTGTAAGAATATATCCAACTTTGGTTATCAAAGATACTGGTCTTGAAAATGCCTATAATGAAGGATATTATAAGGCTTTTACTCTTGAGGAAAGTATAGATATAGTAAAGAAATTAATAGTTCTTTATGAAATAAACGAAATAGGAATAATAAGAGTTGGTCTTCAGGCAACTGATGATATACAGTTGGGAATAGATGTTATTACCGGTCCTTATCATCCAGCTTTTAGAGAGCTTGTAAAGTCAAGAATGATAAGGGATTATCTTGAAAGTATACTGCCAAAAGATTTTAAGACACTAGTAATCTATACAAGTAACGAAAATATATCAACAGTAGTTGGAAATAAAAGATCAAATAGAATCTTTATAAATAAGAGTTACAATGCTAAATTTAAAACAAAAGTAGATGAAAGCTTAAAAGATTCTATAAAAATAGAAGTAGATGATAAAGTTATCAAAATAATAACATTTAAAGAAATGATATTGGAACTTGAAAAAATATACGGCTTGTGTTAACCGAAAGGAGAAAGAATGTATTTAAAAAAGCTATCATTAAAGGGATTTAAGTCCTTTCCGATAAAAACAGAGATATTCTTTGAACAAGGAATTACTGCGATAGTGGGTCCGAATGGTAGTGGAAAAAGTAATATTTCAGATGCTATAAGATGGGTTCTTGGAGAACAAAGCATAAAAAGTCTAAGAGGAGAAAAGATGGAAGATGTAATATTCTCTGGAACAGATAGCAAGAAACAACTGAACTACTGTGAAGTATCCTTGACATTAGATAATACACTTGGAGAAATAGATCTAGATTCAGATGAGATGATTGTAAAGAGAAGAGCTTACAGAACAGGAGAATCTGAATACTTTATAAATGGGAAGGCTTGTAGATTAAGAGATGTAAAAGAAACTCTTATGGATACAGGTATAGGTAAAGATGGATATTCGATTATAGAGCAGGGAAAGGTAGAAGAAATTTTAAGTAACAATCCAGTCAATAGGAGAAAAGTATTTGATGAAGCTTGTGGAATAGCTAAATACAGATATAGAAAAAATGAGGCTGAGAAAAATCTTAAAAAGAGTAGTGAAAATCTATCTAGAATAGTCGATATATTTACAGAAATAGAAAAACAGATTGGACCACTGGAAAAACAACAGGAAAAGGCTAAGAAGTATTTAAAAATAAGTGAAGAATTAAAAAAGTTTGAAGTAAATGATATTATTAAGCAAAATGAAGACTATGAAAATGCAATAAATGACTTAGTTTTTCAAACTAATGAAGTAACTAAGGAAATAGAAGTATTGGAAAAGGAAAAGGTTGAATTAGAAAAGGAAATTTCGGAATTAGAAAAAGACATAAATTCTATAGAGATATATACAGATAAGTTAAATTCTGAAATGATGGAGCTCAATAATTTAATTAATAGTAATAAGACAGATGCTGAAATAACAGCTGAAAAAATTAAAAATAACAAGCAAGAAATTGATAGAAAAAAAGAAGAAACAGAGATATTAAAGAAAAAGTTGCTCCTAGCAAATAGAGAGTTTAAAAAAGCTAATGATAAAACTAATGAAAATTCATATATAATAGAAGAATATGAAAAACAGCTTGGAAATAGTTTTGAGAACAAAAGAAATACGGAATTAAAATTAAATGAAATAAATAAAGAAATAGACGAAAATAAAGAAAAATCTGTTGAAATTCTTAAAAACAGAGAAGATATTTCAAATAGTATTACAAAACTTACTGCTAATATTGAAAATATGATGACTAAAAAGTCGGAAATAGAAGGAAATATATCCTCTATTAAAAATTCTATAATCAAATTAGAAAATGAAATATCAGATAAGAAACAAAAAGAAGAAAAACTTATAGAAGAAATTGATAAAGAAGAAAAGAAAGTAATTTCATTTAATGAAAAAATAGAGAGAATAAATACAGATGCAGCAAGATTTAATGAAAACTATCAAAAACACAATATGCAGATAGGTTCATTAAATGCCAAGAGAAATACCTACATGGATATGGAAAATCATCATGAAGGATTTAATAGAGGTGTTAGGGAAATTCTTAAAAATAAAAATATCGAAGGCATACACGGTGCATTTGGAGAGCTTATAAAAGTTCCTCAAAAATATGAAAAGGCAATAGAAGCATCATTAGGTGCTGCTATCCAAAATGTTGTAGTAGAAAATGAAAATATAGCTAAAGAGTCTATTTCTTATTTGAAAAAGAATAATTTAGGAAGAGTTACCTTCTTGCCGATGAATATAATCAAGGCTACTAGATTTGATGTAAAAACAATGAAATCTACTGTAAAAGCAATAGGAATTGCTTCTGAACTTGTGAATTTTGATAATAGGTATAAGAATATAGTAGATAATCTTTTAGGAAGAGTAGTTGTAATAGAAAATATAGATCAAGCTATTTTATTTGCAAAAGATACACAGCATAGATATAAAATAGTAACTTTAGAAGGAGAGATACTAAACCCTGGCGGTTCAATGACCGGAGGAAGCCTAAAGTCTAGCGGTAATATTCTTTCAAGAAAGAGAATAATAGATGAGTTAGCAGAGGAAATAAATCAGAAAACTGTAATATTGAAGGATATGCTGATTTCAATAGAAGATTTAAAAACATCAAAGCAGAATACTAAGATTGATAGAGAAAAAAGCTTTAATAATAAAGCTCAACTTGAAAAAGAAAGAATAACTATTAATACCGAACTAAAAATGCTTGTTGAATCTCTTGAAAAAAGCAAGAATAGTTTATCGAAAAGCAAGAGCTTAATAGAAAATACAGATGAAGATATAGCAAAAAGTAAGCAAGTATGTGATCTTCATAAGGAAAAACTAAAAGAACTTGAAACTAAGGAAGGTGAGAAAGAATCTAACTTAGAGCTTCTTTTAGAAAAAAAACTTAAATTAAAGGGTGAGTATGAAGAAGCAGTTAGAACTTATAATGATAAAAATCTTGAACTTACAAGATTAAAGGCTTCTTTTGAAAATGAACTTACAGAGCTAGAAAGAATATCTTCAGAAATAAAGGATGGAAATAAAAAGATAGAAGATATTTCCAAAACAATAGAAGAAAAGAAAAAAGAGCTAGAAATACTTGCTGAATTAGAAGAAAAGTATAAGTTAGAAATAGAAGAAAATAGCAAAAAATATTCTCTTCTAGAAGAAAAGATGAAAGAAAAGAAAGAAAGTAAAGAAGTTATAAAAGAAAAGTTTGAAGAAAAGAAGTCTATTTTAAGGAATAAGGATAGAAAACTTTTAGAAAGCAATGAAGAAAAGTTTAAATTGGATTCAAAATTAGAAAGAAATAAAAATTCCAGGGATAACTTGCTTTCTAATCTTTTTGAAAAGTACGAATTAACATATGTTCAAGCTTTGGAGTTTAAAGACACTACTATAAGTATAGATCGAAAAAGAATAGAAAAACTGAAAAGAGCTATAAAGGAGTTAGGAAATGTCAATATAGATTCCATAGATGAATATGGAGAAGTGAAGGAAAGACATGATTACTACAAGGAACAAAAAGAAGATCTTGAGCAGTCAATAATCTCATTAAATGAATTAATAGACGATCTTGTAAGTAATATGGAGAAGGAATTTGTTGAAAAGTTTAAAGTTATTAATCAGAACTTTAAGAAAGTATACCAAAAACTATTTGGTGGTGGTAATGCAGAACTTAGACTAACAGATATGAAGAATGTTCTTGCATGTGATATTGATATTACAGCACAACCACCTGGAAAGAAGATGAAAAACTTGTCATTGCTTTCAGGTGGAGAAAAGGCATTAACAGCAATTTGTATACTGTTTGCTATACTTATATCAAAACCTACTCCATTTTGTATCCTAGACGAGATTGAAGCACCTCTGGATGATGTAAATGTATATAGATTTGGTGAGTATTTAAGAGAATTAAGCAAAGATACTCAATTTATAGCAGTTACTCATAGAAGAGGAACTATGGAAGTCGCTGATTATATATACGGAGTAACAATGCAGGAAAAAGGTGTATCATCAGTTATTAGCTTGAAGCTAAAGGAAGCTACTGAAATAATTGAAAAGTAGCGAATAAACTACTATTCTAAGTAATGAGACAGGAGGAAGTATGTTTAAATTTTGGAAGAAAGACAAAAAAGAAGAGGAAAAGTTAACAAAAGAAGTTGACCAAACCATAGAGAAAGTTGAAGAAAAGGAAGATGCTGATAAAGTAGTAGAAGAATTTCTAGAAGATATTGAATCAAAGGAAAAAGCAAAAGAAGAGAATATTTTAAATGAAGAGATAGAAGAAATAAAAAAAGAAACTTCTGAAATAGAAAGAGAAGCAGAAGAAATGTTCGAAAAAGATTTAGATCTAGAAGAGCTAGAAAATAGAGGGAATGATAAGCCACAAATGGAGAAAAAAGGTTTATTTTCTAGGCTTTTGGAAGGTCTTTCAAAAACAAAAGATAATATTACAGGAAGAATAGACAGCATACTTAATTCCTACACTAAGATAGATGAGGATCTTCTTGAAGAACTTGAAGAAATTCTTATTACTGCAGATGTTGGTGTAAATACTACTATGGTAATAATAGATAAATTAAGAGAACTTATAAAAGAAAGAGGGATAAAAGATCCTTCAGAAGTTAGAGGACTTTTAAAGGAGATAGTAGAAGAAATTTTAAGTGAAGGAAATAGTAAGCTAGATATAGAGCCTGCACCAGCTGTAATAGTAATGGTAGGAGTTAATGGCGTTGGTAAGACTACAACTATAGGGAAATTAGCTCTAAGATACAAAGCTGAAGGTAAGAAAGTAATGTTAGCTGCAGCAGATACATTTAGAGCGGCGGCATCAGAACAGCTAGATATTTGGGCTAAAAGAGTAGGTGTAGATATCATTAAACATGGAGAGGGAGCTGACCCTGGAGCAGTAGTATTTGATGCTATTAAGGCATCTCAAGCAAGAGGAGTAGATCTTCTTATATGCGATACAGCAGGTAGACTTCATAATAAGGCTAATCTTATGAATGAGCTTGGAAAGATATTTAAAATTCTTGATAGAGAATACCCAGAAGCTAAAAGAGAAGTTCTTCTTGTAGTAGATGCCACAACAGGTCAAAATGCGGTATCACAGGCAAAAACTTTCAAAGAGGTTGCCAATATTACAGGTATAGCGCTTACGAAACTTGATGGAACTGCAAAGGGTGGAGTAGTATTAGCTGTGAAATCTGAAGTAGATGTACCAGTAAAGTTGATAGGTGTTGGAGAAAGAGCTGAAGATCTTCAAGATTTTGATCCAATTGCTTTTACAGAAGCTCTATTTGGAGAAGAATAATAGTAAATAGATCAAATAGTTTGCGCCGTAGAATGTATTATGTAGCTTTCTACGGTGCAATTTAAAAGCTTTAAAAAATATTTTTATAAAGATATTTACTGTAAGGTAAAAAAACCTTACAGATGTGAAAAAAACTGTTGACTTTTTACTGTTGATGTTATATTATATTATTTGTGTAAAGGACAAAGCCTTTACAGGGAGGAGGAACTATGAATATTGATAAGATGGTAGAAATTGAAATTTTATATTCACAGTATGCTTCTCTGTTGACAAAAAAGCAAAGAGAAATAGTTTCCATGTATTATGAAGAAGATTATTCTTTGGGTGAAATTAGTCAGATCTTAGATATTTCAAGGCAAAGTGTTTATGATAGCTTGAAAAGATCTGAAAAAGCACTTAATGATTATGAAAAGAAATTAGGAATGGTAGAAAAGCTTCACAAAGTAGAAGATTTGCTAAATAAACTAGAGGACAAAATTCATGGTTTTTCAAAGGATTTTGACAAGTGTAATGCTGAAGATTCAACTCAGCTTGAGTATTTAATAGAAGAAATTAGGGAGTTGTTATAATGATATTTGAAGGATTATCAGATAAATTACAAAATGCCTTTGGAAAGTTAAAATCTAAAGGAAAGTTGACTGAAGCAGATGTTAAAAGTGCAATGAGAGAAGTTAAAATGGCACTTCTTGAAGCTGACGTTAACTATAAAGTTGTAAAAGACTTTGTTAAAAAGGTACAAGAGAGATGTGTTGGTGAAGATGTAATGAAGAGTCTGACACCAGGACAAATGGTTATAAAAATAGTAAACGAAGAATTGACTTCACTAATGGGAGATGTTCAAAGTAAGATTACAATAGCACCGAATCCACCAACTATAGTTATGATGGTAGGTCTTCAGGGTGCAGGTAAGACTACAACATCAGGTAAATTGGGAGGATATCTTAAAAAGCAGGGGAAATCACCTTTATTGGTTGCCTGTGACGTTTATAGACCAGCTGCAA
The DNA here is from genome assembly GCF_900110295.1 of Peptostreptococcus russellii. Lineage (GTDB taxonomy): Bacteria > Bacillota > Clostridia > Peptostreptococcales > Peptostreptococcaceae > Peptostreptococcus > Peptostreptococcus russellii_A. The sequence continues at coordinate 127,445 of NZ_FODF01000001.1, forward strand.
TCAAGCAGCTTCAAGTAGTTGGAGAAAAGCTTGATTTACCAGTATTTGCAATGGGAGATAAGGAATCACCTGTAAATATTGCAAAAGCTGCTGTAGAACATGCAAAGAAGAATTCTAATGATATAGTAATAATAGATACAGCAGGTAGACTTCATGTTGATGAAGTTTTGATGCAGGAACTTAAGGATATTAAGACTGAAGTAAATCCTCAAGAGATACTTTTAGTAGTAGACTCAATGACTGGACAGGATGCTGTAAATGTTTCAGAAAGTTTTAATGAAACATTAGGAATTGATGGTATAGTTCTTACAAAGCTTGATGGTGATACTCGTGGTGGTGCAGCCCTATCTATTAGAGCCGTAACTCAAAAGCCTATAAAGTTTATAGGTATGGGAGAAAAACTTGATAATCTTGAACCATTCCACCCAGATAGAATGGCATCTAGAATATTAGGTATGGGTGATGTTCTTAGTTTAATTGAAAAGGCACAAGATGCACTTGATGAAGAAAAAACTAGAGCATTAGAAGAAAAGCTTCGTAAAAGCGAAATGGATTTTGAAGATTTCTTGACTCAATTAGAGCAAGTACAGAATCTAGGACCTTTAGATAAACTGTTAGAGTTAGTTCCTGGAATGGGAAGCATTAAGGGACAACTTGGAAATATAGATACCAATGGTAAAGAAATAAAGAGAACTAAGGCTATAATACAGTCTATGACAATTGAAGAGAGAAGAAATCCTCAGATAATCAATGGTTCTAGAAAAAAGAGAATTGCAAAGGGGAGTGGTACTTCTGTACAGGATATAAACAGACTTATAAAGCAATTCAATGAAATGAAAAAGATGATGAAGATGTTCCAATCTGGAGGAATGATGAATAAGATGAAGAAGGGTGGTTTCCCTAAACTTCCTAATTTACCTTTCTAAAGAGAATGTTGAATTTGTCTTTAATAGAGTAAATATATTATTTACAAAATAAAAAAGTTATGATATAATTTCTGAGTGTTTTGTTTAGATATTCTAGAAAAGTTCTTAGGAATTATCTAATAAATAAATTAAAATGAAAACTAATTAAATTTTGGAGGTATTAGAAATGGCAGTTAAAATAAGATTAAAGAGAATGGGTACTCATAAGAGACCTTTTTACAGAGTAGTAGTAGCAGATGCTAGAGCACCAAGAAACGGTAGATTTATAGAAGAGATAGGATACTACAATCCACTAACTGAACCAAAGCAGGTTAAGATAGACGAAGAAAAGGCTGTTAAGTGGTTAGTAACTGGTGCTCAGCCAACAGAAGTTGTTAAGAAGTTATTCGCATCAAATGGTATAACAGAAAAGTTCGAAGCTGCAAAGATGTCTAAGTAATCCTTTTTGGAGATGATTAATATGAAGGAGCTAATTGAAGGCATAGCTAAAGCTCTTGTTGACAACCCAGATGAAGTGGTTGTAGAGGAAATTGTAGACGGGAAGGATATTTTACTAAAGCTGAAGGTTGCAGATTCAGAAATGGGTAAAGTAATTGGCAAAAAAGGTAGAATAGCCAAGTCTATGAGAACTGTTTTAAAGTCAGTTTCCAACAAGAAGAAAGTAAATGTAACTTTAGAAATAGTAGAGGATTAGGCATTGCCTAGTCCTTTTTGGTTTTTAAACAAAAATGCTATTCTTTATAGAACATTAGCAGTTGTATAAAAAGGATATTGTAGTTTTAGAGGAGAAAATAATGGAAAAGAAATTAGAATATTTTAAAATAGGTAAAATAGTAACTACAAGAGGTTTAAAGGGAGACTTAAAGATATATTCTCACACAGATGAAATTGAGAGATTTCTTGAGCTAGACTATTTTTACATTGGAAAAGACAGAGAAACAAAATACTATATTGAAAAAGCATCTGTAATAGCTGCTAATATGGCAGTTATTAAGATAAAAGGTTTTGATACAGTAGAGTCAGTACAAAAGTTTATATCAAAATTTATGTTTGTAGATAGAGATAATAGCTATGAACTATATGATGATGAAATGTTTATAGTAGATATGATAGGTATGGAAGTAAGAAAAGATACAGGAGAAATAATAGGAGAGTTAATAGATGTGTTGCAATATACTGCCAACGATGTATATGTTGTAAAGTCTGAGGATGGAAAAGAATATCTTATTCCAGCTACATATGAAATAGTTCCAGAAATTAATCAAGAAGAAAATTATATGATAGTAAAGCCTATTGTAGGACTTTTGGATTAGGTGAAGAAATGAAGATAAGTGTAATGACACTTTTCCCTGAAATATTTGAATCATATTTAGGGGAAAGCATGATGAAAAGAGCGATAGATAAGGATATATTAGATGTTGATCTTTACAATATAAGGGATTTCTCTGAAAACAAGCATAAGAAGGTTGATGATTATCCATTTGGTGGAGGAGCAGGTATGGTAATGACTCCACAGCCAATTTACTCTACATATAAGAAAATACTGGAAGATAATAACATTGAAAAAGCTAGAGTAATATACCTTTCGCCTAAGGGAAAAACCTTTGATCAAAAAATGGCAAAATCTTTGGCAAAAGAAGATAATATAGTATTTTTGTGTGGTCATTATGAGGGTATAGATCAAAGAATAATTGATATGATAGTTACAGATGAAGTATCAATAGGAGACTATGTTCTTACTGGAGGTGAACTTCCAGCTCTTGTAATGATAGATTCTATTTCGAGGTTAATACCCGGAGTTTTAAACAGAACTGAGAGCTTTGAAGATGAAAGTTTTGAAAATAATCTTTTGGAATATCCACAGTATACAAGACCTAGAGAATTCGAAGGTCTAGAGGTGCCAGAGGTTATACTTTCCGGTAATCATGGTAAAATAGATGAATGGAGACTAAAAGAAGCAGAAGTTTTAACTGAGAAAAGAAGACCTGACTTGTGGAAGTTATATAAAAGCAAAAAAATGGAAGAAGAAAGGCTTAAAAAAAGGAAAAAGAGAAGAAGACGTTAAAATAGAAAATTATATTATTTTAAGTTTTTAGGATATGGCATGATTTTCTAATACAAATTTATAGTTCAATATATCAAAGGCAGTTGCTATGGATATAGCAACTGCCTTTTAAGTATAAATATTATAGAAGGGGAGTTAATTATTTATACTATTAAGCTTTTCCATTCTTCCTCTTTAAATCCTACAAAAACCTTATTTTCACTAACAAGAATAGGTCTTTTTACAAGCATTCCATCACTTGCAAGTAGTTCTAGCTTTTCATCAAGACTCATATCATTTAATTTATCTTTTAGAGAAAGCTCCCTATAAAGTACACCACTTGTATTGAAAAATTTTTTTATGTCAAGTCCGCTCATTTCATACCATTTCTTAAGTTCTTCTTTAGTAGGATTATTGAGTTTAATATCTCTATCCTCAAATTCAAACTTATTATCATTAAGCCACTTTTTAGCCTTTCTACAAGTTGAACATTTTGGATAATTAACAAATAACATATATTTCCTCCAATTAAATTATTCTATATTATTATGATACCACTTAAACAGTAGATTAATCAGTAATATATAAAGAAAAAAATTAAAAAGCTTTTATAGTAAAATACAGTTTATTTAAATAGTGAAAAAGTAAATATACCTATATAATTAGACCAAATCAGTACTATAACTGTAGATAGTGTATTTTAAACTTAAAATAAATAGAAAAAAGAATAAACTTCAATTGGGAAAAAGAAATGGAAGAACTTATTAAAGATGGTGAAGGAAAATGATTTATATATAAAAACCGACCTAGAAAATCCAGATCGGTTTGTTTTATAATTATTATTATTTCATTATTGCCTTGTGATAAGTTTTTTTACCCTTACGTATTATAACCTTGTCTTCAAGCATTTCCTTGCTTATTTGAAGTCCAAAATCATCAACGTTTTCGTCATTAATATATAGACCACCTTGCTTGATTAATCTTCTAACTTCACTCTTTGAAGGAGCTAGTTCACATTCAAGGATTAGATCCATAACATTTATAGCACCGTCTACAAGAACTTCTTCTGAGATTTCAGTAGTAGGCATATGTGTATCATCACTTCCGCCTGCAAATAGAGCCTTAGAAGCTGTTTCTGCCTTCTTAGCCTCTTCTTCTCCATGAACAAGAGCAGTAAGTTCGTATGCAAGTATTTCTTTTGCAGTATTTAGCTGAGAACCTTCCCATGATTTCATTTTATCAATTTCATCTAATGGAAGGAATGTAAGCATCTTTATGCACTTAAGTACATCTGCATCAGCAACATTTCTCCAGTACTGATAGAATTCAAATGGAGAAGTTTTCTCAGGATCAAGCCAAACTGCACCATTTGCTGTTTTACCCATCTTCTTGCCTTCAGAGTTAAGCAAAAGAGTAATAGTCATAGCATAGGCATCTTCACCTAATTTTCTACGAATAAGCTCTGTACCACCAAGCATATTTGACCACTGGTCATCTCCACCGAACTGCATATTACATCCGTACTCTTTATATAAATGATAGAAGTCATATGACTGCATCAACATGTAGTTAAATTCAAGGAAAGATAGTCCCTTTTCAAGTCTCTGCTTGTAACATTCTGCTCTAAGCATATTGTTAACAGAGAAGTGTGGTCCTATTTCTCTTATCATTTCAATATAGTTAAGCTTTAATAGCCAATCTGCATTGTTAACCATTATAGCCTTTCCCTCACCGAACTCAATAAATCTCTCCATCTGTTTCTTGAAACAATCACAGTTGTGCTGAATTGTTTCAGGAGTCATCATATTTCTCATATCTGTACGACCTGATGGATCACCGATATACCCAGTACCTCCACCTACAAGTACGACAGGTGTGTTACCAGCCATCTGAAGTCTCTTCATTAGGCATAATGCCATAAAGTGACCAACATGAAGTGAATCGGCAGTTGGATCAAAACCTATATAGAAAGTGGCTCTACCTGTATTGACTAATTCTTTGATTTTTTCTTCGTCTGTAACCTGTGCGATTAATCCACGGGCTACTAATTCTTCGTAAATTCCCATTTTCGACACCTCTTTCAATTTTTTTGGTAATATCGTTACCATATTTTATTATAATAAAAGGATTAGTTTGAATGCTTTCAATCTTATCCTTAGATATCGTTAAAATTTATATAAAACTAACTACTATTATACACTATATAATTAAAAAATAAAAGTAAAAAAGCCCTTTTTTTAAGGCTGGAAATAGTGTATAATTTATGAATGCAATAATTGTTATATATGTTAATTTTTTTGATAAAAATATTGACAATACAGTAGATTAAGGGTATAATTTAATAGTTATTGAAATACGGGCGTACCTCTGTTACAAAGGTCAAGTTTTAAGTACGTCTAGGACTAGGAGGAAAAAATATGAACGAATTAATTAAGGCAATTGAAGCTGAACAGGTAAAGAATGATGTTCCTAACTTTGGACCAGGGGACACAGTAAAAGTACACGTTAAGATCATTGAAGGAAAGAGAGAAAGAATCCAGATATTCGAAGGTGTTGTTATAAAGAGACAGAATGGTGGAATCAGAGAAACTTTCACAGTTAGAAAGAACTCTTTCGGTGTAGGTGTTGAAAGAACTTTCCCAGTTCATTCACCAAAGGTAGAAAAGATCGAAGTTACTAGACACGGTAAGGTTAGAAGAGCTAAGATCAACTACATAAGAGGTAGAGTTGGTAAGGCTGCTAAGATCAAAGAAGCTAGAAACGTTAGATAATCTAGTTGAATATCGTTTAGAAGGATGTCTCTTTGGACATCCTTTTTTTTTTAAACATAGAGATATTAAAGTTCGAAAGGAGGACAAATATGAGTTATAACGAAGAATATTTAAGAGATGACAATTTGAATATCAACTGGTATCCAGGTCATATGAAAAAAACAAAGGAACTTGTACAAAAGAATCTGAAATTAGTAGACGTTGTAATAGAACTTTTGGATGCAAGAATTCCATTTAGTAGTAAAAATCCTGACATTGACAGGCTTGTAGGAGATAAACCTAGAATGGTTCTTTTAAATAAGGCTGACCTTTGTAAAAAGGAAGATTTAGATTTATGGATAGCCTATTATGCTAAAAAGGGGATTAAGGCTATAACTATAAATTCTATGACAGGTGCGGGAGTTAATAAAATAGCTGGCGAATGTAAGAATCTTACAAAGGATATGAGAGAAAAGTTTTCTGAGCAAGGAAGAAAAGCAAGAGGAATAAGATTGATGATAGTAGGTGTTCCAAATGTTGGTAAGTCTTCTCTTATAAATAAGCTTTCAGGAAGAAGAAGTGCACAGACTGGTGATAGACCTGGTGTTACTAAGGGTAAACAGTGGGTTAAAATAAGAGGTAATATGGAGCTACTTGATACTCCAGGTATTTTATGGCCTAAATTTGAAGATCAGGATGTAGCATTAAACTTAGCCTTTACAAGAGCTATTAAAGACGAAATTTTAGATATAGAAACACTAGGCTTAAAGTTAATAGAAAAACTAAGTGACATAGCAGCTGATGAGATGATGACTAGATATAAGTTAGATGAACTAGGTCCTATGGGAATTGATACAATGGAAGCAATCGGTAGAAAAAGAGGTTTCCTGATGGGAAATAGAGAGATTGATTATACAAGAGTTGCAACTACAGTATTAAATGAATTCAGAGAAGGTAAAATAGGGAAAATAGCTCTTGAAAAGCCAGAAGATGTAAAATAAACTATAAATAATAACATAAGCATAACAAACTTTAAGTTTTTTTATAGAAAACCTTATATATTTCAAATTAATATTAAGTATAGATACTTATTAAGAAAATATTAAAAAAATCATAAGGTAATTATGTATGATATAAAAAGAGAAACATAAAAAAATATAAAAAAAGTAAAGAATTGATAATGCTTAATATAAAAATTTAATTTGTGATATAATATAATCTGTACGAAAAATATTTACATATTCGTACAGATTTTTTATTTTAAAATTGAAATGTTAGTTAAGAAAGTATAAAAATTATTAAAGTTATTTATAAAATAGAATGATTAACCTACTATAATAAAAACTTTAAAACATTTAATTGACTTTTTAATTTAAATTTGAGAATAATGGAGATAGTTATGTTAAAAGATTATGCAATAGAAGATGTGTCCAAGATGAAAATAAAGGACATTAAAGAAATTTCAGATCAGATCACAGAAGATGAACATCTTGAGTTTTTAAGAATATTTCAATCCGATTCAAGAAAATCCGTTCAAAATATTTGTACAAGAGTAGAAAAGAAGATTCAAAAGTTAATTCTTGAAGATGAGAGATTAGAGAGAATTAATAGTTATGAAGAAAGTGCCTATAATGAAGGTTATATGTATATAGGTGGAGTGGATGAAGCAGGCAGAGGACCACTAGCAGGTCCAGTAGTTGCAGCAGTTGTTGTATTTGATAGGAATACAAAGATAAGATGGATAAACGATTCTAAGAAACTTTCAGAAGCAAAAAGAAATGAATTATATAAAATTATTATAGAAAATGCAAAAGATTATGGAATAGGTATAGCAGACAATAAAGAAATTGATAATCTGAATATACTTAATGCTACTTACCTTGCAATGAAAAGAGCAGTAGCAAATTTAAAGCAAAGACCAGATTGTCTTTTAAATGATGCAGTTACTATTCCAGGACTAGCTATGAAGCAAATTCCTATAGTAAAGGGAGATGCAAAGTCTATATCGATTGCAGCAGCTAGTATATTGGCAAAGGTTACCAGAGACACTATGATGTATGAGTATGATGAGAAATATCCTGGATATGGATTTGCATCTAATAAGGGCTATGGCACAAGTGAGCATTACAGTGGAATAGAGGCAAATGGAATTACAGATATTCATAGACATAGTTTTCTTAAAAATATTAAATATTAATCAGTAAAGCGAGGTTTTAAAAATGAATTATGAAGATGTTTTAAAAAATGCTAGAGAAAAATTTAATGGATCATGTAGAGTTTGTAAGGTATGTGATGGAGTTGCATGTAGAGGCGAAGTTCCAGGAATGGGTGGTAAAGGAACAGGAAACGCATTTATGGAAAATGTTAGAGCTTTAGATAAGGTAAAGCTTAATATGAGAACTATTCATGATGTAACAGATCCAGATACATCTCTAGAACTATTTGGAGAAAAGCTATCTTTACCAGTAATGGCAGCACCTATAACAGGTACTACACTTAATATGGGGGGCTTAGTTACTGAAAGAGAATATATAGAACCTGTAGTTTTAGGATGTAGAAACAAGGAAACTTTTGCTATGGTTGGAGATACTGCCATACCACAGTTTTTACTAGATAACTTGGATGTAATGAAAGAAAATAAGGCAAAGGGAATAGTCTTTATTAAGCCTTGGGAAAATAAAAATATAATAGCTAAGATTAAGGATGCAGAATCTGCAGGTGCAGTGGCTGTAGGTGTGGATATAGATGCTTGTGGATTAGTTACTTTAAATATACATGGAACTCCTGTGCAGGCAAAAAATGTAGAAGAAATAAAAGAACTTGTAAAGTCTACTAAGCTTCCATTTATATTAAAGGGGATAATGACTCCAGATGAAGCCGAAATGGCTGTTCAGGCAGGTGTATATGGTATAGTTGTATCAAATCATGGTGGTAGAGTTCAGGACTGGACACCAGGTACAGCAGACGTTTTAGAAGACATAGCAAAGACTGTAAACAAAAGAATAAAAGTATTTGTAGACGGTGGAATAAGAACGGGAGTAGATGTTTTAAAAATGCTTGCATTAGGTGCTGACGCTTGCTTAATTGGTAGACCTTTCGTAACAGCATCTTTTGGAGGAGAAACAGAAGGTGTAGAACTTTATATAGAAAAGTTAAAATCAGAACTAAAAGGGGCAATGACACTTACAGGTTGTAAGGATCTAAACTCAATTAGTCAAAGAGTAATATATGGAAAATAAAAGTAAATTATAGTCAGATAGCTAAATCTACTTAATAAATAAAATGTTTAAATATGTGCGATAGATGATATAAATATAATAAGACTTGTCTATCGCATATTTTTTATAAATTTATACAGATTTTATACAATATAATATCTTTTTAGATGATATATTATTATAAATATACATACAAAATAAATATATTTTACTATATAAGACATATAGACATAGTTTAAAAGAGAAATATAGGAGGTAAAAAAATGAGATTTGAACACTTTAATTTCAATGTTTTAGATTTGGAAAAAAGTCTTAAATTCTATGATGAAGCGCTAGGGTTAAAGCCTGTTAGAGAAAAGAATGCAGAAGATGGCAGTTTCAAACTAGTCTATCTTGGAGATGGACAAACAGATTTTCAGCTAGAACTAACTTGGTTAAGAGATAGAGAAGAAGCATATAATCTAGGAGAGTGCGAGTATCATCTGGCTCTTAATACTGATAAATATGATGAGATGTTTAAGAAACATACAGATATGGGTATAGTTGCCTTTGTAAATGAAAAGATGGGAATATATTTTATAACAGATCCTGATGGATATTGGATAGAAATACTTCCAGAAAAAAGATAGTAAATAATAAAAAGCGACCTTATGGGGTCGCTTTTTTATTGTGAAAATTAAAGTGAATTTTAGAGTAGGTATTTGAAATGTTGAACTAAAAGTTAATTTTAAAAGATTTGTTTAAAGTATCTATTTAAAATCTAAAATGTCTATATTAGATTAAAAGAATAATTTAATATAGAGGAGTTTTTTATGAATAATAAGGAGATAGGGAAAATAGGAGAAGATTCGGTAGCCTATTATATTGATAAAATAGGTTGCAATATATTAGAGAGAAATTACAGAATTGAAAGCGGCGAAATAGATATTATTTTTCTAGAGGAAAATTGTCTAGTTTTTGGAGAGGTAAAAACTAGACAAACAAGAGCATATGGAAGACCTTGTGAGGCTGTAAATGAAAGAAAAAGAAATAAAATAATATCGGTGGCAAAACATTATGTCATAAGTGAAAATAAATTCAATATGGATATAAGATTCGATGTTTTTGAGGTATATTTTAAAGAAAGAAAAATACACCATATTAGAAATGCATATTATGCTACTTAGTTTTGAGACTGTATTTAGAAAGAATTTAAATAATTTTTGCTATTTTAAGTAAGATTATTTGTAAAAATGGTTATTAGTTAAGAATATACTTGAGGTGAAATTATTTGATGGACAAAAGGAGGATATTATGATAAATAAAACAAAGTCAGGCATTTTAAATGGAGTAACTGGATATCTAATTGATATAGAAGTTGATATTTCACAGGGAATGCCATATTTTAGTATAGTTGGTCTTGCAGGTACTGAGGTTAAGGAATCTAAAGAAAGGGTGAGATCTGCTATTACAAATAGTGGCTATTTATTCCCTATGAAAAGAATAGTAGTCAATCTATCTCCAGCGGACTTAAGAAAGGACGCATCTTATTTGGATCTTGGAATATGTATCGGTATGTTAAGATCCAAGTTAAATCAAGACAAGGATTATTTTAAAAAGACTGCTTTTTTAGGGGAGCTTTCCTTAGATGGAACAGTAAAAAAAATGAGTGGAATAATATCAATAGCTATATCACTTTCTAAAATGGGAATAGAAAACTTGTATATACCATATAATAATTACATGGAATGTAGTCAACTGGAATCTATAAATATTATTCCAATAAAGTCTGTTAAAGATTGTATAAAAGTAGTTAATATGGATAAGATTTCTTTTGAAAAATATATGAAGAATATTAAGGAAGAAATAAATAATAATGTATATAAAAATAAAGAAAGTAAAAATAAAGAAAATATAGCAGAAGAAGATTTTATGTTTATTAAGGGAAATAAAATTGCAAAAAGATGTGCAGAAATAGCTGTAGCAGGTGGTCATAATCTTCTTATGATAGGTCCTCCAGGCACTGGAAAAACTATGATAGCAAGAGCTGTTAAAACCATACTTCCAGAGGTAGACAAGGAAGAGTCTTTGGAGATAACACAAATATATAGTTCAGCATCTATGTTAAGGGAAAATTCGACTATGGTATCAAAAAGACCATTTAGAAGTCCTCACCATTCTTCAACGATGATTTCAATTATTGGCGGAGGAGCAAGTGCAAGTTTAGGAGAGATTACTTTAGCTCATAAGGGTGTACTATTTATGGATGAACTTCCAGAATTTCCTAAAAAAACAATAGAGGCTCTTAGACAACCACTAGAAGATAGAGAAATAAATATTTCCAGAATTAATAGGAATGTAATTTATCCTGCAGATTTTATTTTTTTAGCAACAATGAATCCATGTAAATGTGGATACTATAATAGTAAAAAAACTTGTACATGTTCACCATCTGAAGTTGATAGATATAGAAATAAAATATCTGGTCCTATTTTAGATAGAATAGATCTATTTTGTGAAGTTGGAGAAATAGATTTTGATGAATATAGCAAGATGAACAGTTTTGAAGAAAGTTCCAATGAAATAAAGAAAAGAGTAGACTGGGCTAGAAAAATACAAAAAAATAGATTTTCGAATTTAGATATTAGTACAAATGCTCAAATGTCATCAAAAGAAATTGAAAGTTTTTGCAAGCTTTCTAGCTCTGGAGAAGAAATAGCTGGTATATTTTTTAATAAGTTTCATTTAAGCAATAGAAGCTATATAAGGATTTTAAAACTAGCTAGAACAATAGCTGATTTATCTGGAAAAGAAAATATAGATGACAAGGATATAGTAGAAGCTTTTGCATATAGAAAAACTTATTATAAATATTTTTCTAGGGAGGGATATTAATGTATAGAGAGTTTTACCTTTGGGCAAATTCATCGCTTCATATGTCGGCAAAAGTGATGAAAAGAGTAAGAGAAAGATTAGCAGATAAAATAACAAATTTTAATGAAGTAGTCTATGAGGAGATATTAAGAGAATCTATAATGGATAAACATGTAATGGAAAGGTTTAGAAAGTTTCCTTACAATAAAGAAGATATTTATGAAAAAGAATTACTAATGAAGAAAATGAATGTATCATACATTACAATAGATGACAGTGATTATCCAGAAAAATTAAAAGAAATATATGATCCGCCATATATTCTATACTATATGGGCAACATTGAACTTCTGAAAGATATTTCTTTTGCCGTGGTCGGGTCAAGAAAAGCAACAGATTACGGTAAAAACGTTGCAAAAATAATAGTTAGTGATTTAGCAGAAAAAGGATTTGTTATAGTAAGTGGAATGGCTAGAGGAATTGATTCTTGTGCTCATAATTTCTGTATGAAAGCTCAAATGCCAACGATTGCAGTAATGGGGACTTCAATTGAAAAATCATACCCTAAAGGTTCTGTAAAGCTAAAAAAAGAAATAATAGAAAGTGGAGGTTTGGTTTTATCAGAGTATTTTATAGGGGCGAAAACAGAAGCGGTATACTTTGCAATGAGAAATAGAATAATAAGTGCCTTATCAGAAGGAGTTTTAGTTGTTGAAGCTGCTGAAAAGAGTGGGGCTTTAATTACTGTAGATTGTGCTCTTCAGCAAAATAGAAACGTTTATGCAATTCCAGGAAGTATATTTTCTGAAAATAGTAGAGCTTGTAATAATATAATTTCAGAAGGGGCAAAATTAGTCCAAAAAAGCGAGGATATTTTGGAAGATTTTGAGTCAATTTTATATAATAAAATTCTACTAAATAAAAATAATAATAAAAAAATTTATAAAAATAGTGGAAAAACAACTAGCACTTGTGTTAATATAAGGTTTGATGATATAGATAGGGAGAATATTTCAAAAGAAGAAATATTTATCATTAAAATATTACAATCAAAAGGTGTGTTGGATATAGATGAACTATCTGTTATAACACGGTATGAATTGACCGACCTGATATATTATGTTAACAAGCTTATTTTAAAGGGCTTCGTTGTTGAGGCGGGATTTAACAGATACGCACCGAATATAATAAGATAACTGGAGGTGTTGCCTGTGCCAAAGGCATTAGTAATAGTTGAGTCTCCTGCAAAAGCAAAAACAATAGAAAAATTTCTTGGTAAAAGCCATTATGTGGTAAAAGCATCAGTTGGCCATATCAGAGATTTACCGAAAAGCAGATTAGGTGTCGATATAGATAATAACTTTGAACCTGAATATATCAATATCAGAGGTAAAGGCGACGTAATAAAAGAACTCAGAAAAGAAGCAAAAAAATCTAAAAGAGTATATCTTGCAACTGACCCCGATAGAGAAGGTGAGGCTATTTCATGGCATTTAACTTATATATTGGGTATGGATGTAGATTCAGAGTGTAGAATAGAGTTTAATGAGATTACAAAAGATACTATAAAAAAATCGATTAAAAACCCTAGAAAGATTAACAAGGATCTTGTTGATGCACAGCAGGCTAGAAGAGTTCTGGATAGATTACTTGGTTATCAGATAAGTCCTATATTATGGCAAAAGGTCAGAAGGGGACTTAGTGCAGGTAGAGTACAGTCTGTAACAACAAAAATTATTTGTGACAGAGAAAAAGAAATTGAAGATTTTATTCCTGTAGAGTATTGGACTCTAGATTTAATTTCAAGTAAAGATGGAGAGAACATTACTTTTTCTTTTTATGGAAAAAATGGAGAAAAAATAGATCTTTCTACTGAAGAACAGGTAAATGAAATATTAGAAGCTATAAAAGACAAGAAAATGGATATTGTCGACATAGATACGAAGAAGAGAAAGCGTTCAGCTGTTAAACCTTTCACTACTTCTGTTTTGCAACAGGAAGCAGTAAATAAATTAGGATTTACTACAAAAAAGACAATGAAGATAGCTCAGGAATTATATGAAGGTGTGGATGTATCTGGAGAAGGGACTGTAGGTCTTATCTCATATATAAGAACAGATTCACAGAGAATTTCCGATGAAGCAAAAGCTGCTGTTGATGGATTTATAGAAGAAGTATATGGAGATAATTACCTATTCAAAGGAAAGAAAAAGGCATCTAAATCAAAGAAAAATACACAAGATGCTCATGAAGCAATCAGACCTACGTCTGTAATGAGACAGCCAGACAGTATAAGAGATTCGCTTTCAAATGATCAATATAAATTGTATAATCTGATATGGAGAAGATTTGTAGCAAGTCAAATGTCAGATGCAGTTTATGAAACACTAACAATAAAAGCAAATATAGAAGAGTATATATTTACAGCAACTGGATCAAAGCAAATATTTGATGGTTACACAAAAGTATACAATTTCTCAGATAGGGAAGATAGATTACTTCCTGACATAAAGGTAGCAGACAAATTAGATATAGAGAAAACTGAACCTATACAGCACTTTACACAACCACCTGCTAGATATACAGAAGCAAGTTTGGTAAAGACATTAGAAGAGCTTGGAATAGGTAGACCTTCAACATATGCACCTACTATTGCAACTATATTTAATAGAGGTTATGTTGAAAAAGAAGGTGCTGCAATAAAACCGACAGAATTGGGTACTATTGTAACAGAAATTTTAGAGGATAACTTTGAAATGCTTACAGATGTAGATTTTACTGCTAAGTTGGAAGATAGACTAGACGAAATAGCAGAGGGAGATCTAGAATGGAAGAAGGTTGTTGAAGAATCATACAGACCATTAGAATCATCTATAAAAGAAGCAATAGATAAAATTGAAAAAATCAACATGGATATCGAAACAGATGAAATTTGTGATGTTTGTGGAGCAAACATGGTAATAAAACATGGTAGATTTGGGAAATTTATGGCATGTAAAAATTATCCTGAATGTAAGAATACTAAGCCTATAGTAGAAAAAATAGGTGTAAAGTGTCCAAAATGCAAAGATGGAGATGTAATTATACGTAAAACTAAAAAAGGAAGACAGTTTTATGGTTGCAGTAATTATCCTGAATGTGATTTCGTTGAATGGAAGAGACCAACTGGGGAAAATTGTAAAGAATGTGGATCCTATATGGTAGAGAAGGTTACTAAAAAGGAAAAGAAAGATATATGCTCGAACAGTGAGTGCCCAACGAATAAAAAGTAAAAAAACGGGTTTTTACCCGTTTTTTTAAGTGTGAAATAAGAATTTAAATAAGTCATACTATAATAAAAATTATGCAAATAAGTAAAATTATTTAAAAACTTTCTAACTTTATAGAAAATTAGTATTTTATTTCAAAATTACGAAAATTACAAAGATTATAAAAAATATATTGAAATTATTTAGAAAGTGTGTTAATCTTTGTATGTAGAATATTGTTGGAAAGGTATGTTTATTGCAAATATTCGAGACTTTTATTATATATTATGAAAAAATTAATTAGGAGGTAAAAAATGACTAGCGAATTATTAAAAAATACAAGAAGAATCAATAGAACGCTTCAAACCAACGCTGGAACGGCTGTATCCTTTAATCAGCTTACAAGTGTTTTAGGTGAAGTTTTAGACTCAAATGTTTATGTGGTTAGAGTAAGAGGGAAGGTTTTAGGATGGCACTTAGTGAATCCTGAAGATAGTTCTGTTGTACGTGACGAAGAAAAGAATCAGGCAATGTTCCCAGAAGAATATGTTGAAAGTTTATTAACTATTACAGAAACAAGAGAAAACATAACAAACGATGAAACATTAAAGTTATTCCCATCAGAAAAGGACAGATTAGAAAAATATACAATTGTTGTTCCAATTTGGGGAAGTGGAGAAAGATTAGGAACACTTATTCTTTCAAGATATGACAGGCCATATACAGATAATGACATAGTTGTTGCTGAATACTCAGCTACAGTTATAGGTCTTGAAATATTAAGATCAATAAGCGAAGAAATGGAAGAAGAAATGAGAAAGAAGGCTGTAGTACAGATGGCTATCGGAACTTTATCATTCTCAGAATTAGAAGCTATTGAACATATTTTTAGAGAGCTTGATGGAACAGAAGGTTTATTAGTAGCAAGTAAGATTGCTGACAAGGTTGGAATCACTCGTTCAGTAATAGTAAATGCATTAAGAAAATTTGAAAGTGCAGGAGTAATCGAGTCAAGATCATTAGGTATGAAGGGGACTCATATTAGAATATTAAATGACAAGTTATTAGATGAACTAAACAAGAACAAAACAAACTAGTTGATATAAATCAAAGGACTGCATTTTTTGCAGTCCTTATTTTTTGGAGGAATAGATTATGCCTTTAGCTGATAAATATAGACCAAAGTCAATAGAAGATGTTGTAGGTCAGAAACACATAATTGGAAAAGATAAAGTTATTAATAATATGATAGAAAAAAAGTTTTTCCCAAATATGATATTTTTTGGTCCACCAGGTGTAGGTAAAACAACTGTGGCAGAGATAGTATCAAAAGTAGCAGATAAAAAATTCTTTAAGATAAATGCTACAAATTCATCTTTGGATGATATAAAAAAGATAATTGCAGAAATAGGTACTTTGGGTACAGATAACGGAATACTTTTGTATATAGATGAAATTCAAAGTTTTAATAAAAGACAACAGCAGTCTATTTTAGAATTTATAGAAAGTGGAAAAATTACATTAATAGCAAGTACTACGGAAAACCCATATCATTATATTTATAAGGCTATATTAAGTAGAAGTATTGTTATGGAGTTTAAAACAATATCTAAAACAGACATAATAGATGGGCTAGTAAAATTAGTTGATAGATATAATGAAGATAGTATTGCAAAGTTGAAACTAGATGAAAAAGCAAGAGGAGCTATTGCAGATGTATCGGGTGGTGATATGCGTTCGGCTATAAATATACTTGAACTTGCTATCAATGAATCAAAACTTGATTCAGATGGAAATTTGTTGATAGATCAAACTGTAATCGACAAATTAAATATAGCAACAGTTTATAACTTTGATATGGATGGTGATGTTCACTACAATCTATTGAGCGCCTTTCAAAAATCTATAAGAGGAAGTGATCCTGATGCCGCTATTTATTACCTTGCAAGATTGATAAAAGGTGGGGATCTAATAAGTATATGTAGAAGGCTGCTTGTAATTGCATCTGAAGACATAGGTATGGCATATCCGAATGCAATTACTATAGTAAAGTCTTGTGTGGACTCTGCAATGCAATTGGGATTTCCTGAAGCTAGAATAGTATTGGCACAAGCTACAATTGTTTTGGCAAGCTCACCAAAATCAAACTCTTCATACATGGCAATTAATTCTGCTCTTGATGATATAGATAGTATGGTTCAAGATGATATACCAGATCATTTAAAGGATAGTCATTATTCAGGAGCTTCGAAAATGTCATATGGAGTAGATTATTTATATCCACATAACTATCCAAATAATTATGTAAAACAGGACTATCTTCCTGAGAATATGAAAAGTAAAAAGTATTATAAAGCTCAAGATAACAAATTTGAAAATAGCATAAAAAAATATATGGAGGCTCTTAAAGGCTCAAGGTAAGTTTATTTTACATAATAAAGATAAAGAAAACATTTTTCAAAAGAAGTGAACAAATGATAAGAAAATAAGTGAATAAATTATAAGATTGTTTTTGAAATATTTTGTTAATCTTATAAATTAATCTTGACATTTTTACTCGGATATAATAATATTAACTTATAGTTAATTCATAGTTGTTTACTAGGAATTAATTTTATAAAGGAGTGATGGATTTGAAACTTTCCACTAAAGGAAAATACGGATTGAAGGCTATGTTTGAATTGGCTTTAAGCTCCAATGGTGAACCTGTTTCCTTAAAGTATATAGCTAAGAAACAGGGAATGTCAGACCAGTACCTTGAGCAGATATTTTCTATCTTGAAAAAAGCGGAACTTGTAAAAAGTGTTCGTGGGGCACAGGGTGGATATTATATTTCTAAAGAAGCAAGCGAGATAACAGTAGCTGATATACTGAAAGTATTAGAGGGAGATATGGCATTTACAGAATGTTTACTAGATAAAGATTTATGCGGGAACTTTGATTCTTGTGCGACGAAGTATGTGTGGGCAAAGATAAAAGAAAGCATAGAAGAGGTAACTAACTCTATATCACTTCAGGATATGATAGACGATTACAAATCAAATTTTAAATATAGAGATGACGACATTATTAAGGATATGAAGAAGAATAAATAGATTTCTTAAATCAGAAAATGAGTTTGACTCTAAGTTCGAATTTGTACACAATATATTTTATCGATCAAAAAAAGAGCTTGTAAGCTCTTTTTTTACTTTAAAGTTAATAAATAGAAATGTAAATAATATTTTTAAACAGTAATTCGATATTAAAAATATTGCCAATTTTTATAGATTGCATTTTGAAGTGTGATAAATTAAACTAATTTTAAGAGGTGTTTGTTGCAAAATAAGTTTTAAATAATAACTTGAATAAAATGATAGATTTTAAAGATAGATGCTTTAATTAGTAAAATAATATATAAAGGAGAAGATGTAACTTGGAAAATAAGAGAGTGCTACTTGGAATGAGTGGCGGAGTAGATAGTACAGTAGCTGCTTACCTATTAAGGGAAGAAGGCTATGAAGTAGTAGGAGCAACAATGAAGCTATGGGTTCCTGAAAATGTAGAAAATACAGCCATAGTAGATGCAAAGAAGATGGCGGATAAACTAGGTTTGGAACACCATGTAATAGACTTAGAAGATAAATTTAAAAGTACTGTTGTAAAACATTTTATAGATGGATATTATGAAGGTAGTACACCAAATCCATGTATATTTTGTAACAAACATATTAAGTTCGATTTAATGTTTGATGTTGCAGATGAACTGGGATGTCAGTATATAGCAACAGGTCACTATTGTAGAATTATTAAAAATGAAGAAACAAGTAAATATGAACTTATAAAAGCAGTTACGGATAAAAAAGATCAGTCATATATGATGTATAACCTTAACCAAGAGAAACTTTCTAGGATACTATTTCCTATAGGAGAATATGACAAGTCTGAAATAAGAGAGATAGCTGAAAAGGTGGGACTTGAAGTCTATAATAAACCAGACAGTCAAGATATATGTTTTATACCTGATGGAGATTATGAAAAATTTCTTGAAAAATATTCTGGTAGAAAAGATAAGAAGGGTAAGTTTGTAGATTCAAAAGGCAATGAAATAGGAAATCATCAAGGTATAACTAGATATACAATTGGTCAGAGAAAGGGCTTAGGCATAACTTTTGGAAAGCCAGTATATGTTATAGATATAAATGGAAAAGATAATACTGTCACATTAGGTGAAAATAATGATCTTTTTAAAAATGAATTAATAGCAAGAGATGTAAATTTCCTAGACTTTTCAGTAAAAGAATTGGATAAGCCTTTGGAAGTCCAAGCAAAAATCAGATATTCTTCAAGTCTATCAGATGCATTAGTTACAAAGATAGATAACAATAGAGTAAAAGTTGTATTTAAAGACTCTCAAAGAGCAATAACAAAGGGGCAAAGCGTCGTTTTCTATGAAGGAAATAAACTAATTGGTGGTGGCGTTATAGAATAGTATTTTAAATAACCTCAAAATTCCTCCAAGTTGAAGAATAAAGACTTGGAGGTGAATTATTTTAAATAAAATTTATATTATAGATATTACAATTAACAAGTATTTGAAATAAAGTACAAAGATGAAAAAATAAAGAATTTATAGAAAAAAATTAAACTTAACTTTACTGAAAAAACCATAGTTTTATAGGCATAAAAGTTATTTAAATAAAGAAAATAGAAAATTTAAAAAGGTTTAGCATAAAAAAACATCTCTCAGTATGATAAAAAAGAATAATATAAACTTGACAATTTTACTAGGGTATAATAAAATTATTTCAGAATGAAATCCGAGTTAAATGGTATGGATTGATTTAACGGGATATTTAAGAGGTGATGTTAATATGAAACTTTCCACCAAGGGTAAGTACGGTTTAAAGGCTATTTTTGAATTGGCGCTAAGTGATGGTTCCGAACCGGTACCCCTAAAACTTATAGCAAGTAAACAAAATATTTCTGATCAATATCTTGAGCAGATTTTTTCAGTTTTAAAAAAGGCTGGACTTGTTAAAAGTGTAAGAGGAGCTCGAGGTGGCTACTATTTAAATTCAAGTCCCTCGGATATTACAGTAGGTAATGTTTTGAGAGTTCTTGAAGGTGATATGAAACTAACAGAATGTCAACTAGATGAAGATTTATGTGAAAACTCAGATTCATGTGCCACTAAGGTGGTATGGACAAAACTTCAAAAATCTTTAGAAGATGTTGTAGATTCTATTACGCTTCAGGATATGCTTGACGACTACAATTCAAAATCGAAAAAGCTGGAAAATGATATAACGGACAGGTTGTGTAAATAGCTTTTATTTAAATGATAGCAAATCATTATTTTAAAAAATATAAAAATGGAGATGAAAAGTTATGGAAAACAGAAAAATATATATGGATTATTCAGCAACTACACCAGTGAAAAAGGAAGTATTAGATGAAATGCTTCCATACTTTACAGAGCATTTTGGAAATGCATCTAGTCACTATTCATTTGGTGAAGAAGCTAAGGCAGGTCTTGAAAAGGCAAGAGAGCAGGTTGCGAGTTTAATAAATGCGGAAGCTTCAGAAATATACTTTACTGCAGGTGGCTCTGAAAGTGATAACTGGGCAATAGAAGGAGCAGCTTTAAAGTTAAAGGAAAAGGGAAATCATATAATAACATCAAAAATCGAACATCATGCAGTTCTTCACACATGTGAATATCTTGAAAAGAGACATGGATTTGAAGTTACATATCTTGATGTAGATGAAGACGGTAAGATAAGCCTTGATGAGCTTGAAAAGGCTATAAAAGATACAACAGTTTTGATAACTATAATGTTTGCAAATAATGAAATAGGAACTGTAGAGCCAATTAAGGAAATTGCAGAAATAGCAAAGAAACACAAGGTGCTATTCCATACAGATGCAGTTCAAGCATTAGCAAATATAAACATAGATGTAAAAGACTTAGGAATAGACATGATGAGTATGTCAAGTCATAAGATATATGGTCCTAAGGGAATAGGTGCTTTATACATTAGAAAGGGAGTAGTAATTGACAACCTTATTCATGGTGGAGCACAAGAAAGAAAGAAAAGAGCTGGTACAGAAAATATACCTGCAATTGTAGGTTTCGGTAAGGCTTGTGAGCTTGCAGAAAAGAACTTTGATAATCATGTTAAGCATCTTACAACTCTAAGAGATAAACTAATAAACGGAATTGAAGAAGCTATACCATACATGAGAGTAAATGGTCATAGAACTGATAGACTTCCAGGAAATGCAAACTTTGCATTTAAGTATATAGAAGGAGAAGGTATGCTTTTACTTCTTGATCATGTAGGAATAGCAGGTTCAAGTGGATCAGCATGTACATCAGGGTCTCTAGATCCATCACACGTTCTACTTGCAATAGGTCTACCTCATGAAATAGCACATGGTTCACTAAGACTTACAGTAGGCGACTTTACAACAGAAGAAGATATAGATTATATAATAGAACAACTTCCTATGATTGTTGAAAGATTGAGAAGTATGTCTCCACTTTATGATGAAGCAAAGGCAAATGGAGAAGTAAAATAAATAGAAATTAATAAGAAGATTAATCGGAGGAAAACAATGCAATATAGTAAAAAAGTAATGGATCATTTTATGAATCCTAGAAATATGGGAACAATAGAAGGTGCAAGTGGGGTAGGAGAAGTTGGAAACCCACAGTGCGGAGATATAATGAAGATATATCTAGATATAGACGATGAAGGTATAATCAAAGATGTTAAGTTTAAGACTTTTGGATGTGGTTCAGCCATAGCAAGTTCTTCAATGGCTACAGAAATGATAAAGGGAAAGACTATACACGAAGCATTAGAACTTACTAATAAGGCTGTTGCAGAAGCATTAGATGGTCTTCCACCAGTAAAGATGCACTGTTCGGTGTTAGCTGAGCAAGCAGTTAAGTCAGCACTTTTAGATTATGCAAAGAAGAATAATATAGTAATACCTGAACTAGAAAACTATGAATTTGATGATGCTCACGAGCATGAACATGAGGAAGAATAATAGATATTAGTTTATAAGAGAATCAAAGAAACTAAGTAACTTTGGTTCTCTTTTATTTTTTAATAAGCAAAACTATATTACATAAAAATGAAAAGATATTTTTCTTATTTTTTTCTATAAAAAATATTTGCAAGTTTTTTCAAAAATAAAGAAAAAATTCTATTTTTTATTTGCAAAATATCTTTTTATTTAGTAAAATGATATGTAGATAAATAAATGCAATGAAGAGAAGTAGTAGCTGGAAATGTATTTTCAGAGAGTGAACGTTAGCTGTGAGTTCATATTGTCAGCCAGTGAAGCAGTCTTGGAGCAGGTACTTTGAAATTAAGTAGGAGTATTCGTTCGCTGCGTTAAAGCAAATGAGATGTCGTTTTTACGATAATTAGGGTGGTACCGCGGAAATTCGCCCCTGTATTTATACAGGGGCTTTTTATTGTTATTAAAAAGAATTTTATTTATATTGGAGGTAAAATAAATGGAAAAACTAGGTTTAAATGAAATTAGAAGAAGATTCACAGAGTTCTTCAGAACAAAGGATCACTATATTGCAAAGTCACATTCACTAATACCAAGTAATGACAAGTCATTACTTCTTATAAATTCAGGAATGGCTCCACTAAAAAATTATTTTTCAGGTGTTGAGACTCCTCCTAAAAAGAGAATGTCAACTGTTCAAAAATGTATAAGAACAGGAGATATAGATAATGTTGGTGTAACAGCAAGACATGCTACT
Source organism: Peptostreptococcus russellii (assembly GCF_900110295.1). Classification (GTDB taxonomy): domain Bacteria; phylum Bacillota; class Clostridia; order Peptostreptococcales; family Peptostreptococcaceae; genus Peptostreptococcus; species Peptostreptococcus russellii_A. Next base: position 150,258 of record NZ_FODF01000001.1, read on the forward strand.
TTCTTTGAAATGATGGGAAATTTCTCTTTTGGAGACTACTTCAAGAAAGAAGCTATTACTTGGGCTTGGGAATTCATTACAGAATGGCTTGAAATCCCAGAAGATAAAGTTTGGGTAACAGTATATGAAAGTGATGATGAAGCTTATGATTTATGGAAGAATATGATAGGCTTTCCAGAAGAAAGAATAGTTAGACTAGGTAAGGAAGATAACTTCTGGGAAATAGGTTTAGGACCTTGTGGACCATGTTCAGAGATATATTTTGATAAAGGAGAAAAATATGGCTGTGGATGTGAAGATTGTAAGCCAGGTTGTGACTGTGATAGATTCTTAGAATTTTGGAATCTTGTGTTTACACAGTTTGATAAGCAAGAAGATGGAAGCTATGGAGATCTTGAAAATAAGAATATAGATACAGGTATGGGACTTGAAAGAATGGCTTGTATAATGCAAGACGTAGATAATATATTCGAAGTAGATACTATACAAAGTGTTTTAAAGAAGGTTACTGAAATAGCAAATATAGAATACGGAAAAGATTCAGTTACTGATAAGTCTGTAAGAATAGTTACAGATCATATAAGATCAGTTGCATTTATGATTGGTGATGGAATACTTCCTTCAAATGAAGGTAGAGGATATGTTTTAAGAAGACTTCTTAGAAGAGCTGCAAGACATGGAAAACTTTTAGGAATAGAAGGACCATTCCTAAATCAACTTCTTGATATAGTTATTGAAACTTGTGGAGAAGCTTATCCAGAATTAGTAGAAAAAGAAAGCTACATAAGAAAAGTAATAGGTATAGAAGAAGAAAAGTTTGCTGAAACATTACAGCAAGGTTTAGATATACTTCATTCATATACAGAAGAAGTTAAAAAAGAGGGAAATAACATGATATCAGGAGAACAAGCATTTAAGCTTTATGATACATATGGATTCCCTCTAGATCTTACAAAGGAAATACTTATGGATGAAGGGCTAACTCTTGATGAAGAAGGATTTACAAAGGAAATGCAGATGCAGAAAGAAAGAGCAAGAGCTGCAAGAGGTAATAGAGAAGGAGACGCATGGAAGGAAGATCCACTAACTCTATTAGATGATGCTAAAAGTAAGTTTGACGGATATCATGATTTAGAAAAAAATGCCAAGATAAAGGCAATAGTCTTAGATGATGAAGTAGTAGAAGAGATAAATGAAGGTGATGAAGCTATTTTAGTTCTTGATGAAACAACATTCTATCCAAATGGCGGTGGTCAGGTAGGAGATAAGGGACAGATAGTTTCAGACATAGGAGTATTTGAAGTTAAAGACACTGTAAAGGGTGCAGGAAGCAGTATAAAGCATATTGGTACAGTGGCAAGTGGAACATTCAAGAATAGCGATGCTGTTGAAACAAGAGTAAATAAGACTCTTAGAATGGATGCAGGAAGAAACCATACTGCTACACACTTACTTCACAAGGCTTTAAAGCTTGTGCTAGGAGAACATGTAAATCAGGCAGGATCACTTGTTGAACCAGAAAGATTGAGATTTGATATAACTCACTTTGAACCAATGACTAAGGAAGAAATTGCTAAGGTAGAAAGAATTGTCAACGAATTTATCTTAGATGCAAGTCCTATAACTGCAGAAGTTATGAATATAAATGATGCAAAGAAAATGGGTGCAATGGCATTATTTGGAGAAAAGTATGGTGATGAAGTAAGAGTTGTAAAGATGGGTGACTGCTCAATTGAACTTTGTGGTGGTACACACCTTAATAATACTTCAGAAGTAGGTATGTTTAAAATTTTATCTGAAAGTGGAGTAGCTGCTGGTGTAAGAAGAATAGAGGCTATTACTGGAAGAGCAGTATATGAATATATACTTAAGAAAGACAATTTAATATCAGAAGTAGCAGAACTTCTTAAAGCAAGAGAAGATAATATACTAAATAAGGCTCAGACAATGGTAGAAGAAACTAAGAGTCTTGAAAAGGAATTACATGATATAAAATCCAAGTTAAGTATGCAAGATGCAGACTCAGTTCTTGATTCAAAAGTTAAAGTAAATGGTGTAAACCTTGTAACTAATAAGTATGAAGGTATGGATATGGATACATTAAGAGAAGCTGCAGATGCATTAAGGGATAAACTTGAAAATGGTGTAGTAGTTCTTGCAAATGTATGTGATGGAAAGATAAACTTCGTTGCAACAGCAAGTAAAGAAGCTATAAGCAAGGGTGCTCATGCAGGGAATCTTGTCAGAGAAGTCGCAAAGATTGCTGGCGGTAAAGGTGGCGGAAGACCTAATATGGCACAAGCAGGAGCAAGCGATGAATCTAAAATAGATGAAGCACTTGCACATGCAAATGAAGTATTAAAATCTCAAGTAAAATAATAATATTGTTACAAAGGCTCTCTAAGGCTGACTATAAGCCATAGAGAGCTTTTTATTTATTAGATTACTTGATAATTTCCATAAATTAATGTAAAATCTAATGTAAGCAATTTAAAATTGTTAAGTGGATAGGGAGGTAATTGTTATGGAAAACAATATGGATTACACTGTAAAGTTTGAAGGAATAAATGATGACAAAATGGATGTAGCAGAAACAATAAGCTATGTTTATGATGCGTTATTAGAAAAGGGATACAATCCGGTTAACCAGATAATAGGGTATTTATTATCAGGTGATTCTAGTTATATAACTAGCTATAAAAATGCAAGAACAGCAATAAAAAGATTCGAAAGAGATGAAATTCTTGAAGAAGTAATTTCAAAGTATCTAAATATCGAGGAGTAGGAAAATGTCAAAGAGAATTATAACTTTTATAATATCTCTCATGCTTGTTTTTTCATCGGGATTTTCAATATTCGCTAAAGACAAATCTGCTAACGATCTTATGTTCGCCACTGAAATGGAAATGTCAAAAGGAGAAAAAGATAAATTAGCAGATTCTGCTACGGCTAAAAACGGAGGCAAGGTAATAGTAATAGATATTAATAGAACCAGCCTTGAAAATTTTGAAAATATTAAATTTCTAAGAAACAAGATGGAAAAAGAGGGATATATAGGCCTTATGAATATCAGAGGTGATAAAGGCTATGATGATAGAAGAAATTATGCGACCTTTGGAGCTACAGGAAGAGCAGATATAAATAGCGATATTCCAATAGACTTTAAAATGGCAAACAAAAAAAACATAGGAATTTATGAAGCGGCAACTGGACAAAAAGCAGAAGCTATAAATCTTATGAATATTAACGACTTAGATCTTTTTAATCAAACAAAGGGTGATTATAAATCTAAATTAGGTTATCTTGGTGATACACTTGTTTCAGACGGAAAGAAGATATCAGTTCTTGGAAATAGTGATTATTATGATAATGAAGGCAATTATGTTAAAAATAGAGATTTTTGTTTGAGCGTAATGGATAGCAAGGGAAGAATTGGATCAGGTGAAATTGATAAAATAAATTATTCAAATGTTAATTTTCCATTTGGAATATCTTCTGACTACAATAAATTAAAAGAAAAGACAGATGAACTTTATAAAGACTCAGATCTTCTATTTGTCGATTTGGGTGATACATATAGACTGGATATGTATAAGACAAATCTTAATGAAAAGACATATAAAAAAATGAAGTTTGCTATATATAATAAGGTAAGTGATTATATTGAACACGTTTTCGATATAGCAGGGCCAAATGATACTATATATGTTATGTCAAGTTTTCCAAGTAAATTAGATTACTCTAATAACAGAAGACTTGCACCAGTAGTAAGGTTTGATATGTCTCAAAAATCAAGAGGCTTGCTTCAGTCTTCAACAACGAGAAGAGATGGAGTAATAGCCAATATGGATATAGGTGTTGATATCCTAAATAGATTTGGAATTAAGAACAAGGAAATGGTAGGGAAAGTTCTTACTGAAAAGAAAATGGATGGAAATTTAAACTATATTTTTAAGGAATATAAAAAGATAGTAGCAGTTTCCTCTATAAGAATGAGCATAATAAATATTTATGTAACATTTATATCTGTTTCTTGGGTAGTTGCAGCACTTGCTTTATGGCAGAAGAATAGACTTCCAGCAAAATATAGAAATAAAATTTTGTTGATGCTTAAAGAATTAGTTAAATTTGGGCTAATAATGCCATTGGCATTTTTAACAGCTCCAATTTTACATCCATCATCAGAACTTCAAATAGCCTTGGTTATTATTGCGGTTTCAATAATATATTACTTGATAGCAAGCAAGCTATTTAAGGGCGATGATATAATGCAGATAGGATTCTATTCTCTGGTGATGATATTGTTAATAACAATAGATTCAGCAATTTCAACACCTTTGATGCAGAGCAATATAATGAGTTATGACCCTATGATAGGTGCAAGATACTATGGAGTAGGTAATGAATATGAAGGTGTAACAATAGGAAGTGCAATTCTTGGATTTGCAGTTCTTCATGAGAAAAAGAATTTCCCTAAATGGCTTACAGCATTATTGCTTGCAGTAATATTATTTATTTCTGCATCTCCTGGTATGGGGGCAAATGTAGGTGGAGCTATATCAGAGTGTATTGCGTATTTAGCTTTTGTTCTATTGATATTTGGCGTAAAGATAGACTTTAAGAGAATGATAGGAATACTTGTAGCTACAGTTCTTTTAGTCGCAGCTTTTGCTACTGCAGATATTTTACTTGGTATGCAGTCTCACCTAGGAAATTTTGTAGAGCAGATTAGGATAAATGGTCCAATGGAAGTAGTCTATGTATTTGCAAGAAAAATAGCTATGAATGTACAGCTTGCTCAGACAACTGTTTGGGTAAACATACTTTTAGTAGGTCTTGTGATACTTGCTATTACAATATTTAGACCAAATAGAAATTTCTCATTAATGAAGAAAAAATACCCTATTATATATGATGGATTTTTAGCTACAATAGTTGGATGCCTTGTAACACTGCTAGTAAATGATTCAGGTATCATAGCAGCTGCTACAGATTCGATTTACTTGCTAATACCTATCCTTATAATATTGATAAATAAAGGAGTAAAAAATAAAATATGCTAAGTGGCAGAATAATGGGTTTAGATGTAGGCGACAGAACAATAGGAGTTGCTGTTAGTGATCTAATGGGAATAACAGCACAAGGTGTTACTACAATTAGAAGAGAAAGTAAAAAGAAAGATATTGAAGAATTAAAGAAGCTAATAAAAGAGCACAATGTAAAGTATATTGTTTCTGGACTTCCTAAAAATATGAATGGTACAATAGGACCTCAGTCAGAAAAAGTAATAAAATTCTGTGATATTTTGAAAGAAGAAACAGGAATGGAAATAGATTACTGGGATGAAAGACTTACAACAGTTTCAGCAGAAAAAATGCTTATTGATGGAGATGTAAGTAGAAAAAACAGAAAAAAAGTAATAGATAAATTAGCAGCTGTTTTGATACTGCAAAATTATCTTGATTTTAAGAAGTTTTAGTATGAAAAGAAGGTGTTTTTAACACCTTCTTTTTTATTTACAAAAACAAAAAAAGAATATAATTTACAGTATTGACATAAAATAAAATATGGTCTATATTTATATTATGTATTATCAATTGAAAAGGGTGATTTTATTATGGAAAACACGATGTCAATTTTAAAAGAAAAGCTTAAAGCAACAGGATTCAAGATTACACCTCAGAGAAGAGCAATAATAGAGGTATTAATTGAGAATGAAAACTCACATTTAAGCAGTGAAGAAATATACGACAAAGTAAGGGTTAACTGTCCTGAAATTGGTTTGGCTACGGTGTATAGAACAATGCAGCTTTTAGATGATATAAATGGAATATCAAAGCTTAATTTAGATGATGGTTGCATAAGATACGAGTTAAATCTTGAAGGTGAAGATACACATCACCATCATCATTTAATATGTAAAGAATGTGGTTCTATAACAGAAGTTAAAGAGGACCTACTTGAAGAAATAGAAAGTAAGGTAGAAGACAGATATAATTTCAGAATAAAAGACCATGATTTGAAGTTTTATGGCTTATGTGAATCATGTGCAAGCAAAGGGAAGTAGTGTAAAAATATGGGAAACTGGAGTTTTCCATATTTTTTTATTCAAATTTTATAATTTAATTTATATAAGTAGAGCATTTAATATTATCAAATATACTAAATAAATTAGTATGAAAGTTAATTCAACTAAAAAAGTCGACCACGTGGACGACTTTTTAGTATATGTGCTCTAAAAAATTATGAATTATATATTTAGCTTTTTTAAAAAACTTACTAATATTAAAATTGATAGTATAATAATAACAAGGTATTCTACTAAATTACATAAAAAACTACCAACTCTTAAATTAGCTAGACTAAAGTATTTTTTAGAGAAAGGATAAAAAATAGGTATTCCTCTTTTTGTTATAATATCGCACAAAAGATGTGAGATTAAAGCTGTGCTAGCTATAATTGCCAAATCCTTAATATGTAGGCTATATTCTATATACTTAAGTATACTAAAAATTAGTACAACAATAAGAGCAGAATGAGTAAGCGAACGATGATTTGTAATAGGAAATAGTGCAATTAAAAATGAAAGTACAACAATTCCAGCATTGACATTGTATATTAGTAGGGTCGTAGAGATAAGCAACATCACAAGGGTTAGGATAATAGACCGAGTGTGATTCACGGTAATCTTTTTTTCAATAAATGAAATTGCTATAAGCGAGAGGACCACTCCTATATATACGCTTTTTTCTGTCTTTGTATATAAGTAAAAACAAGCAATAAGCATAGTAAATATCAATGTACTATGTATTTTTTTTGTTGTTTTCTTGCTAACTAATTTATCTAAAACTTTGGAATTTGGTTCATCAATGTCTGGAGCTACAGATAGAAAGGCTGCTGTAGCTACTGTAATAGGATTAAGGCTCAAACCCATTAAAAGAGATATCTCTACAGCTGATAAAGTTCCAATAATTAAATGTGCTTTACTTTTCATCTCTCCTCCTTTAAATGTATATTTTTTTCATAATATCATTAATTAATATTATAAGTCAATCATGTCTTGCTTTTATAAAAAATAAAAATAATTTTTAATTGAATAAATAAGTGTAAAAATAAAAAATAATGGTATAAATATAAGCATAAAGAAAGATATAATGAAATAGAATAGTTATGAAAATAAAAACGTAAAAGAAAAACATTTTTATAAACAAATTATAAGTTTTTAGGTATAAAAATCATATTTAGTAAAAAAAATATTTATTTTTAGGAAATATGTGGTATTATAGTAATAACGGTATTTTGTGTTCGTGATTAAAAAATAAATGAAAGAAGAGGAGTAAGAAAGTTTGGCAAAAAATAATAATGATAAAATAAAAGTTATACCACTAGGCGGGTTAAATGAAATCGGAAAAAATATGACCGTAATAGAGTATAGGGATGAGATTATTGTAATTGATGCCGGTCTATGTTTTCCAGAAGACGAGTTGCTAGGGATAGACATAGTAATACCGGATATTACATATCTTGTAAAGAACGTAGATAAGGTTAAGGGTATCTTTATCACACATGGTCATGAGGATCATATTGGTGCGATACCATACTTATTAAAGAAGCTTAATGTTCCAGTATACGGATCAGCATTGAGCATTGAGCTTATAAGAGTAAAGTTGAAAGAACATAGGATAACAAATGCAAAATTAAACATTGTTAAACCTAAACAGCAAATTAAACTAAAGAACATGAGTGTTGAGTTCATCAGAGTAAACCACAGTATACCAGATGCTTATTCAATAGCAGTCCATACAAATCAGGGAGTAATTTATCATACAGGAGATTTTAAGATAGATTTAACTCCTATAGATGGAGAACAGATGGACATACATAGAATCTGTGAGATTAGCGACAAAGAAGGTATATTGTTGATGATGGCGGATAGTACAAATGCAGATAAGCCTGGAATGACTATGTCAGAGAAAAGCGTAGGAGCAGGTCTTGAAGATTTGTTTAAGAAGGCTCAAGATAGTAGAATTATAGTAGCTACATTTGCATCTAATATACATAGACTTCAGCAAATAGCCGATGTTGCAAAGATGTATAATAGAAAAGTTGCTGTATCAGGAAGATCTATGGTTAATATTGTAGGTGTAGCAAAAGAACTTGGCTATTTAAACACAGATGAACATATAATTGATTTAAACGACATACACAAATACAAAGATAATGAATTGGTAATAATCACGACGGGATCACAGGGTGAACCGATGTCAGCCCTTGCAAGAATGGCTAATTCTGAACACAAAAAAGTTGAGATAAAAAAAGGTGATTTAGTAATAATCTCAGCTCATCCTATTCCAGGAAATGAAAAAACTGTATCAAAGGTAATTAATTTCTTGTTAGAAAAGGGTGCCGATGTTGTATCAAGTGATATAGCAGATATACATGTTTCAGGACACGCTAGAAGAGATGAACTTAAGTTAATGCAAGCTTTTGCAAAACCTAGATTTTTCTTACCTATTCACGGTGAGTACAAAATGTTAAAGAGACATTCAGAACTTGCTAATGAAGTTGGTATGAAGGAAGAAGATATTTTTATAATATCTAATGGTGAAATACTTGAGCTTGATAGAAAATCTGCCAGAAAGGCAGGCAGAGTTCCATCAGGAAGAATTTTGGTAGATGGACTAGGTGTAGGAGATGTAGGAAATATAGTTTTAAGAGATAGAAAGCATTTATCTGAAGATGGTCTAATGACAATAGTTGTTACTCTATCAAAGGAAGACGGAAGTATTTTAGCAGGACCAGATATTATATCGAGAGGTTTTGTATATGTAAGAGAATCAGAAGGTCTTATGGAAGGTGCAAAGGAAATTGTTCTTAAGATATTTGAAACATGTGATAGTAAGAAAATCAAAGAATGGGCATATATCAAGAATAATATAAAAGAAGAGTTAAAAGAGTACCTTTATATTAAGACTAAGAGAAATCCAATGATTCTACCAATACTTATGGAAGTTTAATAAAAAGGGAGGATTTTCCTCCCTTTTTATTTTTAAGATTAAGTATAAATTAATGTAAAGAACATAATATATATGTAAATTAATTATAGGAGGTAAAAAAGTGAGTTTTGACTTTTTAAACAGCGTTTCCGATTTTTTAATATCCTTATTAGCGATATTATTTGCAATATCTATACATGAATTTGGTCATGCATTTGTTGCACATTTAAATGGAGACGACACAGCTAAAAATGCAGGAAGAATGACTATTAATCCTGTGAATCATATAGATCCTTTTGGTATGATTATGATGTTTTTAGTTCATTTTGGATGGGCTAAACCAGTTCCTGTAAATCCTTATAATTTCAAAAATGAAAAAATAGGAAATTTAACGGTATCTTTTGCGGGGATATTTTTCAATCTAATATCAGCGATTGTATTTGCATTGATAAACAAATATGTTCCAATGGTTTCAATAAAGGCAGTTACATATTCTCTAGTTATGTACAATATAGGTTTTGCTGCATTCAATATTTTGCCTATACCACCTTTAGATGGTTGGAATATAATAGCTACATTTTTACCTAGAGAAACAGTAAATAAGATATATGAATACTCAAGATATACTACAATACTATTTATAGTACTTATAATGACAAATGCCTTTAGTTTTATATTAAATCCTATATATGGATTTTTCTATAGAATAGTAATGCTGTTCTTATAAGCAGGAGGGAAATATGGAGTATAGTATTCAGACAAAGAAGTATGAAGGACCTATGGAACTACTTCTGGATCTTATTAAAAGAAATAAAATAGATATATCTGATATATCCATTGTTGAAATAACTGAGCAATATGTAGACTACGTAGATAATATGGATGAAATGAACCTTGATTTTGCCAGTGATTTTATAGATATGGCAGCTAGACTTTTGGAAATAAAGTCAAGGTATATTCTTTATTTAAAGTATAACTCGGAAGACGAGGAAGATCCTAGAAAAGAACTTGTTCAAAAAATAGAAGAATATAAAAAGTTTAGGGAAATAACTGATAGTCTAAGAGATAATATTAAAGAGTATGATAATAGATTTTATAGAGAAAAAGAAGAGTACTTAGATGAAGATGACGAACTTGATTTATCTGATATAACAATAGATGAAATAGCAAAAATTGCTTTAAAGATATTTAGGACAATAGACGATAATGAAAAGTCAGAAGAATTTCTTGATAAAAATGAAAAATTAAAAAGTATTGTAAGGCAAAAAAATATAAGTGTAGAATCTAGAATCGACTCAATAAGAGAAAAAATAAAAATAGAGAGTAAGGTTAAGTTTTCAGATATACTTGAATCAAAAGAAAAAAGAGAAGTTATAGCAAGTTTTTTAGCTGTTTTAGAATTAATAAAGATGAAAGAAATAGTTATAAGGCAAGAAGGTGTTTATCAGGATATAATAATAAGGAAAAAAGATGAAAATGAAGATATTATTATTAACGATAAAGCAGATAAAGAGTATGAGAAGCTAGAAAAAAAAGCTTCTAGAAGAATGGAAAGAAAATTTAAAAGTCAGCAATAAAGAAAAAGATATTTAAGTTATAAGTGGAAAAAATATATAAGAAAAAGACTAATAATAGGAATAAAAGATAAAAAAGTAAATATTTATATTAGACAAAAACAAACTAATACATTGGAAATCTTTTTACATTCAAAAAAAGAAAAATGTAAAGGTGGTGTAAAAATGGAAAATAACAATCTTAAAAGAAGTGATATAAAAAATATAATTGAAGCAATTATGTTTTCCTATGGAGAGCCAGTAAGTATAAGGGACTTAAACCTTGCAATCAATGAAGAGTTGTCACCAAAAGAAATAGAAATTATGTTAAATATTCTAATTGGTGAATATAAAGAGGCAAATCGTGGTATACAAATAATAAGATTGGGCGATAAATACCAAATGTGTTCAAATCCGGAGTATGCAGACTTCATAAAAAAGATTATGGAGCCTTCTAAAAAGAAGTCATTGAGTCAAGCCACACTTGAAACATTGATTATAATAGCATATAAGCAACCTATTACAAGAACTGAAATAGAAACTATCAGAGGGGTAAAGTGTGATAGAGTTGTAAATACTTTACTAGAAAATAACCTTGTATATGAAGCAGGAAGACTGGACAAAATTGGAAAACCCATAATATATAAAACGACCGATGAATTTTTAAAGCTTTTGGAAATAGAATCATTGGAAGATTTGCCCGATAAAGAACAAATTTCTTTAAAATAATTTTTTTGTATTTAAATAAAATGTTTCAAATGTATATATTAAAAAAAATACATATTTTTTATAATTAAGTTGCCTATTAATAAAAAAAATATGATATAATATTATGTGTATGAAAAAATTTACTACATTTAATGCTATTGTGTAGGTCTTTAAATATTTTCTAATCATATTTTTAATAAATAAAATATGGTAGATATATTTATCTGCTTGTTAAAAGGAGTAGGAGGATAATTATGGAAGATAAGGAATTAGCATTACTTTTGCTTGAGAATTTTAACATATTCGACAACACGATAAAGAACGTAACAGGTTCAGGGATGAAGAAGATTCAGAAGTTTACAACTAAGCAATTTTTTACACTTGAACAGATGAAGAAATATGATAAGATTGAGCTAAAGAACCTAAGTAAGGATTTATATGTATCGACATCAAGTCTATGCATATTATTAAACAAGTTAGTAGATTGTGAGTATGTTTTTAGAGAGGAAGATCCTAAGGACAGAAGAAATACTTTCTACGGTTTAACTGAAATGGGTAGAGAAGTACTTGCAGAGGAAGAAGATAGAATTGCTTCTGTATTAGTTAAGAACATGAATGGTTTTGATGAAAAATTTAAGAAAAACCTTGAAAAGAGTTTAATGGTGCTTATTAAAGCAGCTGAAAAATTATCATAAGGATCATGTTGAAAGGTCGGTATGTATTTTTACATACCGACCTTTTATTATATAAAAATATGATTACATTTTAAAGATATAGCCATCTACAACATTTTGATGGGGCTATAAAAGTAATAAGTATAAAATCTAATTTTTAAATTATAAATCTACGACCTTACTAAGAACGGATGCAATAGAATCATTTATTACTAAATCAGCCTTTTTGTCCATAGCAGTAGAAGTTTTATTGATCAATACTAAATGCTTACCATGGAAATAATCTAAAAAGCCCGCAGCTGGATAGACTACAAGTGATGTTCCACCGACAATGAGCATATCAGCTTCTGAGATAGCCTTTATAGACTGAACTATAGTATCTTCGTCTAAAGACTCCTCATAAAGAACAACGTCTGGTTTAACGCGAGAGCCACAGATAGGACAAGTAGGAATATCGCCTTTAAGAGTTAGAAATTCCTTGAGATTAAACTTTTCTTTACAATTTTCACAAGTATTTGAGTGTATGCTACCATGTAGTTCATAAACATTCTTGCTTCCTGCAGCTTGATGAAGACCATCTATATTTTGAGTAACAATAGCTCTAAGTTTACCTTCTTTTTCAAGTTTTGCAAGAGCTAAATGAGCTTTGTTTGGTTTTGCATTTTCATAAACCATATTTTCCTTATAGAATTTAAAGAAATCTTTAGGGTGATGAAGATAAAAACTATGAGAAACAAGTTGCTCAGGAGAAAAGTGTTTGTTCAAGTTTTTATTAAAAAGTCCATCTGAGCTTCTAAAATCAGGTATATTAGATTCAGTTGAAACTCCAGCCCCACCAAAGAATACGATATTATCAGATTCATCGATATATTTTTTAAAAAGATCTATTTTTTCATTATTCATTTGAATACCTCCTTTTTAATAATTATAACACAGTATAAATTTTATTGAGACACTGGACTTATAAAGTCGTTACTTTTAGAATATGTAATGAAAGTAATAAATAAAAAACAAAATAAAAATACCGCCATAAAGACGGTATAAAAATTTAATATATAAGTGTTTAGGAAACTGTTCCTATTTTACTAAATATTGAAGTTTTCTGATTAAGTTTTTGAAAAACAAGTACTCCTATAATTGTAACAACTACCTGACCTGCAAATACGCTTAGTCCAGTAATTAGAAGTGGTGCTTTAACTACAAAATAAAGCTCTCCACCTACAAATATTCCACAAAGCACAGAATATATAAGGGCATTAATATAAGCATTCTTTATAAAGTAGCTTATAGAGTATGAAATTACACAAATTCCAACTCCAACGAAAACGTCTACTAGTCCAAGCTGGCTAAATAAGTTTGCAATTAATACTCCGAAAGTTACACCAGGAATGTACTTTCTGTCAAAAAATGGCAACACAGCCATAACCTCACTAAATCTAAACTGTATGGCACCGTAGCTTAGTGGGTTTATTAAAGTTAAAACCACATAGATGGCACATACTAGAGCATTTGCCACCAAATCCTTTACATTTAATTGTTTCATATAAATTCCTCCTAGTTTTATTTATTGACAGGATGGTTTCGAACTGTCATATATTAACTATTAAAATAGACAAATATCATTATACACAATTTTGAAAGAAAAAGAAAGCATATAAGAATTTTTATAAAAAGAAAAAAGATTCTAAAAATATTTTTATGGAAATAACTAAAGAATAAATAAAATATATAGGAAAAAGTTGTATAATGAATATTATCAATATAAATTTTAAAAAATAAAATTATTTATATAAGGATAAATAGTTACAGTAAAAAGGTAAAAGTTACAAGGAACAATTTTTATAATACTTGAAAGCAGATTAATCTTATTAAGATTGCCTATAAGCTAAAGAGGTGTGTAACTTTTTTGTAACTTTTAATAAAAAATATTTACAAGGTTGTAATTATTTGTTATAATAAGTTTATTAAATTTGCATGAGGAGGGATAGATTTGAAAACGAAATTAGCATTATCGGCGTTAGCGATACTTCCTGTTTTAGGTGGAGTTGCTTCTGCAGATAGTTTTGGAATAATAAATTATGAATTTGTTAATATAAGAGTAAACCCAAGTATGAATGATGGAGTAAAATTCGTTCTAAAAAAGGGAGAGAAGGTACAGATCCTATCTGAGAAAGATGGATGGGTAAATATCAAGTCAGGAAATAAGTCGGGATGGGTACAAAGTGCGGCTGTTTCAAAGGAAGAAGAAAAGACAAGTAATATTAAGAAGTCATCAAAGTCAACTGTTATGTATGTAGACAATGATGCTCTTAATTTAAGGACTTCACCAAGTACAAATAGTAAAATATTAACTGTTCTAAAAAGAGGAGATAAGGTAACTGTATTACAGGAAAGTGTAGGTTGGTCAAAAGTAAACTTTAACGGACAAGAAGGTTATGTTTCTACAAAGTTTTTAGCAGCTGGAAACGCATCGACTTCATCTGTAAAGATTGTAAAGTCAAACACACTTAATGTTAGAAAAGAAGCAAATGTTACAAGTGAAAAAGTAGTATCACTTAAAAAGGGTGATAAGGTAAAGTTTCTTTCAGAAAACTCTGGATGGACAAAGGTAGATTATAACGGAAAAGTAGGTTATGTTTCATCATACTATCTTGAAGATGGTGTGGATGATGTAGATGATAGCAATACAGATAGCGATATAGAAATAGAAGACACTAATAACGATGATAAGACTTCTATAAAGGGAACTGTTGAATACAAGGATATGGGAATAAGTTTATCAGATTTTGCTGATATGCAGCTTTCTATGTCACTAAATGTTAGTTCGCTTTCTGGATGGAGTAAGGTTCAAAAGAATGAGTTGATGAAATATATGGACCCTAATAATTTCACTGATGAGGATGGAATGATGCAGTTTGCATTAGTAGATAGATATACAGATGATATAACTCCAGCACAACTTAATAGCTATCTAAGTACAGTCTGCAAGCCAGGAAATGTATTTTACAATCAAGGAGCAGCGTTTATTAATGCAGCTAAGAAGAACAATATAAACGTTCTATATCTTGTTGCTCATTCAATGATTGAAACAGGAAATGGTACTTCAAAGCTTGCAAATGGTGTTAAGTATAATGGAAAGACTGTTTACAATTTCTTCGGAATTGGCGCAGTAGATGGGAATGCTCTTGCCGGTGGTGCAGCAACTGCATACAAGAATGGATGGACAAGCGTTGCATCTGGAATAGACGGGGCTGCAAAGTGGATTTCTGATAAGTATATACACAACAGTCAGTTTAAACAAAATACTTTATATGGTATGAAATGGTCGAAGGATTATATATGGCATCAGTATGCAAGTGATATAACTTGGCCTAGTAAAATAGGAGCTAAGATGAACAGTATAGCTAGATTTTCAGACAAAACTGGATCTATTAGTTACTTAGTTCCAAAATATAGATAAATTTAAAGAAAGTAGATAATAAATTCTTTATATTAATATAAAATAAAGGAAATAGTTAGCTATCAAATTAGTAGCTAGCTATTTTTTTATATGACTTAAAAAATAAAAAAATAAGTTATTTGACAAGTGTTATTTTAATCATTATAATTCTATGTAAGTGCTTTTTTGTTAAAAAATCAATAAGAGGTGAAGTAAGTGGAAGATTTAGAAATTAATAAAGATAATAGTGTTGAGAAAGAAGAACAATTTAGTGATGCAAATTTTAATGAATCTAGAGAAGTAATTAATGAAATAGTTGTAGAGTTGTTCAATAATATAATGATGATTGAAGAAAAAGCTGTAAGAATGAGGGGAATATCTAATCTTACAATGAGTGAAATTCATGCCATTGACGCAATAGGAATAGGCGATGGAAAGATGATGTCTGAGGTAGCTGAGCAACTTCACATTACAATGGGTACACTGACTTCAACTATGACAAAACTAGAGAAAAAAGGTTATGCAAAAAGAACTAAAGACCCTACTGACAGAAGAGTAGTTTTAGCGTCTTTGACAAGGAAAGGTGAGTTAGCCTATAAGATTCATAAAAACTTTCATGATGAAATGGTAGACAGGGTGATTTTGGATCTTAATCTTCATGAAGATAAGGTTCTTATAAAATCACTTAGAAATATTAATGAATTTTTTTTAAAAGAATATTTAGAGGATTAATAGTTTTAGAGACTAAGGAGAATACAGAGTATTCTCCTTTTTATATGCAAAGATAACTATATATTAGAATGCTTTTAAATCATCTTCAACGGATGTATATTACTTTTAATAAAGTAATATTTAAAAATAAAGATTAGATTAATAAAAATAAAGGGGTAAATTAACAAAATAATTTAAGATATATCTTTTATTGCTGTTTTAACCAATAAATAAAACTTTATGATAGTTAAAAATCTTTATAAAGTTATTATTGTATGGTATAATTATGGGATGTATAGAAATATTATTTGAATAGGAGGTAGGGGTAACCCAAGAAATTATGAGTAAAGAATTAGCTGAGTTATTATTCCCAGATATTGATAAAACAATAGAATATTATGAAGAACTATATCCAAAAAGAGAGCTGGAAAAAAAGGCAAAGGTTACTAGATTGGGACCAAGTCCAACTGGATTTATACATTTAGGAAACTTATATGGTGCTCTTGTAGATGAAAGAATGGCACATTTAAGTGGTGGACCAATGCTTCTTAGAATAGAAGATACAGACCACAAGAGAAAGGTAGAAGGATCAGAGGAGCTTATTATAAACTCACTGAAGTTCTTTGGTATAGAGTTTGATGAAGGTGTTACTCTTGACGGCGAAAAAGGAATTTACGGTCCTTATAGACAGAGTGACAGAAAAGAAATATATCAGACAGCTGCAAAATATCTTACAGAAAAAGGATTTGCATATCCTTCTTTCATAACTGAGGAAGAAATGGCAAAACTTAGAGAGCAGCAAGAAAAAGAAGGTGTGAACACTGGATATTACGGAAAGTGGGCTACAGACAGAAATCTTACTTTAGAACAGATAAAAGAAAAGATTGATGCTAATGAACCATGGACATTGAGACTTAAGTCAAGTGGAGATCCCGAAGTAGCAATGAAGTTTAAAGATGGTATACGTGGTGAGATAACTGTTAGACAGAATAATCTTGATGTTGTAATTTTAAAGAACAATGGAATACCTACATATCATTTTGCTCACGTTGTTGATGATCATTTTATGAGAATAACAGATGTTGTAAGAGGTGAAGAATGGCTTTCTACTTTACCAATACATTTAGAACTATTCTATGTAATGGGATGGAAGAGACCTAACTACAATCATACTGCTCATCTTATGAAGATAGAAGATAGTGGAAAGAAGAGAAAGCTTTCAAAGAGAAAAGATCCAGAACTTTCTTTAGAATACTATATGAGAGATGGTTATTTCCCAGAAGCTGTAACTGAATATCTTATGACTTTAATGAATTCAAATTATGAAGAATGGAGAATGAAAAATCCAGATGCAGCATATACTGATTTCAACTTTAAGACAAAGAATATGAGTTCTTCAGGGGCTTTATTTGATTTAAATAAGCTAAATGATATATCAAAGGATGTTCTAGTAAAGATGTCTGTAGAAAAAATAATGGACTTTATGCTTGACTGGTCATCTAAGTTTAATAAGGATGCTCATGAAAAGCTTACAAAGTATCATGACGATTTAATAAAGCTTCTTTCAATAGGAAGGGGTGGGAAGAAACCTAGAAAGGATCTTATGAATTGCACTCAGATAATGGATTTTATAGGATATTATTTTGATGAAGGTTTCGAACACAGAGATTCACTTCCAGAAAGAGTTTCTAAAGAAGATGCTAAAAATATAGTTACAGAGTATCTTAAAATGTATAATCAGGAAGATACAAATGAAGAGTGGTTTGAAAAGATAAAAGAAATAACAGATAAAAATGGATTTACATCAAACAATAAAGAGTTTAAAAAGAATCCAGAAGCCTTCAAGGGAAATGTTACAGACGTATCAACAGCAGTTAGACTAGCAGTAGTTGGTAGAACTCAGTCACCTGACTTATGGAGCATACAGCAAATAATGGGTGAAGAAAGAGTTAAGGCAAGAATTAGAAAGTTTCTTGAAACATTATAATTTATAAATAGAAAAAATGACATAAATAAATATGTAGAAAAGAAGAGTTCATATTTTTGGCTCTTCTTTTTTATATTTATTATATTATAGAGTTAACTATCGATCTATTTTTACATTGTAGATACTTTTAAAATAACTTTTAAAAAATTATGTAAGAAGTTTGCATTTTTTAATTTTATAATCATTAAATAATATCCATATATTAGAAAATACGTACAAAAACTTTACAAATGAACAATAAAATTCAATAAACAAAAACAAAATACGAACAATAAATAGGCAAAATAGGTTGTATAATTCGATAAAAAGGCTTTTTTAAGGGGTATTTATAAAAAAAATAAAAAAAAATACGAATTTACTATTGCAATATTTTACAAATACGAATAAAATAGAGATGTAAGGTAAAAAACATACGAATTTTTTATTTTTAGAATATTATTATATAGGGAGCTGATATCATGGAAAAATTAGAGCAATTATATGAAGGAAAAGCAAAGAAGGTATTTAAAACAGATGACAAGGACTATTTAATAGTATCATATAAAGATGATGCAACTGCATTTAACGGTCTTAAGAAGGGTACAATAATGGGTAAGGGCGTTATAAACAATCTTATGTCTAATCAGTTATTCCAGTACCTAGCTGAAAATGGAATAGAAACTCACTACGTAAAGACTTTAAATGACAGAGAAACTGTAGTGAAGGCTGTAGAAATAGTTCCACTAGAAGTAATAGTAAGAAACGTTGCAGCAGGAAGTTTTTCTAAGAGATTAGGTGTTGAAGAAGGTGTAGTATTCGAACAGCCTACAGTAGAGTTTTCTTATAAGAATGATGATTTAGGAGATCCACTAATTAATGATTCATTTGCGATCGCTCTAAAACTAGCAACTCAGGACGAAATAGATAAGATAAAATCAATGGCTTTAAAGGTAAATGAATTACTAAAAGCATATTTTTTAGAAAATAATATAAAATTAATAGATTTTAAGTTGGAGTTTGGTAGATTCCATGGGGACATAATATTAGCTGATGAAATATCTCCAGATACTTGCCGTCTTTGGGATAAGGAAACAAATACAAAGCTTGATAAGGACAGATTCAGAAGAGATATGGGCGATGTAGAGGGTGCATATCTTGAAGTAAGAAACCGTCTAGGATTTTAGGAGAGCATATGAGAGACGATATAATGACTGGTTTAAAAGAAGAGTGCGGAGTATTTGGTGCATATGATTTTGACGGCGAAGATATAGCATCATATATATACTATGGTTTATTTGCATTACAACACAGAGGGCAGGAAAATGCTGGTATATCTGTAACTAAGACAGCTGAAGATTGTAGAAATGTAACTTTTCATAAGGGACAAGGTCTTGTTAACGAAGTATTTGATAAAAAGACACTAAATTCTTTAAAGGGGAATTTAGGAGTTGGACATGTTAGATACTCTACAGCAGGTGGTCTTGGTATAGAATGTGCTCAACCTTTTGTTATACATTATATAAAGGGTATTCTTTCAATGGCACATAATGGTAATTTAACAAATGGTGCAGAACTTAAGAATGAGCTTGCTATGACAGGAGCGATATTTCAGACAACTACAGATTCTGAGGTAATAGCTTATCTTATAGCTAGAGAAAGATTACATACTTTATGTATAGAAGATGCTGTAAAGAGCGCAACTCAGAAGCTTCAGGGGGCATTTTCATTAGTAGTTTCTAGTCCAGCTAAGCTTATAGGTGCTAGAGATAGATTTGGATTTAGACCACTATGTATTGGTAAAAAAGATAATACTTATTTCCTAAGTTCTGAATCAGCAGCTTTAGACACAATAGGAGCTGAATTTATAAGAGATGTAGAGCCTGGAGAAATTGTTACTATAAAGGATGGAAAAATAGAATCAGACTATTTTGCAGAATCAAAAGAAAAGGCTAGATGTATATTTGAATATATTTATTTTGCAAGAACAGACAGCTGTATTGATGGTCAAAGCGTTTATTCTTCAAGAGTAAGAGCAGGGGAACTTTTAGCTGAAAACTATCCAGTAGATGCAGATCTTGTAGTAGGAGTACCTGAATCAGGTCTTGCAGCGGCAGTAGGCTATTCTCAAAAATCAGGAATACCATATGGTATGGCATTTTATAAGAACAGTTATGTGGGAAGAACATTTATAAAACCTAAGCAAAATGAGAGAACAGCAGGGGTAAAGGTTAAGCTTAATGTTATTACAGAAGTAGTAAAAGGTAAGAGAGTAGTAATGGTAGACGACTCTATAGTAAGGGGTACAACTATAAGAAATATAGTAAAGATGCTTAAAGAAGCAGGTGCTTTAGAGGTTCATGTTAGAGTGAGTTCTCCACCTTTTAGACATCCTTGTTATTATGGAACAGATGTACCAAGTAGAGATAATTTAGTTGCTGTAAATCATACAATTGAAGAAATAAGAGAAAGTATTGATGCAGATTCACTAGGATATCTTGATGAAAAAGATTTGCCAGAGCTATGTCCAGGATTAGAATTTTGTGACGCATGCTTTACAGGCAAATACAAGGGAGGAATTCCTTCAGACCCATCAAAGAGCGGTTGTTGTTCCTCAAAGTTAGTTTAAATTACAAATAAAAATAAAATATATTTTAAACCACCTAATTATTAAGTTATTAGGTGGTTTTTTATTATAGAAAAAAATATAGTAATTGTATAGTTAAGTCAAAAAAACTATAGCTAGATATATATTTTTAAAAAAATTTATTATATACATATTATATGATAATATATGGATATAGATAAGTAGGAGGTAGACTATGAAAAAGTTAATACTTGCTGGCGGAGGACATGGCCATATAAATATTTTAAAAGAGCTTATAAAAAATCCTTTGAATGATTATGAAATAATTTTAATAACTGACTATAAAAGGCAATACTATTCAGGAATGCTTCCTGGATTTATAGAGGGGATCTATACAGAAGATGAGATATCTTTCGACGTTGAAGATCTATGTAAAAAAGCAGGCGTTAAATATATAAATGAAAAAATAGTGAAAATAAGTGCAGAGGAAAAGTCTGTAACAACAATTCCTTTAAATAATGAAAAACTAAGCGATATTTTAGAAGGTGAGAACAAGAGAATGTATAAATTTGATTTTATATCTATGAATCTTGGATCATATGCCAAAAATACCTATCAAATAGCAAATAGTGCAAGTTATGTAAAGCCAATTTTTAGCGTGGTCGAATTTATGAAGAAAATTGATAGAGATATAGATAAGGAAAAAACAAAAAAGAAGAAAATGATTATTGTAGGTGGTGGTGCATCTGGAATTGAATTATCATATGCTTTTAGAGAAAGATATCCTAACTTTGAAATAGAAGTGTTTTCAAATAGTGATATTTTGCATAGATTTAATAAAAATACAAGAAAAAAGGCTAAAAAAGAACTTGTGCAAAAGAAAGTACTACTGCATACATATGAGCCTATAAAATCGGTTTCTAGCAAAGAAATCCTTACTAGTAGGGATAAGTATCAATATGATTATTTAATTGTTTCAAATGGTGTTACAGGGACTCCAATTGAATTTGAAGGTTATGAAGTAACAGATGAAAACTTTTTAAAGGTAGAAAATGATTTATGTGCAGATGAAAATAGTATAGCTATGGGGGATATGGTTTTTCTAAAAAAATACCCAAAAACTCCAAAAGCTGGGGTATTTGCTATTAGACAAGCACCTATTTTATATAAAAATCTTAGAAATATGTTGGATGGTATAAATGAAAGAGTGGAATATACTCCACAAAAAAAGTACTTACAGTTACTTAATTGCGGTTCTAGAAATGCAATTTTAAATTATGGAAAAAGATATTCTTTTAAAGGGAAAATTCCTTGGAAGATAAAAGACTATATAGATAGAGAATACATGAAAATATAATTTAATAAAAATCCCCTAACTTTAAAAAGAAAGGGGATTTTTTATATATTTTTATATATTAGTTTTAAAAATTACTTAATTACTGAGTTTATAAAATTTTTACTAATTGAATCGTTTCCACCAATGATATTTATATTTTTTATACTAGAATTTTGCAATAATTTGGATGTTGAAATATCATTTTCATTCACAAGAATTAGAGGCATATTAGTTTTTGGAATAATGGCACCTGATACAAGAGCATCAATACCTGTTACACCATTAGCAATATGTATAGATTTTGCATTGGGATATGCTAAGTTAGCTATCATTCTTGAAGTTTCATATCTATTCTCTCCAGCAATTCTGTTTGTTTTGAATTTGTTTAATGAATTTTCTACATTCCTGCTTACTGAGTTTGTTCCACCTATTATATGAACTTTTTTGATACTTTTAGTATTCATAAAATCAATGGCAGATTTATCTATTTTTTCTGGACTTGTAAGTATTACAGGTGCATTTACTTTAGTTGAAAAGTTTGCAACAGAAAGCCCATCTGCAATATTTGTTCCATCAACGACAAAGACTTCATCATATTTTGAGTCTTTGTACATCTGTTCGGCAAGTTTTATAGAAGTTTTATATCTATCTTCACCTGCAATTCTATTTACCTTTATTCCATTATTTTCAAGTTCCTTAACAACGTTTTCTCCTATAGAATTTTCTCCACCAACTATATCTACAGAACTTGTATTTAGTCTCTTTAACTCATCGAGAACGGATTTATCCAGAAAATCTTTACCTGAAAGTAGAATAGGAGAATCCAATCTCTTTGCATGAACAGGAGAAATAAGTGAATCCGCTAGTTGTGTTGATGAAACTAGAATCACTTTATCTGCATTTTTAAAATATTTTTTAGAAATTTCAGTAGCTGTATGAATTCTCGTTTTACCTTCAACACGAGAAATAGTTTTATCTTTACTATTTACTGAATTTGAATTGCCTGATGAGCTATGAGAAGGCGTTTCTATAAAAATCTTTTGCATTTCGTTGCTTTCAAATAACTTAGCATGTTCAGGATTACGAGATATAAGCTTTACAGTTACAATATTTTTTTCAGTATCCATATTATCTTTAAATGCCGCTTCGTCAAGTTTAATTAATGAATTAGGTAATTTAACCGCTTCTAAAAGACAACTTTTAAAAGCTCCATATTCTATTTCTTCTATGCCTTCTTCAAGTATAAGTTTTTTAGTATGTCTGAACTTTACATTTTCTTCAAATGCGAGTTTTCCAATCTTTTTTACACTTCCAGGGATTTTAATCTCTTTACATCTTTGTCCTGAAAATGCTTTATATTCAATAGTTTCAACACTAGATGGAATATGAAGTTCTGTAAGAGGAGCGCCAACGAATGCAGATTTTCCTATTCTCTTTACAGTATCAGGTATTTCAATATTCTTAAGATATATATTTCTTGAAAGAATACCATCAGGTATTTCGTCCATTCCTCTAGAGAACTTTATATTTTCTATAAGGTTAAGAGAGAAACATCCTGAACCCATCTTTGTTACTGAATCTGGAATTTTAAGATCCTTAAGTTGGTTTGCGTTGAAAGCTGAGTCTCCTATAGTTGTTAGAGACGAAGGAAGATCAACGTGGCTTAAATTATTTTGCCTAAAGGCACTATCCTCAATAACTTCTACTTTATCTGGTATTTTTACAGTTTTAAGTCCAAGTGGAGAAGATACGTCATCTGTTCTGTAAACAACACCTTCTGTAGTCATAAAGGCTTCTTTTCCTATAGCAGTAACAGGTTTTCCATCAGGAGTAGTGTCTGGTATTATAAGGAATTTATTAACCTTATACTTTTCAGCGCCTAATTTAGAATATCCTGTAATTTTAGAGCCTTCGTATGTGAAGTCATCTTTAGTCCATTTCATTTCTTCTTTTATTTCAAGACTTTTTATTGAATTTTTAAGTTCAGAAAGAGCATTATCTACATCAGTCTGTTCAGCATCGTCATTTTCAAATATCTTTTGAGCCTCAGCAAGAGCAGTCTTAAATTTGCTCCAGCTTTCTGCAGTATAAAGTTTTTCATTATAATCTCTGATATCCTTAATCTCATTTTCAAGACTTGTTTTTATAACATTAGCAGGCGAAAGATTCTTAATAGCATCATTAAGTTTCTTATTTGCATTGTCTATTTCTTTTTGATTAGAAGCTTCATTTTTAAATACTTTTTTTGCTTTATTAAGAACTTCATTCATTTTATTCCATGATTTTTCTTTGTATTCTTCAGGAATCAAGTTTAAAACAGATCTTATAGTAGAGAATAAAGGCTCTCTATTTATATTACTAGATACAAGGATAAACTTCTGGTATTCACTTGAGTACATATATGTGTCAGAAGTAAGATGCTTAGGATTTCTTGTATATAAATATACTTGTCCCTTTCCATCTTTTCCAGGATTATCCTTAAATACATAGTGTTTAATCTTAAACACACTATAAGGAATATGAACTTCCTCAAGCTTGTTATTCATAAAACTGTAGTTATCAATTTGAATTTTGGAAACATCATCGCTAATTTCAAGTTCAGAAATTTTATTGTTTTTAAAGGCTTCACTTCCTATTTTTAAAACAGATGCAGGAATATAAAGCTTTGTTATATCATTGTTTGCGAAAGCAAAAGTATCAATGGCAAATACACCATCTGGAATATGAAGCTCTGTAAGTTTATTATCTGCAAAAGCACTTGAATCAATGATAAATTTACTGTATCCATCTTTCATTTCAGGTAGAGTAAGTTTTTCAATTCCGAGATTGTTGAATGACTCTTTTCCTATACCCCTTATTTTCTTAATAACAGTTTTATCATTTTCTTTGATTTTAACTTCATAAGGTATTACAAGATGTTTTTCAGTCTTGATTTTTTCATGACCCTTCTTAGAAAGACCTGTTATAGCAAAGTAAGTAGGAGAATCTAATATTGTAGAAGGAATGTCTCCGTATGTGAAATCTTCAGAAGCCCATACTGATGATTCAGTATCAGATTTTGCAGCAATCTTGATTTTAACTGTAGTACTATTTGGATCAGAAGGGTTTATATTTGTTTCCAGCTCATTGGATTCATTAATATCAAATCTATCCAAGTTCCACTGAGGTTTTTCCTTAGAATCAACGATAGTATTTCCGTCTTTGTATGTTGTTGTTCCATAAGAGAATGGTATCTTCTTTAGCTTTTCTTCTAAATCTTTTTTAGAAATATTTTTATCTACCTTTAAAATACCAAGATCAACTACACTATTTTCAATTAAAAAAGATGTCTTAGTTATGAAAACTTCTCTGCTAGTTGGAACATGAAGAGGGGAATTGACTGAATTTATATTTCCCTCCATGATTTTAACTGGAGCACCTGCTTTAGAAATATTTAGCTTAACTTTTGGAGAATACTTAAGTGCTGAAGAACCAAGAAGTTCAAACTTTTCTCCAATATTCAATGTTCCTTCGAGGTTAGAACAGTTTTTAAAAGCGTCTCTATCTATTGAAAGAAGTGAATCTGGGAAGTTGAATTCAGTTAGACTTTTACAATTAGTAAAAGAATTGAACCCGATTTTTTTAAGTCCTTCATTGGCAACTATTGTTTTTACAGTAGAAGCTACGAAAGCAAGGTTATCAACTTCTTCTAATTCTTTGTTGAAGGTTACAGAGTCAATTTTGCTTTTAGAAAATGCCTGTTTACCTATTTTTTCAACAGTTACACCATCGATTTTTTCAGGAATAACTACGTCTTTATCAGTACCATTATACTTAGTAATAGTTTTTGTATCTTTATTAAAAATAAAGTTTGAAGCATCGGTTTCTTTATTTGTAGATACTGGATTTAATTTTATATTTATTTTTATTCTATCCAGTCCGCAAGTATCGCATCCTTCAAAATGTCCTGAAATGGTATTAGATTTGGATAAATTAAAATCATCAAGTTCCCATACAAGTGTATATGGTAAAGTAGAAAAGTCGTTTGTAGTGGAACCTATTTTGAAAGGAATTTTTTCAAGTTCTTTTTTCAACTCTTCTTTATTGATACTTTCTTTAACATCAATAGTTCCTAAATCTACTGAATAATTATCTTGATTACTTCCCTTAAAAGCACCTGAAGAAAGAAAAACATCTCTTGTATTAGGTAGGGAAATAGGAAGGTTAATATCATACAAATTATTTTCGTAGATAGCAATAGGAATACCCTTGTTAGCTATAGTAATCTTCATATTATTGCAACCTTTGAAAGCAGAGGTAAGGACTTTTTCAAGATTTTCCCCTAAAATTATTTCTCGTGAGATTTTAGTGCAATTTAAAAAAGCATATTTTCCTATGGATACTAAAGAATTTGGAAAATTTATATTTTCCAGGTTGGAGCAGTTAGAAAAAGCCCCATCACCAATTTTTTCTAGACCTTCGTTAAGAGCTACTGTTTTTACAGTAGAAAGTCCAAAAGCCCCATCACCAATTTCTTTCAATTCTTTGTTGAAGGTTACAGAGTCAATTTGGCTTTTAGAAAATGCCTGTCTACCTATTTTTTCAACAGCTACACCGTCAATTTTTTCAGGTATGACTACATCTTTGTCAGTACCTTTGTATTTTTTGATAGTTTTTATTCCTTTATCGAATTCAAAACTATCTTCAGATGTTTCAGCTTGTTCTGAAACAAGTTCATCTGTTATTTGTGAAAGATTTTCTTCAGCAGCAAATGAACCGACTGGCATCATTGAAATTGTTAACAATAATGACAGCAACGTTGTTGTAATTTTTTTCATTTTAATCCCCCTAATAATAAATTTTTTGAAAAAGTTAGAAAATATATATGATCTTCATAAATATTATAGTATATCTAAAATATAATAGGTGTATTTACATATAAATATACTTATATATAGAATAATTAAATGACATAACACTATAAAATAGAGATATTCTATATAATGATTATTTAATATTAAAAAAATAATAATCTTATCTATATAATTTGACATTTTACTCTGCTATAAATAAAATGATAAAATTGACTATATATCTAAAAATAGGTTATAATAAAGTTTAGTGTAAAATTAGACTAGGTACAGTAAAGAGAGGTAAAGCAATGATTTTGATTTTAGCAGAGAAACCTTCTGTAGCTAAAACTATAGCCTCTTTTTTAGATGCAAAAGCTAGGAAAGATGGTTACTTTGAAGGCAATGGTTACATAGTTACTTATGCAATAGGTCATCTTATATCGCTATATGATATGAAAGACTATGACAAAGAAAAGTATTCTGGATCTTGGAAGATGGAAAATTATCCATTTATACCAGCAGATAGGTTTAGATTTAAAGTAGATAAAAGTAAAAAGAAACAATTTAATATAGTAAAAAGTCTTATTAAGAGAAATGATATTGAGTATATTGTAAATGCTACGGATAATGATAGAGAGGGAGAACTTATATCTTTCCTTATTCTTATGATGGCTAAAAATAAAAAGCCTGTTAAACGTATACTTGTGAATGAGTGGACTCCAGAAGATATTACAAGAGGGATGTCTTCCCTGAAGTCAAATGAAGAAATGCGCAATATGCAGGCAGCAGGGTATACTAGACTTCTTACAGACTGGCTTATAGGAATTAATTTTACATGCATTGCTACATTAAAGTATGGAAATGGGAAAATGCTTAATATAGGAAGAGTTATTCTTCCAACTGTAAAATTAGTTTATGATAGAGATATGGAAATAAAGAATTTTGTTCCCAAAATCTACTATGAAGTAGAGGGAAAGTTTATGTCAAAAAATGGAGAATATATAGGTAAGTATCAAAAAGGCAAGGAGAATAGATTTGATACAATTGAAGATGCAAGAGCCTTAGTAGAAAGTATTAATTCTAAAAAGGCTATTATAAAATCTAAAAAAGTAACAAAATCAAAGGAGTTTTCTCCAAAACTTTTCTCACTTACATCACTGCAGGGATATATAACTTCTAAGTACGCTTCATTTACTTCAGATAAGGTTTTAAGTGTCTGTCAAAGTTTGTATGAAGGTAAGGGGAAAGGTGGTTTTATTACATATCCAAGAACGGATTCAATGTATTTGGAAGATAGTTTAGCAGGTAAAGTTGAGAAAACACTTAATATACTTAAAAATGGTCATCCATGTTCTGAAGAAATAAAGTTCTCTAAAAGCAAGAGAGTATTTGACTCATCTAAGGTAGAAAGTCATAGTGCAATTATACCTACATATATAGTTCCGAATTCTTTATCAGGGGATGAAAAAATAGTATACGAAGCAATTAGAGATAGATTTCTTTCTAATTTTATGCCTCCAGCAGAGTATGAAAATACAGAGATAAAAACAGATGCAGCAGGCAATGAATTTATTTCAAAAGGGAAGGTTCTTGTAAAAAAAGGATATCTTGCACTTGAAAATAAGGAAAGCAAGAGCAATCTCTTACCTAAAGTTGAAAAAGGAGAGGAAGTAGATATTATTGAAATTAAACCTGTTGAAAAAACTACTTCCCCACCTAAGTCATATACAGAAGATACTCTTCTAAAGGCAATGAAAAATTGTGGTAAAAATGTTCCAGAAGATGATACGACAGTTCTTTCTGGTTATTCGATAGGAACTTCTGCTACTAGGGCAGATGTATTGAAAAAAATTAGACAGGTAGGCTATGTTAATAAAAAGGGAAAGAGTTATTATATTACAGATTTGGGTATTAATCTTGTTGAGATTTTTCCTGTAAAGACACTTTTTGATGTTGATTTTACGGGTAAACTAGAAAAAAATCTTTTAGATATACAAAAGGGAACATTTAATAGAAAAGAATATTTAAATATGATTTGCAAGTTTGTATATGAAAATGTAAACAATATTAAGATGGGACCTGATGCAGCCATCAATACAGAAAAAATAGTATACAATCCAAAAACAAAGAAATTTGTGAAGGAAAGTGCTATGAAGATGAAGAGTAAATATTCAAACAAAATATCTACTGCATCAAGTGGTATAAAAAAAGAAACAGAAAATAATAAAAGTAGTAAGAGTAAAAAAAATATAGATGAAAAAACGGGACTTGAAATAATAGCAAGATGTCCTGAATGTGGTAAAAATATATTGGAGTCTAAGAAGGCATTTGCTTGTGAAAACTACAAAGAATGTGGATTTACCGTATGGAAGAATGATAAATTCTTGGCTTCTATGAAGAAAAAACCTAACAAAACTTTTATTAGGGCTTTATCTAGCAAAAAAATAGGAAAATTAAATGCTTTAACAGATTCAAGAGGGAATAAGTTTGATGCTAAATTTACCTATGTTATAGATGAGGGAAAAAGGCTAAGTCTTCGTATTTTGACCGACTAAATAAACTATGATATAATATTTCTGAAAAATTAAGGAGGAAGTATGGCTGAAAATAAATTAGCAGGAACAGGTTGTCAAGCACCTATTCCTGATGGAGATAAAAAAACACTTAAAGAAATAGAAAAAAGTATTACTAAAAGATATAGAAAGAAAATATGGTCGAAATTTATTAAGGCTATAAAAACATATAATCTTGTACAAGAAGGAGATAAAATAGCAGTTGCTATTTCTGGAGGTAAGGATAGTATTCTAATGGCAAAGATGTTCCAAGAGCTTCATAGACACTCTCCAGTTAACTTTGAAGTTGTTTATATAGCAATGGATCCAGGTTATCATGACAGTATTAGAAAGTTACTTGAAGAAAACTGTGAATATTTAGATATACCTATAGTTACCTTTGAATCACAAATTTTTGAAGTTGCAGATAGAATAGCAAGTGATTATCCGTGTTATATGTGCGCAAGAATGAGAAGAGGAGCTCTTTATGGAAAGGCGGAAGAATTAGGTTGTAATAAGTTGGCTTTAGGACATCATTTCGATGACGTAATAGAGACCACAATGTTGAATCTACTGTGTTCAGGCAACTTTAAAACTATGCTTCCTAGACTTCAATCTACTAATTTTAGTAATATAGAGCTTATAAGACCACTTTATTATATTAGAGAAGAAGACATAATAAAATGGATCAAATACACAGGTATATGGCCTTTAAATTGTGCTTGTATGGTCGCTGCAAAGAAAACAGGAAA
Organism: Peptostreptococcus russellii; assembly: GCF_900110295.1. Classification (GTDB taxonomy): domain Bacteria; phylum Bacillota; class Clostridia; order Peptostreptococcales; family Peptostreptococcaceae; genus Peptostreptococcus; species Peptostreptococcus russellii_A. The sequence goes on from NZ_FODF01000001.1 coordinate 180,361, forward strand.
TAAAAGGTTTGAGATAAAAGATTTGATAAAAGATTTATCAAAGGACTTTGTTAATGTTGAAAAATCGATATTTAGAGCGGCTGAAAATGTGAATGTAGATTCTATATTAGGTTGGCAAATAGATGGAGAGAAACATAGTTTTATGGAAAGATTTACAGATGATATTAGCTTTGAAGAGGCAATGAGCAATAGAAAAGAAAATAAGTAATAGATAAAAATGATTTGTGAAGTTCAGTTTTGCAAGTAAATCTTTGACAATCATTATAGATGGAGGAAAAAATGAATTATTTTGAAGATGAATATGTAGTAGTTGATCTTGAAACAACAGGTTTAAGTCCATATAATGGCGATGAAATAATAGAAATTGGAGTAACAGAGATAAAAAAGGATAATATAAAACTTAATTACTCAAAGCTTATAAAACCTAGAGGTATAATTTCATCTACAATTACAAATATAACAAACATTAGCAATGAAATGGTTGAGAATGCAGAATCAATAGAAAAAGTACTACCTAGATTTAGGGACTATATTGGAGATAGAACAATGATTGCCCATAATGCAAAGTTTGATGTAGGTTTTTTAAATCATTATCTTGAAAAAATGAATCTTGAACCTATAAGAAATTACATATGCACAATGGAAATGTTAAAGAAGAACAGAAGTTATGGTGGTAAAAATAAGAAACTTGCTACTGCATGTGATTATTACGGTATAGTCAATGAAAATGCACATAGAGCGGATTCTGATACACTAGCAACTGCTAAGTTATTTCTAATTATAAGAGAACAGATATAATAAATACTAGATTGATTCTGATGTATAGGATATAATGTTTTTAAGGAATAATTTAAAATTGTATGGGAGGTAGCATGTCAGATAAGAATGATAATAATAAAATAAGACGAAGAACTATTTCCTCTACCGGTTCTAATCAAGCTGATAATAAAATTAATAATTCAAAAAGATATAGAGAAGATTCTTATGAAAGAGATATAAATAGACAAAGAGATTCTTATAGAAATTCAAATGATGGAGAATATTCATCTAGAGATAATGAAGATATAAAAATGTATAATCCAAGAAGATCTACAAGAGAATCTAGAGTAAAAGTCATAAGAGAATCTTCCTATAGAAACGATGATAAAGACTTGAAAATGTATAATCCTAAGAGAGCACAGAGAAAGTCTTCTGTATCAGATGAAAGATCAGAATCATCGCCTAAGAAAGGCAAGATAAGAATTAAAAAGCAGGCAAGTAGTGGCTCAGGTGGAAGATATAGTTCACAAAATGATGGTAAAAATAGATATAATGATAGAAATAAGGTCATTAGATTTAATCCGTCAGATATAGATGATGATTATGATGATGAAGAATATTATTATGAAGAAGTCCCAATAAGAAAAAAAAGAAAAAGAGCAAATAAATTATTTAAGAGAATAATAACTACTATTTTGATACTTTTTATTGTTGCAGGTTCAGCAGGGCTTCTTTATGTAAGAAGTATAATATCGGATATGCCTGTTCTTACTAAAAAGATGGTTTATGAAAGTTATATAAATAAGGATCCAGTTCCTCTTTCAGAGATACCTAAGACCTTACAAAATGCTGTAGTGGCTGTTGAAGATCAGAGATTCTATAAACATGGAGGAATTGATGGAAGATCTGTAATAAGATCTTTTGTAAACAATCTTACAAGTGATATGATTCAAGGCGGAAGTACTATAGATATGCAGCTTTCAAAGAATCTTTTGACTAGTAATGAAAGAACGATTAAGCGAAAAATACAAGATATGTATAATGCTATCATGCTTAATAAGATAATGACAAAAGATGAAATTTTGGAAGCCTATCTTAACAATATATATATGGGAAAATCTGCCTATGGAGTTCAGGCAGGCGCTCATCTTTATTTTGGAAAAGATGTATCTAAGTTGAATTTTGGACAGTGCACAATGCTTGCCGGTATAACTAATAATCCAAAGTTATATCAAGATTATGAACAAGCTAAAAAAAGACAGGCTGTAGTTCTATATAAGATGTACAAGCTAGGTTACATAAAGGAATATGTATACAAGGCTCAGCTTTATAGGGATACACCATTTAAGTCTGAAATAGATAAGTAATATTGAGAACCTACATATATGTAGGTTCTTTTTTAATATTATCCTAAAATAGGAGTGTAGAATTTCTACACTCCTATTTTAGGATAATATATTGAGATTGCGTGAAATAACTTTATAAATCTAATTTATAATCTTCATCTTTTATCCAAGATTTTTGCTTCATTATCTTGGCAACTAGAAGAGAAATTACTGCTGGAAGTATAAAGTGTAGAAGTATTATCTCTACAAATAAAATTGACTTATCCACACTTCCAGACATAGTTTGCCAAGTCATAAGCTGACCAACAAGACCAGAAGTACCCATACCAGCACCAGCGGGATTATTCTTCATTTTAAATATAACCGTAGATATAGGACCTAAAATAGCACTTGCAATAATTGGAGGAATCCAAATTATAGGCTTTTTCATTATGTTAGAAACTTGCAACATTGATGTTCCAATACTTTGTGCCAAAAGTCCATTCCAACCATTTACCTTGAAACTAATAACAGCAAAACCAATCATTTGAGCTGAACAACCTACTGTAGATGCACCTGCTGCAATTCCAGATAAACCTAGAATAATAGATATAGCAGCAGAACTTATAGGAAGTGTCAAAATCATACCCATAACTACTGATACAACTATTCCCATAAAGAAAGGTTGAAGTTCCGTAGAAACTTTTATAAAGTCTCCAAGAGACTGCATAGCATTAAATAAGTGAGGTCCAATTAGATATGCAATAATAGAACCAGAAATTATAGTCATAAATGGAGTTATTATTATATCTACTTTTGTTTTTCCAGATACAAGTCTGCCGATTTCAGAACCTATAACAACAGCTATAAAAGCTCCTAGAGGATCTCCTGGTCCTGAGACTATAATTTGTCCACTTTGAGAAATCATATTGCCATTAAAAAAGGCAGAACCAAATGCACCGATAAACCCTGTTACACCAGAGGCTAGTATTACTAATTTAGGTGAATTAAGTGCGTGTGAAACACCTATACCTATAACAGGTCCAGTAAGTGAAGTGGCGATAGTTGCAATTGTAATTAGAAAAATAGATATGTTTCCAGAAAGGCTCATACCTATTTGTTTTATTATTAGACCGATTATCAGGGTGCAAAAAAGCCCTAAAGCCATTCCATTTAGACCTACAATGAAATATCTATGGAATAGTTTCCACAGTATATTATTTTTTTCTTTTGACATTTTGTCCTCCTTTTATTTTCAATGTGTAATGTCAATTATTTTGAACTTTGGAAATAATATATGTCTTGACATATGTATGTATAATATTATATATCAATATATCTTTTTATTCAATTTAAAATTTATTATTTTAGGATTCTATAAAAAATTATTTACTATTTATAAAAAAAATTATATTTCTATATGTTTGATTAAAGTAATACTTTGTTATATAATTTTTTATATATTCAAGGAGGTATAATAAGATGGATTTTGAAGATATAAAATATGAAAGAATAGATTATAATGAAAGTAAAGAAAAAATAGAAGAGCTTACAAAACTAATGGATAAAAGCAATTCTTTTAAAGAATTTGAGAAATACATGAATGAAGTAAATAAAATTAGAAAGCATATTTTGACAATGAATACTGTCTCCAGCATAAGATTTTCTATAAATACAAAAGATAAGTTTTATAAAAATGAGAATGCTTACTGGGATGAAACTTCTCCTTTATTTTCAGATTTAGATATGCTTTTCTATAGAAGTATACTAAACTCTAATTTTGAAAAAGAAATAGTAGAAAAGTATGGAAAGCAATTTTATAGATATATAGAAACTCTTGTAAATTCTTTTTCAAAAGACATAATTCCTATGCTTCAAAAGGAAAATAAATTGATGTCTGAGTATACTGAACTTTTGGCTTCAGCTTCAATAAACTTTGATGGAAAAATATGTAATCTTTCTGATATGTATTCTTATATGGGAGTAGAGAATGAAGAAATAAGAAAAAACGCAATTAGATTACATACGAAGTTCTTTGAAGATAATGAGGAAGAGTTTGACAGTATATTTGATAAACTTGTGAAAATAAGAGATGAAATGGCAAAGAAAATGGGCTTTGAGAATTTTATAGAGTTAGGTTATCTTAGAATGAATAGAACAGACTATGATGAATCTATGGTGGAAATATTTAGGGAAAATATATACAATAAATATCTTCCAATAGTAGAAAATCTTTATCTGGAGCAGGCAAAGAGAATAAATGCAGAAAAAATAGATTACTATAATGAGATGTTAGAATTTGTAGATGGAAATGCTAGGCTTCAAGGAGATGGAGATTATATTATGTCTCAGGGTAGAAAAATGTATAAAGAAATGTCCCAAGAAACAGGAGAATTTATAGATTTTCTTATGGAAAATAATTTATTTGACGTTCAGGCTAGAGAGGGTAAGGCTATGGGAGGATATTGTACGATAATTCACGATTATAACGAGCCTTTTATATTTGGGAATTTTAATGGAACGGTAGATGATGTAGATGTTTTGACTCACGAAGCGGGACACGCCTTTCAAGTATATATGTCTAGAGAATTAGACATGCCGGAACTTATATTCCCGACTTTAGATAGTTGTGAAATATTTTCTATGAGTATGGAATTTTTTACTTATCCATGGATGGAATTATTTTTTGGCGATGACGCTGAAAAATATAAAAAATATCATTATGACTCAGCTCTTAAATTTTTGCCATATGGAATACTAGTAGATCATTTCCAGCATGAAATATATAGGAATCCAAAAATGAGCCCAAAAGAAAGAAAAGAAGTTTGGAGGAAATTGGAGAAAAGATATTTACCTTACAGAGATTATTCTGATTTAGAATTTTTAGAAAGAGGTGGATATTGGTTTAGACAAGGACATATATTTAAGAATCCTTTTTATTATATTGATTACGTTCTTGCTCAAGAATGCGCTTTGCAATTTAAAAATTTAATGGAAATAAATAGACAGGACGCATGGAATAGATACATTAAAATAAGTAGTTTAGGTGGAAAGTATTCATTTATAGAATTAGTTGAAAAGGCAGGACTTAAAAATCCATTTAAATAAAGAAATAAAAAAGCTTGGAGATTTTTTTCTCCAAGCCTTTAATTATTAATTATAAGTTTTTGTTGTCTTTTAACAATACATCGTGTGCTCCACCTTCTACAATAGAAGTTGAAGAAACTAATGTTAACTTAGCCTTTTTCTGTAATTCTGGTATTGAAAGAGCTCCACAGTTACACATAGTAGATCTAACCTTTGATAAAGTAAGATTTACATTGTCCTTTAAAGAACCTGCATATGGAACATATGAGTCAACACCTTCTTCAAATGAAAGTTTCTTGTCTCCACCTAGGTCGTATCTCTGCCAGTTTCTAGCTCTTGCAGATCCTTCTCCCCAGTATTCCTTCATATAAGCACCATTTATATTAACCTTATTAGTAGGAGATTCATCAAATCTTGAGAAGTATCTTCCTAACATTATAAAGTCAGAACCCATTGCTAATGCAAGAGTAATGTGATGATCATAAACGATACCTCCGTCAGAGCAAATTGGAACATAAACTCCAGTTTCTTCAAAGTATTCATCTCTAGCCTTAGCTACATCTATTACTGAAGTAGCCTGTCCACGACCAATACCCTTTTGTTCTCTTGTTATACAGATAGATCCTCCACCGATACCTACCTTAACGAAGTCAGCACCAGCTTCTGCAAGGAATCTAAATCCTTCCTTATCTACAACGTTACCAGCACCTATTTTTACAGTATCACCGTATTCTTTTCTTACCCAAGCTATTGTTCTAGCCTGCCATTCAGAGAAACCTTCTGAAGAGTCTATACAAAGAATATCAACACCAGCTTCTAATAGAGCAGGTATTCTTTCTTCATAATCTCTAGTATTGATACCAGCACCTACAACGTATCTCTTCTTAGCATCATGTAATTCATAAGGATTTTCCTTGTGAGAGTCATAATCCTTTCTAAATACCATATAAAGAAGTTTTCCGTCATCATCAAGCACTGGTAAAGAGTTTAATTTGTTGTCCCAGATTATATTGTTAGCTTCCTTTAGAGTAACATCCTTAGGAGCAAAAACAACTTTTTCTATTGGAGTCATAAATTCACGAACCTTAGTTTCACGGTCCATTCTACTTACTCTGTAATCACGACTTGCAACTATACCTAAAAGTTTACCATGACTAGTACCGTCATCAGTAATAGCTACAGTTGAGTGACCTGTTTTAGCCTTTAAGTCAAGTATATCCTGTAGGGTATTTTCAGGAGTAAGGTTTGAATCACTTACTACAAAACCTGCCTTGTGAGCCTTTACTCTAGCAATCATTGCTGCTTGGTTCTCAATTGTCTGTGAACCGTATATAAAAGATATACCACCTTCCTTAGCTAGTGCAACAGCCATTTTATCATCAGAAACAGCCTGCATAACGGCAGAAACCAATGGTATATTCATCTTAATTGAAGGTTCTTCACCTTTCTTAAATTTTACGACTGGAGTTTCCAAACTTACGTTAGCTGGTATACATTCAGCTGAAGAGTAGCCTGGAACTAATAAATACTCACTAAATGTTCTAGATGGAGTATCAAAATAAAAAGCCATAATTTCATCTCCTTTTTTAACCAAAATATGTATAATTTACATTATATCAAATTTATTCAAAAAATTTAATATTATATAAACAGTTAAAGAAAATTTTAACACCAAATCTGAAAAAAGTCTACAAAAATCTTAAAAAATTTAAAAATTCGGGTGATATGTCGAACAAAAATATAAATTTTAACTGTAAAATATGGAAAAAGAGAAATATATGATATATAATATATGATGAAGTATAATATAAGAATTTTTAAGGTAATATTTGAATTAATGAAAGGAAATTTTATGGAGTTACTAAAGAATAAGATTTTAACTGATGGAATAGTTAATGATGAAGAGGTTTTGAAGGTGGATAACTTTCTTAATCATCAGATAGACGTTACTCTTTTAAATGAGATAGGAAAAGAGTTTAAAAGAAGATTTTCTGATGTGAAGGTAGATAAGATTCTTACAGTTGAGTCTTCAGGTATTGCTATAGCAGTTATAGCAGCACAGTATTTTGACAATGTGCCTGTCGTATTTGCTAAAAAGCAGGAATCAAGAAATCTTGATCCAGAAATATATAAATCTAAAGTATATTCTTTTACAAAGAACAAAGAATATGAGATTATGGTATCTAAGAGATATATATCAAAAGGTGAAAAGGTTCTTATAATGGATGATTTTCTTGCCAAAGGAGGAGCTGCACTAGGAATGATCGATGTAATTGAACAGGCAGGTGCAGAGCTTGTGGGTGTAGGAATAGTAATAGAAAAATCATATCAAGATGGAAGTGCCATTTTAGAAGAAAAGGGTGTAAGAGTTGAATCTCTTGCACGTATTGAATCTTTAAAGGATAAAACAATAAGATTCAAATAAAACTATTAAGTGTTTTAGACTATAATTTAAATTTAATTTGGGGGTATATTTATGAGATTTTTTATCGATACAGCTAATATTGAAGAAATAAAGGAAGCTAATGAACTCGGAGTTGTCTGTGGAGTTACAACTAATCCTTCTCTTATAGCAAAAGAAGGAAGAGATTTTACAGAAGTAGTAAATGAAATAGTAAAAATAGTAGACGGTCCAATAAGTGCAGAAGTTTTAAGTATGGATCATGAAGGTATGATAAAGGAAGCTGAAAAGCTTGCAAAGATTCATGAAAACATAGTAATTAAGATACCTATGTGTGCAGAAGGTTTAAAGGCTGTAAAGGCTTTATCTGATAAGGGAATAAAGACAAATGTTACATTGATATTCTCTGCAAGCCAGGCTTTATTAGCAGCTAGAGCAGGAGCATCATATGTTAGTCCATTTGTTGGTAGACTAGATGATATATCATTTGACGGACTTTCTCTAATTGCAGAAATAACTGAAATATTTGCGGCAAACTATATACCAACAGAAATTATAGTTGCAAGTGTAAGAAATCCTCTACACGTTATAGAATCAGCTAAGATGGGTGCAGATATAGCAACAGTACCATTTAAGGTAATAATGCAGATGATCAAACATCCGCTAACTGATAGAGGTATAGAAGCATTTAATAAAGATGCTGAAAAAGCTTCACTTAATATAAAGTAAAAATATAAAACTAAATGATAGGGTGATATATGCGTAAAATTTATATTTTACGCATATATATTATTATAGAAAATATTTATTGAAAAGGAAAGAAAATGAAACAATTACACGAATTACAAAATGGAACAGACGTAAGAGGAGTAGCTTATAAAGATGAAAATAGTAATCTTGATATTACTCTATCAGAAGTAGAAGTAAGACTTATAGCAAAGGGTTTTGCAACATGGCTTACAGATAAGTTAAAGAAAAAGAACATAAAGATAGCAATAGGTATGGATTCAAGAGTTACAGGTCCAACTTTTAGAAAAGCATGTAGAGAAGATTTAGTAAGTGTAGGAGTAGACGTTTTAGATTGTTCATTGGCTACTACGCCAGCTATGTTTATGTCTACAATAATGGATGGATATAATTGTGATGGTGCTATTATGTTTACTGCTAGCCATATGCCATACATATACAATGGTATGAAGATGTTTACAAAGAATGGATGTCTAGAAAAAACTGATTTAAAGGAAGTTCTTGATATAAGTATGTCAGGAAACTTTATATCTTCAGAAAACAAGGGAAATGTAGTAGAAAAAAATCTTATAGAGGACTATTCTGAAGTATTGGTCGACAAAATAAGAAAAGGAGTTTCATCGGAAGAAAACTATGACAAGCCTTTACTAGGAATGAAGATAGTAGTAGACGCTGGAAATGGTTCAGGTGGATTCTTTGCAGAGAAAGTTCTAGGTGAGTTAGGAGCAAATACAGAAGCTAGTCAATTCTTAGAACCAGACGGAATGTTCCCAAATCATATACCTAATCCAGAAAATAAGGAAGCTATGAAAAGTATTTCAGAAGCTACAGTAAAGAATAAGGCAGATCTAGGTATAATATTTGATACAGATGTAGATAGAGCAGCTATAGTATCTTCTGAAGGACAGGCAATCAATAAAAATGCTTTAATAGCAGTAATATCAAAGATTATTCTTGAAGAAAAGCCAGGAAGTACAATAGTAACAGACTCCGTAACTTCTAATGGACTTGCAGAGTTTATTGAAAAAAATGGCGGCATACATCATAGATTTAAGAGAGGATACAAAAATGTAATCAATGAATCTATTAGATTAAATGATGAGGGAATAGAGTCTTCTCTTGCAATAGAGACATCTGGTCATGCTGCACTAAAAGAAAATTATTTCCTAGACGATGGTGCATATCTTGTTTCAAAGATACTTGTAAAGGCAGCAAAACTACATTCTGAAGGAAAGAATATAGCAGATAGTATATCAGATTTAAAGGAAGCTCATGAAGGTGCTGAATACAGAATAAAAATAAATAAAGATGAATTTAAATCATATGCTAATAATATAATAGAAGATTTGAAAGAATTTGCTAATAAGGTGGATTCTTGGACAGAGGTTGAAAAGAACTATGAAGGAGTAAGGTTTAATTGCAATGGAGAGAATGAAAAAGGCTGGTTCCTTTTAAGAGTATCTCTTCACGAACCATTATTAGTTCTTAATATTGAGTCAGATATAGAAGGCGGATGTGAGAATATTTATTCTATATTGAAAGATTTTCTTTCTAAATATGAATTGTCGCTATAAAAATTAAAAATATGAGAACTCTAAAAGCTAAAAGTTTTTAGGGTTCTTTTTTATTGCAGTTAATTTGTTGTAGTTAAAAAGTATCCTTAAAATTAAGAATAGAAGTATTTGCAAGTGTAAATGCTTGAAATAAAAGTTATCTAGAATTATTAACATAAATAATAAGTTTAAGCATGGCTTTAAAGAAACAAAAAAATTACGAATATATTTTTTCAATAACAATTAGTAACAGTTAGACATAAGTTTTTCTAATTATTGTAACAATTCTGTAAAGATATTAACGGCCTTGTAATCACAAAGTTTCAGAATATGTGGTATGATATAAATATAGAGATAAATAATATAAATTTTAAAGAAAAGGAAGTGATATTATGAAGAAGAATTTATTTGCTATAATGGTGGTACTTGCTGGTGCGTTATCAATAAGCCCTTTAAGTATTGCACTTGAAAATACGGAAAAAGAAGATAATCTACCAGACGTTATGTATGTTTCTAATCAAAATACGGAGGTTGATGGTTCGCTGACTGAAGATAGCAATAACAATGAGAATGTAAATACTGATTCTAATATTGCTAACGACAAGTTTGCTAAGTCTGATGAAGAAATAAGAAATTCTTCAGATAAAATTGGAAATACAAATCAAAATATGCAGAATGAAAAAAAGTATACTGTAAGAAACAATGAGAATATAAACACTAGTGATAGAAATTCTCAGAGACAAGTTTCTCAAGCAAGACCTTACAGTTCAAATAAGACAAATCAGTATTCAGCAACTGAAAATACAACTGTTAATCAAAATGTAAATAGTAATGCTGAAAACAAGTCTCTTAATAGAGATGAGGCACTTCAAATTTTAAAGGACAAGAATAACAAGTGTGATTACGACTATATGGGTGATGAAAATACATTCAATGTTCTAAAAGAAAAAGGTCAAGAAGGTTATGTATTCGTACCTGATGTACAGACTGACTTAGGTCTTTTTGTAAATAAGAACACAAAGGAAGTTTATACTTTCCATCCATCAGGAAGTTTAGATATTTACTAAGAGACATATAATTTAGCTATATAAAAATAAAAATACAGTAAGAGCTGTATAAATATCCATTTATGAAATAAAGCACTCAGGCTTGTATTTTGGCTGTGGGTGCTTTTTCTAATAGTCTTATTGAATGTAATATAATTTTATGCTATTATAAAATGTGAGTAAAAATATTTATAATTATGTAAATTAATTAAAGTATTACTAATATAAACATAAAGTAAGGAAGGAAAAGAATATGTGCGGATTTGTTGGATTTTTTGATAATAACGAAAACAAAGATGTCATTTTAGAAAAAATGATGAATAGAATCATTCATAGAGGCCCAGATATGGGAGGAAAGTTCTATGATGACGATGCAGCCCTTGGTTTTAGAAGACTAAGTATACTAGACTTATCTGAAGCTGGAGCTCAGCCACTATACAGTGCAGATGGAAATAAGGTAATGGTTTTTAATGGAGAAATATATAATTATCAAGATATAAAAGATGATTTGATCTCAAAAGGCTATGAATTTAGAAGTAACACAGATAGTGAAGTTTTAATACACGGCTATACAGAATATGGTGAAGACTTGGTCAACAAACTTAGAGGTATGTTTGCCTTCTGTATATGGGATAAAAAGGGAAAAAAGGCTTTTGGAGCAAGAGATCATTTTGGTATAAAACCATATTATTTCTATAATTACAAGCAAAATGGAAAAGAAAGTTTAATGATTGCCTCTGAAATAAAGAGTTTTCTTGATCATCCAGATTTTAAAAAGGAAGTTAATGAAAAGGCTTTAAAGCCATATTTAACTTTCCAGTATTCTTCACAGAAGGATGAAACATTCTTTAAGGGAGTACAGAGATTACAACCAGGACATTATTTCACTTTCCAAGATGGAAAAATGGAAATAAAGAAATATTGGGATGTAAACTTCAATGACCAACACAATAGCGTTGAAGAAAATATAAAGAAGATAGAAGATGTTGTAGAAGAATCTGTTAGACTTCATAACCATGCAGATGTTCCAATAGGATCATTTTTGTCTGGAGGTATAGATTCAAGTTATATTACAGCTTGTTTGATGCCAGATAAAACTTTCTCTATAGGATTTGAGCAGGAAAAGTTTGACGAATCAAATCTTGCAGCAGAGCTTTCAAAAATATTAGGAATAGAAAATGTTAGAGAAACAATAGATGGAGACGATTGTTTAGGTATGCTTCCAGAAATACAGTATCATATGGATGAACCTCAGGCAAATCCATCAACTCTTCCTCTTTATTTCTTATCAAAACTTGCACATGATAATGGTGTAACAGTAATATTATCAGGTGAAGGTGCAGATGAAATATTTGGTGGATATGAATGGTACGATATAGATGCTGGGCAGAAGAAACTAAAGAAACTTCCAGGATTTATAGTTAAGGGTGCAGCCGCAGTAGCAAAGCATCTTCCACAGTTCCACGGGAGAACAACTCTTTTGAGAGCAGGTAGACCCGTAGAAGAAACATTCATAGGGGAAGCTATGATATTTGAGGAAGACGAAGCTAAGGATATATTAAAACCTAAGTTCCATAAATCTAGAACAGTAAGAGAAATAACTCAGCCTGTTTACGATATGGTTAAGGGAAAAGACGATGTTACTAAGAAGCAACTTATAGATATCAAGCTTTTCATGGAAGGAGATATTCTTCAGAAGGCAGATAAGATGAGTATGGCACATTCACTTGAACTTAGAGTTCCATTCCTTGATAAAGAAGTTATGAAGGTTGGAGAAGGCATAGGTTCAGATCAAAAGATATGTAATGGAACTACAAAATACATACTTAGAAAGGCAGCTGAAAAGAAGCTTCCTGAAGATTGGTCAAAGAGGAAGAAAAAGGGATTCCCAGTTCCTATAAAGCTATGGTTTAAAGAAGAAAAATTCTATAAAATGGCTAAGGAATATTTCAATGCTGACTTTGCAGGAGAATTCTTTGACATAGAAAAGATAAATAAGCTATTAGACGATCACTATAATGACGTAACAAACAATGCAAGAAAGATATATACTATATTAGTGTTCCTTGTATGGTATAAGAGATACTTTATAGATGAAAACAGCAGTGCAAAATAGACTGTAAATTTAAGTTCGCCTAAAATGGAGTGAGGATTATGAACAAAAAGAAAATAATTACGATAATAGCGATTCCACTACTTTTAGGAACTTTGTATTCTGGTCTTAAATGTGGATTTATAAATCCAATGGTAAAAGGATTAGATGTTCATATATTAGGTGGTACTTTTATCACTAATATTAATAAATATGTAATAAAGGTAGGAGATAAAGTCGGGCTATCAGCAGGAGATTATGTTGTTGTTCCGGCTTTCTCCAAAAAACCAAATTTAAAATTTGCAATATTAGATGACAATGGAGTATTGAGTATAAAGGGCAATGATGTAATAGCAGAAAAAGAAGGTATTTCTTCTGTAGGAATTCTAAATAAAAATAGAGTTCTTAGAAAAGTTACAATAATGGTTGTAAATCCAAAGATAAATAATATGGACATAAAACTTAGCAATCCAATAAAGTATTATGGAGATATTGCAAAGATTGAGAGTACAGTAAAGATAGATGATTTTAAAAAACTAGAAAAAGGATATAAACTCAACTATTCTACAAGTAACCCGAATATATTGAAAATTAATGGAGATACTGTTGAAGCTGTCGGATTAGGTGAAGCAAAGTTAATTAGTAAGTATGATAGAAAAGAAATTCAAACGAGTTTTAATATACTTCCTAGAGTAGATAGTATAGAAATTAAAAAAAGGTATGAGTTAGAAGAGGGGCAATCAGTTGATATAAGTCCCAAGATTAAAACAAGTCCTAAGGATTCGCGTGTAGATGTGAAGTACAGGGTTCTTGATAAAAGCAACTATAAGAAATTCAATGAAAAAATATTTGATAACAATAAAGTCAAGAAATTTGGAGACAGTGGATTAGAAGAAAGTAAGGGAATTGATATAAGCAAAGATGGAGAAATAAAGGCTTATAGAGAAGGAAACTACCTTGTAGAGGTGTCTTCTGGAGAAATTAAGAAAAGGACTATTGTAGATGTTAGAGAGAGATCATTTAAAAATATAGAAGTTGAAAATCTTCAATACATTTTTAATAGGGAAAAATCTCTTTTAGAAGTTGAATTGGGATGGGATTATAATGATAGAGTAGAAAGATATAGAGTTTATGTGAAGCCAAAAGATGGAGAGTTTTCTTTATTCACAACATTCTTGACTGGAAAGAACACAATAACAAATGGAAATAGAATTTCTGAGATTATTAAACTGGATATAGATAAAAACAAAGACTATGACTATCAGATTTATGTAGCCGGATTTAATGGCGAAGAAGAAACGAAAAGAAGCAATATTATTAGAATTAGCAACAATACTACAACTGACTTCCAAAAGAAGAAAGTTAAAAAGATGAAGTATAAGGTTGATAGAGAAAATAGCACTATAGCATTTTTATGGACTCCAATAGAAGAAAATGAAAACTGTACATATAGGATATACTCGAAAGACCTTGATTACAAAGACTCTAAGTACAAATTAGTAGCTAAAAATATAAAAAATACTTCTACTATTATAAAAATTAGAGAAAGCGCTATCAATAATAATTATTATATAGTTGCAATAAATCCTGATGGCCAGATTTCAGGCTTTAGTGAGCCTGTAAAAATTAAAGAGAACTTCTCAGATTAAATAATATGGAGATGATGAAATGAGTATAATAGGTAATATAAATCGGCCTAAGTTTAGACCTACGAAATCGGATAAGCTAATAATGAAATACATGCTGGACAATATAGATGAAATACCGTATATGCAAATATCTACAATGGCACAGAAAATAGGAACAGGAGAAGCTACAATTACAAGATGCGTAAAAAAGTTAGGTTGTAATGGCTTTCAAGAGTTTAAGTTGGGACTTGCAAAGGAAATTACAATAAGAGAACAGAACAATATCTTGGATAGTAGTATAAAACAAAATGAGCCAGCTACTGAGACTGCATCAAAACTTATGTCTGCAGACATGAAGGTTTTGGAAGAAACATTAAAAATAGTTAAAAGCAGTGATATTGAAAAAGCTGCAAAAATGATTCTTTCAGCAGGTAAGGTTTGCTTTATAGGAATTGGTTTTTCTGGTATAGTATCACTAGACTCAAGTTATAAATTTATGAGAATTGGTATTGACTGTACAAGTTATGATAATAATCATATGATGGTAATGATGGCATCAATTATAAGAGAAGGCGATTTAGTTGTTGCGATTTCAAATTCAGGAGAAACTTCCGAAATATTAAATACAGTCAAAATTGCTAAAGAAAATGGTTCGAAAGTTATTGCTATAACAGGTAATCAGCAGTCATCTTTGTGTAAGCTAGCTGATTTATGTGTTTATCACTATTCTGATGAAAGTCTTTTGGAGACTGGTTCTATGCCTACTAAGATAGCTCAGTTATTTGCAGTTGAGTTAATATATACAGAAGTAGTGAAATATAATATTATAGAATCTACAAATAATAAACTAAGAACAACAGACGCTATAAAGAAGCTAGATATAGAATATCGCAAATAAATTTATTATATTGACAAAAAGTTATAAAATTGATATACTCATATACATATTGAATTGAATATTAAAACTAAGAAGAGAAGAGTAGCTATTTATCAATTATTCAGCGAGCCGAAGTTGGTGTGAGTTCGGTATAAAATAAATAATGAAGAACATCTCGGAGTTTCTGACCGAACGATTTTTATTTAGTAGGCTCAGACGGGTGGAACCGTTAAAATCCTCTAAGAGACCGTTAATCGGTAATTAGGGTGGTACCGCGATTATTTACACACATCGTCCCTTTGTTTGGGACGATGTGTGTTTTTTTATTTTATTATAAATGAATATTTATTTTTCAGGAGGAATTATGCAGAAAGAATTTTTAGAAGTTAAAAAGCTATATAGAAATAGCGAAGAATTTATAGGGAAAACAGTTCATGTAGCTGGATGGATGAGAACATCAAGAATATCTAAAAAGTTTGGATTTATAGAATTGAACGATGGTTCATTCTTTAAGAATATACAGGTTGTACTTGATGAAGAGAAGTTAGACAACTTTAAGGAATTATCAAAGCTTCCTATTTCATCATCTTTACTAATAGAAGGTGAATTAGTAAAGGTTGATAATCCTAAGAATCCAATAGAAATACAGGCTACAAAGATTGAAATAGAAGGAGTATCAGATTCTTCTTATCCATTACAAAAGAAAAGACATACTTTGGAATATCTTAGAACAATAGCTCATCTAAGACCAAGAAGTAATACATTCTCAGCAGTATTTAGAGTGAGATCAGTAGTTGCATATGCAATACACAAGTTCTTCCAAGAAAGAAACTTTGTTTATGCACATACACCATTAATAACAGGTAGTGATGCAGAAGGTGCAGGAGAAATGTTTAGAATAACAACTCTTGATATGAAGAACCCTCCACTCACTGAAGATGGCAAGATCGATTATTCACAGGATTTCTTTGGAAAGGAAACAAACCTTACTGTATCTGGTCAGTTAAATGGTGAAATAATGGCGCTTGCCTTCAGAAATATATATACATTTGGTCCAACATTTAGAGCAGAAAATTCATATACAGCAAGACATGCTTCAGAATTTTGGATGGTAGAGCCAGAAATAGTATTTGCAGATCTTGAAGACAATATGGATTTAGCAGAGGATATGATAAAATACATAATCACTTATGTTCTTGAAAATTGTCCTGAAGAAATGGAATTCTTCAATAAGTTTATGGACAAAGGTTTACTTGAAAGATTAGATAAGCTTGTAAACTCAGAGTTTGTAAGAATTACTTATACAAAGGCAGTAGAACTTTTACAGGAATCAGGGCACAAGTTTGACTATCCTGTAGAATGGGGATGTGATCTTCAGACTGAACACGAAAGATATATTACAGAACAGATATACAAAGCCCCAGTATTTGTAACTGACTATCCAAAGGACATCAAGGCATTCTATATGAGAATGAACGATGATGGGAAGACTGTAAGAGCCATGGACCTTTTAGTTCCAGGAGTAGGAGAAATAATAGGTGGTTCTCAGAGAGAAGAAAGATATGATGTTCTTATGAGCAAGATAAAAGAAATGGGTCTAAAGGAAGAAGATTATTGGTGGTATCTTGAACTTAGAAAGTTCGGTACAGCTACACATTCTGGATTTGGACTAGGATTTGAAAGAATTATAATGTATTTAACAGGAGTTTCAAATATAAGAGATGTTATACCATTCCCAAGAACACCAAAGAATGCAGATTTCTAAACAATAATTGATAATATTTTTTAAATACAGCATCTAAAAGAAATATCTTTAGATGCTGTAATTTTTTCAATTTAACAATATCATTTTAAAAATAAGAAGGAAGGAAAAAGCATTTATCTAGATTTATAATGATAGATATCGTATAATGGATGTAGGAGAATAAGTTTAGGTGGTGGTATATTTGAAAGAGATAAAAGAATCTAAAATAAGAATAAAAAGAGACAAGAAAAAGAAGGACGATTACGATACATTAGGTATAACAAGAGAACTAGAAAAATCTTTGAGAATAGATGATGAAGTAGAGAAAGAAAAGCATAGGGTAAAGGAAAAAGTTAGAAGGAAAATAACTAAAAATGTTATTGCAGTGTTTGGAGTGTTGGTAGCAATATCCATAGTTGGATTTTTTGTTTGGCTAAATGATACTTATAAAACTAATGAATATGCTGCACACTATATGATTTCTACACCTCATGTAGAAGTTGAAAATGAAAAAAATGGAACATTAGTGTTTAAGCCAAAGTCAGGAGCAAGCAAGACAGGTGTTATAATATATCCTGGACAGAAGATAGAGCCTAAATCATATGCTAGACTGTCTAATATGATAGCAAATAGCAAGTATACAGTATATGTTCCTAAGTTGAGATTTAATTTTTCTTCATTTTCATCAAATCTTGCAAGCAAGATAATAAAAGAAAATCCAGAAATAACAAAATGGTATTTAGTGGCACATTCTACTAGTGGTGATGTGGCTCTTAATGAGGCTGCAAATCAAAAGAAAATTTTAGGAGTTGTGTTTTTAGGAACATATCCTAGTGGAGATGATTTGAAGCTTATAAACAAACCAGTTCTTTCAATATGGGGAACGAAGGATGGAATACTTGATTTTACTAAGTTTAATGAATATAAGAATAATATGCCTTCAAATGCACATTTTTATGAAATAGTTGGTGGAAACAATACTAATTTTGCTGACATAGAGACGATACCAAATGATAATAAGTCTATAATAAGTGCAGAAGAACAGCAGATGCAGGCTGCAAATGAAATAGTAAGCTTTATAAAGGGGTCAGAAGAACAGATTAAAAATTAGGAGAGAGCTATGAGTGAAAAGTATATTATGGCACTTGATGCCGGAACAACAAGCTGTAGAGCAATTCTATTTAAAAAAGACGGTACTATACATAAAATTTCCCAAAAGGAGTTTAACCAATATTATCCAAAATCTGCTTGGGTAGAACATGATGCAATGGAAATATGGGGTACTATGATGGGAGTTATGAGAGAGGTAATAGAGATGTCTTTCATATCTCCCCAAGATATATCCTGTCTTGGAATTACAAATCAGAGAGAGACGACTGTAGTATGGAATAAACATACAGGTAAACCAGTATATAATGCTATTGTGTGGCAGTGCAGAAGAACTGCGGATTATTGTGAGGAACTAGAAAAAATGGGTTATTCCGAAATGATAAAATCAAAAACAGGTCTTAAAATAGACGCCTATTTTTCTGCAACTAAAATAAAGTGGATTTTGGACAATGTTAAGGGTGCAAGAGAAGAAGCGGAAAAAGGAAATCTTCTTTTTGGTACTATAGACACTTGGATTATATGGAATCTTACAAGAGGTAAGTCTCATGTAACTGATTATACAAATGCTTCAAGAACAATGCTATTTAATCTTAATAGTCTTCAGTGGGATGATGAACTGATAGAGCTATTTGATATACCAAAGTCAATGCTTCCAGAGGTATTGCCATCTAGTGGTATTTTGGGACATACAGACAAAAAAATGCTTGCAGGAGCCGAAATAGCTATTTCAGGATGTGCTGGAGATCAACAAGCATCTATGTTTGGACAAGCTTGTTTTGACCTTGGAGATGTGAAAAACACTTATGGAACAGGTTGCTTTGTTATGATGAATACTGGAGATAGACCTATTTATTCAAACTACGGTCTTCTTACGACTATTGCATGGGGAATAGGAGACAGGATAGAGTATGCCCTTGAAGGGAGTATATTTATTGCTGGCTCTCTGATACAGTGGCTTAGGGATGAATTGAAAATGATAGATACATCTGAAGATAGCGAGTATTATTCAATGAAAGTAAAGGATAATAATGGAGTATATATAGTTCCTGCATTTACAGGACTTGGTGCTCCATATTGGGATATGTACGCCAGAGGAACAATAGTAGGTCTTACTAGATCATCTAAGAAGGAACATATTATAAGAGCGTCCTTAGAAGCAATAGCATATCAAAGTAAAGATGTAATAATGGCAATGAATGATGATTCAAAAATTAATATAAATAAACTTAAGGTAGACGGTGGTGCTAGCAATAATGGTTTCTTAATGCAATTCCAGTCTAATATACTGAATATAGATGTCTACAAGTCAAAGCTTTCAGAGAGTACAGCTCTTGGAGCAGCTTTTCTTGCAGGATTAGGTATAGGTATGTATAAAGATAAAGATGAAATCAAGAGCATCTGTTCATATGACAAAGTATATAGAGCAGATGATGATAGAGAAAAATACGAAAATTACTATAAAAATTGGAAAAAAGCAGTAGGGAGATCATTTAGCTGGGCAAAATAAGCAATAAGGTGGTGATATATTTGGTTAGAAATAAACATTACCATAGACACTATGCTTTAGCTGAAAAATATTGGAAAGATCTTTTAGGTGATTATATTACTCTAGCAAGAGTTCCTAATGATTTTCTAAAGGAAGATAATTGCAAATTCAATATGATTCAGAAGAGTGTAAAGAAATCGGTATATAACGATATATTAATATATTGTGATGAAAATAATCTTTCTCTTGAAGCGGTATTAGATACTATTTATGGTATAGTTCTTCAGAGATTTACATATGAAGATGATGTTGTTTTTGGAAAAGGCCATACTCTAATGCCAATTAGGATAAGGACTAAAAATCCAAAAGAAAAATTTGTCGATTTGTGTAGAAAAGTAATGATACAGTCAGAAGAATCAAAGGAATACGATTATTTCATGCTTTCTCAAGAAGGTTATAAAAATGCTCTCAATGACAAATTAGTCAATACGGGTTTTATAGTAAATATACTTGGAGAGAAGAAGACAAAATCTGAGCAATTAAAAAGAATAGATATGTATATGAAAATAACTGTTTCAAATGGTCTTAGAATAAAGTTCATGTACAAATCATGTTTCTATGATAAAAGAACTGCAAGAAGTGTAGTTTACTTATTTAAATATATTTTAAGACAAGTTATTTACGACAAAGATATAAAACTTGATGAAATTCAGAATATGAAAAAGGAACATAAAGAAAACTTTTCTCATATGTTCGATAAAAATAGATTTGATTTCGATATTAATATTGATTATGTAGAACTATTAAAAAATCAAGTTAAAAAGACTCCTGACAGAATTGCGATTTCTGATCATGAAGCCAATATAACATATAGTGAAATGGACAGAATAACGGATAAAATAGCAGCTTATTTGAATCATATCGGTATAGGAGAAGGTGATACAGTAGCAGTTCTTCAGCAGAGAAACAAAAATGTAGTTCTATCTGCAATAGCTACTTTAAAGGCAGGGGCAATTTTCTTTCCTATAGATAGAACTAATCCAGATGAAAGATTAGGTTACCTTCTAGAAGATGGAGAAGCTAAAATTATATTGGCATGTAAATCAATGATGCCGAGGATAAATAAGAGATTTCCTGATTATAAGGTATTGAGTATAGAAAATGAAGACCTTATAAATCATGATTATGAAATAACAGGCAAGATATACCCAGAAAATGAAGCCTACAGAATATCTACTTCAGGCACTACAGGCAGACCGAAATGTATAAGCATAAGACATGATAGTCTGATGAACATGTGTTATTATTCTATAAATTATGTTAAAGCAAATAAAAATGATAGGTGTGGAGTTTATTTAAGTTTCAGTTTTGATGCAATAATGAAACAAATTTTTCCATATCTTTTGGTGGGTGCTTGTGTAGACATACTTCCAGAATACGCAAGAATAAATGAAAAAGAAGTAGAAGGATATTGCCTGAGAAAAGGGGTTACAATTCTTGCCCTACCAGCAATAATGGGTAAACTCTTTATGATGAATTGCCCATGTCCAGGACTAAGGGTTCTTCAAGTTGGTGGAGATAAATTTAAGGGCTATGTTAAGCGTGACTATGAAATATATAATGAATACGGTCCTGCTGAATTTACAGTTTTATGCACTCAGTTTAATGTAGATAAATATTATGACTTGGTACCTGTAGGCAAACCTATATATAATACAGAAGCATACATACTTGACAAGAACAATAATGTTTGTGCAATAGGTGTTCCCGGAGAACTATGTCTATCTGGAATACAGATTTCTAATGGATATTTAAATAGAAAAGAGCAAAATGATATTGTATTTGTAGACAATCCTTTTGCCCATAATAAATATACTCAGAAAATGTATAGAACAGGTGATTTAGCAAAGTGGATTGATGAAGATGGAACTATAGCTATACTCGGAAGAATGGACTCACAGATAAAAATAAATGGTATTAGAATAGAAATTTTTGAAATTGAAAATATGATAAATATGATACCTGAGATAAAAAATAGTGTAGTTGCCAAAAGAGAAGATGAAAATGGAGATAAGTACCTAGATGCCTATTTTGTTCCATATGATGATTATTATGATCCAGAGAAAGTAAGAAAATTCTTAGAAGATAATCTTCCTCCTCATATGATTCCTAAAAATATAACAAGATTATGTGTTATGCCAGTAACTCCTATTGGGAAAGTAGACAAAAAGGCATTACCAATAGTAGACTCAAACTAACCGTTTTATATTTAGAATTAATATGAGATATATCCACTATAAATTTAAAATATATTGAAATTAAAAACCCTCTATAAGGATATTGAATTAATATTTCAAATCTATATCCTGTTATAGAGGGTTTATTTTATATTTATAAACTTGTTTCTATTAATTTGTCAAGAAGTTCAGAATAGCTAATTCCTCTTGCATTGGCGCTCTTAGGTATTAGACTTGTTTCAGTCATTCCTGGAAGAGTATTAAGTTCAAGAAGATATATATCATCATCTTCTGTAATGATATAATCAACTCTTACATATCCCTTACAATTAAATGCTTCCCAACACATTTTAGAGCTTTGCTTAAGTTTCTTGTCAAGGTTTTCTGGCAATTCAACAGGAACTTCTTGTGCTCCATTAGTAGTAGAGTATTTTGCTTCATAATCAAAGAACTCATTGTCAGAAGTTATTCTAATAGTAGGGAATATCTCTCCATTTAATATAAATGAAGTGTGTTCTACACCCTTAACATATTTTTCTATCATTACTATTTCATCATATTTTAAACCTTCTTCTACGGCGTACTTAACATCTTCTTTCTTTTTTACACAAAATGTTGCAACACTAGAACCACCAGAATTAGGCTTGATAAATACAGGGTAGCCCATTTTGTCTATTGCATCATAATCAATTTCTTCTACGCTTTTTACTGTAAGCCAATCTGCAGTAAGTATTCCATTAGCTCTTGCAATTGTCTTTGTAAAATTCTTATCCATAAGAACAGCACTTGTAAGAGTATCACATCCACAGTATTTGATTCCCATAGCTTCAAGTATAGCTTGGATACGTCCATCTTCTCCAAACTTACCATGAAGACCTATAAGAGCAAGATCAGTATCAGCATCCAGTTTAAAAGCATCTGTCATCTCATCTATTTTAAAATCAACAACATCGTATTTGTTTCTATCTAGATTTTTTAGTATTGCTTTTCCCGAGTTTAAAGATACTTCTCTTTCTGAAGAAATACCTCCGTATATAACTGCAACTTTCATAATTTATGCCTCCTAAATGTGAATAAATCTATAAATTAAAATTTTTAGACTAAAATCTACATACATAATTATATACATAATAAGTCAATTAATGCAAGAAAAATTTAAAAAAATAAGTAAAAACTTTCTTAAATATCTTTAAGGCATATGTTCGTAGGTTTAAGATGGCTTTTAAATTAAAATATTAAAAAACAGTCTTTGCATGATATAAAAGCATATAAAAATCATTATAAAAAATTTCAAATTCAGATAAAAAACAATAAAAATTTCAATTAAACAATTTGTATAAATTGGCAAGAAGAAAGTATTTTTTAATATTTATAAATTTAATATATCAGAAAATTTTTTATAGTATTTTCTCCAAGTATAGAGTGAAATATTTTTATTAGACAAAAATAAGCTAAGTGAATTTCCATTTATGATTTTTAAAGGGTTTCTTTTCTGGGTAAGTTAGACTTAAGAAAGAAAATAAATATTTACTAACTAGTATAATCTTAAAAAAATTTTAAAAAGAAAAATGTAGATATTTCAGTGCCTTTGGCCCTATGCTTGATAATGAACAGATAAAATGGTAAAATAATAATATTGTAGTTAAATATTAGGAGGATTTCAGATGAATGTTGAAATTATTTCTGTAGGGACAGAACTATTATTGGGAGATATCTTAAATACAAATGCACAATATCTTTCAAAAGAACTTGCAAATTTAGGTTTAAATGTGTATAAACAAGTAACTGTTGGAGATAATATAGATAGACTAGTAAATTGTTTTAAAGATGCTTTTGAAATATCTGGAGCGGATATGGTGATTACTACTGGTGGACTTGGGCCAACAGGAGATGATATTACTAAAGAAGCAGCAGCCAAATATTTTGGACAAGAACTTATTTTAGATGAAAAGTCATGGGAAGAAATAAAGGAAAAATGTGCAAAATTTAGTGGTGGTATGGATAAAATACCAGAAAATAACATCAAACAAGCGATGTTTCCTAAGGAAGCGGATATTATAAAAAATGATCATGGAACAGCCCCAGGTGCTTTATTTAAAAAAGATTCTAAAAAAATTCTAGTAATGCCTGGACCACCTAGAGAAATGAAGGCGATGTTTGTAGAACAAGTGCTTCCAATACTACAGGGAAATTCCAATGTAATACTGAAATCAAAATACATAAGATTTTTTGGAATAGGAGAATCAGCTCTTGAAATAGAGTTAAAACAAATTCTCGAAGAACAAACAAATCCTACAGTGGCTCTTTATGCTAAAGATGCAGAAGTTATGATAAGAGTTACTGCAGGTGCAGACTCAGCTGAAGAATGTGATAAACTTCTTGATAGTAAAATAAAAGAAATATCTGATATATGCGGAAAGTATATATACCTAATAGGAGACGATACTATTTCATCATCTCAAACTGAAATGGACAAAGTTGTTGCAAAACTTCTTGTAGAAAAAGATCTCACTATATCAGTTGCAGAATCGTGTACAGGAGGATTAGTGGCGTCTAACCTAATAAACTACCCTGGAATATCTAAAGTTCTTCTTGAAGGCTGTGTAACGTATTCAAACGAAGCTAAAATGATGAGACTTGGAGTAAAGAAAGAAACACTGGACAAGTATGGTGCAGTAAGTAGTCAGACAGCCAAGGAGATGGCCGAAGGGATAGCGAAATCTTTGAACTCAGATATAGGCGTTTCTACTACAGGTATAGCTGGACCAGATGGTGGAAGCGATGAAAAACCAGTGGGACTAGTATATTTTGGTATATACTATAAGGGAGAAACTTTTTCAGTGAGAAGGATATTTAGCGGAGATAGAATAAAAGTAAGGGAAAGAGCTGCAAGGGAAGCTCTAAATCAAGTTCGACTTTTACTTTTAAAAAATAAAGAACGATAATTGGAGGTAATATGATAAAGCATATTTTTTGTGACCTGGATGGAACACTTTATAGAGATGGTATAACAGAGAAAGATAAGGAATCAATTCGTCTAGCTCAAGAAAACGGAATAATGTTCCATATAGCAACAGGAAGAGTGTACAGTCATACTGTCTCAATAATTGAAGAAGCTGATGTAAAAGGCTACTCAATATGCGAAAATGGATCATTTATTTATAATAATGATGGAGAGTGTATCTATAGAGGAACACTTGATGATATGCAGATAAATAAGATAATTAATCTGTATAACAGTCTTGATTATATTGAAAAAAACGATGATATTATATATTTCAAGTACGATGGGAAGATTATTGTAGCCGTTGATGGTTCAGCTGTTGAATATTTTTCAAGAGGCTACACAGTAGAAAGTGACATATTAGAGAGAGATACTTATAATTCGGCAGTAGGTAATATAGGTATTCTTTCAAATAACCATGAAAAGCTAGAAAAGCTTGTAGAAGATTTTAAGGCGCATTTTGGAAGTGATTTTGATATTTATATTTCAGGACCAACAACTATGAATATTGTTCCAAGGGGCGTATCGAAGTTAGAAGCAATTAGAATAGTTTGTAAGAGACTAGGAGCTTCTCTTGATGAAATAATGACTATAGGAGATTCACCTAATGACATATGCATGCTAAGAAATATAAAGATGAGTTTTGCTATGTCAGATTCAAAAGATAGTGTGAAATCTGAAGCTGGATTTGAAACACCATCTGTAGCAGATGCTGTTAAAATGGCAATAGATTTTAACAACGAAATGGCGGGAGTTTAAATAATTAAGACATTGGATACATAATCAATTGTATTTGTATTTTAAGATAGGTGGTTGAATAAAATGTTTTTTAATTTTAATTTGAATGACTTGTATAGAAAAGAAAATAGCAAAAAGCTTATAATTCTCGGAGTGATACTTCTTGCAATAGGCGCTAACTGCATTTCTAGGAAAACTATGGGACTTCGTGTTTTTTCATGGGGAATTGCCATAGCATTTTTATATGGTGCTTGGATTTGTCTTAAAGAAGTAAATCAGTTGAGAAGTTACGCATCGAAAAAAGAAATAAATAGATTTAGAATAACGGGGATAATACTTTTAGTAGTTGCTATTTTACTAGCTGTATTTCCAGTTCAGGTAAATATATTGCTTTCTATGGCTGCAGGTATATATATACTTATATATGAATTTTTAAGCTATAGAAGAAATAGAAGATATGCTTATTATAGTGTAGGACCATGGAAGGTTACGAAGATAGTTATAGGAATATTATTGCTGGTATCTCCGCTTTTCCTTACTAGATTTTTAGTTGTAATACTTTCTATGATTTCTATTATATTTGGTATAAACTTCTTAACCGCTGGATTGGGTATGAGAAGTAATAATGAGAGGTTTTAAATGGAAGAATTTAAGCATAAGATTGAAAACAAAAGATACCATACATGGAACTATTATTTGAGACAAAAGTTTGGATGTAAGGTTTTTAAAGTTTCAATCAATGCAGGGTTTACATGCCCTAATATAGACGGAAAAATTGGATATGGAGGTTGTACATATTGCAGCAAAGAAGGTTCAGGAGACTTTGCTGGAAACCCTAAAGATAACCTTGTAAAACAGTTTTATGATATTCGTGAAATGATGAGTAAAAAGTGGAAAGATGCTAAATATATAGGTTATTTTCAGGCATTTACCAATACATATGCTCCAGTTGATGTTTTAAGAGAAAAGTTTGAAACTATACTAGAACAGGAAGATGTAGTAGGCTTATCTATTTCTACAAGACCCGATTGTATAGAAGATGATGTACTTGAGTATCTTGCGGAATTGAATACTAGAACAAATCTTTGGGTAGAACTGGGTCTTCAAAGTGTCCATGAATCCACATCTAAAATAATAAATAGAGGGCACGATTTCAAAGTTTTTGAAGATTGTGTGGAAAGACTAAGAAAACATAATATAGATGTTGTAGTTCACATTATAGATGGTTTACCTGGTGAAACTCATGACATGATGATTGAAACTGCAAAGACTGTGTCTAAGATGGATATTCAAGGTATAAAGATACATCTTTTACACGTAATAAAAGATACACCTATGGCAAATATGTTGGAAAAGGGCAATATGAAACTTTTAGAAAAAGATGAGTATGTAAATATTGTATGTGACCAGCTTGAAATACTTCCACAGGAAATAGTAATTCATAGACTTACAGGTGATGGAAAGAAAGAAAACTTAGTAGGTCCTTTATGGAGTTTAAAAAAATGGGAAGTTTTAAATGCTATAGATGACGAATTAAAAAGAAGAAATAGTTGGCAAGGAAAATACTATAAATAGCTTTTTCTTTTTGTTATTTTAAAGAAAATAATTATTTATTGAAAATGAAATTTAAAAAAACTGTATAATTTGAGTTTCTTAAGAATTTATTAAGCTAAAATTTATAAAAATATAATGTTGAAACTATTGAAAAATCATGCTTTACATATTACAATCATATTAGAGACTGAAATCTCATTATATTTTGAAATGAAGGTGATGGACAATGATGATGAAGACGCATATAATTATCTCTAAATCATTATTAGACAATATAGACGATAATAAACAGTTTTTTTTAAATAACAAAAGTTTTATATATGGTAATATAAAACCAGATATTTTCTCTAAATATAAATTGCAAAAGCATTATTTAGATGAATCATATGACATGGTAAGAAGCAAAATCGAGTATTTAAGCAACTTGGATCTAGATACACTCGAGAAGTACTATACAAAAAATGAATTTTCTCAAGAAATGGGAGTTGTATGTCATTTTTTAGCAGACTTTTTTTGTGTTGCTCACAGTGAAAGATGGGAGTTTAAACACAGTTTGAAGATTCATGTAAAGTACGAGAATGGTCTTACCAAGGTCGCTAAGGACTACAATTTGAAAAATGATAGAAGACAGTATGTCGATGATGTAGATTCTTTCTTTGAAAAGCTGTATCGTGAATATAAAAATAATGGTAACTTTGAAGAGAATGATTTAAAATATGCAGCGTATATATGTAATACTGTTACAAATTATGTTCTAGAAAGGATTTTAGACAATACTATAAAATCTCACACAGTAGCATAAGATGAAAGTTTAAGGAGGATTTTTATCCTCCTTTTAAATTAATATAGGTATAAATATCTTTCTTAAAAAAGAGGTGATTATATGATGCAATATATTGAACATATACTATATCTAGCTAAGGACTACTGGTTGCTATCAATTACACTGGGTTTTTTAGCAGCCTTTATAGAGAGTTTTATTCCAGCACTTCCATTGATGGCTATAGCTGCTATTAATGCTGCTATTAATGGTTTTATAGTAGGTTTTATAACTTCATGGTTAGGATCATGTGTTGGTACAATAGCTGTTTTTTTTGTTATAAAAAAAGTATTTGATACTGAATTTTTTCAAAAACATTGGTTGCTCAAGGCAAAAGATAAGCTAGATGGTATGATAAAAAAGGTGCAAAACTCTGAATTTAAAGCACTTTTTGTTTTTTATGCAATACCTGTTCTTCCAAGCTCACTTCTTACCCTTGCATCTGCAATGTGTGAGATAGAGTACAAGGTTTTTATTCCACCTATGATGTTTGGTAAGTTCCTTATGATGTTCTGGGTAAGCTATGTAGGTAGCGATATTACTGGATTTTTAAAAAATCCGCTAAAGATAGCAGTTGTTTTGGCTATGACTGTAGGATCTTATATTATAGCTAACAAGATGAAAAAGGATATGGAAACACATGAAGATGCTGCTATGATAGAATACAAAAGAATAAAATACAAAAGAAGAATTAAAAAAGAAAATGATAAAATGCTAGTAAAGCACACAAATGAAAATAAATTAACTCCAAAATATGTTCCAGATTTTTTTATGGATTTAATAAGAAGATTATTGGAGTTTTTTAAGAGGTAGAGAGGTAAATATGGCAAAACAAAAATATTATGCAGTAAAGAATGGAAAGATAAAAGGTGTTTATTTAACATGGAAGGATTGCCAGTCTATGGTAATAGGTTATCCTAATGCTGTATATAAATCTTTTGAAGATCCACATGAAGCGATGGATTTTTTAGTAGGGGAAAAAACTTCAGTTAGAAAAGATAAAAAGCTTGATAAAGTAGAAAATATAGACGATGAAGTTTTGGATAAAGATAGAGATGAAAATTATGAATTTACTATAGATAAAGATACGATAGAAGCATATGTAGACGGAAGTTTTGATGCAAGTCAAAAAAAATATGGTTCTGGTGGAGTTTTGATAAAAAACGGAAAAGTTATAGATAGTTTTTCTAAAGAAGGTAAAAATTTAGATAGTGTATCTATGAGAAATGTAGCTGGTGAAATAGAAGCATCTATGTATGCAATGGAATATTGTGTAGATAATGGTTATTCAAAGCTTGTTTTGTATTTTGATTACAATGGAATCGAAAAGTGGTGCACTGGAGAATGGAAAGCAAATAAAAAAGGAACAAAAGATTATAAGAAATTTTACGATGAAATAAGTGATAAACTTGAAGTAAAGTTCGTAAAAGTAAAAGCACACACTGGCGTTGAATATAATGAAATGGCAGACAAGTTGGCAAAAGAATCTATTTTTGGTAAATAAGTTGAAAAATAATTAGATTTAGGGCGTAAATAACTAGCTTAAATCAAAATTTTTAAAAATTTGTTAAAAATATTAAAAAATTAATTGATAAAAGTGTCATAATTTGATATTATAATAGTAGTGGTGAAATTATGACACTGTTTTGTGTTATAAAACAAATTTTGAACGAAAGGATGGTGAAAATATTGAAAGATATAATTATAAAGATTACTAGTTTTTTTAGTCGTGCAATAAGATACTTCGTATTTTCAACATTGTTGTCGTTCAGCGTATGCATAGTTCTTATAATAGCCAATTTCTTTATGGGAGTAAGGGTATCAGTAGGTTTCTACTTTATGCTTACAGCTTTATTTGACTTGGCGCTGACTGCTTTACTATGTATCTACAACAGTCACAAAATGTTTATTCCAATTAATAAGCCTCTCATTAAGAAACTTGAAAGAGAAAAGGTTGAGAGAGCGAGAAGGGCAAAAAGAGAAAAGAGAAGAGGCAGAAACGCTTCTTAAATATAAGGCACAGCTTAGGTTGTGCTTTTTTTATTTTTAAAATAAGAAAAAATATTATTTTGTTAGCAAATACTTATTGTGTATAAGTTATTTTTGTCTAGTTCTAATAGTTTCATATAATTATTTCTATTATACAATTTTAAATCATTAAAAATTTAATATTTTTTGAAAACAGAAGAAATAGAATAATCAGAGTTTAAACTTAAAAGAACGTATGTTCTAAAATAAAACATGTTAAATATAACTAACGGATTTTGTTAAATATGTTAAATATATTGTAAACATATGTTCTTAAAATGAAAAATAAATGCGAACGTTTGTTTTATCACGGATTATATCTTTTTTAAATACGCTATCTAAAAAGTTTTTATTATGAGAAAGCTTGATAGAATATTATATTTGATATTTCGATAAAAGATGTCAATGTATTAAAAATAAATAAAAATTAATCTTATAACAGAGAAGATAAGTAGCTTGCCCTTAAAAAGCTCCAAGAGTCTATATAAGACATTTAATTATCTGTACAGTGCATTTCATCGAATAGCTAAAAAAACTTGTTAAAATCCTTGTAGAGCTTTTAAAAGTGTCTTTTAATTTTATATCTTTTAAAAATAATAGCTATTTTGAAAAAATATATTTATAAGTTTTTATTTAAACTTTAATTTTTAATATTTGTAAAAAAACAGAAAAAAAGAATTTAATTAAAAGAAAAGTATTATAAAAACACAAAAAAATAAAAAAATATTCCTTATAGACTAATATATAGATATTTTTTATTTAAGAACTTTAATTTTGGGGAATAATTGTAGTAAGGAAAAAGTATAGGTTAAAGTATGAATGTATTGATTACAGCTAGTTTAATATGGTATAATTATTACCGTTAAAGTGTTTTTAAGCGAATACTTTTTATACTTAACCATATTGAAAATAAAAGGGTAAATTGCTTAAAAACATTCCGAATTTTAAGAAAGGAGAGTCTATGAATAAATATTTTGTTTTAAAATGTTTATCTACATAGAAAAAAATGGATGAACTTTTTCAAAAGAAACAAGAAAATGATAATAGTTGCGTCGACGGTTTTAGCTGTTTTGATGATAGCGACAGGAGTATTAGCTTCACAAGCTTATTCAGATAAAATAGCAAAAAATGTAATTGTAGCAGGTGTTAATATAGGTGACTTGAATAAAAAAGAGGCTTTGAATACACTTAAAAAAGAAGGTAAGTTCAAAAATATCACTTTGAAATACAAGGATCAAAAATGGACTGTTCCTGAAAGTGATATTAATCTAAAGATAGATTTCAATAAGACTGTGGAAGATGCATACAAATATAATAAGGGAAATGGATTTTTTACTGATCTTGGAAGAACTTTAAAATCAGACTTTGGGCATGAAAATAAAATAAACTTGTCTATGGAATATGATAAAAAAGCTCTTGAAAATAAAATGAATGAAATAAAAGGAAAGTTAGACAGTCCAGTAAAGAATGCTACTGTAGATATAGTAGATGAAAAGGTTAAGATTATTCCAGAAGAATCAGGGAGAGATATGAATGTATATTCTTCCCTTAACAAAACTGTAAATAATTTAAAGAAAAATATCTTTGAAACTGAACTTGTTGTGAAATTAAATCCAGCAAGTTTAAAAGCTGCAGAGTTAAAGGGCATAGATACTCTATTAGGTTCTTATGAAACAACTTATGGTGGGATGGAAAATAGAGATTACAATATAAAAAAATCTACTATTGAATCAGGTGGAATGCTTTTAAAACCAGGTGAAGAGTATTCTTTTAATGGAATTACTGGAGAAAAGACTATAGAAAACGGCTATAAAAGTGCTCCCATAATAGAAAGTGGTAAACTAGTTCCAGGAATTGGTGGAGGAGTATGTCAGACTTCTTCTACAATTTTTAATACTGCACTTCTTTCTGGTATGGAAATAACAAATAGAAGAAACCATACAATTCCTTCAGACTATGTAAGTTTAGGAAGAGATGCAATGGTAGTAGACGGAAATCCAGGGCAAGATTTTAAATTTAAGAATCCATTTAAGCATCCTGTTTACATTAAAAACTATGTATCAGGGAACAAAATTGGTTCACAGATTTTTGGATTTAAAGAAGATAAGCAAAATATAAAAATAAGTACAGAGATGCTGGGTTCATTTGGAGGTGGAAGTAAGACTATAACAGATCCATCACTTCCAGCAGGTAAGAGAGTAGTTGAAAAGCCTGCAAGATCTGGATACAATGTAGTAACATATAGAAGCTATTTAGATGAAAATGGTAAAATTATAAAGACTGAAAAGGTAGCCAATAGCAGTTATCCATCTCAAACAGGTATTATAAGAGTAGGTGCTGCTGTTAAAAAAACACCGACGCCAAGTGCTAAACCTTCAAAACAGGCTAAACCAGCAGTTAATCCTCAGCAACAAGCTCCACAAGGGGCTACTCAGCAAACACAAGCTAGATAGTTTTTTAAATTAAATGCTTTTAGCAGAATTTGTTAAAAATCAACAACTTTGTTAAAAATAGCAGTATAAAAAATAGAAAATGAAAAATAATATTTTTATATTTAAGTAAATTAAAAAAAGATATGAGATAAAAAGCCTAATTTTAGGCTTTTTATTTTTGTAAAAATTGCATAATTTTTTGCAAAATCAAATAAGATGGTATAAAATATAAAAGAGATATTTATAGAATTTGGAGGAGAATATGAGCCAGGTTAGAGATAGGTTGCGTGAGCACCCAAGTTTAAGAGTTGGAACAATGGTATTAGGACTAGTCATTTCATCAATAGGTGTAAATGGTTTTTTAAGACAAGCACACCTTTTAAGTGGTGGAGTTACAGGATTCGCTACTGCGATTAACTATTTGACGGGACTAAATGTAGGTCTTATGACTTTTATACTTAATATTCCAATATTTGTTTTAGGTTTTATATACCTAAAGAAAGATTTTTGTATTTTAAGTTTGATCAACATGGTGATTTATTCACTGATTTTAGGACTTACTCAGGATATAGGTCATTTTATACCTGTAGACGATAAGTTTCTGCAAACAATATACGGAGGCTTTATGAATGGTCTTGGTATAGGTCTAGTATTTAGAGCTAGAGCATCTACTGGAGGAACTGATATAATAGCAGCAATTCTTAAAATAAAAAAGAATTTAGAAGTTAAAAATACAAGTTTTGCTGCAAATGTAGTGGTTGTTCTTTGTGGAAGTATGATATTTGGATTGGACTTAGGACTATATACATTGATAGGATTCTATGTAAGCTCACTTGCACTTGGATTTATTAAAGATGCAATGAACTACCAAAAGGCTCTTATTATAATATCTAATAAACCAAAAGAAATAGCAGATGATATTATGAAAGAACTAATAAGAGGTGTTACTTTCCTTCATGCAGAGGGAGCATACACAGGAGAAAGTAAGAAATTGATATATACAATCGTATCTTCTAACGAGATACCAAAAATAAAGGAAATAGCTTTTAAACATGATCCGAAGGCATTTGTTACCATTAATGAAGTTAATGAAGTTAAGGGGCGAGGGTTTAAATCAAAAGACTTATAAAAAAATTAAGACCAGCATATAAAAGCTGGTCTTATTTTTTTTAGTAATGGACTTGATTTAAAAAGATATAATAATAAAGAGATAATAAATATATTATATCTTATGCTATTTAAGAAAATTTTAAAAAACAAAAAAATAAAGTAGGAGTTGTAATGTTTAAAAATTTCTTTACTGTAATAAGCATATAAAAAATTGCTATATGCTTACTATATGATAAAAAAAAGTAATAAACATTAATAATATTTATTAGAGAAGTAATATGTACAGCAAACATTTATATACCTTAGCGGCAAAATTTATGGTACAATAGATATATATGACATTTTGTTTACACAAATTTAAGAATGGAGGGAATTTATTTGAGCTTATCAAAGAACTATGTAGAACTTTATAGCAACTATTTTAAAGAAATAGATGATATAAAGAAAAGTTTAAAATTGTTCAAAACAAAGAAGAATAATGCTCTGAAAAAAGGTATTTTTGCTTCTGATGAAGAAGTATACAAACTAGAAACTCAATTACTGGGTGAACCTTCAGATAAGATAGAGAAACTTATAGAAGAAAAAAAAGCAGATAACGAATACGTAGAGTTACAAAAAGAAGAAATATCAAAGAATAAAAACTTAGCTGACGTACTTAATATATTAGAAGACTCAGAAAATGATAGATTAGAAAAAGCAAGAGAAAATGATATGGTACAGATATACAGATTCAAAAATGGAGATATGTATATTGGTAGACTTTTAGATGGAAAGATGACAGGCATTGGTTCATATATATTCTCGCCAGATAGTGATGAAAATGATGGAACAATAAATACTGAATATATAGGTAATTTCTTAAATGGAATAAGAGATGGTAAAGGTGTTTTTACCTTTTCAAATGGAAATGAATATATAGGTAACTTCAAAAGTAATAAGAGTAATGGTGTTGGAAGAATGAAGTACAACAACGGTGATGAGTACTTAGGAAATTGGGTTGACGGTAAGAAAGATGGACTTGGAATTTACACATGGAAAGATGGATATATCTATATGGGAGATTTTAAGGACAGCAAAATGGACGGAGTAGGTTCGTGTTTCAACTCAAAAGGTGAACTTGTATACGATGGAGAATGGAAAAGAGGTCAGATACACGGAAATGGAAGGTATATCTGGAACAAAAACAAGTGGTATGAAGGAGAGTTTCAGCAGGGACAGAAGCATGGAACAGGAACTTTCTACTTAAATAATGAACCAGTTTATACAGGAACATGGAAGTATGACAAACCATCTATTTTTGATAAAAGCTTTGATGAAATTTTTGCGAATTTCTAAAATATACTTAGGAGGCAGTTAAATGGATAAATTGATTTTGAAATCATGTAAGTTTTATGGCTATCATGGTTCAGCCGACGGTGAAAGATTGTTCGGACAACCTTTTGTAGTCGACATTGAACTATATTTGGCTAGTAACATTGCAGGAGAGACGGATTCATTTAAGGACGCTGTTGACTACGGAAGAGTTTATGATATAATTGAAGACTATGTTGAAAACAAGTCTTTTTCCTTAGTAGAATGTCTTGCAGAAGAAATTGCAAAAGCAGTTTTTAAAGAGTTTGATATTATTAGAGGACTTAAGTTAGCTATTAAAAAGCCACAAGCAAAACTTGTTGGTAAGTATGAGTATGTAGCTATAGAAATAGAAAGATTCAGAGACTAAAGTCAAGAGGTTTCATGTTATTCATTTAGGAAGCATGAAACCTTATCAATTTTATGTGATTATTTGTTAAATAGAATTGTTGAAGTAATGTTTATTTTATTTTTTAGAGCATATTATAAGGAGTTTTTAATAGAACAAAGTTTTAAAAAAATATAAAATTAATGCTTTTAAACAGTGTGATTATAATACAATTAGAAAAAAAATAAAAATAATTGGAAAATAAAAAAGGAGTTTCGAAACTTTTGTCGAAGTATATATACTATAGCCTTGACAAATATTTTGTTTAGTGTGACAATATAATGTTGTCGGTAATAAAGGATGATATTAATGGATGATTTGAAAGATGTAATTGAAGAAATTAAGGTCAGAAATGATATTTCAGAAGTGATTTCTGATTATATTCAACTTAGACCTTCGGGGTCTAATTATAAGGGCTTATGTCCTTTTCATAATGAAAAGACACCTTCATTTCATGTAAGTACATCTAAACAGATATACAAGTGTTTTGGATGCGGTGAAGGTGGAGATGTTATTTCCTTTATAATGAAAGTAGAAAATCTTGAGTTTATGGACGCGGTGAAATTTTTAGCCAATAGATGTGGTATAGAAATCAATACAAATATTGATGAAAATACAAAGAAGAAGTTGGAAAAGATAAAAAGGTTTCAAGAAATCCACGTAGTAGCGGCAAGATTTTTTTATATTAATCTAATGCAAAAAAATAATACGGGATACAAGTATCTTATTAAAAGAGGGCTTGATGAAAAAACTATAAAAAGTTTTGGACTAGGTTATTCTCTTGATTCTTGGGATTCATTGAAGAATTTTTTGCTAAAGAGTGGATATTCTATTGAGGAAATAAAGGAATGTGGACTTGTAGGTCAAAGTAAAAAGAATAACAATTATTTTGATAAATTTAGGAACAGGGTCATGTTTCCTATTTTTGACTACAAGGGAAATGTAATAGGGTTTGGCGGTAGAGTTTTAGATGATTCTTTACCAAAGTATCTTAATTCAGAAGATACAATAATATTTAATAAGAGATATAATTTGTATGGTCTTAACTTTGCTAGGAAACATATAGGTAACAGTAGAACCCTTATTCTAGTAGAGGGATATATGGACTTAATATCCATGTATCAATACGGTGTTAAAAATGTAGTTGCAACGCTAGGAACAGCACTTACAGATGCACAGGGACAACTTATTAAAAAGTTTGCAGATAATGTAGTTCTTTCTTATGATTCTGACCAAGCTGGAATAAATGCTTCTCTTAGGGCTATAAATATATTAGAGAAGTGCAATTTAAAGGCAAAGGTATTAGATTTAGGAAAAAGTAAGGATCCAGATGAATTTGTAAGGGCAAATGGACTTGATGAAATGTTGAAAAAAGTGGAAAATGCAAGTGATGCATTAAAGTTTAGGTTGGATACACTCTATTCTTCTCATGATCAATCTAATCCTGAGGAAACAATGGAATTTCTTCAGAAGGCTGTAAATATACTTAGTTATATAAAAAGTCCCATAGAACTTGATTTTTATATTAAGTATCTATCAGAGCTTACTAAGACTGCTCCAGAAGTAATAAGATCAGAACTGAATTTAACTGGAAAAAGAAAAACATCAAAAGAAAAATTTAAAAAACAAGAATTTGTTAAAATAAAAAAAGAAAAAGATGTTGAAGATGGAAACATTTTTATTGAGAGAAATCTGATAAAGGCCATGATGGTAAGTAAGAAAGCTAGAGAAATAATACCACTAAAGGTAGGTATAGATCAGATTATTGACGAAAGTGATAAAAAAGTGTATTCTAAAGTTTTAGCATCAAACAAAATGGGCATGATAAGAATAGAAGACTTAAATGATACTTCTTTAGATGTCGATTACTTGAGAAAGCTTGATGCTGTAGATTTGTCAGAAATAAATCTTGATGACGTACACGAAATAAATAAAATAGTTAATCAACTTTTGAAACTTAATTCAAAAGAAAAAATAAATAAACTATCTAAGAGACAAAAAGTTCTCGAAGATAGGAGAAAGACAATAGAAGATAATACAGAGGAAGCAAAAGAGGTAGATTTGGAAATTATGAAAATAGCTTTAGAGATAGTATCTGAAAACAAAAAATTGAAATCATTTTAGGGGGGAGGTTAATTATGTCTGAGAAGAAGAAAAAGGTGGTTATAAATAAGGTAGCCCAGAAAAAACTTTTTGAAAAAGGTAAAAAAGAAGGGACTGTTACACTTATGGATATCATGGAAGCATTTCAGGATAGCGAAATAGATAAGGACGTAGCAGAAAATCTTTATGAAACACTAGGGAGTCTTGGGATAGAGGTTGTCGATGGAAAAGAAGCTAAGGCAAACATAGATTTAACTGAACCCGACGATTTAGACATTAAGTCAATTGACAAAGAAGAAAAACCAGAAGAGGAAGAATCTGATGGAAAGAAGAACAGCAAAACTGCTGAAATTGCTGTACCAAAAGGGGTTAGTATAGATGACCCTGTAAGAATGTATCTTAAGGAAATCGGTAAGATACCATTGTTAAAGCCACATGAAGAAGTCGAATACGCAAAGAGAATGGCTGAAGGCGATGAATATGCAAAGGAAAAGCTTATAGAGGCTAACCTTAGACTTGTTGTTAGTATTGCCAAGAGATATGTAGGTAGAGGAATGCTATTCCTAGACCTTATACAGGAAGGTAACCTAGGTCTTATAAAGGCTGTTGAGAAGTTTGACTACACAAAGGGCTATAAGTTTTCAACTTATGCAACATGGTGGATTAGACAGGCAATTACAAGAGCTATAGCAGACCAAGCTAGAACAATAAGAATACCTGTTCATATGGTTGAAACTATAAACAAGTTAATAAGAGTATCTAGACAGCTACTACAGCAGCTAGGAAGAGATCCAAAGCCTGAAGAAATTGCAAAAGAAATGAATATGACTGAAGAAAAGGTAAGAGAAATCATGAAGATTGCTCAGGATCCAGTTTCTCTTGAAACTCCAATAGGTGAGGAAGAAGATTCACATCTTGGAGATTTTATTCCAGATGAAGATGCTCCAGCACCAGCTGAAGCAGCAGCTTATTCACTACTTAGAGAACAGATAGCAGTAGTGCTTGAAACTCTAAATGAAAGAGAACAGAAGGTACTAAGACTAAGATTTGGTCTTGATGATGGAAAGACAAGAACACTTGAAGAAGTTGGTAAGGAGTTCGATGTTACAAGAGAAAGAATCAGACAGATAGAAGCAAAGGCTCTTAGAAAGTTAAGACATCCAAGCAGATCTAAGCTAGTAAGAGACTTTTTAGATTAAAAATATTAAATGTTTAGTCAGGTATATGCTTGTTTTGTTACAGGCATATACCTTTTTACAGTTAAAAACGATGGAGGAAATATGAAACTGACAAAGCGTTTGGAAAAAATAGCATCTTTAGTAAGTGAGGATATTGTCCTTGCAGATGTTGGGACTGATCATGGTTATATACCTGTTTTTCTTTTAGAAAATAAAATAGTAAAAAGAGCCATTCTTTCAGATATAAATAAAGGTCCCTTAAATAATGCAAGAGAAGAAATTGAAAAAAGAAAACTTGAAGAATTCACAGAACTTAGGTTAGGTGGTGGAGTAAGTATTCTGCAAGCTAATGAAGTAGATGAGATTATTATTGCAGGTATGGGTGGCATACTTATTTCTGAGATTATTAGAGATGGATTTGAAGTATGTAAAGCAGCAGGCAAATTGATACTTCAACCTATGCAGGCTCCAGAAGAGCTTAGAAAATATCTTTATGAAAATAATTTCGAAATTATTGATGAACATATAGTCAATGAAGATTTTAGAATATATGAAATAATAGAAGCGAGATATAGTGACAAAACAATCGATGATGTAGATGAAATATATTACGAATTTCCTAAAAAATTGGTTGAAAGAAAAGATCCTCTTATGAAGGAACTTATTATAAAAAAAATAAATCAATGTCAATCAATACTAGAAAAAATAGGAAATGTTCAAGGAGAAGCTATAGAGTCAAGGAGAAATGAAGTTCGTGAAAGAATAGATGCTTTAGAAGTTCTTATAGATAAAATGGAGGATTAGCAATGATTTTAAATGATATTTTAAAAACTGTAGAAAGTAAGTATCCTTTATCACTTCAATACAATTGGGATAACTCTGGGTTAAATATTGGAGACGAAGATCAAGAAGTAAAAAAAATAATGCTTACTTTAGATGTAACTGAAAAAACAGTAGACGAAGCAATTGAAAAAAATGTAGACCTTATAATTTCACATCATCCTTTCTTGTTTAGTAAGATAAATAAAGTTAACAAGAAAGATATAAAGGGAAAGCTTATATATAAGTTAATAAGTAATTCAATATCTGTTTATTGTATGCATACAAGCTATGACTTGGCATTCGACGGCTTAAATGATTATTTTATGAAACTTATTGATGCGAAAACAGAAGAAATTTTAGATGTAGAAGGTAGATTAGATTCTTATTTGGAAGGTAGAAACTATGGTTTAGGAAGAACAGGTAAACTAAATCAAGCGATGAAAATAGAGGATTTTATAAATCATTTAAAAGAAAAGTTGAAAATTCAACATTTAAGATATGTTGGTCAAGATAATATAGAAATAAGTACAATTGCAGTGGTAACAGGAGCCGGAGCAGAATTTTTTCAAAAGGCTAAAGATATAGGGATAGATTTGCTTGTAACAGGTGATATGAAATATCATCAAGCAATGGACGCAATGGAGATTAATATGCCAGTAGTTGATTGTGGTCATTATGGAAGCGAGCATATATTTGCAGACTCACTTATTGATTTCTTAGAAAGTAATTTAAGTGAAGTTGATGTTATAAAAAGTGAAAATATAGTAAATCCTTTTAAAGAAATATAATATTATAATAGAATATTTTTATATTAGCTATAAATAATATCTCTTTACTAATTAAAATAAAAAACAAAGCTAGTTTTAAGATTTTAAATCTTTTAATAAAATGAGAGATGTTTTATTAGAAAAAAATTATTGGGAAAAATATTGAAAATAGAAAAAACTTTATGTTTTTATATGAAAAGTGTTGACAAGCTGATATATATATAATATTATAGACACATAATAATTAATCCATTGAAGAGAAAGAGTAGCTTACGAAATTCTTTTATAGAGAGTCGATGATGGTGGAATATCGGCAAAGTAGAGTGAGTGAATGGGTCTCAGAGGAGTGAATCGAAATAATAGTAGACTTCACCGTGGGCTGCACGTTATAGCGGATAGGGAATCATGTCGTTCCTGAATTAGAGATGTACAACTGTATTTTATTATAGTTTTATAGTTGTATAAATTAGGTGGCAACGCGAATTGATACTTCGTCCTATATATAGGGCGGAGTTTTTTTATACCCAATTATTTCTCGATGTTGATAATTATTATAAGGCAGTAGTCAATAATATTTAAAAAAAACGGAGGAATTAAAATGAGAAATTCAAAGACTAAGAAGATGATTTTAAACGCAATTTTATTGGGGATAGGACTTATTTTACATCAAATATTTCCTGCAATTGGCGGAGGTATAACACCTGATATATCTTTAGTAATGCTATTCTGTATTATGGTAATAAACAAAGATGATTACAAATCTTGTTTGCTAGCAGGTATTGTTGCAGGTTTATTTGCAGCCATGACAACAAAGTTCCCAGGAGGACAGATTCCAAACGTAATAGACAAATTTGTTACAGTAAATGTTATGTATCTTGTAATGAAGCTTCTGTTCTTAAATCCATTTATTGAAAAGTTGGAAAAAAAGGGAAATCAGATTGTAATAGTAGTTATGACATTTATAGGAACGATAGTAAGTGGTTTAGTGTTCTTATCTACAGCATCAATAGTAGTTGGATTACCAGCAGGATTAACTCAGTTATTTGTTGCAGTAGTATTGCCAGCAACAGTAATTAATATTATAACAGCTGTGATTCTTTATAATATAATAGCTGTATCTCTAAAAAGAACAAGCTATCAAATTGGATAAGTAAAAGATCTTCCCAATACTTTTTAGATGAAGCGGAGTTTCTTTATTAGAAGTATTAATATAGGAAATAGTTATAAAACTCCAACTTGATTTTGTAGCTAAGTTGAAGTCAAAGAAATTTTAAATAATAATATAATAATTTTAAGTAAATAATATCGCTAGTGCGATTTTATAAAATATAATATATAAAAAGCTTACCTAAAAACAGAGCAGGATTACCTGCTTTGTTTTATTTTTAAAAATTAATTGTTTCAATAGAGTTATTATATAATTCACTTTAAAAATAAAAGTTAAGTTATAAGCTTTAGAAGAAAAATAGGATTACCAAGTTTAAAAAGTTATTGATTTGAAAAATTACATATACTAATTTTGTAAAATAAAAAGAGAGCAGATTATGTCTGCTCTCAGGTGCTTAGTAACCGTACAAGTAATTTTTTATATTTATTTAAAAGAGAAATATAACTATGAGAAACTATTTATATGAAGAGGAAAAGTCATGAAAACAACTTTAAAATATAAATAGTAAAAAAATCTAAGCACCTATTTAAAGTTTATTATA
This sequence comes from Peptostreptococcus russellii, assembly GCF_900110295.1. GTDB lineage: Bacteria > Bacillota > Clostridia > Peptostreptococcales > Peptostreptococcaceae > Peptostreptococcus > Peptostreptococcus russellii_A. Next base: position 222,456 of record NZ_FODF01000001.1, read on the forward strand.
GTAGAAAATTATTTTTTAGTCAATAGCTATATTAAGAAAGTTTGAAATTTACAGTTAACTTTAATTATAAATATATATTATTGATATTTCATAAAAAAGCTGCATTTATAAAATACTAGTATAAAAGGCATACCCTAAGGGTATGCCTTTTTATTTTAATATTTAGCTAAACATATAAATATGTTTCCAAATTAATGTCCTATTAGGAAACTATTATTAAACATCTTATTCATAGGATGTCCTAATCTGTTTATAGGTCCCTTGAATAAAATACTTGCGACCAAAGGTATAATCATAAAGATTAAAAGCGCACGAATATCATGCATTAGGTTTGGAAGATAAATTCCTCCAATTGCCTCTCTACAAGCATCTATACCATAAGTAAATGGTATGACACTATTGATTGCCTTAAAGAAGTCTGGAGTCATTTGTATAGGGAAGGTACCGCCGGATCCACCAATCTGAATTACCAGAAGGAATACGCAGAGACCTTTTCCCACCGTTCCAAATAAAGACACCAGAGAGTAAATAATAATAGTAAACACAATACTGCAGAACACCAGTATAGCCCCAAAAAGGAAAGCATGTTTAGCTGTGATCCCTAATATAAAGAAATCACCAAGCGTAATAATTACTGATTGTATTATTGCTAGAGTAAGGAATAATAAAAGTCTTCCGAAGTATTCGTCGACAGCTCTATTTTTTCCTCTGACTTTTGTTGAAAGAACGGCTACAAGTACAAGACCACCAACCCATGCAGCAAGAACGCTGTAGAAAGGTGCCATCGCAGAACCGTAATTTTCTATCTTATAAATCTTATTTTCTTTAAGACTTACAGGATCTTTCAAGAAGTCGACTCTATCTAATATATTCGATTTGACTACATTATTAAAGTCTTTAAAGTCCTTATTATTTTGAATTTCATCAATATTTTCTATAGAATCTTTAACTTGTTCTTTAAGAAGTCTAATAGAATCCTGTGTAAGAGCTGTAGTTGATTTCAAGGTATTTGTAACAGATGTTGCATCTGAAAGCAGAGCATTAATATTAGGGTATATTCTATTAGCATCGTCCATTACCTTATTTAAATCATTTGTTACATTTACAGAACTTTTGTGTATCTTATTTACAGGATCCGCAATCTTAGTATCAAAATCTGATAGCAAGTCAGCAACTCGCCTATTTACAGAATCTGATAGATTTACTATCTTGCTAAGTGAATCAGTTGACATATCATGTCCTGATTCTAACAATCTTAAAGAATCTGAAGTTGTATTGTTTAAATCTTCTAATGTTTTTATAATATCTTTTAAAGAAGAAATTGTTACGTTTAGTAAAGCTGAATTTCTTCTATTTATACTAGTTAAAACATCAACCATTCCTTCTAGCATATTGATTGAACTAACTGTTTTTGATTTCATTCTCAACATAAGGGCAGTTGCATCTTCATTTACAATAGTACCCTTATCTGAAACTGTATTTGCAAGGTCAGCTGTTTGACCTAAAATATCACTAGTAAGCTCTAAATCCTTTTTCAAATCTGGAACTACATTGTTAAATGAGCTATTGGCATCATTAAGAGTAGTTTTTATATCCGAATTTAGTTTTTTAGAGTCGTTTATAGTAGTTTGTATATTAGGCATTGTTTTTTTAGATGTATCAAGAGTTTTACTTAGGTCGTTTAAAGTTTTATCTCCTGTCCTTGAAAGTTTATCTAAATTATCAAGCTGTTGATCAAGACGAGTAAGAGTTTTCTTCATCTTATCAAGTTTAGGGTCCATATCTCCCATAACATTTGCAACTCCACCAAGTGCACTCAAGGATACCTTGCTGACTGTTTCCACCAGAGCTTCATTTATTTTCTGTTGGATTGTATCAGCACCCTTGTCGGTTATCTTTGGTGCTATGGCATTAAGCTTTTCATTTACAGTATAGTCAATAGTTGCTTTTTTTACATCTTCCTTAGTAACAGAAACTAAGTCCTTACTAAAATCCTTAGGTATGAGAATTATGGCGTAATATTCACCTGATTTTAATCCTGTTTCAGCTCTTTGCTTACTTACGAATTGCCAATCGAGGGCTGCATTTTCCTTTAAATTATCGACAACCTTATCTCCAAGTTTGAGACTTTGATTTTTGAACTCAGTTCCAACGTCTTGATTTACAATGGCAACTTTAAGATATTTTGCATTTCCGTATGGATCCCAGAATGCCTTTATGTTAAACCATGCGTATAAAGAAGGAACTATTGTCAGTCCTAAAATAATTACTAGAACAGCAGTATTTCTCAATATTTCCATTACATCTCTTTTATAGATATTAAAAACAATTCTAGGGTCTAGAAGATATTTTTCTTTCCAACTTTTAGGATCGAATTTAAATCGTCTTCTTTTAGAATTTTTTATTCTAGACCTAAATCTATTGTTATGATGTTTTGTAGTGTTTGTGTCTTTATCTTTATCTATATTTTCTTCGTTATTTCCTTTGGTATTTAAAGTTTCGTTCTTTTCGACATTATTATTATCAATTCTGTCATCTTTTTTCATCGCATCACCTTCAAATATATTTTTTTGCATTTAGAAAAATTAATTTTATTTTTCTAAAATAAAATAATAATTAATCTTATCACTACCTATAAGATTATATTATAAGTTAGCATTAAAGTAAAGTAAAAGAAATTAGAATTCTTTTCTATTTAGAAATAATAGATAAATAAGAAATATAAATAAAAAATAATAATCTTCTATACTTTAAAGAAGAAAAAATTCCTCTAGCTACTTAAATATCTACTATATTTAAAATAACTTATATACTAATATGGTAACATATCTATCTTGAAAAAAAAATACTAAAATATTGATTAAATGATAAAAGATAGACTATAATGATAAGGAAAGAAAAAATTTAGGAGGTGCAAAATATGTATAATTTTGAATTTCAAGTAGACACAAAAGTTTTATTCGGTGAAGGTCAGATAAAACTTTTAGGTAAGGAGATAGCAAAGTATACTAAAAAGCTACTACTAGTATATGGTGGAGGGAGCATAAAGAGAAATGGTATTTATGATTCTGTAATCGAACAGTTAGAAAGCAATAATATAGAATACTTTGAGCTTGCAAATGTAGACCCAAATCCAAGAATAGAGTCTGTGAGAGAGGGCGTTAAATTATGTAAGGAACATTCAATTGGAGGAGTATTGGCAATTGGTGGCGGTAGCTCTATAGATTGTTCTAAAGTAATATCAGCAGGAGCGCTTTATGATGGGGATCCTTGGGACTTGGTACTTGATGCATCTCTTGTGACAAAATCACTACCTGTATTTACAGTCTTAACACTTGCAGCAACAGGTTCTGAGATGAATGGAAACGCAGTTATATCAAATATGTTAACTAATGAAAAGCTAGGAACTCGTGGCAAATGTTTAGTACCAAGAGTTTCTGTTTTAGATCCAACATATACTTATACTGTGCCTAAAAAACATACTGCAGCAGGTACAGCAGATATTTTAAGTCATACATTTGAAAACTACTTTACTAATGTAGAAGGTGGATATATGCATGCTAGAATGGCTGAAGCAATTTTGAAAACTTGTTTTCATTATGGACCAATTGCATGTGAACAAGGAGATAACTATGAAGCTAGAGCAAATCTTATGTGGGCATCTAGCTGGGCTATAAATGGTTTAATATCAGAAGGTGCTGCTAATAACTGGTCAGTTCATGCAATGGAACATGAGCTAAGTGCTTTTTATGATGTAACACATGGAGAAGGATTAGCTGTCTTAACACCGCATTGGATGAGATATGTATTAAATAAAGATACTGTAGACAAATTTGTTGAATACGGAGTAAATGTTTGGGGAATAGATTCATCAAAAGATAAGTTTGAAATAGCTAATGAAGCTATAGACAAGACAGAAGAATTCTTTGTAAAGGAACTTAATATACCAGCAAATCTTAGAGAACTAGGAATAGGAAGAGAAAACTTTGAAAAGATGGCTAAAAAGGCTGTAAAGGGAAGTTCTATTAAGGGATTTGTTGAGCTTAAAGCAGAAGATGTTGAAAAGATATATGAAAGTGCATTATAATTTATAAAAAGCTTTTACAATTAATTAGAATAGATACTATATTTTTAATATAGGTATAAAATCTTTAAAAAGGCTTGACAATTAATAAATATCATATATACTTGTATGTATAAGTTAAGTAATTAAATAAAAGATAGAGGAGCGAGGATTATCAGTAACTGTTTTCATGGATTAAAGCGTCCACAGTGAAAGGAGTTTTCGCCGAAGCGTATAATTAGCTTTATAATTATATTTGCTGGGGGTGCGTAGAATATGCGTATCACTGTCACAAGCGTAATCTTGTGTTGGGCTATCATGAGTGTGCAAATGTATGCCTCGGAGCCCTGTTCCGAGGCATTTAATTTTGAATCTGCTATTTGGTTCAAAGTAGTTGGCCCCCATAGTTGGATCTATCTGACAAAGATTTTTTATTTATTACTAAATATAAAACAATGAGGAGGGTTCTATAATGAACAGAAGAAGTTTTAAGGTAGCGTTAACAACGCTAATGTTATTTGCTATGACGGCTGTGCCAATATTTGCAGAAGATATTGACAAGATTGCACAGGCAAATGCTCAAAAGTTTGGTATTATTACTATTATTCCGCCACTATTGGCAATCGTACTTGCATTTATTACAAAGAATGTTGTAATATCTTTGTTTTTAGGTGTAATGTCTGGTACATTTATATTACAAATGACAACTAATCAGAATGTATTATCATCTTTGATATTATCTTTCCTTGATTTTATACAAAGAGCGCTTAATTCCTTGGCAGATCCATGGAATGCGGGTATAATTTTACAGGTATTATGTATAGGTGGTGTTATTAACCTAGTTGGGAAAATGGGTGGTGCAAAGGCTATAGCTGAAGCACTTGCAAATAAGGCTAACTCTTCAAAGAGTGCACAGATAATTTCTTGGTTATTAGGGATACTTGTATTCTTTGATGACTATGCAAACTCATTGATAGTTGGACCTATAATGAGACCAGTATTTGATAAGATGAATATTTCAAGAGAAAAGCTTGCATTCGTAATAGATGCAACAGCAGCTCCTATAGCAGGACTTGCAATTATATCTACTTGGATAGGCTTGGAAGTAGGATTAATCCATGAAGCATTTAGTAGTATAGGGGTAAATGTAGATGCTTTTGGTATTTTCCTTAGAACAATACCTTTTAGATTTTACAATATATTGATATTGGTGTTTGTTTTATTAAGTGCATTAATGGTAAGAGAATTTGGACCAATGAGAAAGGCTGAATATGTATCTTTTAGAAAAGATAATATAACAACTGATGAATTAGATCAGGGTGTTGAAGAATTAGATGATATGGCACCAAAGGATGGAGTAAAGTTAAGTATATGGAATGCAATTATTCCAATAGGTGTTTTGATAATTACTGCTTTAATGTCTTTCTATTACAGTGGACACAAGGCAATAATGGCTGGAGACGATGCAGCTTTAATAGCAGCTGTAAGTGCAAGTCCATTTTCATTTGATACAATAAGAGAGTGTTTCTCTGCATCTGATGCATCTGTGGCATTATTCCAGTCTGCATTATTTGCTTCTATAGTAGCTATTCTTATGGCAAAGTTTAAGAAGATATATACAATATCAGAATCAATAGAAGTTTGGATAGATGGTATGAAGACTTTAATGATAACAGGTGTTATATTAATACTTGCATGGTCATTAAGTTCAGTTATAAAAGAAGTTGGAACTGCTAAGTTCTTAATTCATTATTTATCTGGATCAATTCCAGCATTCTTGTTACCAAGCATAATATTTGTTCTTGGTGCTATAATTTCATTCTCAACAGGTACTGCTTATGGTACTATGGGAATATTGATGCCGCTTGCTATACCACTTGCGCATTCAATATCACCTGATATGGGATATGTAGTAGTTTCTACATCAGCTGTACTTACTGGAGCTATATTTGGAGACCATTGTTCACCAATATCAGATACAACTATATTATCATCAATGGGTGCAGGTTGTAATCATATAGACCACGTAAAGACTCAGATGCCATATTCATTGTTTATTGCAGCTATTACAGTTGTATTTGGATACATACCAGCAGGATTTGGTTTACCAGTAGTAATAGTGCTTCCAGTTGCTATAATAGCAGTTGCTCTAGGACTTAGAATTATAGGAAAGAGAACTGATGTTAGAGATGAAGCTTTTGAAGCTAAGTTGAGCAAGGATGGAATTCACTTCTAATTTTTAAGGTAGCTAGAGTATTTCTCAAATAAAGAAATACTACATATAAATATTTTCACAATTATAAAGGCGAATAGTATGCTGAAAAACAGTTGCTATTCGCCTTTTTACTATATAAATTTATTTTTTAATCAGATTTGAATCCTATACCAAGTCTTTATGCTTAAGCAAAAATTCTTTCATGGCTTGTGTAAGCAAGTCACTTTTTTTATGACTTGTATTTTCACATAGTCTGCTAAAGTCGTCCCATGTACTTTCATCAACTACAGAGCTAATTCTTTTTTTACTTTTTATAATATCGTCCTCTACTTCAATAGAAGACTGTTTAAATTGCGTATTTGCTTCAATTATATCCAAATCCTTCACTTGAAGATACCAATCATAAACTTCACACAATTTATCCATATCTTCTTGTGTAATATTTACTTTTGAATTTCGCCCTTTTACTGTTCTTTTAGTAGAGCTTGTCTTTTTACTTTTAGGGTTAGAAGATTTTGTAGTTGATTTTTTAGGAGCTTTAACACTACTTTTCTTTGCTGATGTTTTGCTGCTTTTTTTAGTAGTAGTTTTACTTGCTGTTTTAGAAGTTGTTTTCTTGTTTTTACTTACGGTAGCAGATTTTTGCGACTTTTTCTTTTCTAGAGATTCCTTACTGCTATTTTTACTTGATGTGCTTTTTCTTTTCTTAGAAGTGCTTTTCCTTTTTTCGTCTTCTGGAAGAAGTTCCTCAAAAGCAACTTGTGTGTCTGCCATATTTCTTCTCCTTACTTTAATAATGTTATAGAAAGTATTATATCATAGTTGATAGAAAGTGTAAAAATAATGACTTCATTTAATAAAAGAAATTTAATTTTTTTATATTGTAAAACATCTGAAATAATAATTATATTGTAACAATAAATAATTGAAATAAAAACTTAATATGTGGTATTATATTATATGTAGTAGGTTTTAATATTACTACATACCGTATTTGAAAATATATTTTAATATGCGTATTGAATTGAATAAGGAGATGATTGAATGAAAGTATTGATAGTTGAAGATAATAAGACACTTCAAGAAGATATGAAGAAAGAGCTATCTAAAAACTTTGATATAGAAACTTGTTTTGATGGTGAGGAAGGGTTATACCTAATATCTCAGGGCATATATGACCTTGTAATATTGGATTTAATGCTTCCTGGTATGGATGGCATAACTATATTAAAGGAAGTAAGAAAAGCTGGTATAGACACTCCTATACTTATTTTAACAGCTAAGGAATCTCTTGACGATAAGATGGAGGCGTTTACATTAGGTGCCAATGATTACCTAACAAAGCCTTTTTATATGGATGAATTAGTTGCCAGAGTTTTTGCAATTCTTAGAACAAATGGAAGAATAAAAGATAATAAATATCTTGAGTTTAAAGATTTGAAAATAGATTCTGAAAAGAATACAGTATATGTAAATGGGGAAGAATTAGAGCTTCAAAATAAGCAGTTTAAATTGCTAGAGTACTTTGTTCTAAACAAGGGATCTATTCTTTTGAAAGAACAGATTTATGATAGAATTTGGGGAATAGATTCAGATGCGACTATTGAAATAGTAGAAGTTTATGTAAGTAATTTGAGAAAGAAACTTTCTAAGTTTGGATATGATAAATTTATTAAGACAAAGAGAAAGGTCGGATATATATTAGATGATAAACAATAATGTATTTATCAAGACTAAGAAAAGATTGATTATTAATATAATGCTTGTCGTTGAAATATTTATGATACTTATGAGTTTTTTTATTTACAACTACTTCAAGTTGAGTATCTATAACACAATTGACAGGTCTTTATTAGATGAATTTCATTTTGTAAATAATCAGTTCAATAGAGAGTCGATAATGGAGCCTATTGTTCTTCAGGATCCTAAAGATATAGTTTATATATATGAAGGAAATAAGATAATATATTATACTCAAAACAGATACTTCAATGGCTCTGTTCCAGTTAACAACGAACATGGAAGCTTTTTTGAAAGATATAATGGCTACAATTTTAGAACTGTTGTTGTCAAGTATGAAAATCATACATTTAGAATAATGAGAAATATTGATTCTGAAGAAGAGAGTTTAAGTCATATGCTTGTTCTCTTGATTACCGCAGATTTCTTTTCTTTGTTGCTGGTGTATGTAATAGCCAAGTATCTTGCAACTAAGGCTCTAAAGCCTATAGAAGCCTCTTGGAGCAACCAAGTAAAATTTGTACAAGATGCCTCACATGAACTTAGGACACCTGTATCTATTATACAGTCTAAGTTGGAGAGTCTTTTAAAAACACCTAGTTCTACTATTGAAGAAGAAGCAGAGACGGTAGCTGTTGCAATGAGAGAAACTAGACAATTAAAGAAGATGATTTCAGAACTTTTATCTCTTACAAAGGAAGAATCAATAGTATCTATTAATAACAGCTCTTTTGATATAGAAGAGTTATTTAAGGAGATATTTGAAAGCTATCACGAAATTGCTGAGTATCAAGAGAAGAAGTTTATATGTAATGTAAATATGAAAAATAAGGTAATATGTACAGATAGCAATAAGCTTACCCATCTTGTTAGAATATTAGTGGATAATGCATTTAAATATACTAATAAGGGAGATACTATAAAGATAGAAGCAGTTGAAAAGGGTAGAGAGAAGATCAATGTTATTGTTTCAGATTCTGGAATAGGAATAGCTCCTGAAGATCAAAAACATATTTTTGAGAGGTTTTTTAGAAGTAGTTTAGTAAGAGCAACGGAAATAGAAGGATCGGGTATAGGTCTATCTATTGCAGCTCTAATAATTAATACTTTAGGTGGAAGCATTAAGGTAAAATCTAAGCTTGGAGAAGGTACGATGTTTATTATAGATCTACCGAGAGGAAAAGAAATAAAAAAGAAGAAAAAATAATTTATTTGATGTAAGTTTAAAAATATATATGCTGAAAGCAAGCAATATCAATAGAAAAACAAATATGTAATATTTTTTATTACTTTTTCACTAAAATGTGTTTGAAGAGTCTATAAAGAGGTATATATATAATATGTTAATACAAAATATATTATTAAATATAAAATGGAGGTAGTAAAATGGCAAAGGTAATAAATGCACAAGATTTCGCAAAGAATGTAAAGGAAAATAATGGAGTGGCAGTTGTAGACTTTTTCGCAACTTGGTGTGGACCATGTAATATGTTAGGACCAGTTTTCGCAGAATTTGCAGAAGAGAATAAGGATACAGCTTTCTGTGGTAAGGTTGATATAGACCAGAGTATGGAATTAGCTCAGGAATATGGAGTAAATACTGTTCCTACAGTTATCTTCTTTAAGAATGGTAAGGAAGTAGCTAGAGAAATAGGATTTATGCCAAAGGAAAAGTTAGTTTCTAACTTAAATTCTATTAAGTAAAATATAATATAAAATAAATTAAAGGACGAGGGTCAATCTGTCGTCCTTTTTTTTATTCAAAAATACAGAAAAATGAATCGAAAATACAAACGAAATGTTAATTGAAAATAAAAAAGTTTGTAAAAATTTAAAAAATATTTTTTTAACGTTGTTTTAAAATATAAAAAAAGAAGCTTAGTATTAAAGTTTTTCCGAAAAAAATATAGTAAACTTAAAAGAAATATTTAAAATTGAATTGGTGAAAGCCTTTTATTCAATTTGTCAAATATAGAGAAAAATGAATTGATAAAATAAAAAGTTTCAAAAAGTATTGTTAAAACACCAATAATATTGTATAATTAGTTGTAAATATGAATAATTTATTTTAAATGTGTTATTTTTAAATAATATATTACTTTTAAAGGATAAAATAGGGGAGGAAATTATGGCAATATTAGATGGATTTTACAATGTGGCAATGTCGATTAGTGATCTTCTTTGGTCGAAAGTGCTTATAATCTTATTGATAGGTATAGGTTTATTCTTTACAATTAAAACTGGATTTGTTCAGTTTAAATATTTTAAAGAACAATTTAAACTTCTAATTGATAAAGAAAGTATGAAAGATGCTAAATCGAAAGGTGCAATTTCATCATTTGGTGCATTCTGTATAAGTACTGCATCAAGAGTTGGAACAGGAAATATAGCAGGTATAGCAATAGCAATAGTAGGTGGAGGACCAGGAGCTATCTTATGGATGTGGTTAATAGCAATTATAGGTTCTGCTTCTGCTTTTGTTGAGGCAACTCTTGCTCAGATATTCAAGGTGCCAAATGGAACAGCATCTAAGGGTGGGCCTGCCTACTATATGGAACAGGGATTAAATGCAAGATGGTTAGGGATTATATTTGCAATTCTTATTACAGTTACTTATGGATTTGTATTTAATGCTGTTCAGGCAAATACAATGTCAATAGCTCTAAACAGTTCCTTTGGAATAAATAGAACAATATTCGGAATTGTTATAGCAGTTCTTACTGCTTTAGTAATATTCGGTGGTATTCAGAGAATATCTAAAGTTAGTGAAATTATAGTTCCAATATTCGCTCTATTATATATAATAGTTGCAATAGTTATTATGCTTATTAATATACCTGAAATACCAAGTATTATAAAAGCAATATTTGTAGGAGCTTTCGATCCAAAAGAGTTTGTAGCAGGAACTGGAGCTGGATTAATGACAACTATTCTTACTGGAGCGAAGAGAGGTCTATTCTCAAATGAAGCTGGTATGGGTTCAGCACCGAATGCTTCAGCAACAGCTGATGTTACACATCCAGTTGTTCAGGGATTAATACAGTCATTAGGAGTTTTTACAGATACAATTGTAATATGTACTTGTACAGCTTTTATGGTTTTATTATTCAGTGGATATGGCTCAAGTGCAAATGAAGGTATACTTCTTGCTCAGGAAGCACTTACTTTCCACCTTGGACCAATAGGTGGTATATTCTTATCAGTATGTATATTCTTATTTGCTTTCTCTTCAATAGTAGGTAACTATTATTACGGAGAGTCAAACATACAGTTTATGTGTGGAGAAAATAAGAAAAAAGAAAAGATTATACTTAATGTAACAAGAGCTTTAGTATGTGTATTTGTATTCTACGGTTCTCTTGTAAAGATGGAAACAGTTTGGAATTTTGCAGACTTATTTATGGCTTTAATGGCACTATTAAACTTAGTTGTAATTGTAATTTTAGGAAAGTATGCTTATGCTGCTCTTAATAATTACTCAGCTCAAAAGAAGCAGGGAATTGCAAAGCCTAAGTTCTACAAAAACACAATTCCTGAGTTAAAGGATGTTTTAAAGATGTGGCCTGAAGAAAAATAATAATAAATTTGTATATTATGGACATGGCTTTAGCCGTGTCCATTTATTATATAGTAAATAATCATTAAATATTTTACAAAATATTTAATGATTATTAAAAAGAGTTTCATAATTTGAAAAACTTGACTTTACTTAATTAGATAAAAAGTTTACAATATAAGAAAGAAACGCATAAGGGGTGATTAAATGAATTACATGGAAACTTATAAAAAATGGATTAATTCAGATTACTTTGATAAGGATACTAGGGCAGAACTTTTATCAATCAAGGATGATAAAAAGAAAATTGAAGATAGATTCTATCGAGATTTGGAGTTTGGAACAGCTGGACTAAGAGGTATTGTAGAAGCTGGAACAAATAGAATGAATATTTATACTGTCAGAAGAACTTCTTATGGGCTTGCAAAATATTTTTTAAAAAATTATAGTGATGCTAAAGATAGAGGCATAGCAATAGCTCACGATAATAGAAATATGTCTAGAGAATTCTGTATGGAAGCTGCTAAGACAATAGCTGCTGCAGGTATAAAGGTTTACTATTTTGATGATCTAAGAACAACTCCAATGTTATCATATACAGTAAGAAAGCTCAATTGTATAGGTGGTATAGTAATAACTGCTAGCCATAATCCACCAGAGTATAACGGATATAAGGTATATGGAGACAATGGCGCACAGATAATGCCAGATGTTGCAGATGATGTTTTAAAAGAAATAGAAAATATAAAAGAGTTAGATACTATACCGGAATTTAAAGATGAATATATGGATAGACTAATACTTTTAGATGAAGAAATAGATAATGATTTTTTAAGAGCAGTTGAAGAAAATACTATTAGAAAAGAATTGATAAAAGAATATGCAAAAGATTTTAAGATAATATATACGCCTCTTTGTGGAACAGGTAGAGTGCCAGTATTAAAAACATTAAAAGATAGTGGTTTTGAAAATGTAATAGTAGTTCCTGAGGAAGAAATGCCAGATCCTAATTTTGCTGGAATCAAAACTCCGAATCCAGAAGAAAGCCTTGCTCTTACAAGGGGGATTGAACTTTTAAAGGAAAATGATGCAGATATACTAATAGCTACAGATCCAGATTGTGACAGAGTGGGGGTTGCAGTTAAAAATTCAAAAGGTGAAATAGTCCTTCTTACTGGAAATCAAATAGGTGGTCTTTTAACAGATTATGTAATAAAAGGTCTAAAGGAAAAATCTAGACTTGCTGATAATGCTTGTATGATCAAAACTATTGTAACTTCAGAATTTGGTGCAGACATTGCTAGAGACTGTAAAGTAGATGTAATTAATATACTTACAGGTTTTAAATTTATTGGTGATAAGATGACTAAGTATGAAAAAGACGGTTCACATACATTTGTTTTAGGTTATGAGGAAAGTTATGGTTATCTGATAGGTAATCAATGTAGAGATAAAGATGCAGTAGTTGCAACTCTTATGATTTCAGAAATGGCGTTATATTATAGAAGTCAAGGGAAAACTCTTTATGAAGGATTAATAGATTTGTATGAAAAATATGGATATTATAGAGAAAAAACTAGTTCGATTTATCTTGAAGGTAAAGAAGGTAGCGAAAAAATCGAAGAGATAATGCAATATTTGAGAGAAAATAAATTTACAGAGGTACTTGGTGTCAGTGTAGTTAAATTTGAAGACTATAAAGAGGGTGTGTCTGGTTTTCCAAAGTCAAATGTAATAAAGTACTATTTAGATGATAAATCTTGGATAGCTTTTAGACCATCAGGAACAGAGCCTAAGATAAAGATATATATCGGAACATATGATGTTTCTGATAAAAAGGCTAGAGAAAGACTAGAAGAGTTAGGTAAATATATAGTAGGTTTAATTAAATCAATATAGTTTTTATAAATACATTTTTTCTAGAATTAAAAAAGAAGAAAGAATCTAATGTTTATTTAATAATATATTGATATATAAAAGAAAAGCATGATTTTTAAAGAACTGCCCTTATAATAGTGGGGGTAGTTCTTTATTTTTTTATCTCAATTAATTTGAAAACTAATAAATGCAAAATAAGAAACTTTATGATAGAATATAGATAAAAGGAGGCTTCATATGCAAAAAATTTGGCTAGTTTTAAAACCTTTGGTAAAACAGTTTAATGTTCCTGATTTATATTCAAGAACAGCAGAGATGGCATTTTATTTGACTATTTCCATATTTCCATCAATGATTTTTATAATCTGTGCAATGGCATATATACCTGATGTAAATCTTATACATATGCAGGCTTCACTAGCTCAGCTTATTCCAAATGAAGCCTTTATGATAGTGAAAGTGCTAATTGATTCCGCAGTTGAGAATAGAAGTGTTCACTTACTTTTATTTTCATTTATGTTAGCAACATGGACATTTTCAAAAGCTGTTAAGTCTATGATAAAAGGTCAAAATATGGCTTTTGAATTTGAAGAAAAAAGGTCGTTTTTAAGGTTGAATTTAATATGCATAGTATATGCAATAGGATTTTTTATAATAACTTTATTGTGTATAATATTTTTAGTTTATGGAGATAAACTTAGTATATTATTTAGAGAAGTAATAGGAGATTTTTTCATACTTAATGTCCTGTACAATATAGTTAGATATTTACTTCCAGTTTTAGCTATGACATATATATTTATTAACTTATTTACATTAGGACCATGTGGAGATTTAACTTTTAAGCAATGTATACCTGGAGCAATTACAACTACGATTTCTTGGTTGATATTTTCTCTTATATATTCATACTATGCAAACTATTTTTTCCAGTCGAAAGAAATTTATGGAAGTATTTCTTCTATAATAATATTACTTACATGGCTGTATTTTTGCGGTATGGCAATTACAATAGGATATAAATTAAATGCAATAATATATCATCAAGAGAAGGCTCGTAAAAAGTCTGAATCTAGGGTAGTATAAATAAAGGGGGGTGCTTAAGCGACACCCTTTTCTTTTATCAAGTATAAAAAATATATTTTTAACATTGATATATGGTATAATGGAAGAGTAACTTTTATAATGGAGGGGATTTACAAATTGGAAAAGAAGAAAATAAAGTACGAAGTATGTACATATTTTCCTAAAGAGTATGTAGTTTTCGACTTAGAGGCTACAGGAACAGCTGAGTTTAATTATATAATAGAGCTCAGTGCATTTAAGGTATCAAACGGAAAAATAATTGATGAATTCAGTACACTTATTAAACCTCCTAAGTATAGATTATTTAGCAAGAGAAAAAGAAGAGTTCAATCTCATTGCATTGAACATGGAAAAAAGATATATTATGTAGACAAGTTTATAGAAAATTTAACTGGAATAGATAATAATATGATACACAGCGCTGCTAAAGAGTCAGAGGTAATTGAAAATTTTTACGACTTTATAGGAGAAAATGTTTTAATTGGACATGGTACTGGGAACGATTTAAACCTTATAAACAGAGCTTTTAACAGAGTATTGAAAAAGGGTTTGGAAAATCAATATTTGGATACTTTTTTAATAGCCCTGTTTTTAGACGAAAAGGAATACTCTTTAGTGAATTTATGCAACAGATTTGAAATTGAAAATAATAACATACATAGAGCAAGATCTGACGCTTATAGAACTTTTTTATGCTATGAAAAGTTAGTTGAAGAGTTAAATGATAAATATAAAGATTCTTCTGCAAGTCAAGAGTTTGTAACATGGGAAAAGATTAGAAGAATTAAGCAGACTAAGATTTTGAAAAATAAAATGATGAGAAATATAAATAGAAATAACTGGTCTATAAATAAACAAGATATAAAAAGTATTGAGGACTTAAAAGAGACATTTGATAAAAAGAATATAACCTTGTCAAAAAAAATAAAGGAATCCGATTATAAGTTTATAACAGATGATCTTATTAAATATGGTAGCAAGTTTGTAAGTAAGCTTGGTATGAAAACAGATTACTATGTTACATCCGATGAAATAGCTCCTAACCAAATAAACTTAGAAAATAAAAAAGTAAGAAAAATAGTAAATATGAATGTTCGTGGAGATAATGTAAGAATATTAAAAAGTGAAGGTTTAATTGACGTTTTAAAAAATGGATACTATCAAAGTAACTGTTCAGATTCTATTAAATTCAATGAAATAGAATTTGAAAACAGGGTATTTTTTATTTATAATGACTTTTCAACGAAAACTAAGGAAGAAGTAATAAAGAAAATACAGGAAAAAGGTGGTATAATAAGTAGAAAACTTAATGCAAATGTCAATTATGTACTTGTGGGAGAAGGTAGAGATAGAGAGCTATTTCAAGAGTCAAAGGAATATGAAATATTATTGGTACTACTTGCATTTGGCTGTAACATATGGATATATAATGAAAATTATTATCTTAAACTTTTATCAAAGAAAGAAAAAAATATTAAAGTAGAAATAGCATCAAATGAAGAGAAATTGAGTGCTAAATAGCCAGTGGTTATAATATTAAATTTGATAATAAAATATGCCAGTAAATACGAGTATATATTTGATTTTAGCTCATATTTAAAGTATACTATAGTTAATGATACCATTGATTTTTAGATAGATTGTAAAGAAAGAAAGGTAGGCAATTTATTTGTCAATGGTAACTTTAATTATATTAAAGCACTAGATACAAAACTAGATATATTACCTAAGGAAGAAAGAGAAATATATTTTATTTATAGTCAGGAAGACCTTGAGAGCAAGGATTGTTGTAAATATGAATATGCATTAACAAAAGATTCTTTCTTGAGTGATATAGTTCTATTTCAAGGTTTAGAATATATCTTACTTTGTCAAGAATAGTTTTATAATTCATAAAGAAATTTTGAGAAAAGTATCTATTGTATTTAAGGCTTGAACAAAGTCTTTTCAAATGCTTAGCATTTATATTTTAAAAAGTAAATAAAATATTGCATAACTTTTTATTCTAGAATAAAAAGTTTAAAATAATGACTTATATTTTTCTTGAAAATAGTTAAAATGCAAGGCTGTAAAATTTACTTTAAACTTTAAAAATAGATAGAAAGTTGCAAGAAAACAAAACAATAATTCATTATGATTAGGTGATTGACATTTAATACCTTAGGTTGTATATTAGTTGATATAAAAAGATATTATTAATAAAAGTACTAATTTACTCTAGGAGGAAGAAATGAAAATAGAAACTTTTGGTAATCCCGATAAACCTGTTGCCTTGTTAGTGCACAGTATTTTTTATCCGGGTGTTACCAGCTACAAAACGATTTTACCATTACTAATGGAAAAATATTATGTGGTAATTCCTAATCTAAACGGTTTAACATATCCACACACAGATTTTGTGTCTACAAGGAAACAAGCTGATGAAATAATAAAATGGCTAAAAGACAATGAAATAACTGAAATTGCATTTCTTTTAGGATCATCATACGGTTCTTCAGTTGCCTTTGAGATACTTAAGGAACAGTGGTTGCAAATAGACAGAGCAGCATTGGATTCACCAGCTCTAAAAAGCAGTAAATTTTATGGCTTTTTATTTTACTGCGAACTGAAAAAGATGGTAAAAAAGATGAAGAAGATGGGTATGAATGCATTTAAAAATTCTGAGAAATATAGATATTTAGATAATAAAGAAGAAGAATATTGCTTAAAGGTGTATCAAGGAATGGATAAAAAGTCATTGAAGGACATTTCATACTCGTGTTATGACTATACTTTGCCATCTCAGCTTTACAGAAAAGGCACAAAGGTAAGATTCTTATTTGGAGAAAAAGATAAAGCGAAGATAAATCTTCCTGAGGTTAGAAATCTTAAATCTGGAGAAATAAGAATAGTAGAAGGTATGAGTCATATGCAGCTTATGTTCGAAGACCCTGTAGAGTTTTTACAAGAGTGCGGTCTTGATATAGTGTAGACTCTAAATTTATTTTAGGAGGCAGGATCATGAAAAAGTTATTATTAGGAGCAGCATTAGGTATTGCGGCAGGTGCAGTTGGTTATAAGCTATACAAAGAAAATGAAGAAGAAATAAAAGGCTTCATAGATGAACGTTTATCAGATTATGATGATGTAGATGTAGAAGATATTGATTTAGAGGATCTTGAAGATTTACGTGACTGTATCGACGATATGATCGATGCCAAACTTAAAGGCGGATTCCAGTACGATGATATTTCTTCTTGTGATGATGAGGACTGTTGTTGCAGTGATGATTGTTCTTGTGAAGAAGAAAAAAATTATGACGATGATTATATTTGCATAGTACACAATTCCGAAGAAGAAAAAGAAGATAGTGAAGATAATAAAGAAAAATAAAAAAATAGAAGGGGAATGTTTTGAAAAAAGGCTTTATAATATTTACGAGACTACCAATTCCTGGACAAACTAAGACTAGGTTAGAAGGATGTCTAACTAAAAAGCAGTGTTCGGAACTCCATAAAAATATGTTAAAAGACCTTAATGAAACCTCTAAAAATATAGATGCAGATATTTTCATTTCATATACACCAAATGGTGATACGAAAATATTGTCTGAAATATTCACAGTAAAAAATAAAAAGTTCTCTCAAAGAGGAGAGGATATATGGTTTAGAATGTACGACTCTATGAACCGTGTTTTTAACATGGGATACGATAGAGTCGTTCTTATAGGTGCAGATATACCTGAAATGTCCTACAAACATATAAACAAGTCCTTTAAGGTCTTAGACAATGTTGATGTGGTAATTACACCAACAGAGGACAATGGATACTGTCTTATAGGGAGCAAAAAGCCCATAAAAGAAATATTTGAGATGTACAATGTATCTAAAGATAAGACAGTAATTGAAAATACTATTGCTCTAGTATGTGATGCAGGACTAACTGTACATATAAATGAGAAGCTACTTGATTTAGATGAAGGTGAGGACTTAGAAGAATTAACAAACTCAACTAGATACAGGAAACTTGATTTTGGAAATACAAGAAAGTATTTGAGAGAGAGAGGATATTAAGATAGGCATGATTGATATAAAAACTGTTGAAAATGCTATTAACAATAAAATATTTATGGAAAAGTATGCTCAGGGGAAAAACTTTCCCCTGAATTTTTGCTATTATAAAATAAATGTAGAAGAGTTGGCTAATGGTGAATATAACTATAACTATAAATTAAATATCAAAATAAAATATAATGAAAGAAATATTGAGGAAACTGCTGTTTTAAGGATAAATTACGGCAGTCAAATGCATCTTGATAATCAAATTGAATATGAATACAATGCACTTGAGTATCTTAAAGATACAGGACTTACACCATTTCCTATTTTTCTTGATACATCAAAAGATCTAATCGAAAAAGAATATTTGCTAATGAGTTTTATAGAAGGAAGGCAATTTGACTATAAAAAGGACTTGCTGTATGGTGCTAATTGCTTAGCGCAGATACACAAGTATAAGTCTAATCATAAGTTTGATTTTGTAGAGCCTAATGATCCTTTTGCGGCGATGATAGATGAATGCAAGGAAATGTATAGCAAATATGAGAAAAGCGACTTCTTTGATAAAGAAGTTGATAACAGAATAAAAATTATCTTTGAAAACGCAAACAAAAGACTAAAGGAAAGTAATATAGGAAACAAGTCTGAAAGAACACTTATAAATACTGAACTTAATTCTTCGAATTTTATAATGAAAGAAGAAAAGTGTTATCTTTTGGATTGGGAAAAACCGATTATAGGAGAAAAAGAACAAGATTTGGGACATTTTTTAGCTCCGACAACAACATTTTGGAAAACGGATATAATATTATCTAAAAAAGAAATTGATAATTTTATGGAGATTTATTATAAAATATATTATAATAAAAAAGATGTCAGTTCTTGTGAATTGAAATCAGATGATAAGTATATACTATTTAGGGAAAAAGTATATAAATATATTGTATTTAACTGTCTAAGAGGACTAACATGGTGTGCTATGGCTTGGGTTGAATACAATGATTCAGAAAAAACTCTTATAAATGAGTTTACATTTAACAAGCTTAAAGAATATTTGAAGTTGGATTTTATGGATAATATTATTGAAAGCTTTATATAAAACAAGATTTTTCGTGTGAGTTGCAACATTTAAATCGCACATTTCTCACACAGGTGTAGTTCGCAACTCACACTTAAAATATATTTGGAGAGATTGTTATGTCAAAAAATATATCTATAGTGATACCTATTTATAATGAATTTGAAAACGTTAAAAAGATAATTGATAACCTTATGTACCTTGAAGATGTGTATGAGGTTATTTTTGTTGACTCTTCGAATGACGATAAGTCAAAGAGCTATATAGAAAAAATGTCAGATAATATCAATTTAAAATATATTTCTTCTGAAAAAGGGCGAGCTTTACAGATGAATAGCGGATATAAAGAATCTACTGGAGATGTAGTTTTTTTTCTTCACTGCGATAGTATAGTAGAATTTGATCTAATTGAGAAAATTTCAAAGGCGGTGGAAGATGGAGTTGAATTTGGATGTCTGTCAATATATTTCGATGATAAAAGGTTACTTATGAAAATTTGCGGATATCAATCAAGGAAAAGAGCGGTAAAAAGAAAGATAGCCTTTGGTGATCAGGGAATGTTTTTTACAAGAGAACTATTTGATAAATTAGGTGGTTTCAAGGAGATTCCAATAATGGAAGATTATGATATTTCAATTAGAGCAAAAGAAGTTACAAGTCTAGTTCAAATAGATTCTAAAATAATTACATCATCTAGGAAATATTATCTAGGCAAAGGAATATTCAATAAAGGAATTCTTAGTTGTATAGGAATTCTGCTTACTATGTATGAGATGCAAGTTTTTCAAAAACAATTTAGAGAAGGTGTTTCACCAGAAGAAATAGTTAAAAAATATTATAAGTAATCCTTATAATATTTCATTAAAAATTATCGGAAAATTTAAAAGTATGCTAATATATAGTTAATAGATAATTATAATGGAGGGGGATAAATACAATGAGTATTGAAAAGGTAAGAGATTACTTTGAAGATTTAGATACAGATAAGGAGATATTAGAATTTGATTTAAGCAGTGCAACTGTAGAACTTGCAGCAGTTGCAGTCGGAACTGAGGAGGCTAGAATAGCTAAGACTTTAAGTTTTATAACTAAAAAAGGACCAATATTGATAGTTACTTCAGGAGATGCAAAGGTGGACAATAAAAAGTACAAGACAGAGTTTCACTGCAAGGCTAAAATGGTTCCATTTGACGAAGCAGAAGAGATAATAGGTCATAAAGTGGGTGGTATATGCCCGTTTGCCATAAAAGAAAACGTAGAGGTATACTTAGATAATAGCTTAAGGAGATTTGATACATCATTCCCAGCAGCAGGAAGTGATAACTCAGCAATAGAATTTACATGTGAAGAGTTAGAAAAATACTCTCAAAACTTTGTAAGTTGGGTAGATGTTTGTAAGATAGTTTAAAAGTATTATATATCAAAACAATAGTTTATATATAATAAAAAGCTATAGAAAGATATAATTGAGTGCTATTATCATTTAAAAGCTTTGGGTTGTGTTTAGCTATAGTAAACAAATAAAAAATTTATAAAAACTCAAGTTCATTGATACTAAATTTTTTAATCATATTATTAAATAAAATTATAATATGTAAACGTTCTATACGTTGAAATTAAAGGGAATAATAAGAAAATAAAAAACATACAGGAAAAACAGGAAAAATGGCGTTAAAAACTTAACGTTAAAAATAACGAAATTAAAAACCAAGAAAGGCTATTGTAAATAGTCTTTTTTTTATGTATAATGAGTTCATAGTTAAGCTTAACAAGAGAATTAGAAAGAAAGTAGCTACTTCCGATATCAAAGTAATTAATAATTGCAGAAGAGAAAAGGAAGGTTATATTTATGGACAAACGGTGTATATTTAAAAGGTTGTGTATGGTTACAATAGGAACTTTTATATTATCGTTTGGTATTTACAATTTTTATTATCAAAACGGAATTACAGAAGGTGGAGTATTAGGTATACTCCTTATACTTAAAAATATGTTTGGGGTAGAAGTATCAATATCAAATATATTAATAGATGGAATACTGATATTAATCGGTTTTAAAGTTTTAGGAAAAGAGTTTTTCGGATATACATTATTTGCATCATTTGCATTTTCTGTTATATATGGAATACTAGAAAAAGTAGGTTTCCTTGTAACAGTAAATAATGATTTAATGGCAGCAATACTTGGTGGAGCGTCAGTGGGTATAGGTTGCGCAATAATAATGAATGCAGGTGGAGCATCTGGCGGTGATGATGCTCTTGCAATAGTGTTATCTAAATTGTTGAGATTTAGAATCGGTATAATATATCTTATAAGTGATGTTTCGGTTTTATTATTATCACTAGTGTATTTACCAATGAGATCAATGATGTACTCAATAGTTGCAGTAGTCATAAGCGGACAGGTAATCGACTTGCTGTACAAGGAAAAGAAAAAGATTCCTACAGAAACAGCTGTTGCAGGCAAAGTTAAAGAAAATAAGCTTGCTGCATAATATATACAATTAGTGTATCACAATAGAATATAGTATATCTTTTAGTGATACAAATATTGTTTTTTAGAAAATATTATAGAAAAAATAGTAGCGAAGGTTGAATTTATTGCAAATAAAGCCTTCGTTTTTTTATGTAAATCTATAAAAAACTTAAGTAAGTGTCATAATAATCTAATTAAAAAGTGAAAAACTTAAAAGAATATGAAATATTAAAAATAAGTGTATATATATTGCATTATTTATTTAAATAGTATACAATAATTATGTAAGAAGGCAATATGTTATATACTAATAACTCATTATCTGGGGAGATAAGATATTTGAGTGAAAATAAATTAAATATTATATACTATACGGAGGACTGTAATGAAAACAAGAGTAGGATTAAATGGATTTGGTAGAATAGGTAGAGCTGTTTTAAGAATAGCAGAAAGTTCAAATGATTATGATTTTGAAGTAGTAGCTATAAATGCAAGAGCGGATGCTGAAACACTTGCTCATCTATTCCAGTACGATTCAAGTTATGGAATATTCCAGGGAGATGTTGAAGTTAAGAGTGAAGACTGTATATCAGTTAATGGAAGAGATATAGCAATTACAAGAGAAAACCATCCATCAGAAATACCATGGAAGGACTTAGGTGTTGATATAGTTGTAGAAAACACTGGTAAATTTAAAACTAGAAAAGATGCTATAGGGCATATAGATGCAGGAGCAAAGAAAGTCGTTATAACTTGTCCAGCTAAGGAAGAAGATATAACTGTAGTATTAGGTGTTAATCATGAAGATTATGATTCTGACCTACACAATATAGTATCTAACGCTTCATGTACTACAAACTGTCTTGCACCAGTAGCTAAGGTTATAGATGAAAAGTTCGGAATTGAAAATGGTATGATGACAACAGTTCATGCATATACAAATGATCAGAAGGTTCTTGACAAGACTCATAAAGATTTAAGAAGATCTAGAGCTTGTGGAGCTTCAATAATACCAACAACAACAGGTGCAGCAAAGGCTGTTTCACTAGTATTACCTCAGTTAAAGGGTAAATTAAATGGATTCTCACTAAGAGTGCCAACTCAGACTGTTTCAATAGTAGATTTAGTAGTAAATGTTAAGAAAAAAGATGTTACAGCAGAAGAAGTTAATGCAGCACTTAAAGAAGCATCTGAAAATGAATTAAAGGGTATTTTAGGATTTTCTGAAAAACCATTAGTATCTGTAGACTATAAGGGAGATTCAAGATCTTCAATAGTTGATGGTTTATCAACTATGGTAATGGAAGATGGTCTTGTAAAGATTCTTTCTTGGTATGATAATGAATGGGCATATGCAGTTAGATCAGCTGACCTAGTAAATTTAATTTGTGATAAACTATCTAAGTAGATAAAAATATAAATTGAGAATAAAATGAAATTTTTTATTCATTTTATATAGCTTCAAGAAAAAAGAAATCGTTTTTTTTGAGCTTGTTAATAAAAAAAATAAATTAAAAGGTACTCTATTTTATAGAGTACCTTTTTTGTATGAAAAGCGATATGGTAAACAACTTGTATTTCTATTGTATAAGATTAATATTATAATGGAAATAATTAAAAAAACTTTTAAAATAATAGATAAAATCTTAAACTACTAAACATTTAAAAAACATAAAAATATAGAAATGTTTTAGTTATAGTAAGTTTTATGTTCATAATAATAAACAGTAATTTCTAAATAGTTGCAAAAATGAAGGAAATGTGCTATAATTTTAACTTAACAAATATATTACTCCGTTGAATTTTTTTATAGTCTTAAAAATAAACAACTTTAATTGACTTAATTAATTGTGAATTTCTATTTCACAAGTATTCTATATTTAACATTATTACTCAATAAACGTTAAAAAAGGGGAAGATAGCAATGAAAGAAACTAATAAAAAAATCAACAATGAAGAAAGATATGAAAAAGTTTTATCGGAAAAAGATATATTTGCAATAGCATTTGGTGCAATGATAGGATGGGGCTGGGTAATACTAGCTGGTTATTGGATAAGAGGAGCAGGCTCTATAGGAGCTATGATTGCCTTTGTAATTGCAGGTATGATGATAATCTTTGAGGGCTTAATATTTGCAGAATTAACAAGTGCAATGCCACTTAACGGTGGTGAGCAGAAATTTAGTATGAGAGCGATGGGTAAAAATGGCTCTTTTGTTTGTACTTGGGGTATTATCCTAAGTTATATAAGTGTAACTGCTTTTGAAGCATGCGCTTTACCATCGGTTTTACAATATATATTCCCGGGAATTTTAAAGGGATATATGTATACGATTGCAGGTTTTAAAGTCTATGCTTCTTGGGTAGCTATAGGTTCTATTTCTGCATTTATACTGATGCTAATAAATATTAAGGGCGCTGGATCAGCTGCCAAGCTTCAAAATTTTCTTACATATGTAATCGCAGCAATAGGAATATTATTGATTGCTTTAGCGGTTATCAAGGGAGATACAATGAATATGCACCCATTCTTTGAGAATGGATATAAGGGCGTTTTATCAGTAGCTGTAATGACACCATTTATGTTTCTAGGATTTGATGTTATACCACAAGCTGCAGAAGAAATAGACGTTCCATTAAAGAGAATCGGGAAAATAATGATTTTATCAATTCTAATGGCAGTAATATGGTATATTGCAATAATATTTGCGGTTTCTCTTGCAATGAATGCAAATGAAATAAATTCTGCCAATCTAGTTACAGCAGATGCCATGAAAAAACTTTGGAACAACAAAGAAATCGCTGCGAATATAGTTATTATAGGTGGAGCAGCAGGCATACTTACAAGTTGGAATTCATTTTTTATAGGAGGTAGCAGGGCAATCTGTGCACTTTCTGAAGCAAAATTAATTCCAGAAATATTTTCTAAACATCACAAGAAATTTAAAACACCATATGTGTCTATATTATTAGTAGGAACATTATCTATGATAGCACCTTTCTTTGGAAAGGAAATGCTTACTTGGCTTACAAATGCAGGTAGTTTTGGTGCAGTTGTAGCTTATTTCTGTGTGGCAATATCATTTATTTTACTTAGAAAAAATGAGCCTGAATTAGAAAGACCATACAAGATTAAATATCCAAAGCTTGTTGGAACTATGGCAGTTCTTCTAACAGGAGGGATGTTAATACTATATATTCCAGGAATGCCTTCAGGATTTAAAATTCAAGAATTCACAATAGTACTAGGATGGATTATTTTAGGAGCGGCTTCATATTACCTATCTTTAAGAAAGTGGAGAAAAAGAGGTTATACAGATGAAATGCTTTTTGGAGATATTCCATATTATCAGAGAAAAAAGAAAAAAGAAAATAAAAACAGTAACGAGAAAAGATAATGAGAAAATAGAAAATTAATAAGATATTAAGGTAGAGAAATATACCTAAATAGTTGTTTATAGAAATCCGGCTGTATCAAAATGCAGTCGGGTTTATTTTATATGAAAAAAATATAAAAATATATAGAATACACAGCTATAATTAAAATAGATTAGCTCTATAGTATAAAAACTTATTTATATAACTTTACTGGTTTTTTCTTAAAAAACAAAAAAGAAAATAATACGTTTTCATTTGCAGTATTATTTAATTTCAGCAAAATGAAATTAAATAATAATATTGATATATCTTTATTTCATTCGTTTTTTTAATCAAAAAATGAGTATGTATCTAGTTTATGTGTTATAATAAAAGAATACAAAAGACAATTGTATATTGTGTTTTGTAGTAAAAAATGTTAATGAAGTTTTTAGGAGGTATGAGATGGAAGGTATCTATAATTTAGGAATAGATGTCGGGTCCACAACTGTAAAAGCCGTAGTTTTATCTGAAGACGATAATATTCTTTACAAAGAATATAGAAGACATTTTTCAGATGTAAAAAAGGCTGTTAGTGATCAATTAAAAGATATATTTAAAAAGTTAGGTAATATAAATGTTAGAACTGTAATAACAGGTTCAGGTGGAATTGGTCTATCGAAGAAGGTAGGCATAAAGTTTGAGCAGGAAGTAATTTCTAGTACAGAGTCTATAAATCACTTTCACCCTGAAACAGACGCTGTAATCGAATTAGGCGGAGAAGATGCAAAGGTAACATTTTTATCTGGCGGCATAGACCAAAGAATGAATGGGATATGTGCAGGTGGAACAGGAGCCTTTATAGATCAGATGGCTAGCCTTCTTAAAACAGATGCAGCAGGACTGAATGAACTTGCAAAGAATTTTAAGGTTATATACCCCATAGCATCTAGATGTGGTGTATTTGCAAAGACAGATATTCAGCCTCTTATAAATGACGGTGCAAGTAAAGCAGACATTGCAATGAGTATATTTAATGCCGTTGTTGTGCAGACAGTTAGCGTTCTTTCATGTGGAAGAAAAATAGAAGGAAAGGTTGCCTTTTTAGGTGGTCCACTGTACTTCTTATCTGAACTTAGAAAACAGTTTGCAACTGTTTTGAAACTTGAAAGTGAGGATATAATTTTTCCTGAGAATGCTCAGCTATATGTAGCTATGGGTGCTGCTTTATTAGCAAGTAATGAAAACAGTCATAATCTTCAGGAACTAATAGATAGAGTAGTTTCAATAGAAACACTTGAAGATGGTAATAACGAAGAGATTATTCCATTGTTTAAGGATGAAAAAGAATATGAAGAGTTTTCTCAAAGACATGCAAAGGCAAAGGTTAAAACAAAAGATATTTATACTTACAGTGGTAATTGCTTCTTGGGAATAGATGCAGGCTCTACAACTACTAAGGCCGCCCTTATAAATGACGAGGGAGAGCTTCTGTATACTCACTATGGAAGTAATGAAGGTAGCCCTTTAAAAATGAGTATAAAGATTTTAAAGGATATATACTCTATACTTCCAGATAATTGCAAAATTGCAAGAGCAACAGTAACTGGATATGGAGAAGAACTAATAAAAAAGGCATTGAGAATGGATGAAGGCGAGATTGAAACCATTGCACATTATAAAGCGGCAAAATTCTTTAATCCAGATGTCGATTTTATATTGGATATAGGCGGACAAGATATGAAGTGTCTCAAGATAAAAAATGGAGTAATAGACCAAATCATATTAAATGAAGCTTGTTCATCAGGCTGTGGTTCCTTCCTTGAATCTTTTGCAAAATCACTTCACATGGATGTTATAGATTTTTCTAAAGAAGGAGTCTATGCAAAGAATCCAGTTGATCTTGGTTCTAGATGTACAGTTTTTATGAATTCTAGAGTGAAACAGGCACAAAAAGAAGGCGCTACAGTTTCGGATATATCTTCAGGACTCGCTTATTCGGTAGTAAAAAATGCACTATTTAAAGTAATAAAGCTAAGAGATGTAGAGGAATTAGGCGAAAATGTGGTAGTTCAAGGTGGAACATTCTACAATGACCTAGTACTTAGATCCTTTGAAATTTTAACAGAAAGAGAAGTTACAAGACCTAATATAGCAGGCTTAATGGGAGCTTTTGGCTGTGCTTTGATATCAAAAGAAAACTATAATGAAAATAAATCAAGCATACTTAATGAAGAAGAACTAAGTGATATAAGTGTGGAATCAAGTGTCACAAGATGTAAGGGATGTTCAAATAAGTGTTTGCTTACAATAAATAAATTCTCTGAAACGGAGATATTTGTATCGGGAAATAGATGTGAAGTAGGAGAAGCTATCTATACACATTCAAAAGTAAAAAGAGACAAAGATGTTATCAACCTTTATAAATACAAGTATGATAGGCTTTTTTCATATAAGTCTCTTGATGAAAAAGATGCAAAGAGAGGGAAGATTGGAGTTCCCAGAGTTCTTAATATGTATGAAAATTATCCTTTTTGGCATACTTTCTTAACTAAGCTAGGATTTTCTGTTGTTTTATCAGGAAAATCTTCAAAGAAAATATTTGAAAAAGGTATAAGTTCTATTGCGTCTGATACAGTATGTTATCCAGCAAAATTAGTTCATGGGCATATTGAAGATTTAATTGAAAAGGGTATAAAAACAATCTTTTATCCTTCAGTAACTCATGAGTTTAGGGAAGATCCAAATTCAGATAATCACTTTAATTGTCCAGTAGTTACTTCTTATCCAGAAGTAATAAAGAGTAATATGGATGATATAGAAGATAAAGATATAAAATATATAAATTTCTTTATTACACTTAATGACAAAGAAAAGTTGAAGAAAAGAATATTTACAGCTATGAAATATCATTATCCAGATATAAGTAAAAAAGAAATAAATGAGGCTGTAGATGCAGCAACTGAGGAATACAATTCTTTTAAGGCGGAAATAAGACGAAAGGGAGAAGAGGCAGTAGAACTTTTAGAGAAAGAAAATAAGAGAGGTATAGTTTTATCTGGAAGACCATATCATATTGATCCTGAGATAAACCACGGTATACCAGAGCTTATAAACTCTTTAGGAATGGCTGTTTTGACAGAGGATTCTATATGTCATCTTGCAAATATGAAAAGACCGCTTAGAGTTGTAGATCAGTGGGTATACCACTCAAGACTTTATAAAGCAGCTGCATTTTGTAAAGAACATGACAATTTGGACATGGTGCAGCTTAATTCATTTGGATGTGGTCTAGATGCTGTTACTACAGAACAGGTTGAAGAAATACTAAATGAAAAATCAAAAATACATACAGTAATAAAAATAGATGAAGGTAATAATCTAGGTGCTGCTAAAATAAGATTAAGATCTTTAAAGGCAGCAATTAAAGAAAGGGAAAAAAGTGGAATTAGACCTTCTCAGTTAGAAGAGAAAATTGTAAAATATCAGAAAAATACAAGGCTTAATCCTGAACATACGCTTTTAGCGCCACAGATGGCACCTATGCAGTTCCAGTTTGTAGAAAAGGCAGTTCGTGACTCAGGTCTTAAGGCAGTTGTTTTGAACAACAATTCTTCTGAGATAATAGAAGAAGGTTTAAGATATGTAAATAATGACGCTTGTTATCCAGCTATAATAGTTATAGGTCAGATAATACATGCACTAAAATCTGGTGAGTATGATCCAGAACATACAACAGTTTTAATGAGCCAAACTGGTGGAGGATGTAGAGCGACAAACTATATATCTTTCCTTAGAAAGGCACTTAAATCAGCAGGATTTGAAAATGTACCAGTAGTTTCTATTAGTGCAAGAGGTGTAGAGGACAATGGTCTTAAGGAGCATGTAAGTATAGGGCTTCTTAATAAACTAGTAATGGGGGTTCTTTATGGGGATCTTTTGATGAAGGTTCTTCTTAGAGTAAGACCATATGAAAAGTTTAAGGGAAGTGCAAATGCCCTTTACAAGAAATGGGTTGAAAAGTGCAAGGAATCATTATCCAATGGTAATATGAGAGAGTTTAAACAAAACATTAATGAAATAGTTAAGGACTTTGACACTCTAGAAATTACTGATGAAAAGAAACCAAAGGTGGGATTAGTTGGAGAGATATTAGTTAAGTTTAGCCCTATTGCAAATAATGACTTGGTTTCAATTCTTGAAAAAGAAGGAGCTGAAGCAGTCGTTCCAGAATTGATAAATTTCTTCCTTGCAGCAGCATATAATAGTGTTTATAAAAAGGAAAATTTAGAAGGAACTTTTAAATCAATGGTCGGTGGAAAAGCAATAGTTAAGATTATAGAAATGTATCAAAAAACATACTACACTGCTTTGAGAAAGAGCAAAAGATTTGAAGCTCCTAAGAGAATTTCGGATATTGCACAATTTACAAAAAGATTTGTATCTTTGGGTAATCAAACAGGTGAAGGCTGGCTATTACCTGGAGAAATGTTAGAGCTATTAGAAAGTGGATGCAATAATATAGTTTGTATGCAGCCTTTTGGTTGTTTACCAAATCATATAATAGGAAAGGGTGTTATAAAGGGAATAAAGAAAGAATACCCTAAGGCAAATATAATACCAATTGACTATGATGCGTCTGCAACATCTGTAAACCAACTTAATAGAATTAAACTAATGCTTTCAACAGCATTTGACGAAATAAATAACAATCAAAAAGAAGATAATAAATTTAGAGAGATCGACTTAAACTCAGTAAGTAGATAGAAAAATAAAATAGTATGCTCTACAATGTAGAGCATACTATTTTATAATTTAAAAATGTAACAAGTGAAAGGGATAATATGAATATAACTAATGAGGCCATAGAGTCTTTATATAAAAACAATGCTATCAACGAAGAGATAGTGATTTACCAAGGGAAGTTTTGTATATATACAGATCGAAAAATAAAGTGTGATGGTGTCATAACTTATAAAATAACTGAACCAGTATCAATAAACTTTTCAGCGAAGGTTTATCAGTTTGACGAGGTGTCAGAAGTAATTGATTATAAATCTTTTGATAATGCTAAATTAGAAATAGTAGGATATAAGCTTATGGATATTGAAATACAAAGCTTTAAGAATGGTAGGGTAATAGGATATGTAAATGATATGATATTAAAATCAAAGGATAATTCTGTTGACTACATTCAATTTGATATTATAAATATGGATAAAATTCCTGGTAAGCTTGTAAAATATAAGGATTTAGTATATGCAGGCAGAATAGAGTTTAATATAAATGACTATAAAATAATTATAGATAAAAGTTATGACTACAATAAAGAGCTACATAGTGAACTAGTATCAAAAAATGGTTCGATAATTACTCATACTGGAAGAATATATAAAAATAATATGGAGTCTTTTAAAACAAAAAATATAGATGAACTTATTCATAGAATAGCAACTGCACTTAGCTTTTCTTGTGGAAGATATATTAATATTCCAAATGCGTTTGGATTTAAAGATGATAAAAATACATATAGAGCATGGTACAAGATGATGTCAACTGATTATAGATTTGTATTTAAATGGACTACTACAATATCAAATTACCATAACTTTGAAAAATATATGTCCTTAATGTGTAAGAAATTAGAAAACTCATATTACAATAATACTATTCAAAATATAGTTGATTGGTATATAGGAGCTTTAAATGGAGTTAATATGGGAAATAATATAATCTCAATACAAACAGCTTTAGAAATGCTTTCTTATGTTGTCTTAGTAGAAGATGAGTCGAAATTGAGCCAAGCTGAATATGATTCAAGACCTGCAAATCAAAATATAAGAGAGTTTCTTAAAGGTTGTTATATAGACAATAAAATACCAGAGAACTCTCATTTATCAGATGAAATAATCGACTTTTTTGATGATGGAGTAGATCTATTGACTTACTATAGAAATTCCGTTGTTCATCCAAGCAAAAGAAAAAGAAATATCCATCTAGAATTTGAAGATATGTGGAATACTATTCTTTTAGGAGTAAATTATATTGAATTAGCTATTTTATATATTATTAACTACAGAGGCGAGTATACAAATCGTTTTAAAGACTATTGTTTTGGTGATGTGAATATAGTTCCTTGGGCTAAATTAAAATAATTCAAAAAAACTATTGACTTTTTTTGAAAGTTGTAATACACTCAATACAACATCAAAATAAGCTAGTGACGAAGACAGGAAATAGTAGTTATGACTTAGTTGAACAGAGAGTTGCCGTTTGGTGAGAGGCGCGTATACGAAGCATGGTGAACACATCCTCGAGTCTGATACCGAATTAAAGTAGGCTATCACGGGAGTGCCCGTTACAGCACCAGGGTATGATGGTACCTAGTGAGGTTATTATCGTGAGGTAATGATAAATAGAGGTGGGAACACGAAGTATAGATATTAATACTCTCGTCCTCTGACGTAGTCAGAGGATGGGAGTTTTTTTATTTCTTAGTTTAAGAGAATCTTTCAAGTGTTTAGAAAAATCTTATTAAAATAGCGCGCATCACTGAAGAGTAAAATTCATCGTTGACTACCGAATTCACATTATTAACAATAAGATAAATTAGGAGGAAATGAAAATGAAGAAAAATTTACTAAAAAAAATACTGTTATCAGTAGTGGGAGTGGCAGCTATTTCAAGTTTAGTGGCATGCACATCAAATAACAAGGAAGATAAATCAGCAAATGCAGCTAAGGATGACAATACAGTAATTGTAGGATTTGACAATACTTTTGTACCAATGGGATTTTTAGATGAAAAAAATAATATAGTAGGTTTTGATGTCGACTTGGCAAATGAAGCTTTCAAAAGAGCAGGATACAAAGCAAAGTTCGAAAATATAGATTGGAGCATGAAGGAACAAGCTCTTGATAATAAGACTGTAGATTGCTTATGGAATGGCTATAGTGTTACACCTGAAAGAGAAAAGAAAGTTGCCTTTTCAAAACCATATCTTGATAACAAACAAATTGCAATAACAAAATCCGATGAAGATTTTAAAAACATAACTGATTTAAAAGATCAAGCAGTAGGAACTCAGGCAGCATCTTCTGCTCTTGACGCAATAGAAAATGACAAAGAATTTTTAAACATGATCAAGGACAAACAAGCTACTACATATGACACATATGACAAGGCATTAAGAGATTTAGAAATAGGGAGAACAAAGGCTGTGGTAGGAGATGAAGTTCTATTAAAGTACTATATCAAGCAGAGAGATCCTAACAAATATAAAGTTCTTGAAGGTGATTTAGGAAGTGAAAAATACGCAGTAGGATTTAGAAAAGATGACAAGGAATTAAGAGAAAAACTAGATAAGGCACTTGATGAAATGAAAAAAGACGGAACTTTCAAAAAAATAGAAGATAAATGGTTTAAATAAAAAGTAATTGTGCTTATGATAGACAATCAAGTAAGGATTATTAGTAGAGTTAGTTTGAGAGTATTTTTAAGAAAATAAAAGAGAAATATAAAAATAAGATAAGAAAATAAAAGTAATAAGCGTGGAGGAAATAAAATGATTGATGGAGTAAAAATTGTATTGGAAATATTTGTATTAACCACAGTGTTTTCAATACCATTAGGTATACTGGTAGCTTTCCTAAGACTATCAAAGAGTAAAGTAGCAAGGTCTATTACAGGCTTCTATATTTGGATAATGAGAGGAACGCCCTTGCTTCTTCAGATGATGTTTTTATACTATGGACTTCCTATAGTAAGTCAAAAATTGGTATTTAATCAGATGACAATAGCACTATTTGCATTTACAGTAAACTATGCAGCATACTATGCTGAAATATTTAGGTCGGGATTTATGTCAATTGATAAGGGGCAGTTTGAAGCAGCGCAGGTAATGGGCTTTGATAAGATTACGATGTATAGACGAATAATACTGCCACAAGTATTTAAAAGAGTTTTACCACCAGTATCTAATGAACTGATCAATCTTGTAAAAGATACTTCATTAGTATATATATTAGGGCTAAATGATTTATTTAGAATAGCTTTAATAGCAAGTAATAGAGAAGTAAGCTTTATGCCATTTGTGTATGTAGCAATTATATATCTTGTTATGACAGGACTTCTTACAAAGATTCTGTCAATGCTTGAAAATAAATATTCATATTATAATTAGGAGTGTTAGAGATGTTAAAAGTAGTAAATTTGAGAAAAAGTTTTAATAATGAAGAAGTTTTGAAGGGGATTTCTTTTGAAATAGATAAGGGTGAGATAGGAGTAGTACTTGGAAAGTCTGGAGCAGGTAAAACAACTTTAATGAGATGTATAACTGGCCTTGAAAGTTTTGATAGTGGCGAGATAGTAGTAGATGAAACTGAAATTAGCAGAAGTTCTGAAATAAAAAAGCTTAGAGGAAAAATAGGAATGGTTTTTCAAAATTTCAACTTATTCCCACACTTATCTGTTCTAGAAAATATAATAGAAGCACCAGTAAATGTTTTCAAGAGAGATCGAAAAGAAACCACAAAGTTTGCTATGGAGCTACTAGAGATGGTAGGCTTGTCTGATAAAAAAGAATTCTATCCTTGTGAGCTGTCAGGTGGTCAACAACAAAGAGTTGCAATAGCTAGAAGTTGTGCATTGATGCCCAAAGTTTTATGCTTTGATGAACCTACATCGGCCTTAGACAGAGAAAATATAGATAAGGTTATAGAAATAATAGAAACTTGTAAAAAAAATGGAATGGCAATTCTTATAATAACACATGACAATGTTTTTTCAGAAAAAATAGCAGACAAGACTATATATATAGAAGACGGTCTTATCTTAGATGAGCAGGTTATTTAGGCAATAGTTATTAAATAAAAATTCTATCAATCATTACAGCCCTAGTTAATTATACTAGGGTTGTTTTTATAAAATAAATATAAATTTTCTATAATAAATAGCATTTTCAGAAAAAGAAGACTCTATAAGAAAAGCTTAATAAAAAAGAAAATGGCTTGGATACAAGCTTTTAGCCTATAGCAGTTGCTAATATGCCTATAAAAGGGTATAATTAAAATGTTATATATTTATACACAAATTAGAATAACATGGAGGTAATATGAAATATAAATATACATTAATATCGCCTTGTTTCTTTGGTATGGAAAAGATGCTTGCCAATGAAATAAAGGCTCTAGGTTTTGAAATTGAAAAAACAGAAGACGGAAGAATTACATACAAAACAGATGAATACGGTATAGCAAAGGCTAATATGTGGCTAAGATGCGCTGAGAGAGTAAATCTTAAAGTTGCTGAATTCAAGGCAACTTCATTTGAAGAACTATATGATAAGACAAGAGCCATAGACTGGTCTAGATTTATACCTTATGGTTCAGAATTTCCTGTTTCAAAGGCTTCTTCTATAAAGTCTAAGTTACACTCTACACCGGATATACAGTCTATAGTAAAAAAGGCAATAGTAGATAGTTTGAAGGAAAAGTATCTTGAAAAAGGTATGTTAAAAGAGGACAAGGAAAAGTATCCTATTTATGTATTTATACATAAGGACAAGGTTGTTCTTTCTATAGATACTAGTGGAGTTGCGCTTCATAAAAGAGGATACAGAGAAAAATCAAACAAGGCTCCAATAAGAGAAACATTAGCGGCAGGTCTAGTTTATTTGACTCCTTGGAGAGCAGGAAGAACTTTAGTAGACCCTATGTGTGGTTCAGGTACAATACTGATAGAAGCAGCAATGATGGGAATAAATATGGCTCCAGGTCTTAATAGAGAGTTTATTGCAGAAAAATGGAGAACTATTGACAAAAAGATATGGTGGGATACTAGAAGAGAAGCGTTTGAACAATTAAAAGATGATGAAGATTTTATGATCTATGGATATGATATAGATTCAGAAACAATTGAAATCGCAAAAGAAAATGCTGAGATAGCAGGAGTTGAAAAATATATAAAATTCCAAGTAGGAGATGCTAGAAAGTTCACTAGTGATGAAGAATATGGATTCCTAATAAGCAATCCTCCATATGGAGAAAGACTTGAAGATGAAGAAAGTATAAAAATTCTTTATAAAGAATTAGGATATATGTGTAGAAAACTAAAAAACTGGTCTTATTTTATAATTACATCATATGATAATTTTGAATATGAATTCGGAGAGAAATCAACTAGAAATAGAAAACTTTATAATGGTATGCTTAAAACATATTATTATCAGTATCTAGGTCCTAAACCACCAAGAAAAGATAAGTAATATGTGTATAGGGAGGAAAGAAAAAGTGAAATTGAAAATGAAATTATTAATGCTTTTCTGCTGCTTTTTCATATCGGCATGCTTAACTGGATGTAAAACAGAGTCAATGAAATCACCGGAAAAACTTTTGGAAAAGCCGGTAACAAATGAATTTAACTATAAAATTTACAATGACATAAGAAAACTAACTCCAATAGATACGACATTTATACTTCCTAAAAATGCAACTGAGGTCGGGAGAATAAATAAGATTGACCTAAATTCAGATGGTAATAAGGAAGTAATAGCGTTCAAAAAGAAAATAAATGAAAATCAAGATATGAATAGTATATATATGTATATATTTGAAAGTGAAGGAGATTCTATTGTAGATGATTCTGAGAGAATGGTAAGAATTTCAGGAGACAATATAAAATATGCAAACTTTGTAGATATAAATAATGATGGAAAAAAAGAAATTGTACTTCAGATTTCCAACAAGGGATTTGAAAATATATACATCTATAAATATGTAGATCAAACTGTAAAGAAGATGGCAGAATACAGTACATCTAAATATGCAATTAAATTAAATTTCTATGATTATAATAGCAGTGGTAAAGAGGAAGGTCTTGCTATTTTACAGGACTTAACTAGTTTCGATGCAATTCTTTCAAAGGTAAAAATAGAAGGCGAAGAAATAGTTTTTGACAAATTTGAAACATCGAAAAATATAGATAGCCTTGATAAAGTTGATATAATCAATGGAAAGGTTTCTAAAAATCAAAGAGGTAGCATGGTAGTTTACCAAAACTTTGATGGATCATTAGTTACACAAATTGTAGTCTATAGAGATGGAAAGTTTGTTAAAGCGTTTAGTGATGATGATGGAAAGTTAAAAAATCCGTCTCTTGTAAAACCATTCGATATAGACGGAGATGGTATTTTGGAAATACCGAAAATAGAATTTAAATTCTCAAATAACACTCCTAAGGAGTCCAATATAATCACTTGGTATGAGTGGAATGGACAAATCGGCAAGGAGAGTAGACTGAAGACAGAAAAACAGATATTCTACTGCTATGACTATAATTTTATGATTAGTATTCCTAATAGCATAGAAAAACAATTCTTTATTAAGCAAAAATATGGTACAAGTAAAAGCATATTTGAATTTTATTCAAGAAAAGCTGATGAAAGCTTAGAAAGATTATTTGAGATAGTAGTTGTTCAAAAAAATAGTGAAGAAGTGGATACAAAGGCTAAAACACAGAATCAAGAAGAATTTTCTAATGTTTTATCTGAAAATGAAGAATACACATACATATATAAGCCAATAAATAAAAAGTATTTAAAAGAATATAATATAAACTTTGAAACAATAAAAGAAAAATTTGAGATTATAAATAAATAGAGGAGGAAATATGGAAAAGATTCTAATTTTAGAAGATGAAATAGGTATCAGAAGTTTCGTAAGTATTAATCTTAAAAGAGAAGGATATGAGGTTATAGAAGCTGGAACTGGCTCAGAAGCCATTGAAAAACTTAATTCAGAAAAAAATATTTCTGTAGCTCTACTTGATATTATGCTGCCAGATATGAGCGGTATTGAAGTATGCAAGTACATAAGAGAGAACCATGATAATATAGGGGTTATTATGTTAACAGCAAAGTCTCAGGAAGAAGACAAAATAGAAGGTTTTGTTTCTGGAGCAGACGACTATATTATTAAGCCCTTTAGCATAAAAGAACTACTTGCAAGAGTTGCAGCACTTATAAGAAGAGTAAAGAAAAATAATGACTCTAAAAAGAACAATTTAATTGATTCACCGCCTTTTTTACTTGATCAAAATAAAAGAAAGTTATTTAAAAATGGTGAAGAAGTCGATTTAACTCCTACAGAGTTCTCTATAGTAAAATATCTTATGATCAATGACAACAAAAGTCTAAGTAGAGATCAGATATTAGAAGAAGTTTGGGGTTCAGTAGTTTTATATGATTATAAGATAGTAGACGTTAATATTAGAAGAATCAGAAACAAGATAGAAGATGACCCATCAAAACCTAAATATATTCAGACAATTTGGGGTTATGGATATTCTTTTAGGAGAGGGGAATAATGGTACTACATTTTGGAGGATTAAGAAAAAAAGTTTTAAAAAACTTCATAATAGTTATCTTGCTTGTAGTTTTATCATTTGAAGTAATACTAACTCTATTTGCAACTAGACACTATTATGCCTCAGTAAAACAGGCTCTTATGTCACAAATAGCATATACAAATGCAGTTTATAATTCATCGTCAAATGACAATATGGGATTTTTAGACAAGGCTGAAAATATATTTGAAAACCAAGGCTATTCTCAAAATAATAAAATTGCAATTAATGTAATAGACAGGAATGGAAATGTTTTAATAGATCAATATGGTTTTAAGGGAAATGAAAAATGCAACTATCCTGATGTTAGACTTGCCATAAGAAATTCTAATAACATAACACCTATTACATATAAGGAGCATAATACAAATGAGAAAGTAATGAGTGTATCAGTTCCTATAAAGTCAAATGGTATAGTAGAAGGTGTAGTTAGGTACAGTATTTCTCTAAAGTATGTAGATAGAGAAATAACAAAAATAATAGTGTACCTATTCTTCCTAGGGGTATTAATTCTACTTGCCAGTGTAGCTTTGAGTTTGAAATTTGCAGACAGCTTGATTGAGCCTTTAAGTGAGCTTAAAATTTTCTCGAATATGCTTGCTAGAGGTAACTACAATATAAAAATGAATAAGGAAAGAATCTCAGATGACGAAATAGGTGATCTTGCAAGAACTTTTGAAAATATGGCTCAAGAAATACAAAAGAGTGAAAAATTAAAAGATGAGTTTATATCATCTATATCTCATGAGCTTAGAACTCCTCTTACATCAATAAATGGATGGAGTGAAACTCTTCAGTTGGACAATATTTCTAAAGAAGAGCTAAGTATGGGACTTAACATCATTCAAGATGAGACACAGAGGCTTATAAAACTTGTTGAAGAATTACTAGACTTTTCAAGGCTATCTTCAGATAGAATAAAATTAGATTTAGAAGAAGTTAATATTGAAAATTTAGTTGTAAGTGTAGTCAATCAGCTTAGAGCCATGGCAGTAGATAAAAATGTAAGGCTTACATTTGAATTTATGAAACAAGATATGCAGTTGATTTCAGGAGATAAGAATAGATTACGTCAAGTTCTTATAAACTTGATACAAAATGCAATTAAGTTTACGCCAAAGGATGGAAATATATTCGTAGGAGTAAATCAATTTGACCATGTTACTGAAATAGTAGTAAGAGACAATGGTATTGGTATATCTGAGCAAAATATATCCAAGGTATCTAAGAAGTTTTTCCAAGAGGACTTCAACAAGGCTGGAAGTGGCCTAGGTCTTGCAATAAGTGATGAAATCATTAAGTTGCACGGCGGAAAAATGATAATAAAAAGTAAGAAAAATGAAGGAACTGAAATTACTTTTACAATACAAAATAATTTAAAAAAATAGAGTCGGAGGAAAAAGTGAAGAAAGATTTAGGAAATGATAAAATCTCCAAACTTCTGCTGCAGTTAAGTGTACCAGCTATATTAAGTATGCTCATTGCCGCAATATATAATATCGTTGACAGGATATTTATTGGAAGAACAAATCCACTTGGGCTTACCGCAATAGGAATAACAATGCCATTTCAAGTAATACAAATGGCATTTGTTCTTCTTATAGGAGTAGGTGGATCGACATTAATGTCTATTAGATATGGAGAAGATGATATAGAGTCAGCAGAAAAGATTTTATTTAACTCGCTTTTATATATAATAATAAGTGAATTGCTACTTACTGTTTTATGCATAGTTTTTATGGAACCTATATTTAGCCTACTGGGAGTATCAAGCTCTGTAGAAGCTTATGCAAGGGATTATATACTTATAATTCTAATAGGTGGTGTTCCGGGGCTAACAGGATACTGTTTAAATAATATGGTGAGATCCCTTGGATTTTCAAAACAGTCCATGATAATTGTATTTACAAGTTCAGTTTTAAATATAGTTTTAGATGCTATTTTTATATTTGTTCTTGGTATGGGAGTAAAAGGAGCAGCGGTGGCGACTGTACTGTCACAAACTCTTGTAACAGTCTTT
Organism: Peptostreptococcus russellii; assembly: GCF_900110295.1. Classification (GTDB taxonomy): domain Bacteria; phylum Bacillota; class Clostridia; order Peptostreptococcales; family Peptostreptococcaceae; genus Peptostreptococcus; species Peptostreptococcus russellii_A. Next base: position 262,362 of record NZ_FODF01000001.1, read on the forward strand.
GTAATATACTTTTTTATTAAAAATAAAGATGTACCGGTTAAGCTAAAGTTTAAGAATAACAGTTACAATTTAAATACCATTAAGGAAATAACATCTAATGGATTGCCTAATTTTTATATGCAGATTTTTGGGACAGTCCTAGGGATACTTCTTAACAGATTTATTATACATTATGGAGGGGATTATCATCTTGCCTCTGTAACTATAATAACTTCCATAATGATGTTTTTCACTATGGTAATATACGGTATAAGTCAGGGGGCACAACCGATTATTGGTTACAATTTCGGTGCGAAAAAGATAGATAGAAGTATTTATGCATTAAAAAGTGCACTTGTGGTAATTATTATTGTTGCAGTTGTAGCACTTATTGTTTTAGAATTAGTACCTGGATTATTTGTAAAGCTATTTACGAATGAAGAAGAGCTTATAAGAATAACAAACCACAATATAAGACTATATATTTTGGGAATTCCTTTTATAGGTATACATTCTATAACTACGACATATTTTCAATCTATTAAAAAGCCGAAAATATCCTCTATCCTGTACATTCTTAAATATGGAGCAGTATTAATACCGCTTTTGTTTATTGTACCTAAGTTTATGGGAGTAGATGGAGTCTATCTTTCCAATGCACTTAGCGATACAATAGCTGGAGTAGTTGCTCTTATACTTTTACTAAAGGATATCAAGACTATGTCAAGGGAGGTGTAAAGCCTTGATAATAAATATGTTTAATGGATTTTGCATGGCTGTTGCAGATAGTGTACCCGGAGTATCAGGGGGGACAATAGCCTTTATACTAGGTTTTTATGAAGAACTTTTAGAATCCATTAATAATATTACAAGCGGAAATAAGGAAAATAGAAAAGAATCGATTATATTTATTTCAAAAATATTTCTTGGTTGGATTATAGGTATGACTTGTTCAGTTTTATTCCTATCAAAAATGTTTGGAAAAAATATATACACACTAAGTTCTTTGTTTATAGGTTTGACAGTTGCATCTATAATTTATATTTTAAAAAATGAAATTAAGACAATTGAGAAAAAAAAGAGCTATTTACTACTAACCTTAGCAGGAATAGTACTAGTAGTATTGATTTCAAGTTTCAGAGGTAAGTTTGTCAGAAGTGGAAATATAGTAATGTCAGATCTTGATTTAATAGAATATATTTATATTTTTATTTCGGGTATGATAACAATATCTGCAATGGTTCTTCCTGGAATATCTGGGTCTACACTTTTATTGATACTCGGTGCATACATACCTATAATTAATGCACTTGACAGACTATTGAATATGGACTTTAGTGTACTTTCTGGACTTTTAACTTTTATTGCAGGGATACTTTTTGGCATTGTTTTATCTGTAAGGGTAATAAGAAATGCCTTTAGACGACATAGAAGCAAAATGATATATTTTGTAATAGGTTTAACTCTTGGATCCCTACAGGCAATTAAGAATGGTCCAACTACAATGAGTGTATCTAAAGAAGCACTCAACCTTTCCAATTTCAGCATTACAGGCTTTCTAGTTGGAATAGTACTGCTATTGATACTAGAGTATATTAAGAACAGATCAATGAAAAAATATGTAAAATAGTAAAATATATTCCTTATGAATTATGATATAAAAATGATACTTCATAGGGAGTATTTTTTATACATTTATAAAAGTTTCAGAAAAATCTGTATAAATAAAGATATTTTTGAAAAATGAATAATAAAATAAAAACTATATAATATTCAGAAAATTCTTTAGGAAACAATTGTTTCCGTTAAAATTTTTTGATAAACTAAACTATTAATTAAATATTACTTAGGAAAATATTTTTTGCCTAAGAAAAAAGTTTTTAATTATGCAAGAAAAATTGCAAAAAGTTCTCTGAAATTTAACTATCTCGCCTTAGCGATTTTTTATTAAAAATCATTGTAGGGAAATCATAAAATAATATAAAGCCTCTGTATATACACATGGAAAAACAGATAAATTTTATAGAAAAAATAAAAGCCTATTATGGCTTTTTTTTAACGAAAAAACTTTTATAGAAAACCTTTTTTTCTTATGTTTTATTAAAAATAACATAATTTATTAAACGACACATCAGAAAAAATATGCAGTAGCATTCTTTTTTTTAATATGTTATAATAAAAAAGATTTTTGAATAAGAAGGAGGCATATTATTATGAGCGGTAATAATAAAAAATTACCAAAGGAAGCTTATGGTGGCGTGTCTGGTAAAGATTACGTACCATATATATCGACAGGAGACAAAAAAGGTGCAAATGTTGCAGTTATAATTATCGGTGCGATTCTTGCAGTTATCTTTGCTGCATCAACTGCATACTCTGGTATGAAGGCAGGTCTGACAGTTGCAGCAGGTATTCCAGGGTCAATAATTGGTTCTGCATTGGTAGCTGCATTTGCAAAGAAAAAGGGTATCTTAGGTAAAAACATTGTTCAAGGTATGGCTAGTGGTGGTGAATCTGTTGCCAGTGGTATGATATTCATTTTACCAGCAGTATTTCTAATAGGAGCTAGAGTTTCTTTCCTAGAAGGTTTTGTGGTAGGTGTAGGTGGCGTGTTCTTCGGAATAGGTGTTGCATCACTTGTTCACAATTATCTAATTATAGAAGAGCATGGTAAACTTATGTATCCTGAAGCAATGGCAATTTCAGAAACATTAGTAGCATCAACTAATGGTGGAGATTCAATGAAATTCATGGGAATGGGATTTGGAATAGGTGGTTTAATAACAGTCCTATCTTCATCATTCTTAAATGTAGCAAACACTGTATTTAGTTTAATAGGGAATAAATTTTATAAATTTAAGTTTGAGGTTGAAGCAAATCCACTGTTACTAGGTATTGGATTTATAGTAGGTCTTGACGTAGCAATTACAATGTTTGCAGGTTCAATACTTTCAAACTTTGGTATTATGCCTTTAATCGGTTATTTTGCTGGAATGGCAGGAGACGGAGTTCAAGTTTGGAACAATCCAGCTATGGGAATAAGTCAGATGGATGTAAATGCTATTGCTGGAAACTATGTTAAGTATATAGGTGCAGGAATGATGTTATGTGGTGGTATCATAGGAGCTATAAATCTTATACCAACAATAATATCTTCTGTAAAGGAAACTCTTAAAGCTAGAAACTCTGAATCATCTGATGAAAAGGGAGGTATACAGCCACTATTACTAACTGCAGGTGTAATTGCAGCAGTAGTAGGATCATTTATGGTATCTAGCTCTTTAACAATGACAATTGTGGGAGTGATAGTTGCATTTATACTAGCTGGCCTTTTTGTTATAGTTGCAGGACGTTTAACAGGTACAATTGGTACTTCAAATCTTCCTGTATCAGGTATGACAATAGCATCTCTAGTAATAGCTACACTAGTATTTGTAATAATGAAGTGGACTAATGTTGCAGACAACAGATCACTTCTATTGATATCAACATTTATAGTTGTCGCAATATCAATTGCAGGTGGTTATTCTCAGTCACAAAAGGTTACATTTATAGTAGGTGGTAGTAAGAATGAAATGCAAAGAGCATTTGCTTTAGCTGGTGTAATAGGTGTAATAGTTGTTGTTGGAACAATACTTATATTATCTGATAAACTTGCTATAACAGGTGATAACCCACCATTTGCATTACCACAAGCTAACCTAATGTCAACATTGACATCAGGCATCATGTCAGGTAAGCTACCTTGGGTAATGATACTAGTTGGTGTTGTAATAGCACTTGTAATGTATTTTTTAAATCTACCTATAATGACAATAGCTATAGGTTTCTATTTACCGGTATCTACAACAATGATTATATTAGTAGGGGCATTACTTCGTGTATTGGTAGAAAAAACAGCTAAGTCTGAAGAAGAAAAAGATGTGAAGCTATCAAATGGAGTAAGTTTATCTTCAGGACTTGTTGCAGGTGGATCAATTATAGGTCTAGTAGGTATAGTTCTACAGATAACAAATATAGTTGGTGGAAAAGCACCAAGTGGATTTGCAGCCGGAAATGGAATGGCTTTAATACTTCTAGCATTACTATGCGTACTTACTTTATTACCTATAATGACGTCTAAAGTAAAGAATGAAAAATAGTTTATAATATAAAAAGAAAAGTAAGTGATTGATATGGAAACAAATGAAGACGTATTAAACATTGTATATAAAAAAAATAATGGTTTCAATTATGAAACTGATGAAAATGGAATAATAACAGTTCTTGAAAAACAGGATCATTGGATACAGAGATTTTTTAGAAAAATTGGTTTTAGAATACCAAAGTATAAAAAGACTGAACTAGATAAGTTTGGTAGTTTTATTGTAAATCAGGTAGATGGTGAAAAAACTGTTGAAGAAATAGGGATTCTTCTGAGCGATGAGTTCGGTGAAGAAGCAAATCCTCTATATGAAAGACTTTTATTATTTCTCAACTACATTGATGTAGATTGTAACTACATTGAAAGAATAGCTCAGTAAAAAATTATAATTACAATGGAGGCAGTAATTGGATATACCATTTACTGCCTCTTTTTTTAGAAAATATTTAAAAATATCTATAATAGAGAAATTTCTTCTTCAATTAAAAGCCTTTCATTGACTCTAGCTGAAGCATACTCGACATCTAAATCATTTGTATGTTCTCCTAAAATTCTATATTTTATAAGGTTTTTACTATCTAGCATATGTGCTTTAAAAGCTTCTTCGCTAGGGCTATTTGTTTTTATCTTGCCCATTTTTTCAAGTAGTTTTGTATTAACCTTTCCATTGCAAATAAAGTAGCCTATTAACTCACAAGATGAATCTAAAAGCTTCAAAGAATTTTCAATGCAATCTCTACCATGCTCTGAATCAGGGAAAAATCCCATAGTAGCTAGTAGAAATACCTTTTTATTTCTTAACTTCAATATAAAATCCTTCATCTTAGTATTCGGAGCAGATCTGTCCACCCAAAAAGTAGGAATAACAATATCATAAAGTTCAATATCGAAATCGTCGTCAATTTCAAAAATATTTTTAGTATACTTTTCAGGTATATTTTCAAAAACACCTTCAGCTAATTTTTTAGTATTACCAGTTAAAGAATTGTAAACAAGAGCTATTTTCATTTTTCAAACCTCCAAAATTTAATATTACATACATATTAACACATATAAGCTGAATTAATTCTAAACTGAACAATTTTCAAAAATATACTTTTAAAGTAAAATATATTGGATATTCCTTTATATAAAATCAAATATATGAGATAATTAATTAAGTAACAATAATTATTGTAATTTAAGTTTTATCTACACATAAAAATTAATTTAAATATATTGCTTATTGAAAGGAGTGTTTATGGATAATCTTAATATTTTGGATAAAGAAGAGATAGTTGATATAAATATTAATTACAAAGCTCTTTGTGAGAATCTTGTAAGAGGAAACTTTGAAAATTCTTACATTGAATTTGAAAGATGTATATCTTCTTGGATAGAAAAAAACAATTTAGTTGTATTTAGAGCATTTCTAAACAGTTTAAACTATGCAATTTATTATTATGTACTATATACATATAATAAAACTTTTAATAGATCTTGTATTCATTGTACTATGCTTATGCATAGAGAGATTAATAAAGATAATGTAATTAAAATAGCAAGAAGCATAATAGATGAATATTACGATGAGATGATAGAAGAAAGAATAATTGTAACAAACCCTCTTCTTCAAGAAGTTTTTGAACTAATAGAGGATAAAATATCGGAAATAATAAACCTAGATTTAATTGCAAAAGAAATTCATGTAAATAAAAGTTATCTTTCGAAGACGTTTAAAGCCAATACTGGTTATACATTCAGTGAATATGTAAATAATAGAAAAATAAACAGAGCAAGAAATCTTCTAATAAATAGTGAAAAAACAATCAGTCAAATTTGCAAAGAATGTGGCTATAAAAATACAACATATTTTTCATCACTTTTCAGTAAAAAGACAGGTTTTAGTCCTACAAGCTTTAGAAAAAATAGCAGTAACTTTAAAGAGAATATAAAATAATGTATAGAGAAAAACTATAGTAATAAAAAATTAAAAAAATGTTTATAAGTGGTCAAAAAGTGATATATTACTAATAACAAGAAATTTAAAAGTTCTTGAACATGTTGAAGTAAAAAAAGCCAATGAAGTGTAAATTATATTAGCCATGATATAATAGCAAAGTCTTGCTGTTATAAGATATGATTTAACTGACCTCCATAAAATTAAGTGACAGACCAAATACCAAGATGTATTTGGTCTGTATTTATTTTATTAATAAAGTTAAAAAACATTAGTGAATTTATTTATTTTAATATTTCTATTTATAAAAATATCATTAAAAAGAGAGAAGGTGATATAATAAAACTATAAGGAGGTGGAGCTATGACGAAAAAAACGAAAGCATATATTGCAATAACACTTCAAAGTTTAATAATAGGTTTTTCTTTTTTATTTGTGAAAATATCCCTAAGAAATGCAGATACATTTACTTTATTGTCGCATAGATTTACTGTGGCAGCAGTATTTTTGCTTGTGTATAGAATATTTAATAGAAATATGAATAAGATATCTCTTTCAGATTTTTTAAAAATATTGCCATATAGTATAGGATTTCCAATAGTATTTTTTCTATTTCAAACATTAGGCCTTGAAAGAATAGCTTCAGCACAAGCAGGTGTTATTCAAGCAACTATACCAATACTTACATTAATAACAGCTAGAATTATATTAAAAGAAAAAATAAATGCAATACAGAAATTTTTTATAGTAACTTCTGTGTCGGGTCTTGTATTTATAAATATTATGAAAGGGCTAAATACAAATACATACAATTATTTGGGAATGTTGTTTATACTAATATCAGCACTATCATTTGCATTATACAGTGTACTTATTAAAAAAATATCATCAAAGTATTCTACAATGGAGATAGTATATGTTGTTAATATTTCTGGATTTATTTTTTTTAATGCAGTATCTATCTATAGACATATTGTCAATCACAATATTTATAGCTACTTTTTACCATTTACAGAAAAAAGTTTCCTTTTGTCTATATTATATCTTGGTATTTTGTCATCTGTAGTTACATCAATACTTTTAACATATGCAGTAAGTAGAATAGAGGCTACAAGAGTTGGATTATTTAACAACGTTACTTCAGTAATAGCCATAATAAGTGGAAGTATCTTTCTTGGAGAAAAATTATTTTGGTATGACTTCTTAGGAATAGCTCTAGTATTGCTGTCTATAATTGGATTTAACCTTGTAAAAAAAGAAAAAGCATAAATAGTATTGTATAATCTTGTGCTTATATATATAAAATATAATTTATAAAATATGTAAAATATGGTATTATATATAATGGTATAGAGAAAGCACTGCCAAAAACAGTGCTTTTTTCAAGTTAATATAGAGATGGTAAATTTTCAAAAAAGATGCTTAACGAAAGTTATATATTTAAAAGCCTATAAAACTAAAAAGGCAGAATAAATATTATGAAGTGCATTGGGGAAAATTTAAAAATACAGGTATTCCTATAATATATAGTAAAAATACTCTAGCTAATAGCTAAGTTATGGAGTTTAAGAGTTAATTTTAAACTAGCTACATATCAATGAAAAGAAAATTAATAGAAGGAGAAAATTATGACTAAGAGAAAACAAACAGAAATATCTATAGAAAAGATAGAAGAACAAGAAAAGTATATTGAACAGGTTCACAGAATAAATGAAAATTTATTTAATAAAAAAGGAATAAGAAAGACATATACAATAGTTACTTATGGTTGTCAGATGAACGAACACGACTCTGAAATGCTAGTTTCAATGTTAGAATCAATGGGATATGTACAGTCTTTATCAGAAGAGACTGCAGACCTTGTAATATATAATACATGTGCAGTAAGAGAAAATGCGGAGCTAAAGGTTTATGGAAATCTAGGACATTTGAAGCATCTTAAAAAGAGTAGACCAGACCTTAAAATAGTAGTTTGTGGATGTATGATGCAGCAACCACACGTTGTAGAAGAGATTAAGAGAACATATAATCATGTTGACCTTATATTTGGCACACATAATCTTTACAAGTTCCCAGAACTTCTTGCAAGCACTTTTGATAGAGAAAAAATACTTGTAGACGTATGGGATGTAGATGGTGAAGTAGTAGAAGGTTTAAAGAGTAATAGAAAGTTCAGTATCAAGGCATTTGTAAATATTATGTATGGCTGCAATAACTTCTGCACATACTGTATAGTTCCATATACTAGAGGAAGAGAGAGAAGTAGAAAGCCACAGGATATAATAGATGAAATTAAAGAACTAGTAGCCAATGGAACTAAAGAGGTTACACTTCTTGGGCAGAATGTAAATTCATATGGTAAAACTCTTGACGAAGCTGAAAGAATAGATTTCGCTCAGCTTCTTAGAATGGTAAATGAAATAGAAGGTATAGAAAGAATTAGATTTATGACATCTCATCCAAAAGATATTTCAGATGATGTAATATATGCAATGAGAGACTGCGACAAAGTATGTGAGTTCCTTCACCTACCATGTCAGTCAGGAAGTACTGGACTTCTTAAAAAGATGAATAGACACTATACAAAGGAAGACTACCTAAGAATAATAGAAAAAGCTAGAAAGGAAGTACCCAATATAGCATTCTCTACAGATATAATGATAGGATTTCCAGGTGAGTCAGATGAGGATATTTGTGATACAATAGAAGTATGTGAAAAAGTAAGGTATGACTCAGCATTTACATTTATATATTCAAAGAGAAGAGGAACTCCTGCAGCTAAAATGGAGAACCAAATTCCAGAAGATATAAAGCACGAAAGATTCGACAGAGTCCTTGAAGTTGTAAACAGAATTTCTAATGAAATCAATAGCAAGTACGAAGGAAAGATAGTAGAAGTTCTTGTTGAAGGTTCAAGTAAAAAGGTAGATGAAATACTTACTGGAAAGACTAGACAGAATAAAACTGTAAACTTTACAGGTGGAGATGATTCATTAATAGGAAAACTTGTAGATGTAAAAATTACAGAACCAAGATCATTCTCACTAAATGGAGAGCTTGTAGGGGTAAAATAATAATTTTAAATAGAGGTGCTACATGAAAAAGAAATTATTAGCATTGGTATTTGTAGCTTCAGTAGTTCTTACTGGATGTAAGGATAAAGTCTATGAAGACCAGAGAATGGGAGACTCAAACAAAAGAGAAGTAAAAATGGAGTATAATATGTATACCAGAAATATGGCAGACAGTGGATACAATTGGTATACAAGATATATAAATGATTTTATAGACTCCTTAAAGGACAAGGAATATAAAGTAGATCCAGAAGTTGTAAAAGAGCAAATAAAAAAAGTTGAAATTAAAAGAGAAGAAATATCCCATATAAATGCAAAAAATGCAAAGAAAGCTCTTGATATAATTTCAGATGATTTATCTGTAAAGGAAAAAGACGATAAAAAATTTGAAAAAGAAATAGACAAATCCAAAGAGAATATAGAGAAAAACAAAAAAACTATGGATGAAATGCTCGCATCTATAGAAGATGCTCTTAAATTAGGTCTGGACGGATCTTACAGTACGGAAGACTTGTCCAAAATAAAAAATACGCAGATTAATTTGATAAAAACTTATGATGAAAAAATACTTAGCAATAATTAGTTAGTCTTTTCACTTTATTTTTTTATCAAAATGATTTAAAATAATATATATAAAACAAATAAGGAGGTAGTTTATGTCATTTGATAGAGAGAATTCTAATTTTATTAGAAATATTGTCATAGATGATTTAGAAAGCGGAAAACACGATAGTATAATTACAAGATTTCCACCTGAACCAAATGGTTATTTACATATAGGTCATGCCAAGAGTATTTGCCTTAACTTCGGGCTTGCAAAGGAGTTTAATGGTAGAGTGAATCTTAGATTCGACGATACAAACCCTACAAAAGAAGATGTAGAATACGTAGACTCAATAAAGGAAGACGTTCAGTGGTTAGGATTTAATTGGAATGAACTTCACTTTGCTTCAGATTACTTTGACGAAATGCACAAAAGAGCAATTCTTTTAATAAAGAAGGGGCTTGCGTATGTAGACGATCTAAATGCAGACCAGATAAGAGAATACAGAGGGACACTTACTGAACCAGGTAAGGAAAGTCCATATAGAAATAGAAGCGTAGAAGAAAATCTTGAACTTTTCCAGCAGATGAAAGATGGAAAGTTTGCAGATGGAGAAAAGGTATTAAGAGCTAAAATAGATATGGCTTCTCCTAATATCAACTTGAGAGACCCAGTAATATATAGAATTTCTCATACATCTCACCATAATACAGGGGACAAGTGGTGTATATATCCAATGTATACATTTGCTCATCCTTTAGAAGATGCTATTGAACATATAACTCATTCAATATGTACTCTTGAATTTGAGGATCAGAGACCTTTCTATGATTGGGTTGTAAGAGAAACTGAAATGGAAGCGACTCCAAGACAGATAGAGTTTGCAAGACTTAATATGACAAACACTGTAATGTCAAAGAGAAAGTTAAAGCAGCTAGTAGATAATAATATAGTAGATGGATGGGACGATCCAAGAATACCTACTATATCTGGACTTAGAAGAAGAGGGTATACTCCAGAATCAATAAGAAACTTCTGTGCAGAAATAGGTATATCAAAGGCTGATTCAAAGGTAGATAGCCAGATGTTAGACTTCTTCCTAAGAGAAGATCTTCAGCCAAAAGCACCTCTTGCAATGGCAGTTATAAACCCACTAAAGGTTGTAATAACTAACTATCCAGAAGGTGAAAGCGAACTTATAGAAATAGAAAATAATGCAAAAAATGAAGAAATGGGTAAGAGAATGGTAAGCTTCTCAAGAGAACTTTACGTTGAAAGAGATGACTTTATGGAAGTTCCAGTAAAGAAGTATTTCAGACTATTCCCAGGAAATGAAGTAAGACTAAAGGGTGGATACTTCGTTAAATGTAATGATGTAATAAAGGATGAAAACGGCGAAGTAACAGAAATTCACTGTACATATGACCCTGCAACTAAGAGTGGTTCAGGATTTGTAGGACGTAAGGTAAAAGCAACAATTCACTGGGTAGATGCTAACAACTGTCATCCAGCAGAATTTAGACTATTTGAACCATTAATCTTAGATGATGCACCAGAAAATGAAGGCAAGCATTTCTTAGACCAGATAAATGAAAACTCTTTAGTTATTAGAGAAGGATTTGTTGAAAAAGCAGCTTTAGAAGGTGTAGAAAAGAATGATAAATTCCAGTTCTTAAGAAATGGATTCTACAATGTAGATACTAAGTATACAACAGATGATAAGTTGGTATTTAATAGAATAGTTCCCCTAAAGAGCTCATTTAAGATGAAGAAATAATATAGATAAATTTTATAAAAAAGAGATAACTCTCATTGCTATGGGTATTATAGTAGCAATGAGAGTTTTTTTATTTAAAAACAAAAGTGACAATATATAACTGCATAGTAAAAAATACATTAGAGTGCAATAAATATTGAGAGTATTGTCATAAGGAAGGAGAAAATAATGATAGAAGAAATACTAGAATTTAATAAAAAATTTGTAGATGAAAAAGAGTATGAAAAGTATGCAACAGATAAATTGCCAAACAAAAAACTTGCAATTGTAACATGTATGGACACTAGATTGACAGAATTATTACCAGCAGCACTGGGTTTAAAAAATGGTGACGCCAAAATCATAAGAAATGCAGGGGGTACAATAGTTCATCCATTTGGAAGTGCCGTAAGAAGTCTACTAGTAGCTATATATGAACTAGGCGTAACAGATATAATGGTAATAGGTCATACAGAATGTGGAGCACAGCATATGAACATGAATCAAATGGTAGAAGCCATGAAAAAATCAGGAATTGAAGAGGAAACCATAAATAATCTGAAGTACTTTGGTGTAGATATGGACAGATGGTTAGGTGGGTTTGACTGTTTAGAAGAATCGGTAGCTGAAAGTGTAGATCTCCTTAGAAATCATCCGCTGATACCGAAAGAAATATCAGTACATGGATTTGTAATAGAAACACATACAGGTAAAATAACAGCAGTAGACTAGAGTTACTTTGAAATTCAGAATATAAAGCACTAGAAAATATAGTGAAGTATGTTCAAAATTTTACATATAAAACTATGACTGCATCAAGAAGAATTTAAGCTTGCAAAGAAAAAGAAAAGAAAAAAATTTAGATAGGAGCAAGCAGAAGAAAAATTTAAACAAAAACAAAAAAAGAAAAAAGAAAAATATAGAGGCAGATAGCCTCTATGTTTTTTGTTATAATTGTATGCGAATGGGTATATTTAATATAATAGAAAAAGGCAGATTGAAATTAATCAATTTGAGTATTATTGAAATGGGATGTGAGTATGAATAATAAAAATACAAGAAAAGAATGTGAAGAGCTATGGGCAAAAAATAAATACTATGTTTTAAGCAAATCGCATAAAATATATCTTGAAATAAGAGAATATTTAAAGAGCGAAGAAGTAGATATTTTGTTTATATATAAAAAAATAGAAGAAATAAATTTTATGAAAGAAAGTAAAAAAGATTTTAACAATGCAATACTTCATATATGGGGATATTTCAAAAAAGAAGCAAGTGAAAATGAAAAAGAAGAGCTATTTCATTTATTAGAAGAATATATGGAAGACAAAATCGAGCAAAAATCAGTAATTAAATATATTAATTATTTACTAAAAAAATATCCCAACAAATATCTACAAGAATCAACTTTATTAAAAGGAGAATAAAATGAGACTATGGCATGAAGAAATTATACATCTATTGCCAAGAAATCAGCTTCTTGGACAACACAGAGAATGTTGCGCTCTTAGAGGCAATGGATGGAAAAAGAAACACAAAACTGTAGACTACGTATTTTCATATTCTCCATATCATTTATTTGCTTATCACTTATTAGTTATGGATGAAATGGAAAAAAGAGGATACAAGGTCTCTGTAGAATGGAAAGATAAAAACTATAGAGGTAAAACAGCCGAAAAACACAATAATCTTAAAGAAGAAATAATAGATAGTCCAATCTATAAAGAACATAATACTGAATATCTGAATGAATGTATAGAAAACTTACGAAATAAAGGAATAGAATTAGAAAAATAAAAATTTAATGAATTAGCAGACATATAAAAAGGTGATAGATAGTTTTATAATCAATTATCGTTTTATATGTATGTTAAATTTAATAACTCTATGATTAGTAATAAAAAGTTTAATTACAAAGCCAACTAATAATTTCAATCTATATTCTAATAAATATTCTTATTAACAATTAAAATTTCGTATTTTTATTTCTTTTATAAAATATTTAATCATATAGTAATTTTGATTAGATAATATCAACATTAGAATTTATTATTTTTAAAATATTAAAATAAAATTAAAACTAAAATGTATAAAATGTAAAAAAAATTTATAGACGGTATTTTTAATGGATAAATATAATCGATATACATTATAATAACTATTTTTTTATTATAGTTATAATCATTAGTTAATAATTTAGTAATAATTATGATAATCATATAGAGAAAGACTATTCTGACAACTCGGCTTATTCTTTATAACTATAATCATTTACTAACTATATAAATAAATGTTATATTCACGAAGGTATAATAAATATATAGGATATATAGGGGGATTATTTAAATGCACAGAAAATCAAAATTAATGTCAAAGGCCATTGCACTATTTTTATGTTCTTTGGTGGTAGCACCTATCTCTAATTATGCTTTTCTTGTAAACTCATATGGTTCCGAAAATGAGATTTTACATGAAAATAAGCATTCGGTGATTAATCTTAAGGGAATTGGGGTTAAAAATTCAGAAACAGATGAGAATATAACAGATAAATTGACTTTTATTTATACTGATGATGAAGATCCAGGTGGTTCATTTGAAGTGACTACAGTAAATGGAAAGGTACCGTCAGTAGCTTTATTTAAGGATGAAATAACAGGATTTAGTCATACATATACAGTCACACTTAAAAAAAATGATAAGTATACAATGAAACCAGTACATATGTATATTGATGCTGATTATGGAGAGGAATCATTTGCGTATGATTTAGATAGAGATGAAGCTGCAATTGACTTTTATCGAGTAACACCTAAAGAAAATTCTACAGACGTTATTAAGAGCGATGTCAAAGTAAATACAAAAGAAGAATATGTAAGAGAAATCCTACAAATTAAAGAAGGTAATTCCACAATAAAAGACACAAAATTTAAATTCACTTTAACAGATAGCAGTGGTGAAAAAATAACATCGGAATCAGGAATGAAAACTGATTCAGGTATGCAATTATTATCTGATGAAGTGTCTTTCAAAATGAAAATTAATGAGAGCTATACTCTAAGTTTGGAAGATAATGAAAAATATGAAATGGACGATATTCACTTTAAATTTTTGAAAAAAGAAGGAGATAAATTTCCATGGATGTATTTAAATAACGGTGATGATGTATTAAATGACTTACACTTAACTAGAAAGCCAGATGGAAAGAGGATTTGCTTAAAAGATATAGAGATTGTAGATAAAAACAATAAACCTATAAATGATAATATTGACTTTGAAGTATATAATATGAGAGATAAAGGATATAAACAAAGTGTAAAATTAATAGATGGTAAATTGACTGGAATTAATATTATTGATGGTGTTAGATTTAAGATTGGACCAAAGGATGTTGAAAAGTATACTTTGGCAAAGGCAGGGAATATAAATAATACTTTTAACTTTATAAATATACTTTCAAATGGAAATAATAATTTCCCAGTTGAAACAGATTTTAGAGGTGAAGTTAAAAAAGAAAATATAGAAAAACTTGTTTTGATAAAAAAATCTGATTTGCTTGGTACAAAGCCCGAAAATAAAAAACTTGCAAATGTAAGTATAAATATTAAAGACATTTCGAAAAATAAAGAATTAATAGTTGAAGATAATATTAATTTTGAAGTCCTTGGCGGTGGAGACAAGCAAAATGTATCTAGTGAAAAAGGTAGATTAAAGTTTAATATGTATCCAGGGGAAAAATATAATATAAGAGTTGTGCCAAGTGAAAAAAATAATTATAGAATGGATGGCATGTCAATTAGTCTAAATGATAAAAACAACATAATAGATGGAAGTGGTAATATACTGGATTCACTTAATATATATCAAGGAAGATATATATTAAAAATGAGAGTAACTCACGATGGATATGTTGTAAAACCAGGATATAATTTCCAGATAAAAGGAGATGACGGAAGTGTACAGGAACTAAAAAATACTTTAGGATGGTTAACTTTTAATGGTGATAAAGATGTAAATTATACTATAAGCATGCCTAAAAATCCAACATACAACATGGAAGATATTAATTTTGTAATAAAAAAATATAAAGATGGTTATACAGCTGTATTAAATGATCCTAAGTATAAAAATGACCCTTTATTTACACAAATAGATCTTGAAAGAATAGATGGTGCAGAAAATCCAAATCAGGATATGGAAAGAGTTTTCGATCCAAATGAAGATTCACAGGGAAGTCCATGCAATCCAAATGCAGGTAATGATTGTATTTTTGCAAATAAAAAAGTTACTGTATCTGGTTTAAAAACAGTTGAATCTAAAGAAAAAGAAAAATTTACACTTAAGGAATATATTCAGTTTAGACTATTTAACAGTACAAGACAGAGATTTGAAGATAATATAGTATCTGAAGGTGGAGTAATAAAAAACTTTGATATTGTTAAAGGAATGAGATATATTATTTCGCTAGCAGATAGTGATAAATATACTATGGAAAATAATGTTTATATGGAAATAGATAATAATGAAAATCCATATAACTTTAAGGTGAATTCACCTATAAAAGATATTGTTGTTCATGAAAAAAATGAAAACAATCAAAAGAAAGAAAAAGTTGCAATAAACATAGGAGTTCTATACAAAGGAAAAGTTACAACAGAACCTGTAGAATTTGAACTTGCTAGTCCATTTGAAACAATTAAGGTTAATAGCAATGATGGAAGACTTAAAACTGAGTTATTGGAAGATATTACATACACTGTAAAAGTGAATAATAATAAATATGATGTAGTTGCATTTCCACTTGTTATAAAAGATAAGTCAGAATATAATATGGGTAAATATCCATATAATCACTCTACTTGTGAATTAGTAGAAAATATAGATTTATTAGACAAGAATGAAGCAAAAATGTATAATAGTTCAGTTTTATGCCCATCAGGTAAGACTAAAGTGGAAGGAATGAAGTTCAATAACCTTCAGTTAGCAGTGGATTATGTAGATCTTGCCAAGTATCCAAGTCTAAAAGGGAAAGATGTGCTTGGACTAGACATAAACTTGAAAAACCCATTTAGATGTGAAGTGTCTAAGTTATATGGAGACTTTACAATAACAAGAAAACTTGAAAATGGTAAAAAAGTAAAATCAGTTTACTTTATAAAAGATGGAGAGGAAAAGCAAAAACTTGAATTTACACAGGATGAAAATTTTGCAAAAATAAAAGCAGACAGTATTTCAATGTACCCTCTTGTAATAGAGTTTGAAAAAGGAAAGGGCGTAACTGGATCTGGAGCTAATTCTTCAGGAGGCGGAGGTTCATCTTCTTCATCAACAACAATTACAAAAAAAGAAGAAAATGTAACTACAAATTCTGTATTCACAAGACTTCAGAAAGAAAATAAAGTAAATAGAATTGCTGGAGAAAATAGAAAACAAACTGCAGTAGAAATATCCAAGAAAAACTATAAAAAGGCAGATACAGTAATAATAGCAAGAGCAGATTCATATGCAGATGCATTATCTTCAGCACCACTTGCAAAATCGATGAATGCACCAATACTTCTTTCAGATACTAATAGACTGGATGACTTTATTATACAAGAAATAAAGAGACTTGGAGCAAGTAATGTAGTAATAGTTGGTGGAGAAAACAGCATTGATAAAAATATAGAATCTACACTTTCTAAAATTATTAAAAATGGTGTAGACAGAGTAGCTGGAGAAAATAGATATCAGACAGCAGAAAAAATAGCTGAACTTGTAAATAAAAACATATCTAAATCAAATGAGGCAGTAGTTGCATCAGGTGAAAATTGGGCAGATGCATTATGTGCAAGTGCATTTGCATCAAAAAATAACATGCCTATAGTACTTGTAAATAATAAAACTTCTAAAAACGAAATAGACAAACAGATGAAGAATCTTGGAGTAAAGAAAGTGTATATTATTGGAGGAGAAAACTCTATAAACAAGAATATAGAAAAAAAATTACCTAAGTTAATAGAAAGGATAGCAGGAAAAGATAGATACGAAACATCTGCAAAAATTGCTCAGTATGGATTTAAAGATTCAAAGAAGGCATTTCTTGCATCAGGAGAAAACTTCGCAGATGCTTTAGTAATAGGGCCTGTAGCAGGTAATGTAGACGCACCTATTTTACTTTCAAATAAAGACGAAAGTAAAACAGCTTTAACAGATAATCATAATAGTCTTGAAAGCTTAACAATAATAGGTGGAAAAAATAGTCTTAAATAAATAAAAACTTCAAAATAAATAATAAAAACGGTTCTATAATATTTAACGTTGATGGTAATAAAAAAGTATTCTTGGTCGAAAGGCTAGGAAGACAAAATTACTGTCAGCGTTATTTTCTTATAGAACCTTTAAAACTGACTTTATAGCAGTTTTTATTGACACGCAAAAAATTAAGTAATATTATAAATTAAAGGAAGGTTGGATTTTCGCCAGCCTTCCCAATAATCAAATATTTATTTTTATGTTCCTTATTTTCTTTTTAAGAATCTTCCATACAATCCTGTTATTTCAGTTATATAGTTTTCTACTTCTTTTGTTAGTTCTCCATCTAGAAGTCTAAATTTCCAGTTTTTCTCTATTGTCGATGGAGTATTTATTCTTGCCCATCCACCAAAATCCAACCAATCTTGAATAGGTATAATTGCCGTATCAGAACAAGATGCCATTACAGCTCTTATAAAGCCTTCTGTATATTTATCATAGCTGTCTAGTCTTAGATATTTCATTGCATATTCTCTTTGACCATCGAATGTTGTTTCCAACCATTCTGCAAGAGTCTTGTTGTCATGTGTTCCAGTATAGGCTACTGTGTTTTTGTAGTATCTATGGGGAAGATTTAGGTTGTCAGCGTCTGAGTTAAATCCGAATTGAATTACCTTCATTCCAGGGTAAGTTGTATATTCTAAAAGTTCTCTTACATCTTCTGTAATAATTCCTAAATCTTCAGCGACAATATTTGTGTTTTTAACTTTATTTTTAACTATATTAAAGAAGTTTTTTCCTGGTCCTTTTATCCATTTTCCTTCTTTAGGATTTTTTGTCTTTTTATCTATGGAATAAAAGCTTTCAAAAGCTCTGAAATGATCTATTCTAAGGATATCATAGACTTCAAATGATTTTTTTATTCTTTCAACCCACCATTTGTAAGCCGTAGATTTTAAGTACTCCCAATCGTAAAGAGGGTTTCCCCAGCATTGTCCTTCGCTTGAAAATTCGTCTGGTGGTACACCGGCTATACAACTTACTTCTAGGTTTTCATCTGTTAAAAACATTTCTCTATGAAAGTAAAAATCTGAACTATCTTGAGAAATATATATTGGCATATCTCCAAAGATTTCTACGGAATTTTTATTTGCATATTCTTTTAATTTATCCCATTGTTCGTAAAATTTATATTGTAAAAATTTATTGTAATTAAATATTTCTTTATATTCTTCTAATATTTCTTCATCTGCACTTTTCAGTTCATCAAAATTTTTTACGATTTTCCAGTCCCAATATGCTTTGTTTTGATTAATATGTTTCATGGACATATAGCTACAGTATTCTTCTAACCAAAAATGATTTTCTTCACAAAATTTATTATATTTCTTTTTTGAGGAAGTGGGTAGAAGTTTAAAGTTTTTAAAGGCTTCTTTTAAAAGTATTTCTTTAAGTGCTCTTGCTTTTTCGTAATCAATATATCTCGGATCTGTTTCATATTTATCCTTAGGAATAGAAGAAACAAATTCTTCACTTAATAAGGCTTCCTCTAAAAGTAGATCTATATCGATAAAATCTGGATTTCCTGAAAAAGCTCCACTTGTTTTATAAGGAGAGTAGTATTCATCTGCACTAGTCGATGTTATTGGTAAAACTTGCCATATTGTTTGCCCTGTTCTTGCTAAAAAATCTATGAAATTATATGCCTCTTTACCTAGACTTCCTATGCCATATTTTGAAGCTAGTGAAAAGATTGGGAGTAGTATACCTGCTTTTCTCATATTATCACCTTCTAAATTTGAGTAATTTTAACTTCTGTCTATTGCGTTTTTAAATACAATACTATCTCTGCTGTGATATTTTTCATTCAATAATATTGCTGTATATGATTCAGGTCCTATAAGAATACCGTATTCTGTCATATAAGCTTCTTTGTTTCCATATATCCATGTAGCAGATTTGTCCATATCTATAATTATGGCTTTATCTGAAAGGTTTACTACACAAAGAATGTTACTTCTCAAATAGGCGATGTGTTTTTTGCCAAAGTCAATTAATTTAAAACCTGTGATAAAGTTATCTCTAAATTTTTTTCTAAATGAAGTAAGTTCTTTATAGTGTTCCAATAGCTCCATATCTATATTTTCGTAATCGAAAGCAGCTCTGTTGAAAGGGTCTTTAAATCCCTGCATACCTATTTCATCTCCATAATAAATTGATGGAATACCAGGCAAAGTAAATTGTAGAAAAGATGCAAATTTTACAAGTTCAGATGATTTATTGTATTCTTCAGAACTTAATTTAAAATATTTGCTATCCTCATATTTAACAGTAGATATATCTACTCCTAATGCAGTTATTATTCTTTCTATATCGTGGCTAGATAGGAGATTCATAAGCGTATCTATTGCTGGTCTTGGGTAATTGTTTATGATTTCTGATATATTGTTTGAGAAAGCAGCAGCATCTTTATTTATTAAAAAGTCTACAATTGCATTTCTCCAGGGATAATTCATAACAGAATCCATTTGTTGCCCTAATAAATATCTTCTATTTAATCCGTATGCTACTTTATTACTAGCGTCTTCCCATACTTCACCTATTAAAAGAGCATCTTCATCATAGTTTTTTACAGTTTTTCTAATTTTATCTAGAAAAGAATCTGGAAGTTCGTCTATTACATCTAGTCTCCAACCACTAGCGCCCATTTTTTGCCAATAATTTAAGACTCCATTTTCTTCATTACAGATAAAGTCTATATAGTCCTTATTTTCTTTGTTAATAGTAGGGAGGTTATCAAATCCCCACCAAGAATCGTATTTATCTGGATAGTCTATAAAGCTATACCAAGGATAGTAGCGAGACTTTATAGAGTTATATGCTCCAATTTCAGGGTAGTTGCTCTCCTTATTAAAGTATATGCTGTCTGACCCAGTATGATTAAAAACACCATCAAGAATTATTTTTATATTCTTGTCTTTAAGTTTATGACATAAATCCAAAAAAATTTTATTATTGCCCAAATAAGGATCAACATTGAAATAGTTTGCTGTTGAATATCTGTGGTTTTCGGCACTTTCAAATATAGGGTTTAAATATATAAGATCTATGTTTAAATCTTTAAGATATTCAAGTCTATCGTATATTCCATCTAAATTTCCCATAAAAAAGTCTTTTGCCGAGTATAGTTTAGTATCCAAGGGTGAGTTTGGTATATTATACCAACTGTCCTGTTTTGTTCTCTCTATTTCATTTACTGCCATTTCTGCGTGATAGTTTGGTGAACAATAAAATCTATCTGGAAATATTTGATACATTATTCCACCTTTTATCCAGTCTGGAGTGCTAAATTCTTCATCATAAACTGTTAATTGCCAAGGTATAATATGATCTGAAATTTTTGCTTCTCCATTTACTTTTGAAACTATATTTATTTTGCTATCATCTAGAATTTCAAAAAAGTAAAAGTATATGCCAGTTTGGAGAGAGTCTATGCTTGTTGAGTAAACATAGTAATCAGTAATTTTATTTATTTTTTTCATTTCAAATTTTAATACATCTGACTTGTCTGTATTATTATAAAGTAGTAAGTTTATGGAATTGTGCTTAAAATTTTCGTGTAAAAGTATTCTAATCTCTTTTTTCTCATTATTCCTAATAGCACCGATTGGTTTATTAAATTCAATAGGTGAGTAAATAATTTCTTTCATATTAGTTGCCTCCCTTCCTAAATTTTATCTATTATTCTTATAATACATTATATACCATTTAATTATAGTATATATCAAGTTATTAGTTAAAAAAATATCTTTTTAGTTAGCTTTTTAATTATGTTTTCTAGTATTTAATCTATTTTATTTATTATAGCTACGAAAAACAGATATAAATTAATATATATTTTAAAATTTTAAGTAAATATCTGAAAATTTTATATTTATGTTAAATAGATTTATTTGATTAAATAATATTAAAGTATTTCTTTTTTAAAAAAATTCTCAAATATAAGTTATGTATTTTTTTATAGGAATATTTCATAATTTATACATATAGATGTAGTATAATATTTATATGAATTTCTAAATAGTAAAGCTAGATTAGTGTTACTGTATTTTTTGAAAAAGTCAAAGAAAGAGTACTTATTTTAAAAAACATTTTCCTTGTATATTTTTTAAATATTGATGATACTTATCTGAAAACTTGCAAAATACTAGTGTGAAATTGTCATTTATATGATAGTATTATTATAAGGTTAGTATTTATATTTAAAAATAGCTATAAAAAAAACAATATAAATTCTATTATATCGAGAATATTAATGTTCAAATGGGGTGAATAAGTCTATGAATACATTTAAAAGGGATGAAATGGCAGAGTATCTTTTTCATGAAGGAAGAAACTACAAGTCTTATGAATATTTTGGTTCTTTTTTAGATAAGGATTGTTGTACTTTCAGAGTGTGGGCTCCAAATGCTAAGAGAGTTTATGTAACAGGTGAATTTTGTAATTGGGAAGCTAAAAAGTACGAGGCTAAAAAAATTACAGAAGCTGGTATATATGAATGTGAAATTAAAGGTGTTAAGAAGTTTGACTGCTACAAATATGTATTTGAAACTGCAGATGGAAGAATTATCTATAAATCAGATCCATATGCAAGGCACTTTGAAACAAGACCTGGAACTTCTTCTAAGGTCTATAATATTTCAGAATATGAGTGGTCAGATAAAGATTGGATGAAGGAAAGAGAAGTTCCATATAACAAGGCTATGAATATTTATGAGCTTCATTTGGGCTCATGGAAGTTAAAAGATGATGGAAGTTTTTATTCATATCTTGAATTAGCTGAAGATTTGGTTAATTATGTAAAGAAAATGAACTATACACACATAGAAATTCTCCCTATTATGGAACATCCCTATGATAAATCTTGGGGGTATCAAGTTACTGGTTATTTTGCACCAACTTCAAGATACGGGCTTCCTGAAGAATTTATGCACTTTGTCGATGAGTGCCATAAAAATAATATTGGTGTTATTTTGGATTGGGTTCCAGGACATTTTCCAAAAGATGAGTCTGGACTTTGTGAGTTTGATGGTGGATATGTATATGAGTATTCAGATTCAAGAAAGATGGAGCATAAGGAATGGGGAACTAGGGTTTTTGATTACAGCAGAAATGAAGTTCTTTCTTTTTTAATTTCAAATGCAGTTTATTGGATTGAAAAATATCATATAGATGGTCTTCGTGTAGATGCAGTTTCTTCGATGTTATATTTAGACTACGGAAGAAAAAAAGGTGAGTGGATTCCAAATGAAGATGGTGGAAATTATAATTTAGAAGCTATTAAATTTTTTAGGGATTTAAATGTTTATATAAAGGAAAACTTTTCAGGAGCAATGATGATTGCAGAAGAGTCTTCTTCTTGGCCTAAGGTTACTGCAGATGTTGAATATGGTGGATTAGGATTTAATTTTAAATGGAATATGGGTTGGATGAATGATTCTCTTGACTACTTGTCTACAGATCCATTTTTTAGAAAGGGAGTTCACGATAAGATGACATTTTCTCTAACATATGCTTTTTCTGAAAATTATATTTTGCCATTGTCTCATGATGAAGTGGTTCATGGCAAAAAATCTATACTAGACAAGGCAGATGTTGAATTTGAAAATAAATTTAGTAATATGAGAGCTTTTATAGCATATATGTTTGCACATCCTGGCAAGAAGCTTACTTTTATGGGTTGTGATATTTCACAGGTTATTGAATGGGATGAGAGCAAGGAGCTTGACTGGATGCTTCTAGATTATCCACTACATGAAAAAAATCATAGATTTATAAAGGAGTTAAATAAGGTCTACCTAAACAATTCTACTCTTTGGGAGAATGATACTTCTTGGTCTGGTTTTAAGTGGAATACAGTAGACGATTCTAAAAATAATGTTTTGGCATTTACTAGAAAAGATAAAAAGGGAAATGAACTTCTCCTTGTAAGCAACTTTTCATCTCAACATCTTAAAAAGTATAAGATAGGTGTTGATAAAAAACAAAAGTATAGTATTTTAATGAATACGGATGCAAAAAAATATGGTGGAAACGGATTTGTAAATAGGAATCTTCGTTCTGTAAAGGAAAAATGGAATAATTTTGATTATACTCTAAAGCTTAATATTCCACCGTTTTCAACAATGTATTTAGTTAAAAAATAGAGTGATTGAGAGGTATTATTATGAGTCTAAAAAAAGAAATTGTAGCAATGTTATTAGCAGGTGGACAGGGAACTCGCCTTCAGACTTTAACTAAAACAATGGCAAAGCCAGCAGTTCCATTTGGTGGAAAGTATAGAATAATAGATTTTCCATTATCAAATTGTGTAAACTCAGGAATTTCTACAGTAGGCGTTTTGACACAGTTTATGCCACTTGAATTAAATTCTTATATGGGCAATGGTTCGCCATGGGATTTAGATAGAATGGATGGAGGTTTATCTATTCTTCCACCATATACTGGCGGAGAAACTGGAGATTGGTACAAAGGTACTGCAAATGCCATATACCAAAATATGACTTATATTGAACAGTATAATCCTGAGTATGTATTGATACTTTCAGGAGATCATATATATAAAATGAACTATAATGAAATGCTAAATTTTCATAAAGAAAAAAATGCAGATTTAACTATAGCCCATATTGAAGTAAGTCTTGAAGAGGCTAGTAGATTCGGTATTTTAAATACTTTATCTGATTTATCTGTAAGCGAATTTGTAGAAAAACCGAAAAATCCTATTTCGAGAAAAGCTTCTATGGGGATATATATTTTTAACTGGATTGAACTGAAAAAATATCTGGAAAAATGCGAAAATGCTGAAAATACTACACATGATTTCGGAAAAGATATAATACCAATGATGTTGAAGGATAATAAAAAAATATTTGCATATCCTTTCAAGGGTTATTGGAAAGATGTTGGAACAGTAGAAAGTTTGTGGCAAGCAAACATGGATCTTATACAAAAAGAAGAAGAATTTAATATTCATGATCCTCTTTGGAGAATATATTGTAGGCATTATGAATCTATGCCACAGTATATAGGAAAGACGGCAAAGCTTTCAAACTCAATGGTATCAGAAGGGACATCTGTTAAAGGGAAAGTTGTAGAATCTGTAATATCTTCAGATGTTGTTATAGAAGAAGGATCAGAGATAGTAAATAGTGTAATCATGAAAAATGCCTATATAGGCAAAGGTGTAAAAATATATAATTCAATAGTTGCAGAAGAAGCCATTATTGAAGAAGGCGCTATAGTTGGACACAAGAAAATACAATTAGGTAAGGATATGATAACTGTAGTTGCTAGCAAGGATATAATTCCTAAGAACCAAGTATTTAAAAAGGAAATAGCAGGAGGTAAATAGTATGGACGCATTTTGTATTTTATTCGCAGATACATTTAAAAACCACGATATAGCAGGTTTTGTAAAAAATAGAAGTATGGCTTCTCTTCATGTAGGTTGCAGATATAGAATGGTAGATTTTATGCTTTCCTCTCTAGTAAAGTCATCAGTACCTAATATTGCTATACTTACAACTAAAAATTATAATTCACTAATGGATCATGTTGGTTGGGGTAAGGACTGGGATTTAAATAGGAAAAATAGTGGTCTTAAAATAATTCCGCCTCTAGCAATATCAAATACTGAAATACCAAGAAATAAGTTTGAAGCTCTTGTAAATGCGGAGTCCTATATAGATTCTATGCTACAAGACTATTGTATTATTTCAGATTCTAATATAATTTGCGATATAGATTTTGCGGAAGTTTTAGACTTTCATAAAAAGAATCATGCAGATATAACAGTTTTATGTACTAAGGCTAAACCAAGACCTGGAGATATAGAAATGATGGTAGATCACAAAAGTAGAGCTTATGACTCACTTTATCATCAGTATGGAGCTAAATATGAATGTAACGCTCTTTTAAAAATAACAGTTATGCATAAGGAACTTTTAAAGAAGATTATTCAAAAAGGTAATACTTTGGGTTGGGAAGATATTGTAAGGGATTATATATCAAAGAATTTCAACAAATTAAATGTATATTCATATAATGTAAATGGATATTGCAAAGTTATAGAGAACTTAGATAGTTACTTCCAATTTAATATGGATCTTTTGAATGAAGAAATTTCTCAGGAAATTTTCTTATCAGGTACAGAAATATTAACTAGAGTAAAGGATAGTGTGCCTACTGTATACGGAAAAAATGCATCAGTGAAAAATTCACTTCTTGCAGATGGTAGTCATATTAATGGTGAGGTTGAAAATAGTATAATATTTAGAGATGTGACTATTGAAGAAGGTGCTAGCGTTAAAAATAGTATTTTGATGTCTGGTACAGTAATTAAATCAGGAGCAAAGCTTGATTATGTAATATCTGACAAACTAGTTACTGTAAGAGAAAATAAAGAGCTAAAAGGAGATAAAAGTTGTCAGTTTACAATTCCTAAGGGAAAGATTATATAATTATGTTTTAACAAAAAAAGGTGTATATTTTAATTTTATAATTTAAAGTATGGCTTTTGTGACTTTATTTAGTATGGAATTATAATTTAATTTATTAAGATATAGTTGATTTTAAAATAGATAATAGAGGTGACTTTTTAATGAAGGTATTGTTTATTGCTGCAGAATCTGCTCCATTTGTAAAAACAGGTGGATTGGGAGATGTTGTAGGTTCCTTGCCAAGAGCCTTGAAAGAAGAAGGTATTGATGCAAGAGTAGTACTTCCACTGTATTCAGATATTGATAGAGAAAAATATAATATAAAATTTGTAAAGTATATTTATGTTTCACTTGCTTGGAGACAAATTTATTGTGGTATTTTTGAAGCAGAGTACAAAGGTGTAAAATATTACTTTATAGATAATGAGCAGTATTTTAATAGGCATAATGTATATGGTGAAGTTGATGATGGAGAAAGATTTGCATTTTTTTCAAAGACAGCAATAGAGATTATGCCACATATAAATTTTAAGGCTGATATAATTAATGCAAATGATTGGCATACTGCTCTTTCAATAATATATTTAGATAAATTTAAAAAAGATAACTTTGAATATTATAGGGAAACAAAAAGTGTCTTTTCCATTCATAATGTGGAATTTCAAGGTAAATATAATCCATATATTTTGGGAAGTCTTTTTGGACTAGAAAATGACTATTTGGATATTATGAGTTTCGATAATGATATTAATCTTTTAAAAGCTGCTGTACAGTTGGCAGATAGAGTTAATACAGTAAGTGAAACATATGCAAAAGAGTTATTGGATCCCTATTTTTCATTTGGATTAAGCCCTATTTTTAAAAGGGAAGAATGGAAGTTAAGAGGAATAATAAATGGTATAGATTATGACATATATAATCCTTATGACGATTCATATATTGCTCATAATTATTCAAAAAATAAATTTGAAATTAAAGATAAGTTTGAGAATAAACTTTTTCTTCAAAAAGAATTAGGTCTTGAAGAAAATTCTGAAATACCTTTAATCGGTATGGTAACAAGGCTTACTGATCAGAAGGGAATCAATTTGATTTTAGATGTAGCAGATCAAATAGTGGACATGGGTGTTCAGCTTGTAATACTTGGAACAGGTTATAAAGACTTTGAGGATAGGTTAAGGGAGTTAGAGTATAGGAGACATGATAGAGTTCGCTCAATAATAATGTTTTCTAATGAAATGGCATCAAAAATATATGCTGCTGCAGATATTTATCTAATGCCTTCAAAGTCAGAACCTTGTGGTTTGTCACAACTTATTGCAATGAGATATGGTGCAGTTCCGGTAGTAAATCGTGTAGGTGGTCTTAGAGATACTGTTATACCATATAATCCAGAAAATGGTGACGGAAGAGGATTTACTTTCGAGACATTTAATGCATATGATATGCTAGATGCTATCAGAAGAAGTTTACAGTTATTTAACTACGATAAAAAAGCATGGATTAAATTAGTTAAAAATGATTTGAAAGTTGATTTTTCATGGAAAAACTCAGCAAAAAAATATATAGATATGTACAATGAAGTTTTTTAATACCGATTATAAAAAATATATGGATATAAGAATTGGAACTTTTTCTAATGGTACTGAAAAGCATAACTATCTTTAAACGTAGGATATTTATAAGGAGTGAAATAAATGGATAATTTTGCAACAGATATAAAAAAGTATTTAGAAAAGATATTTGGAAATACTATTGATGAAGCTAGTGAAAGGCAAATTTATCAAGCTTTGATGGTGATTACAAGAGATAGACTTGCTGAAAAAAGATTTGAAAGTAATAAAAAACTAAAGGAAAGTCAGCAAAAAAGAGTATATTATATGTCTATGGAATTTCTAGTAGGTAAAACGCTTAGAAATAATCTCTACAATTTAGGATATGAAGATGAGATAAAACACTTTTTAGCAAAGCATGGATTTAGTTTAGAAAGAATATACAATATAGAACCTGACCCAGGACTAGGTAATGGAGGTCTTGGTAGACTTGCATCATGTTATATGGATGCACTTACTAGCAATGATTATCCTATAATGGGATTTAGTATTTTATATGAATTTGGCATATTTAAACAGGTTATTTCAGATGGTTGGCAACAGGAGTATCCAGACAACTGGCTTGATTTAGGTAGATATGGATTACTGTATAGAAACGATGAAGAAATAGAAGTTAAATTCTATGGCAATACCAAAGAAGAATGGAGTAGTGAAGGTTTACATATCAGATATGAGGACTATACTGCAATAAAGGCAGAGCCTTATGATTTGTTTATTTCAGGATATGATTCAGATACTGTCAATGTATTAAGATTATGGAAATCTAAAGCCACAGGTGGATTTAATATGAAACTTTTTGAAAAAGGCGAGTATTCAAAGTCTCTAGAATCCGAAGCAATAGCTGAATCTATTTCAAAACTTCTTTATCCAGCTGATGACAATGATAACGGAAAAGCTCTTAGAATAAAGCAACAATATTTTTTTACAAGTGCCTCATTACAACAAATAGTGAAAAATCATTATGACACCTATATGACACTAGATAATTTTGCAGAAAAAGTAGTGATACATATTAATGACACCCATCCATCAATGTGTATTCCAGAACTTATGAGAATACTTATGGATGAATATGAATATTCTTGGGATAAGGCATGGTCCATAACTACAAAGACTTTTGCATACACAAATCATACTATTATGGCAGAGGCTTTGGAAAAATGGTCTGTGGATTTATTTCAGCCTATATTACCAAGAATTTATACAATAATAAGGGAAATAAATAATAGATTTTGTAAATGGTGTAATGACATTGGTGCAGCCGGAGAACTTGACGAAATGTCAATTATACATAATAATGTGATTAGAATGGCGAATTTGTGTATAGTAAGTAGTTACAGTGTTAATGGAGTGTCCATGCTCCATACTGAAATTCTTAAAAAAGATACTTTTAAATCCTTTAATAGAATTTATCCTGGCAAATTTATAAATGTTACTAACGGAATAGCTCATAGAAGATGGCTAGGTCAGGCAAATCCGGAGCTTACAAGATATTTAAACAAGTTGTTAGGTGTCGATTTTATTAAGGATCTTTCTAGTATCGATAAACTACTAGAGTATCAAGATGATAAAGCTGTACTTGAAGACTTGGAAAATATTAAAAACATAAAAAAATTACAACTAGCAGAGTACATAAAAAGTTCTACAGCTATAAAAGTTGATACAAATTCTATATTTGATGTTCAGATAAAAAGACTGCATGAATATAAGAGACAACTTTTAAATGCATTACATATAATATATCTATATAGAATGATAAAGTTTAATGGGCTAAAGCCTTATCCAAGAACATTTATATTTTCTGCAAAGGCATCATCAGGTTATGTTATGGCTAAAAATATTATTAAATTAATTTGCTCTATATCAGAGATTATAGAGGCTGACCCTATTGTAAGAGAATATATTAAGGTAGTTTTCCTAGAAGACTATAGAGTTTCTCTAGCAGAAAAGATTATTCCAGCAGCTAATGTAAGTGAACAGATTTCTCAAGCAGGTAAGGAAGCATCAGGTACGGGAAATATGAAACTTATGTTAAATGGTGCAGTTACACTTGGAACAATGGACGGAGCCAATGTAGAGATACATAATGCAGTTGGACAAGATAATATTTTTATTTTCGGTCTATCTTCAGAAGAAGTAGAAGAACTTTTCAAAAATGATTATAGAGCAATTGATTATTACAATAATAATCAAGATATTAAGGAAACAATAGATTTTATGAGGACACTTGATAACGGACATACGAATTTTAATTATATTGCAGATTATTTGGTGTCTACAGATCCTTATATGTGTCTTGCTGACTTTGAAAGCTATAAAAATACTCAAAAAATTGTAGAGGATACCTATCAAGATAAGGGGAAATGGAATAAGATGAGTCTTGTAAATATAGCTAAGTCAGGTATTTTTTCAGCAGATAGAGCGACAAAAGAATATGTTGAAAAGATATGGAAAATAGAAAAAATAAAATAGTAAATATAAAAGTGTGGGAGAGTATACTTTCCCATACTTTCTTATTAAAAATATAAATCCATTAAAAATACAATTTATTTGTTCGATTTAAAAATAAATTGTATGGAAATAGATTTATTAGAAGTTAAGAAAATTTTAAAAAGCACTTTTATTATTTAAAGTGCTACGAAAAGGAGGGAAAAACAGCTATGATGAATGTTATTTTGTTACTATCTTCAGCTGTTGTACTCATTTCCACGACTTTTTTAAGTAAGATGTCGAAAAAAATAAGAGTGCCTGCACTTTTGGCATTTATATTTTTGGGAATGATATTTGGAACAGAAGGAATATTTAAAATAGACTTTACGAACTTTAAATTAGCCGAAACAATATGCACTGTAGCCCTTATATTTATAATGTTCTACGGTGGATTCGGCATGAACTGGAATATGATAAAACCAGTTTTTTCAAGAGCGGCTACTATGGCATCTCTTGGTACTGTATGTACTGCACTTGCAGTAGGGGCATTTTGTCACTTGGCTTTAAAGATGAATATACTGGAAGGATTTTTATTAGGGGCTGTTATATCATCAACAGACGCTGCATCAGTATTCTCAATATTAAAGGCAAATAGGCTTTCCTTGAAATACAATACAGACTCCTTATTAGAGATGGAAAGTGGTGCCAACGATCCCTTTGCATATCTGCTAACTATTACTTTAATATCAATGATTCAGGGGCAATCATCTGTTAAGAATGTAGCATTGTTGTTATTTAATCAGCTTTTCTTTGGTATGCTTTTAGGACTTGCCATTGCAATATTAACAGTGAAAATATTTAAAAATTTTAGATTTGAAAATGAGGGGATGCAGTCTGCCTTTATGGTTGCCATTGCCACTCTATCTTATGCACTTCCAACAGCTATTGGTGGAAATGGTTTTTTAAGTGCCTATATTGTAGGTGTTATTTTAGGAAACAGATTAAGAGTAAACAAAAAATCAATGGTTAATACCTTTGATAGTATAACAAGCCTTATGCAAATAGTTATATTCTTTATATTAGGACTTTTATCAGTACCTTCAGAAATAGTTCACGCTCTACCTTTAGGAATACTGATAACTATTTTTATGGGACTTGTTGCAAGACCGATAATTTCATTTATTCTAATGAAACCACTAAAAGCGCCAAATGGACAGATAGCGGTAGTTTCTTGGGCAGGGCTTAGAGGAGCTTCCTCTATAGTGTTTGCTACGGTAGCTACAGTTACAATACCTAATTTGAGCATAGACATATTTCATATAGTATTTTGTGTAGTAATACTTTCTATATTAACTCAGGGAACTAGCTTGAAGTTTATTTCAAAGAAATGCCAAATGATAGATCCAGAGGGAGATGTAATGAAAACTTTCAATGATTACAGTGAAGAAATAGATATGGACTTTATAAGTACAATTATAGATCCTTCAAGCAACTGGATAGGTAAAAAAATTTATGAAATTGGAATGCCTAATGATATTTTAATTACTCTAATTCAGAGAAATGGTCAGGACATTATACCAAATGGAGAAACTGTTATTGAGGCGAATGATGAAATTGTACTTACAGCTACAACCTTTAAAAATACAAGTATGGGAATAGACTTACAAGAACATGTAATAGATAAGAAACATAGTTGGGCTTATCTTACACTATCTGAAATTTCGGTTCCAAATAATTATTTAGTTGTAATAATAAAAAGAGAAGGGCATACTGTAGTACCTCATGGAGATACAATTATACTGCCCGGAGATATTGTAGTACTAAATACTTTAAGAAATACATAGAATTTAATATATTATTTATTATATTAAATATACTATCTTTATATCCATATAATTAATTTGTATATGCACAGTAAATTTGGTATAATATCTATGTGTTATAAAAGTAAATGGAGGATATTATGAGTTTAAAAGAGTTCGAGTTTATCGAAACAGCTACTGCTATCCTTGATGAACAAAGACCAGCTTTAGAAGTAATAGAAGATGAACTGGTTAAATTCTTTGGTTCAATACCACTTAAAGAAAATGAACTAATGGCAGTAAGTTCTCGAATAAAGTCAGATAACAGTTTAAAAGAAAAGATTATAAGAAATAGATATATGGTGAAATACTCAAATCCTGCAGAACTTATATCAGATATTCCTGACCTTATAGGTATAAGAATAGAGTGTAAGTTTGTAAAAGAAGAAGAAGATATTTTTATGCAGATAAAGAATTATTTCAGCAAAACAGATGACGGAAAATATTTTTATTCTAAGGCAAATAAAAATATAAGACTTTATCTATTTGACAGACAGCCTCTTAGACAAAAAAATGGTTTTGAAATTTATAAAATAGATGGCGAATATACTTTTCTTAATAGAAAAATTAAGTTTGAGCTACAGATCAAGTCACTAGTAAATGTCTTTTGGAGTGAAATAGAACACAAGATAATATACAAAAATACTACCTATCTTTTAGAGGATAAATTCCTAAAAGATATGATGGTGTCCATAAAAAATAATTTAACAATGATTGATGATCAGCTTCTTAATATTTATAATAATTTTAAGCCAAATAAAAGTATTAGTACAGCTTCTGGAAGAAAGGAAGTTGAAAAGCTGTTTGCTAAATTCCTATATGATACAATTACATACAAGATGGAAAAACAGCTATCATATGCAATTGACTTTAAGAAGCCGTGCGAAACTATTCTTAATTACTCAATTCATAAATATGAGGATTCAGTAGATGGAACAAGTTCTTTTATGACTGAAGAATATACTAAAATTTGCGATTTTATTAAGAAGGACATAGATTTTAATGAAGTGTTAGAACTTGAAGAAGAAATAGAATTTGAAGATGATTTTTCAAACAAAATAGCTAATCTTTTTATTGAGAAGATGAATTCAGAAGTACCTTGGAATTTATTTTTTAGAGTTTTATTTGAATTGGAACCAGACAATAATGCAGAGGATTTTGCAAACTTTATAAAGTTCTACAAAAGATCACTAATATCAAGAGAAAGTATTTACAATACAGTTGATAAATTTGGTGAATATAGTGATAAGATAATAATAGATGTTTACGAATGTATATTTAAAATGATATCACAGATTGGAAAAATAGATATATTTTATGACTATAACCTTAGAAAAATCAATAAGTTGACTTCAGAAGGTTTAGAATATGTTTGTTATGAATTTGATACTTACTATGACTATATGGAACAAAGAAGAATTATTTCCAAAACCATAACAGATAGTCTTATTAAAATATTTTAAAGGAAGTGAGAACTATGGATGAGAGTTTATCTTATCTACGTCTAATTGTAACAGAAGAAAATAATTATTCTCTTATGTACAAAAAGAAAAATGATGATGTTAAAATAATCAGCCAAGATGAACAAGCTATGAAAGTTGATGACTTCAAGGCTGTGATTAAATTCTTCTCAGAAAGAGGTTTAAAAAAGATTAAGTTTGTCGGTGGAGAACCTCTTTTATATAAAGGATTAGAAGAATTAATAGAGTATTCTAAGGAATTAGGAATAGGTGAAATAGGTATTACAACTAATGGTATTGGTTTAGGAACAAGAATCCTTAAACTTAAAGAGTGTGGTCTTACTAATGTAAACATTTCTCTAGATTCTTTGAAAGAATACAAATATAATGCTCTTACAGGTGGAGCCAATCTAAAAGAAGTCTTTATATCAATAGATGCTTGTCAGATGGCAGGTATAAATTTAAAAATAAATTGTGTTGCAATTAAAGATTTTAATGATGATGAGTTAATAGATTTTATGAAACTTACTATAGCAAATAAGATGGATGTAAGACTTATAGAGCTGCTTCCATATAATATAGACAAGAATGTATACGAAAGAGGTTATATGGACCTTAAAGAGTACATGAGAAATATAGAAGCTATTTACAAGATAGACGATGAAGAGTTAAGTGTTACAGAATACTTCCAGATAATGGGAGCAGAAGGTAGAGTAGGTATAATCACTACTTCAAGTCGAGAATATAAAGAAGATTTAAGAAGAGTCAACGTAAGCAATAGAGGTTATATGAATGTAGGTGCTTTACAGGAAAATACATATTTCATAAAGCCTTATGTACACGATAAAGAGAAATTAGACGATTTATTCTATAAAATCACAACAAAATTATAAATTAGAAATGTTAACTCAATGTTAAATTTAACGTTGAGTTAATTTTTTTTGAACATTTTACTTCATTTCATGATATTATATTTATACGAACTAAAATAGAATTTAAAAAGGTTTGAAAATTATTTAAATGAGGTGTGAATATGGAGAGTGCAGTTTACCTAATCGGGGGGTTAGGTATGTTCCTTTATGGAATGAATGTAATGGGAGACGGTCTACAAAAGGCCGCTGGCGAAAAACTTAAAAAAATAATAGAAATGCTGACGACTAACAGACTAATGGGAGTACTTGTTGGAACACTAGTTACAGCTATTATTCAGAGTTCTAGTGCTACAACTGTTATGACTGTTGGGTTTGTAAATGCAGGTATTATGAATTTACAACAGGCAATAGGAATTATAATGGGTGCTAACATAGGTACAACAGTAACAGCACAGTTAGTTTCTTTCAATATTGAAAAGTATGCGCCAATTGCTATTGGTCTTGGTATGCTACTTTGGTTTGTAACAAAGAAAAAGCATGTTAAAAACTTTAGTGAGATATTAATCGGATTTGGTATACTTTTCGTAGGTATGAGCTTTATGAAAGATGCAGCAGCACCTGTATCAAAAATGCCACAGGTACACGATGCAATACTTTATCTAAGTAGAAATCCTCTTCTTGGAATTATTGCAGGTTTTATAATTACTGGTACAATACAAAGTTCAAGTGCATCTATAGGTATCTTGATAGTACTTGCTTCTCAGGGAGTACTTCCAATAACAGCCGCTTTACCAATACTTTACGGTGATAATATAGGTACATGTGTTACATCATTATTATCTACTGTAGGTGCAAGTAGAAACGCTAAGAGAGCCGCTATAATGCATTTATGTTTTAACGTTATAGGTACGCTATTATTTATATTTGTACTAAGCAAACCTATTATAGCTATTGTACAGAGCATAGACCCTACAAATGTTCCAAGACAGATAGCGAATGCACATACATTATTTAACATAGTAAATGTAATAGTACTTCTTCCTTTTGGTGGATACATAGTAAAACTTGCAAACAAGCTTGTACCTGTTACTCCTGAAGAAGAGGAAGAACAGATTTCAACTACTAAGTTCTTAGATGAAAGAATACTTGAAACTCCATCAATAGCTCTTTCAAACACAGTTGATGAAATTATAAGAATGGCTAGTCGTTCAACTAGATCTCTAAATTATGCTTATGAATCAATCAAAACTGGTGATGAAGAAAAGAGAAAGAAAGCTTTTGAATATGAAAAAGTAATAAATACTCTTCAATTGGATATTACAAACTTCTTATTCTTATTAACTACTAAAAATCTTAGTGATCATGAAAGAATAAAGGCGGATGTAATGTTCCATATAGTAAACGATATAGAAAGAGTAGGAGACCATGCAGAAAATCTTGCTGAGATATCAGAGTTTATGGAAAGTAAAAACATAAAGTTCTCTGAAGATGCTCAGAAAGAACTTGATGTAATATTCAAGATAGCATCAACAAACTTCTACGACTCTATAACTGCAATTAAGACAAATGATTACGAACTTGCAGAAGTAGTAAGAAAGCGTGAAAAAGAGATAGATGCTCTTGAAAAGAAAACTAGAAATTCTCACATGGGTAGATTAAATGGAGGATCATGCTCA
Organism: Peptostreptococcus russellii; assembly: GCF_900110295.1. GTDB lineage: Bacteria > Bacillota > Clostridia > Peptostreptococcales > Peptostreptococcaceae > Peptostreptococcus > Peptostreptococcus russellii_A. The sequence goes on from NZ_FODF01000001.1 coordinate 298,443, forward strand.
GTAGAAGCTGGAATATACTTCTCAGATATTATTACAAACCTTGAAAGAATATCTGATCACTCTATAAATATCCTTGAAGAAATGAATAGAATGCAGGGACATGTAACACTATAATATTAATATAAACTATAGCCGACTATACAATATGGTCGGCTTTTTTATGTACTTTTTATCAAAATTTTCATATACATAGTTATTGGCATTTGACAATAACTATGCAAAAGAGTAATATAAAGATAAGATATATAAAAATATAATAATATTAGGGGGAAAAATAATGAAAATATGTATTTCAGCAAAAGGTAAAGAAAAGGAAAGTTTATTAGATAGAAGATTTGGAAGATGTGATTATTTTCAAATATACGATACTGAAACAGGAGATTTCAAAGTTTTAGAAAACGAATCTAAACTATCTAATGGAGGGGCAGGTATTGCTGCATCAAATCAGTTAATAGATGAAGATATAGAGGTAGTAATAACTGGTAATCTTGGTCCTAATGCTTTTGGAATTATTGAAGAAGAAGGAATTAAAGCTTATGCATGTGAAAGTATAGCAATAGGTTCTGTACTAGAAAAGTATGAAAATGGTGAGCTTAAAGAAATTAAATCATCTGGCCCTGCAAATCACAGAGCAAATAGATAGATTGGGGGGGGAAAATATAATGAATATAGCAGTACTTAGCGGAAAAGGTGGAACTGGTAAAACTACTGTATCTACAAATCTTGCCAGTGCATTAAAGTTAAACTATGTAGATTCGGATGTAGAAGAACCAAATGGATTTTTGTTTTTAAATCCTGAAATAGAGGAAAGAAAAAAAGTAATGGTAGAGTATCCAATAATAGATAAGGACAAGTGTGCTTTATGCGGGGAATGTGCAAGGGTTTGCCAGTTTAATTCTCTAGCAAAAGTAAAAGATAAAATTATGTTATTTCAAAATCTCTGTCATAGTTGTGGAGCTTGTGAAGTTGCTTGTAAATATGGAGCTATAACTTACGGAGAAAGAGAAACTGGACTAATAGAAATTGGAAAAACTGAAAATGGGTATTGCAGTAGGGGAATATTAAACATTGGCGAACCTATGGCAGTAGCAGTAATCCAAAATCTTCTAAAAGAAGTAGAAGGTAAGGATAATTTAATCGATTGCCCACCAGGCACTTCTTGCAATATTGTAAATGTCTTAAAGTATTCTGATGCAGCAATACTTGTTACTGAACCATCGCAATTTGGATTTCATGACTTGGCAATAGCAGTAGAAGTTGTAAGGATGTTTAAGATACCTTTTGGAATAATTATTAATAAAGATGATGGAAAAGATAATATGATTAGAAAGTATTGCAAAAAAGAAAACATAGAACTAATAGGCAGTATTCCATATAGAAGAGATATTGCACAAGCTTATTCAAAAGGAGAAACTTTATATAATAATTCGAAATTTAAATCAATTTTTGAAGAATTAGCCAGTAGAACAAAGGAGGTGCTAAAATGGAACTAGTGGTACTTAGTGGAAAAGGTGGAACTGGAAAAACTACCATTGCAACAGCCTTATCTGAATTAGAAAAAGATGTTATAAGAGTAGACTGTGATGTAGAAGCATCTAACTTCTATATGTATTATAAAGGTGAAGATTTAGAAAAAGAAGATTTTTATGCAGGCAAAGTAGCTTCAATAGATGAAGAAAAATGTATACAGTGTGGTAAGTGTGAAGAAATATGTAGATTTGACGCTGTAAAAGATTTTAAAATAGATCCTTTTTATTGTGAAGGTTGTGGAGCTTGTTCTTTAGTATGTCTACAAGATGCTATTGTACTAAAAAAAGAAAAAGTAGCTGACACATTCCTCACTAAAACAGACAAGGGTATAATTACTAGAGCAGAAATGGGAATAGGAAGTGATGCTTCAGGACTTCTTATATCATTTCTTCGTGAAAAAGCAAGAAAATTCAATACTGATGAAAAGTTGACTATAATAGATGGATCACCAGGAATTGGTTGCCCTGTAATAGCTTCAATAACTAATAGCGATTCAGTATTAATAGTAACAGAACCTACAAAATCAGGTCTAGAAGACTTAAAAAGATTGATTTCATTGTGTGAACACTTTGATATTTTTACTATGGTATGTATAAATAAAAGTGATATAAATGAAAACATATCTAGAGAAATAGAAGAATTTGTAGTAGATAGGGGATTAAATTTAGTAGGTAAAGTTCCATACGATGATATGGTTATGAAATCAATAAATGAGCTAAAACCAATAACATATTACAAAGAAAGCATAGCAGAACAAGCAATAGAAAAAATGTGGAAAAATATTAAAAAATTACAAAAAAATTAATTGAAAGGATTAGGTGTTAAAAATGGTTAGACCTACAAAATTAAGAAATGTAGAATTCTTTCCAGAAGGTACATACTTTGTACCTTGGGGTAAGTCTAAATGTGAAGTAGAAGAAATACAATTGAAAATAGAAGAACTTGAAGCCATAAGATTAAAAGATATAGAAGATTTGAAACAAGAAGAATGCGCTGAAAAAATGGAAGTTTCAAGACAAACTTTCCAAAATATTTTAAGCAGTGCAAGAAAGAAGATAGCAATTGCCTTAACAGAGGGAAAAGCTATAAGAATATGTGACGGGAACTATAAGACAAGATCTTGTCAGTTCAAATGTAGGGCTTGCGGAAGTATATACGATATAAATTATAAGGAAGACAAACATACTTGTCCTAAATGTGGTTCAGAGGACGTTACATGCACAAAAAAATCTGATAACTGCAGAAAATGGTGTAGAAAAAGAAATCATAGAGGTTAATAGGAAAAATACTAGTACGAAATATAAACGTACTAGTATTTTTTAAATTTGAATTATAGTCGTTTAAAGAAATACATGTTAATATACAAGTATATATAATTTGAAATAAAAATACTTTGATAGGAGTGATAGATTTGGAAATAACCACAATCAACAGGACTAGAGGATATAGACTAAAATGTAAAGCTAAAATTAATGATATAGAATTTGATATAGCAGGAGATTGTTCATTTAATTTTAATAAAGATAAATAAGAACTTTATAAATAAAATTATTGAAAATGGTAAAAAAGAATTAAAAGATTCAAAAGAACTTGAAAAATATATTAATCTTGCTAATGAATTTTGGAAATTAAAAAAACAATTTATAAATTATAAGTAAATTATTATAAAAACCTTATTCCTTGATATTCTAAGAGATATCAATTAATATTGAATATATATTATAAAAATTAGGAGTGCTTATATGGATAAAATAACTGAAGGTTTGTATGAAGAAGTTATAAATAAGAAAATAGATAAAATAATAGAAGAAAATAAAAACGAATATGATATAGATAAAGAGAAAATAGACAAAGAAGAAGCTGCGAAAATATTTTCAGATTATCTTACAAATGTAATAAAAACGGGATTAAACAATATAAAGGATGATACAAAGAAAAAAGAAAATAGTTTTCAAAGACAAATAAAACTTATAAATAGCATAGTTCAAATTATAGTTGATGAAACAGAAAATGATGATTTAAAAGATTATTTTGTTAAAGACCTAGGAGAACAATTATTCTCTGTGTACAAAAAGAAAAATAATCTAGATTCAGTAAGAAAGCAATCTAAAAAGAAAAACGCTATAAGACCTGAAACATCAATTTCTCAAAGTTCATTGTTTACAGGTGCTTTAAAAGAGCCTAATATGCTTAGTGAGTTTAAAAAAGAAATAGTTAGTTCAAATAGAATAGATCTATTAGTTTCTTTTATTAGATGGAGCGGCTTAATAGTAATAATAGATGAATTAAGAGATTTTACTGAAAACGGAGGTCATTTAAGAGTAATAACAACTTCTTATATGGGTGCTACTGAAGCTAAAGCTGTTCAAGAAATAGCCAATTTACCTAATACAGAAATAAAAATAAGTTATGATACTAAAATGACAAGACTTCACGCAAAAAGTTATATTTTTCATAGAGATACTGGATTTACAACTGCGTATGTAGGTTCTTCTAATATATCAAAAGCAGCTCTTACAAGTGGTTTAGAGTGGAATGTCAAGCTTACTAAAAAAGAACTTCCAGAAACAATAGAAAAAATAGAGGCAACATTTGAAACATATTGGAACTCTTCTGAATTTGAGTACTATGATAAAGAAAAAAATAGTTTAAAAAAATTAAAAGATGCTATTGTATCAGAAAAGAAAAATGATAAATACCTTAAAAATAGAGAAAATCGATATTTATTAGATATAAGACCCTATTCATATCAGCAAGAGGTTTTAGATAGGCTTGAGGCAGAAAGAGAAGTAAGAGGGAATTATAAGAATCTAGTTGTTGCTGCTACAGGTGTTGGGAAAACCTGTATTTCAGCCTTTGACTATAGAAATTTTATAAAAAAGAATCCTAAAAAGAAAAATAGACTTCTTTTTGTAGCGCATAGAGAAGAAATTTTGAAGCAGAGTATAGAAACTTTTAGAGCAATTTTGAAAGATTACAATTTTGGTGATTTATTTGTAGGAAATTATGAACCTGAATCATTGGATCATTTGTTTATTTCAATTCAGACCTTTAATTCAAGAGACTTTATAAAAAATACATCTAAAGATTATTATGATTATATTATAATAGATGAGTTTCATCATGCAGCTTCAAAATCCTATAAAAGTTTGCTAAATCATTATAAACCAAAAATTTTACTTGGATTAACGGCTACTCCTGAAAGAATGGATGGTAAACATAATGAGCTTTATAAAATATTTAATGATAGGATTGCTTCTGAAATAAGATTACCAGAGGCAATTGATAGGGGACTTCTTTGTCCTTTTCAATACTTTGGAGTAACAGATATAGCCGATCTTGATGACATTAAGTTTTCAAAATCAACTTACGATATAAAAGAATTAGAAAACATATATACTATGAATAAAAAAATATCCGAAAAGAGGGCAGATTTAATAATTAACTCCACTGAAAAATACGTTTCTGATATTAATGAAGTAAAAGGATTAGGTTTTTGTGTATCTATCAAGCATGCTGAATTTATGTCAAATGCTTTTAATAGGAGAGGTATAAAGTCTATATACTTAACTGGAGAATCAAAAAGTAGGGAAAGAATAAGTGCAAAAGAAAAGCTTGTGAATGGAGAAATAAACTTTATATTTGTAGTAGATCTATATAACGAAGGTGTCGATATACCAGAAGTAAACACAATTTTATTTTTAAGGCCTACGGAATCAATGACTGTTTTCTTACAACAGTTAGGAAGGGGCCTAAGATTAGCAGATAATAAAGATTGTCTTACAGTTTTAGATTTTATAGCTAATGCAAATAAAAAGTATAATTTTGAAAATAAGTTTTTATCTTTAACTAAAGACAGAGAAAAAAGCATTTCTACTCAAATAAAGGAAGGATTTACGTCTCTACCTAAAGGGTGCTATATCAAACTTGAAAAAAAAGCATCAGAATATATTTATAACAATATAAGAAACTCAATATCAACAAAAAGTGGATTGTTATTGAAGATCAAATCCTTTAAGGAAGATAGTGAGCTTGAATTAAACTTGAAAAATTTTATTGATTTTTACCATATGAATATAGAAGATATTTATTCAAAAGGAAGTTTTTATAGACTGTTGGTTACTGCTGGATTAAGAACTGATTTTGATGAGGAATATGAAGAAGAAATAACAAACTCATTTAAAAAATTTATGCATATAGATTCTAGAAGATTTATAAAATTTTTACTTCGAGTTCTAAGGTCTCAAGAGGAAGCAGATATTAAAAATTTGGATAAAAAAGAAATTAGACTTTTAAATATGTTTAATGTAACTATGTGGCATAAAGATTTTGAAAAAAATAACTTTATAGATGAATTTGAAGGAATAAGAAGATTAAAAAAATCTAAAAATATGTGCAAAGAATTTATCGAAATATTAGAGTATAAATATGAAACAATTTCATTTGTAGATAAACATGTTGATTTAGATTTTGACTGTCCTCTTGATTTGCACTGTAATTATACTAGGGATCAAATATTACTTGCATTTGATCACATGAAGCCATCAAGCGTGCGAGAAGGAGTTAAATATATAGAGGACAAGAAGGTAGATATATTTTTTATTACTCTTAACAAATCTGACAAGGATTATTCTCCAACTACTATGTATAAAGATTATTCTATAAATGAGTTTTTATTCCATTGGCAGAGTCAGAGTAATACTTCAAGTTCTTCTAAAACTGGTCAAAGATATATTAATCATAGAAATATGAATAGTAAAGTTGTTTTGTTTGTTAGAGAACATAAGAATAATAAAAAATTAAATATTGCAGATTCATATACTTTTTTAGGAAAGGCGGAGTTTGTAAGTTATAAGGGCTCAAAACCAATGAATATTATTTGGAAGCTAGAAGAGGCAATACCTTCTAATTTTATAAATAAAACAAATAAGTTAGTTGCGAGATAGAGCTTTCAAGAAGAATTATAGAGTTTTTCTATAATTCTTCTTTTTAAAATAGAAAAAGAGCATGTTTGTTTTTTTATAAAACTATATAAATGCCTTAATAATTAGAAAAAGATGTTATAATGATAATAGTATGCAAATAAAAAATAGGAGGTATAGTATGAAGATTTTTGCAAAAGCTTCTGCATTGTTTTTAGCCGCTACATTAGCTCTTACAGCTTGTGGCTCTGCTAATGAAAAGAAGGAATCCACAAATGACAATGCTCAAAAGATATTATCAGAGTCTTTTGAGGACTACGAAAAGAATTCAGAAGGTACAACTGTAACTATTTATGGTTGGGGAGGTTCGGATCTAACTAACAACTGGATAGATCACTATTTAGCTGATAAGGTGAAAAAGGAATATAACATTACTTTAAAAAGAGTTGGAATGGATATAGATGAAATCCTAAATAACTTGCAAAATAGTGTTCAGGCTAAGGAAGAAAAGGGAAATATAGATATTATTTGGTTAAATGGAGAAAACTTCTATACAGCCATGAATAACAATTTATTATTTGGACCTTTTACAGAAAAACTACCTAATCTAGAAAAGTATGTAGATATAAACTCTGATGATGTAAAGTATGACTTCGGGCATGAAACAAAGGGATATGAAGCTCCTTTTGGAAAGGCTCAGTTGGTTATGATTTACAATTCAGATAAGGTTAAGCCTATTAGAAATTGTGATGAGCTCTTAGCAGCTGCAAAGGCTAATCCTGGTAAGTTTACATATCCAGCATTACCAGACTTTACTGGATCTGCATTTGTAAGAAATATAATTTATGAAAAGGTTGGATATGATAAAATAAAGGACATAGATCCTAAAGATGAAGAAGCCGTTAGAAAAGCTATACAACCAGCTATGGATTATCTAAAAGAGTTAAAGCCTTATCTTTGGAAAGAAGGAAAAACTTACCCTACTGATTCAACTCAGTTAGACAATATGTTTGCTGATGGAACAGTTTATTTTGATGTAAGTTACAATCCAAACTTTGCATCTACTATGATAGAAAAGGGAACTTTCCCAAAGAGTACAAAAACTTGTGTATTTGATAAGGGAACTATAGGAAATACTCATTTCTTGGCAATTGCTAAAAATGCTCCTAATAAAGAAGGTGCTATGGTTGTAATTAATGAAATAGAAGGATTTAATTCACAGCTAGAGAAGTATAAGCCAGAAGTTTGGGGGGATCTTCCTGTTATAGACAACTCAAAGTTAAGTGAAAAGGAAAAGGAAGAAATAGACAGTGTTAAGCTTGGAAGTGCAACACTAGATCAATCAGAGTTATTAGAAAAAAGAAAACCTGAGTTACCAGCTGCTTTTGTTCCAGTAATTGAGAAGATATGGACTGAAGAAATACCAGGTAAGTAAGTTTTTTAAAAAGGAGTATATATGGCAAAAATAAGAAGATACAAGGCGTACTTGGAAATATTACCAGTAGTATCAATTTTATTATTTGTCTTTGTAGTGGGGATATTCGGGGCTTTTATACAAAGTCTCGGATATTTTCCTATTATAGGGATGAAAGAATTGAGCTTTAAATTTTATTTAAAGATTTTCAAAGACACTAACTTTTTAAAAAGTTTATTTTTTACACTTTATATAACAGCTATTTCATCTATTGTATCTGTATCTTTGGGTATTCTTATTGCAAGAGCGATAACAGAGTTGGAAAATAATAATATTGTTAAAAATAAAAAAATTGATATTTTCTATAAGGTGCCAATAGTTGTACCACATATAGCAGTAGCCTTGTTTGCTATAACTTTTTTATCGGATTCAGGGGTATTGGCTAGAATATTGCATGCTATTGGTTTTGAAAATGCTCAAAAGATATTTTCCAATGTTTTATTCAGTTCCAGTGGAGCAGGTATTATACTTTCATATATTTGGAAAGAAACACCTTATGTATTGCTAAGTACATTATCTATTTTGAGAAAGATAAGTATCAAGCATGAGATGGCAGCAAGAAATTTAGGTGCAAGTAGGATGTATGCATTTTTTAAAATTACACTACCGATGTTACTTCCAACTATAATTTCTACTTTTACTATTGTTTTTTCATTTTCCTTTGGTTCTTATGAAATTCCAATGTTGCTTGGAAGTACAGTTCCAAAGACATTACCTGTTCAGGCTTTTATAGAGTATCAGAACCCTATGCTTACTGACAGACCATTAGCCATGGCTATAAATATGATAATAATATTCTTCTGCTTGGTATTTGTGTTATTATTTAATTATGTAATAAAGTCTTTGATTTTGGGTCGAAAAGTTGGGAAATAGATATTGTTCAGTAAAATAATTTATAGTATTGTTATATAAAAAGAAATATGGTTTTAAAAACAATATTAATGAATTTGTATAATAATAAAGTTTAATGGTGATAAATATATAATAGAGGGAAAGTTTATTATGATAAATATAAGAAAGTTTATTTTAAAAATGATAGTTGTAGTTTCTATACTTATTATTGTTATTCCTATAATTACCATGATAATTTGGTCTTTTATAAATAACTATAAGTGGCCAGATCTATTTCCATCTAATTTTTCTTTAAGAGGATGGAAATATATAATACAAAATAATACAAGAGTTTTAGAGGTCTTAAAAAACAGTATTTTTATATCCATAATGACTACGATTATAACTATAGCTATTTCTATACCTTGTGCAAAGGCTTTGGCTTTTGAAAATTTCAAAGGGAAAAAGCTAGTAGAATTGTTGGTTTTTTCACCAGTTATAATACCAGCTGTATCTATTGGTATGGGTCTTAATATACAGTTTATTAGGCTTGGTATAGCGAGGACCTATATAGGTGTAATTCTTGTATGTGTAGTTCCATGTATACCATATGCAGTTAATATGATAAAGGAAGTTTTTATAATTACAGGTAGAAAATATGTAGAGCAAGCCTATGTGCTAGGGGCATCTAAGCTAGATGTAATTAGAAAGATATCTATACCAATGATTATGCCAGGAGTAATTTCGGCTTCAATAATGTGCTATATTGTTTCTTTTAGCCAGTACTTTCTTGTTTATTTAATAGGTGGTGGAAAGATAGTTACTTTTACAATGGATATGTTTCCATTCATTCAATCTGGAGATAGAATGATGGGTTCTGTTTATGGAATTATATTTATTGGAAGCACAATTTTATTGTTAAGTATTATGGAGTATATAATGAGCAGGGTGTATAAACAAAGTTTGGAAAACTATGTGTCTTTGGAAGTAAGTGATTAAACTTGTTTAATAAAAACAAAAAATGAAAATATTTTTATCTTTATTGGAAATGAATATTTTCTTATATAAGTTTTTCTTGCTTCTAATAAAAATAAAATGGAGATACTGATAATTTATGTTTAAATTAATTTTAGAAAATATAGGTAAAAAATATGGTGATAAAAAAATTATAGAGAATTTAAATTTATCTGTTAGGGAAGGCGAAAGAGTAAGTATTTTAGGTCCTTCAGGCTGTGGAAAGAGCACCTTATTTAAAATAGCTTCAGGTATAATTAGCGATTTTGAAGGTAGGGTCTTACTAGATGGAAAAGATATTTCTAATTGTCAAATTAATAAAAGAAATATAGTAATAGTCAATCAAGAAAATCTATTATTTCCACATATGAATGTCTTTGAAAATATAGCTTTTGGGCTTAGAGTTAGAAAAGTGAATAGTGAATATATAAATAATACCGTAAAGAATCTTTTAAATGAGATCGGTTTAAATGGATATGATAATAAAAAAGTATCCCAGCTTTCTGGAGGAGAAAAGCAAAGAGTTGCCCTAGCAAGAGCCCTTGCTGTAAAACCAGAAGTTTTGCTTTTAGATGAAGCCTATTCAAGTTTAGATACAAATTTAAGAGAAAAAATGAGAGAACTGACAATAGAACTTCAGAAAAAACATAATATAACAATGATATTAGTTACTCACGACAAGGAGGAAGCTATTTTATTTAGCGACAGAGTTGCTGTAATGCTAAATGGAGAAATTTTACAATTTGATAAACCAAACTTAGTATATGAAAAGCCTAAAACATTGGAAGTTGCTAAATTTATGGCTGAAAAGAATTTTATAGTTCTTGGGGAAAATACTGTTTTTATTAAGGTTGAGGATATTATAACTTCCAAGACTATAATAGAAGATAGCGTCTATGCCACTGTTATAGATTGTAAATATTCTGGTTCAAGAAATATATATACTGTTAAAATAAAGGCTTTAGACTTTGCAAAAGTAATGGATAAATCTTTTTTAGAGGAATTTTGTAATAATAAAGATAAATCTCAAGAAGATCTAATTGAAATTTCTTTAGAAGCGGATAAAAATACTATATACAATTTAGGTGAAGAAATATATATTAAGATTAAAAAGTATAATTTATACTAAGTTTCTACTAAGAAATAAACTTGTAAAGAAGTTTTTTTGCTTTTATAATAAATACAAGACATATATTTTGAAAATAAGATATCTATAATGATGTAAGAAGAGGTGAATAAATGGAAAAAATATTAGGATATAATGATTTTTTAGAGCTTCCCAAAATAGAACTTCACTGTCATCTGGATGGTTCTTTAAGAGCAGATAGTGTTGTAGAAGAAATAAGAACTCAAAATATTGATATTAGTGAAGATGATATAGTTAATATAAATAGCATTTTAAAGGCGCCACAGGACTGTACCTCACTTGTAGAATACTTAAGTGCCTTTGATATGCCTCTTAAAGTTCTACAGAGCAAAAGGGCAATAAGAAGATTTGTATTTGAAGTTTTTGAAGATGCCTACAAGGAAAATGTAGTTTATCTTGAACTTAGATTTGCTCCGATTCTTCATACTCAGAAAGGACTAAGTATGAAGGAAATAATTTCTTCTGCAATTGAAGGGATGAATAATGCAAAGGATAGGTACGACATTGAAGGTGGACTAATTTTATGTTGTATGAAAAACTTCTCTGAAGAAGATGCAATAAGTACTATTGAATCTGGGAAAGAGTTTCTAGGTAAGGGAGTTTGTGCTGTGGATTTGGCAGGTCCAGAGGATGAAGCTTTTGCTTATAAATTTATAAATGCTATGAAACTTGCCAAAGAGTATGGTTACAAAATTACAATCCACGCTGGAGAGGCTGCTTCTGCTCAAAATGTAAAAGATTCTATAAAGCTTCTGCATGCTGATAGAATAGGACATGGAGTAAGAACTATAGAATCTGAAGAAGTATATAATCTAGTCAAGGAAAATAATGTACTTCTAGAAATATGTCCTACTAGTAATCTTCAGACAAAAACTGTAGAAAGTCTAGAAAAACATCCTTTGATAAAATATTTTAAAGATGGACTTGCTTTTTCTATAAATACCGATAATAGAACGGTTTCAGACACTACAGAAACAAAAGAATGCAGTATTGTTTCAAAACTTGTCTGCATGAATGTAGACGATTATAAAAAAATATATTATAATACAGTTGGGGCAATTTTTGCCTCAGATAAAGTTAAACAAAAACTCTTAAATAGATTAAATAAATAATAGTATTGATTTTACATAACAACCTAAAATAAATTGTAGTACTTTCTTTACTACTTATTAGAAGTTTCTTTTGTACAGAATACTTTTAAGGTGAACAATTTATACGAGGAGTTTTTAAAACAAATTGGAGGTGTTTTATTTGGGTAATTGTGATACATGTCCATCAAAGGGCAACTGCAATACAAATGCAGAAGCGTGTGGAATTCAAAACAATCCTAATAACAAAATAAAAAACATTATAGGTGTAATGAGTGGTAAAGGCGGCGTTGGTAAATCTACAATGACAACTCTTATCGCTAAGCAGCTAAATGCACAGGGTTATAAAGTTGGTATACTTGATGCAGATATTACTGGTCCAAGTATTCCAAGACTTATGAGAATGGGAGATGTGAAAGCATTTTCAGATGGTACTAATATAATACCTGTTACTACTTCTGCAGGAATAAAGGTTATATCACTTAACCTTATGCTTGAAGATGAAAACTCACCTGTAATATGGAGAGGACCTATGATAGGTGGAGTAGTTAAACAGTTCTATACAGATGTATTATGGGAAGAACTTGACTACCTTCTAATAGATATGCCACCAGGAACAGGGGATGTTGCTCTTACAGTAATGCAATCTATTCCAATTACTGGTGTTGTTATGGTTTCTATGCCTCAGAATCTAGTATCAATGATAGTTTCAAAGGCAATTAACATGACTCAACAGTTAAATGTACCTGTAATAGGAATTATAGAAAATATGAGTTATATACAGTGTCCAAATTGTTCTGAAAAGATCAGAATGTTTGATGATGACGATATAAATAATTTCCTAGATAGCAATAAGGTTGAACTTTTAGGAGAACTTCCTATGTCTAAGGAAATAATAAAGATTTCTACAGAAGGTGTTGGAGAAATAAGTCCAGACCTAAAGGGTATAATAGAAGGAATTACAAGCAAAGTTGAAAGTTTCTGTGCAAACAGATAAAACAAAAGAAGGTACCTTTTAAAAGGTACCTTCTTATTATAGTAATATTCAAAAAAACTTACAAAACGACTATTTCAATTGAATCACCAACCTAGAGCTTCTTAATGTATTTAATTGAATTGATAGGTATGTGTAGTGATTCTGTTTCATTGTAATTTGGATTTTCTTCATCAAGGTACGTAATAGTTAGTGTTAGGGATACATGATCACACTCGGAGATTACTCCATATAACTTAGAACCACTTATGTAGGAACTGATTTCAACGAAATCGTGCACATGGTTTTCAACAAACTTTCTAAATTTTGTTTTTTGATCTTCTCTTTGTAACTGTTTTTGTCTAGTCTTAATTTTTACCATTTAAATCACCCCTTTTATCTGAATGCTACTGGCCTTACTAGATGAATATGAAATTTATTTTTTAAAAAAGATTTTAAAATCAAGTTTTAAAGTTATTCTAATTATAGAAAACGTTATCCTTCTTTTCTTATTTTTATTATATAACTAATTAAAACATATGTAAATACAAAAGGAGAAAAAATGCGAAAATTTGGAAAAATTAATAAAATAACTAAAATTGAAGAAGTATACCACTCAAAATTCCTAAATGTTTTTGAAGTCTATTATAAAACAGAGTTAGGAAATGAAAAAAAGTGGATGGTCGCTTCGAGAAAGAATTTAGAAGACTATAAAAAAATGTTATATAAAGAAGAAAAATTTAGAAATGATGCAGTTATAATTGTACCTTTGGAAACTAATAGAGATGCTCTTGTCTTAATAAGGGAATTTAGAATGCCTATAAATGACTATATATATTCTCTTCCTGCTGGACTTATAGATCCAGGAGAAGACATTTATGAATCCGCTGTAAGAGAAATGTATGAGGAAACTGGCTTAGAACTTTATGAAATAGATAAAGATAAATCTTGTAACAAAGCTTTTGCTTCAGTTGGAATGTCTGATGAATCGCTGGCGATAATCTATGGAAAGGTAAGGGGAGAGTTTTCGACTAAAGGGCAGGAAGAAAGTGAAATAATAGAACCTATTTATGTAGATAGAAAAATGGCAAAAGAGATTCTAGCAAGTAATGTAAATATTGACATTAAAGCATGGTTAATTCTTAAAGAGTTTGTGGAAAAGGAGAGTAAAAAGTTTTAGTGTATACATATATATTAAGATGTAAGGACAATAGCCTGTATTGTGGCTATACTACAGATATTGCTAGGAGAGAAGAAGAACATAAAAATAAAATCGGTTCTAAATATGTAAGAGCTCATGGATTCAAGAAATTGGAATTGTATATAGCATTGGAAAGTAAAAGCCTTGCCATGAAAATGGAATGTGCAATAAAAAAGCTAAGTAAAGGCAAAAAAGAAAAACTTATTCAAGGTGATGATAGTATTATAGATAAATTAGATATAGATTATATATCAATAAATAGACTATCAGCGGATGAAAGAAAATAATATTTATAAAAATATATAAGAAATTAGTGATAAACTTTTCAAAATAAGTCATATATATTTTTTAAAATAAACTATAAAAAATTGAAAACATCGATTATTTTAAAAAGATATTGCTAAAAAAGCCTAAAAGAACAGATGTTCTTTTAGGCTTTTTTTAATACTAGAAGAAAATAAATTTAAATTTAATAGGAGTACATTTGTTTTTTTATATCAAAAATATTAAAAAACAAAATATAATTTCTTTTACATAAAATATAAATATAATCTTGCTTAAAGAGTGTACTAGATATATAATACACTTATAGATGTACTAGTCATATAGTACACTTTAGGAGGTGCAGAATTGAATATTTCTGAATTTAATTTCAACAATAATACACCTATATACCTACAAATTGCAAAATATTTCCAAGCAAAAGTATTTATAGGTGAACTTTCTCCTGGTGATGTTATGCCCTCTAGAAGAGAGCTCGCAGGAGAAGCTAGGGTTAATCTCAATACAGTTCAGAAGGCATATGCCTTTATGGAAGATATTGGGCTAATAAAGACTGAAAGAAATAGATTTAGCTCTATTACAGATAACAAAAATATTATAGAAAATCTTAGAAATGAATTTATCAAAGAACCTCTTGAAAACTTTATATTGACGATGAAATCTGTCAATATAAGTAAAGAACAGGTTTTGAAACTTATTGATAAGGAATTTGATAATATAAAAGAAGTTTCTGAGGATAAAAAAGAAAAATAGATAAAAAGAGGTGAAATTATGATACAACTAAAAAATGTTACAAAAAAATATAAAAAAAGTGCAAATGGCGGTAAAAAATATATGCAGTATGCTTTAGATAATGTATCACTGAATATTGATTCTGGAAAAATAACCGCTATTTTGGGTATAAATGGAGCAGGAAAATCTACTATGTTGAAAATAATAGCTGGCTTGGTTCAAACTACAAGTGGTGAAGTCTATATCGACAATGAAAAAATAAGTGAAAAAATATATGAAAAACTTATTTTCGTTCCAGATTGTGAAACTCATTTTCCTTCATTTACAATAGAGGATATGATGAATTTCTATAAGGATTTTTATAAAACTTGGAATCAAGAAAAAGCAGATGAAATGATGGAATTTTTTAATCTTAATAAAAATGATATAATAGATTCTCTTTCAAAAGGAAATATTGCAAAAGTAAAACTTATTCTAAGTTTTGCTTTAGACATGAAGTATATTCTTCTTGATGAACCTTTTAATGGCATAGATATTTTCAAAAGACAAGAATTCGTAAGTATTATTGCTAGATATATAGATAATGATCAGTCTGTAATTATTACTACACATGAAATTGATGAAATTGAGCAGATTGTAGATGATGTGATTATTCTTTCTGATGGAAGAGTAGCTGCTAAATTCGATGCCGAAGAAATGAGATTTAATGAAGGAAAATCTATAAAAGATAAAATCAGAGAGGTGTCTATAGATGATTAAGTATTTAAAATTATTTAAAGTTAATATTAGACAAAATCTGAAAATATTTATATCATTTAATATTATATCCATTTTATCTTTTATAATAATATTTTTAATTTGTAAATTTAGCATAGATGCTGCTATTATGAATCATATATCAAATGGCATTGAGCTTACCCTGAATTTAAATTTTAAAATAGAAACCTTTTTATTATTTGAGACGGTTTTATTTATGCTATTTGTATTGACAACTATACATATTAGATTTTCAGATTACTTTGGGACTTTATATACAACCATGCAAATACCAGTAAACAGAGCATTTCATGTGATCTCTATTATTTTAGAAGCAGTAATATTTATAGCAATACAGTATGTTTTATTCTATATTTTGCTAAAATTAAACTACACTTATATTCTAAGTAGTCTTTCAAAAATAGAATATTCTCATTTGTATAATGTCTACGATGGCTTTAAAAATACAACATCTATTAATGCTTTTGGCGAACTTATACCTATCTGGAATCTTTCAATAAAAAATATTATATTTAGATTGTTTATATCTTGGCCTGCTATAGCCTCATACTGCATTCTTTTTTATATGATATTTTATAGATATGGAGCTAAAATAGTTTCAGCCATTATTACTGCTATTTTAATTTTAATAATATTTATAAGTAATATACATTTGATTTCTAATATTATAGATTTGATATTTATATTATTATTTGAAGTGATTTTTCATAATTTGTCATCAGGTAATATAATTAACTCAATTTTAATATTAATAGGGAGTGTACTTTTAAATTCATATATTATAAGAAGAAAACTAGATTTTTAGGAGGATGTTATGAATCAATTATTAAGTTTATACTATTACGAACTTAAAAAGAATAAAACAAAATTCCTGATAATGACATTGTTTGCTATACTATTTTTTATTATATCGTGCTTTACAATATTTTTTCAAAATGGCTATGGTATGAATGTTTTAGAGGCAAAAAAAGTTGTTGAAATGTCTTTAAGAAATACAAATATAACTTCAAATATGTCAGCTGAAATACTAGAAAATTCAATAGCTGGAATATCTTTTACGGAAGATTTCATTTTTATATCAGCTATTTTAAAAGTAATAGGAGCTGTACTAGCAGTTTTAATGTCATTTGGAGTGGCTATAAGGAGTTTTAAGAAGAAAAATAAAAGTTACTATATTGATTCTTGTTTACCAGTTAAAATATGGAAAATAAAGCTTTCAAGAATCTTATGTGGACTTAGTATATATATATATTATTTGCTTTCTCTTTCCTGTGCTTTAATTATAATAGATATATTACAAAAGATTCTGTTAGGTAAGTATTATACTGGAGCAATGGGCTTGTTTTATCCAGAGCTTATTTTCATACCAACAGATCCCCCAATAGCAGTATTTATAACATTTATGTTTGTCCCTGTTTGTATAGCAGGAATTCAAACAATAGCAGACATATTTTTTGTTCAAAGCTCAGGTAAAAACATTGTAAAGAAAATATTTTCTATTGCAATACTTGTTATATGTGGAATAGGCATGATTGCATTAATAATATATATGCAAATTTATGAAAGCTTTATGCTAAGTACAGATTTAGAAGTAGGAAATAGTCTGATATTAAACATAAACCCATTTTACTTAGGAATGTTTGTATTTCCTGTAATGTTTTTGATTTTATTTATAATTGACGTGAAAATTAGCAAAAGAAAATTTAGAGGAGGTGTTTAAATGTTAAAAAGTTCAAAAAAAGGTGCATTTATACTAATATCCTTGATACTATCACTTATTTTAGTATCTACAATATTTAAACACTTTACTAAAGAAAAATTTACAGTTGAAAGCCTAAGCGGTGATCAAAAATACTTTGATGATATTAACCTTATTTATTCAAATAATTTAGAGTATCTACAAGGTTTAATAAATTCTAAAACGCCTGAAAATAAAAATATAAGAATAAAAAATTCAATATTAATATCTGGAAAGGAGAATAGTGATTTAAATAATATCTCTATAGAAGATAATAAATTTGTTTTTTCAAGTAAAGATAAGGATAAGTATAATATTAATTACTACAATGTTTCAGTATTTAACGATGTATATAAATCTTATATACTTTACAATGATACTATTAAAGGAGAACGTAGAAAATTTTTAATAAAGGATAATGGTCTTTTGAATAAATTTAAAGATTATAATTATCAGGATTATTCTTTGCTAGAATACAAAGGAGAAAAATATATTATAGGATATTTTATGGATGATAATATGCAAGAGAACCCTCCTAGTAAATTGACTCTTGAAATGCTTTCTTTAAAGTTATCTAAAAAAGGCAATTCCTATAGTGAGTTTGGAAGTAAAAGTTTTACTATAAATAATGTTTCAAAGAAAGAGGAAGATGGTAAAAGCTATAGCATAGAAAAATACTCTAAAGCCTTTCAAATTGACGGAAAATCATTTTTAGCTTTTAAAATAGGAGATACTATTGATGTTTATTTATATAGTCCGGAAGAAAATACTTTTGAAAAAGTAAGAAATGTAGAAAAAGATTTGTTTCCAGAATTAGAATATGATGATTCATTTTTTGTAAACTATGAAAATAAATTATACTACATATACTTAAAGGGCAATGTACAATATATAAGGGAAATAGAATATAAAAATAATAGTTTATCTTCTTCTGTTACTTCTGAGACAGGAATCAAAAGAAATTCTGCAGACTCTAAGTTATCAGAAATGAACTTTGATAAAAATGGAAATAAAGTGTCAAAAGATAAAAACTATGATTATGGATTTTGGCTTCAATCTCCAGCGTCTCGTTTCTTTGTAAAAGATAATAAAGTGATTTTTATAGCAGAAAATTCACTTATGATTTCTAATCCTAGAAGTTATAATATGAACCCTATATTTAAGGTGAGTATTCTAGATCTAGACAAGAAAAAAGAGATTTACAGAGGAATAATAAGGGCAAACTTTAACGCAAATGTCAGTGCTATGTATATTTCTGATAAAATAAGTAAATAAGTGATAAAAAAGCACATTACTTGACTTAAATAATATCTACTTGAAGGTTTGATTTATTTAAAAAGATAATGTGCTTTTTCATTGAAATATTTAAAGTGCTTTATACTTGAAGTTTAGCTAAATATAACTTGCTTTTAATCTTTAAAATAAAATGAAAAACGGCTTAAAATCAACGTTTTAAAACATTATTATTCAAATGTATACAATGAATATAAATTGTGGTATAATATAGACTGTTAGTTGGAGGTGAGGTTTTTGTTTAAGTTTAGAGTAAGACCTTTATTTTTGTTTCTAATTTCTATATTTTTTATAGGATTAGCTTCAAAATATAATAAGGCTACTGAACTTATATATACTAATGTAATTAATAAATTTATAAGAGAAAAACTAAGCAACTTGTTCAGTTACATACCATTTCCAGTAGGAGATATTCTGACACTTGTATTTATAGGCTTAATAATATATTGTGTGGTAACTCTAGTTAGAAGACTGAAAAAGACTTCAAATGTGTTTGAGTTTCTTTACAAACTATTTTGGGGGATTGTAAATGTGTCTTCTATCTTATTTTTTGTATATATTATTGTGTTTGGATTGAACTATCACACAACTCCTGTAAAAAAGGTGCTTATAGACAAGTATAACAGCAAGTATGCTACTAACATAAAGGTGGATATTGATAACGCAAAAAGAGTCGAAGTTTATAATTTTTTGGTAGATAAAGCAAAAGAAACGAGAAAATTGGCACTTGATTCAGAGACAAAGTATTCTACTAATAATTTGAATCTTGTATCAGAGCAAGCGGATGAAGGCTATAGAATGATTTCCGATATGTTTCCTACTCTTGAAGGTAACTACGGTAACGCTAAAGCCTCTATAAAGTCTCCAGTATTTAACTTTTTTGGGCTTGATGGAAGACATTATGACCTAACAAATGAGATAAGTATAAATAAAAATGTACCCAGTGAGTATCTTCCGTTTATCGTTTCAAAATATATGGCTTATCAAAGAGGTGTTGCTAGAGAAGATGAGGCTTGTTTTTATGCTTATTTAGCATGTATAAACAATACTGATCCTAAGTTCAAATACTCGGGTTACCTTTCAGCTCTTGAATATGTAATATCTACACTTAGAACAAACGATAAAATAGATTACAATAATTTAATCGTTAATCTTGATCCAGAAATTAGACGAGATTTGAATACTATAGAAGCTTACCAATCTCAATATGGATTTGGAACCGAGTTAAAAGATCAGTTCATGTATAAATTCAAAAGACTAAATGGAGATATAAGAGTCGAAGATATTGATACACAGGTTACCGATTTAATAGCAAGCTATTATTCTCTGTTTACATATTAGTAATGAGTTCACAAGAGACTACTTATATATTGGTAGTCTCTTTTTTATTGTAAAAATTATAAAAATATAAACTTAAGCTATTGTAAAAATAAGATATGTCTAATAGCGGCTTTTTTATCTGTAAAATAAAGCGAGTTACAGATGTCCAAAATTTGCTTTTAAGGAAAAATATAGATTTATATGCTATATTGTTTTAAAATAAAAGAATATTGAAGAAGGTGAGGTAATATATATGTGTACATTTTTTACCTATAAGAAAGATGATTTTTTTGTTGGAAGAAATATGGATATAGAGTATAGCTTCGGAGAAAGAGTTGTTATATCTCCAAGAAAGTATCCTTGGAAGTGGAAAATGCAAAAGAAAAGCTTATCTTCTTACGCAATAATGGGGATGGCTAATATTACTGATAATTTTCCGCTATATGCAGAGGCTGTAAATGAGTATGGTCTTTGTATGGCAAGTCTTAACTTTCCTAAAAGCGCAAAGTATTTTGAAGCCAAAGACAATAAGGTGAATTTAGCTCCATATGAACTGATTCCATATATACTTACAAAGTTTAAAACTGTTGAAGAAGCTAGAAGCACAGTAGAAAATATCAATATAATCGATATTAGGTTTAGAGATGATATGCCACTTGCTCCTTTACATTTTGTACTTGCAGACAGCAAGGATTGTATTGTTATAGAGCAAGACGAACAAGGATTACATATCTATGATAATGACATAGGTGTTCTTACTAATAATCCATCATTTCCTGCACATAGGGTTAATTTGGAAAATTATATGAATCTTAGTCCTAGAAATCCTAAATCTTGCTACTCAGATAAGATAGTACCTAATTCTTATGGTCAGGGTATGGGAGCAGTAGGTTTACCTGGTGATTCATCTCCTATGTCTAGATTTGTTAGAACTGTATATAATAAGTATGTATCACTTAACTCTCCAAGTAAGAGAGCCGTAACAGAGGTATTTAAAATTTTAGATCAAGTGTCAATGATAAGAGGAAGTGTGATTACGGAAAGTAATTTATATGATATAACATCGTACTCATGTTGTATCGATGCTTCTAAGGGGATTTATTATTTCAAGACATATGATAATCTTAAGGTTTATGCAATAGATATGCATAGAGAAAATCTCAACTCTCATATACTACTTGATTTCCCACTGCCAGATGAAACTGGAATTTCTGATTTGAACTAAATTGTTGCTATACGGTATAAGCTAGAGAAGACTAAAATTTAATATTTTGTTATAAATAAAAGAGCTAAGTCCATATAAATAGTGACCTAGCTCTTTACTTTATTAGATAAACATACCTAAAATTATTTCTAGAATTAATCCAAAAGATAGTAACTAATTAAGACAGTTAATTCTAAAACGTTCTAAATAAACCAGTAACTGTTCCAAGTATTTCTACTTCATTAGCTTCAAATACCATATCGCTATATAAAGAGTTCTCTGGTTTTAAAATTATTTTACCGTCTTTTTTATAAAATCTCTTAACTGTTGCATCATCTCCATTTATTAAAGCAGCAACAATTTTCCCCTGTGAAGGAGTTGTCTGAGAAGCATCTACTACTATATAGTCCCTTTCAAAGATTCCTGCCTCAATCATACTATCGCCCTTTACCTTTAGAAGAAAACAATTTTTACCTTGAATATGTGAAGCTGGAAGCGGTACATATTCATCGATATTTTGTGCAGCTAAAATTGGTTCTCCAGCTGCTATTTGCCCTAATAAAGGAAGGTTTAGAATCTCCGCATTAAGACCTATTGCATCATTGTTTTCTATACTCTTATCTAGTATTTCAATAGCTCTAGGCTTTGTAGGATCTTTTCTTATATATTCAAGTTTTTCAAGTCTTTTAAGAACTGCAAAAACAGTAGAAGTAGATTTTATATCCGCCTTTTTACAAATCTCTCTTACTGAAGGTGGATATCCCTTCGCACCACAATGTTCTTTTATATAATCAAGAACGGCAATATCTTTTTCCTTCAAGTCTTCGTACATAAATATCTCCTTTATGATATAAGTTATTAATATTATACCATACAGTGAACATATGTTCAAGAAAATACTAATTAGGCTTTTTCCGCAGTTTTATAGCAAATAAAATTAAGAACTTTAATATCGTATAGTTATTTTATAAAAATTGAAAAAATATTTTTCAAGATATATAATAAGATAAAGGATAAACACAGACAATATTTTTATTTCTTATGAGAGGAGTGCTTCAAATGAAAAGTAGAAAAGAAAAATTAAGTTATCTAAGAAAAAAGGATTTTATTTCAATTTTAATCACGACAGTAACATCTGCACTTATTTTTATATTTTTAAAAAGATACTTTCTAGCTACTTCTGAAGTTTCTATCTTTTCCTATATTGGATTTTTAGGTGCCATTATTGTAGTAATTATATCTTATTTTGAAAGTAAGAGTGAGGATCCCTTTGTAACAGGTAAGACTTTAACTTTAGGTGTAATGAATAGCTTTGTTGCAGCTGCTGTTGTTATAGTTCTTTTATCTTTTAAATTTGGTTTGATTCTAAGTGTTATAGCTATAGATATATTAATAATTATTGCAAGAGAGCTTGGGCGAAATAATAGACAGAAAATGATTAACAAATATATGAACAGAACTGGAAAGATTGTAAAAGACTGTGGTAAGGGAAAATATATTATGGATTTAAATTCACAGAATGTAAATGTTTATTCTAAAGACAAACTAATCCTTGGTAATAACGTAAAGGTATCAGAATTAAATGGAACATATATTTATGTTGAAAAAATAGATTAAAGTAAAAATCAGGGGCATTAAAGCTCCTGATTTTTAAATTTGTTTGTTTACTAATTTTTATATCTTGTTGTTCATTTCTTTTAGAAGTTTATAAGAGATTTAGTCATCTCTTTTTTCACCTAGAACACTGTCTTCATCAAGCCAATCGAAATTTTTAACAATATCTCTTTTAACATTTTTTCTATGAGCAGCATAAAGCTGTGTAGTAGTTACATTATCGTGATCTAGCAAATTTTGAACATCATATATTGAAAAGCCCGTTTGTATAAGAGACGTTGCTGCCGTTGCTCTTAGCTTGTGTGGACTGTAACCTCTACTTCTTTCTGTTTTCATTCCTATAGAAGTGTATTTTTTTACCAAAAGTCTTATAGATTTTGCAGTCATTCTTTTTTTCTGAAGAGATAAAAATAAAGCATCATGATATTCTTCAGCGACTAATTCATTTTTTGGTCTTTCAAGTTCTATGTATTCTTTAACTACTTTTTCGCAGGCATCATTAATAGGCATTAGTACTTCTTTACCACGCTTTCTAAATATAACAAATTCTCCTCTTGAAAAGTTAAATGAAGAAATATTAAGTTCCCTTAACTCATTTAATCTAAGACCATATGTTACGAAAAGCACCAATATAGCTCTATCTCTAAGCTTGGTTTTCATCCAATATTCCTTTTCCTTGTCTGTAAGTCCACTACCATTTTCTACTGCATCGAGCATTATAGCAACCTCATCTATATCCATACGCTTTATAGCATCTGGTTGGGGTTTAGGAAGCTTGATAGGGTTAAAACCACCTGTTATATCCTCTTTAAGTTGACCGTTTCTAAATAGAAATTTAAATAGAGTGGATATAGAGGATTTTTTCCTAGCAAGAGCCTTATTGTTATTTTCATATAGTACTCTTTCATTGTTTATTTCTTTATAATATCTATTGCAATAGTCTCCAAGAAATAAATTAATATCTCTTGATCCTATTTCACTAAATTCTTCAAGAGTAATATCCTTTATATTTTCAGCACTTGTAAACAAATCTGTTCCTACTATATAGTTACAGAAGAACTTTATATCCTGAAGATAAGCTCTTCTTGTAGTAGATGCCACAGAGCCCCTAAGATATACAAAGTAATCTCTCATAAAGCTAGGAAGCTCTGATTCTATTTTTTCGCAATCTTCAATAACACTATTATCTCTGATAACTATGTTATCAGGTTTTGATGATTTATTATTAACTTTTATCGCCAAAATTATGCCTCCTTCTTTTATTTATAAAAAATCTTCATAAATACATTATACCAAATTTTTATCAGATAGTGTATTTTCTTATTTTATTGTAAAGATTTAAAAGTAATTTTTTCCAAATTTAAAGAAAAGTTTTAAAATTTATTGTATAATAGACATTGTAAGTCAAATTGATTAATACTATGAGGAGGAGCCATGATTAGATTTGAGAACGATTACGCAGAAGGTTGTATTGATGAAATACTTGAAAAGTTAGTTGCTACAAACTATGAGCAGACAGCTGGATATAGAGTAGATGATTATTGTAAGTCAGCAGCAAAAAAAATACAAGATTATTGCAATAAAGATGTTGATGTTCATTTTCTTGTAGGCGGAACACAGGCAAATATGACTGTACTTGATGCGATACTTAGACCTCACCAAGGTGTCATTTCACCAGTTTTAGGTCATATTAATGTTCATGAGGTAGGCGCAATAGAAGGTAGAGGTCATAAGGTTATAGCTTTATCCAATGGAGATGTAAAGGCTGATGAAGAATCAAAACTTCTTCCAGAAACTTTAGAGAGTTATTTAGATGACTTCTTCAATCCACTTGATTGGCATAAGGTTCAGCCAGGTGCTGTATATATATCTCATCCAACCGAGAGAGGAGCTCTCTATTCAAAAGATGAACTTATAAAGATTAAGTCTATCTGTGATAAGTTTGAAATACCTCTTTTTTTAGATGGAGCAAGATTGGCATATGCCCTTGTTTCAGAAGAAAATGATATTACAATGGAGGATCTTGCTAAGTATACTGATATTTTTTATATCGGTGGAACTAAGTGTGGAGCTTTATTTGGAGAAGCAATCTGCTTTACTAATGATAAATACAATAAAGATTTTCATTGTATAACTAAGCATAATGGAGCTGTTATAGCAAAGGGAAGAATAATCGGTATACAGTTTGATGTTCTATTTACAGATAACAATTATATTGAAAAGGCAAGAAAATCCTACCCCTATGCAATGAGAATTAAAGAGGCTTTTAAAAAGAAAGGGATTGAATTTATTGTTGATTCCTATACAAATCAGCAATTCCCGATACTTACAAATCAACAAAAAGATTTTATTGAAAGCCAAGGAATTTCATTTAATGTAGAAAAAAAACTAGATGAAAACAGAGCAGCTCTGAGATTCTGTACTAATTGGGCAAGCTCAGAAGAATCAATTAAGGCTTTAGAAAAAGCGATAGGAGTGATGTAAGCTTGTATTTAGTGTCAACAATAATGCTGATAGTGGCAATAGTAGCCTACTTATTTATAGAAGTAAATAACTTAGAAGTTACTAAATTCTATATAAAATCTGATAAGTTGGTAAATAAATTTATAGGTAAAAAAATTATACAAATAAGCGATCTTCATGGAAAGTCATTTGGTAAAAATAATGACAAGCTTATTCAGTATATTGACAAGGAAAAACCAGATGTAATATTTGTAACTGGAGATATGATTGAATCTGATAAAAAAAATTATGAACCAGTATACCAACTTTTAAAACATCTTTCAGAAAAGTATAAGGTTTACTATATTACAGGGAATCATGAACATAAAGCACTTTTAAAAAAGTATAGAGATAATTACCTTGAATATTTTGAAAAGATAAAAGAGTTGAATATTGTTAGGGTAAATAATCAAAAACTTGTTCTTGATACCAATTTTAACCTAGTAAGAAGGTTTTCTATAAAACCTGAAGATAAGTTGGATATTGATGAAGAAAGTACCATTACAGAGGAAATTTCTAGTGAAGAAGGAGTTCAAAAGAAGCATAAGAAACAGAAAAAGTATAGATACTTTAATTTATATGGATTAGTTCTTCCTTTTGATACATATAGATATCTTTTCAGTAATAGAAATGCTAAAAAGGTTGACTACGATTATATAAAGAATAAACTAGGAAATCTTAATAAGGATGAATGTAACATGCTTCTTGCCCATAATCCACTTTATTTTGAGGAATATGCAAAATGGGGTGTAGATTATGTATTTTCTGGACATGTTCATGGAGGTATTATTCGACTTCCTAAAATAGGTGGACTATTGTCTCCTGATAGAAAGTTCTTTCCTAAGTATAGCTTTGGAGAATATACAAAGGATAATACAAAAATGTTTGTAAGCAAAGGTTTAGGAGGATCAGCAGTAAAGGTTAGAATAAACTGCAGACCAGAGATTGTATCAATTAAATTTATCTAATAAAAAGCGTTACCTTTAACGGTTTTGAAGATGTAAAGCCATGTGTTTTAATCTTTAAATAATAGTTACTAGGTAGCGCTATTTTAAAATATTTATTTGTAAGTTGAATAAGTTGAAAATGAAATGAAATCTTTTTATAAATAAGTAAATTGACAATTGACGAATAAATAAAAAAGAGCATATGTTCGGGAACTATTTTTAAATATATGATATAATAACATATATTATAAAGAAAGAAGAGGTATATATATGGGTAAAAAACGTAAACAAGCACCTAAGATTTCAATTGCTTCTATTCTGCTTGCCTTGTTACTTATTATAGGATCTAAGTTCATTGATTCAGATACAAATAATAATCATAAGTTAGAAACAAGTCAGAATACTCAATATGAAACAAGAGCCGATAAGGACAATAATAGTAAAGAAAGTGAAGATAAATCCTCACAAGACAAGAATCAATACAAAAATAATGATGGAAATAATAATGATGAAAATAATAATGATGAAAATCAAGTAGGACAAAATACAAGCTTTGATTATAATAGAGATGTTCCTACTTATTCAGGCAAGGCAAGTGTAGTAGTTAATAACAATACACCATTCTTCCCCAAACCTACTAGCACAGCAGTGTATAAGAAGTATTCAGACTTAGACAATCTCAATAGAGTAGGAACTTGCGAGCTTGTAACAGGTCCAGAATATCTTCCAAAAGAAAAAAGAGGGGATATTAGCCATGTTAAACCTACAGGTTGGAAGCAAAAGAAATATGATTTTGTTGATGGTCAGTATTTATATAACAGATGTCATCTTATTGGATATCAGATTGCTGGAGATAACGATGATTGGCGAAATCTTATGACTGGAACTAGGTATATGAATGTTGATGGAATGTTACCATATGAAAATAAAGTTGCAGAGTATGTAAAGTCGACAAAAAATCATGTTAAGTATAGAGTTAGTCCTATATTCATTGGTGATGAGAAAGTTGCCAGAGGTGTTTTAATGGAAGCTAGAAGTATAGAAGATAATAGACTCAAGTTCAATGTATTTTGTTATAATGTACAGCCAAGAGTATCTATAGACTATGCAACAGGTTATTCAAAGTTGAAAAAGTAAAGACTTCCGAAAACTTTTTGTTTAAGGAATAGTTATGTTGTAATATAAAAAGGCAGTATTTAATCTATACTGCCTTTTTGCTGCTTATCATAGATATCTTCTACACTATAATTTAAATCTATTATTTTACGAAAAAGGCTAGTCCTACTGCATTAGGACCTGCATGAGTACCTATTGAGCTACCAATCTGATATACAGGTATAAAATCTAGCTTAGTTTCAAATATTTCTTCATACTTTTCCAAATATTTATCTAATAATTCTCGACTTTTTCCAGAATAGCATACTGCAAAAGGCTTATCTCCATCAAATTCACCCTTATCGATTGCTATTTCTCTTAAAAGATTATTTCCCTTTTTAAAACCTCTAGCTTTTCCAGCAAGGACAAGATTTTTGTTTTCTACAGTAAGTATTGGCTTTACAGAAAGTAGAGCACCAGCTATAGAAGTCATCTTTGAAATTCGACCACCTTTTTGTAAATATTCAAGAGTATCTAATAAAAATAGAACTACTATTTTTTCTTTAACTCGGTTTAGTTCAGAAACTATTTTTTCTGGATTTGTTTCAGTTTTCAAAAGTTCTAGAGCATACTCAATTAAAATTCTCTCCCCAACAGATCCAGAGAAGCTATCTACTACATATACCTTACCGTCATCAAATCTATCAGCTGCAATGGAAGCACTTGAATAAGTACCTGAGAAGCTAGACGCAATTGTTATAGCAATTGCAATATCTCCATTTTCTACAATTTTCTCAAAAGCTTGTTCATATTGAAATGGAGTTACCTGACTTGTTTTAGGTAAAATAGGTCCATTTTCCAACCTATCATAAAATTCATCATGTGATATATCTATAGTGTCTTTATATTCTTCATCTCCAAATGTAACTGTAAGTGGTAAAAATACCAATCCCATTTTTTCAGCTTCTTCATATGAAATATCTGAAGCCGAATCAACTACTATTTTTATTGCCATTAAAATCCTCCTTCTAGTACAATTTATTTCTTTGTACTTAGTATAACTATTATATCATAAAACGATATGCAAGATAGTATATTTAATAAATAACTTTGATAATAAAAATAAAATAGGGAATATATTAAAATCAACTGTTTATAAGATGATTTTTTTAAATATATAGGATTTTTTTTGATAAAAAAAATAGATTAAATACGTATTCTAACTTTATAAAATAGATTTTTAAGGATATTTATTCATTTTTCTAGTAATATAGATATTATAAGTCAATCATATTAAATAGTCATAGCTGTTTGTAAATAAATACAGTCTATAGTAAAAATATAATAAAAGAATATTAATTTAGATTACCAAAATAATAGTATGTGATTTGTATAAATAAAATAAGTGAATAAAATATATTTTAGTAGGTTAATATCTATAAATAAGAAATCAGCATATAATGGCAATAAATAGAATTTCATTTCAAAAAATATAAATATCTATATACTATAAAAATTTCAAGCTATCTATATAATAAAGAAATTTTGATAGATAATAGATATATGAAGGCAGCCACTATAAGATTATTAGGGAATAAGAAGAAGATTAAAAATATATACAAGAAGAAAGAAGTAAACACACATAAAAAAGCTATAAAATGACAAATTATAGGAATTAGTAAAAAATAGCAATTTTTAGCATAAAATCAGCTATTTACATATTTCACATATCAACTATTCCCTAAATATACATTTAAAGAATAGTTATGTCTCAACTACTATTTCAACAACGTATGACTTTTATCATAAAAAATGGCTTTTTTTATGTATGTTTTTATAAAAATTATAATTTTTTCTTAAAATTCCTATAGAAAATATAATTTATATTTTCTTTCATTCTAAAGTTTACGTACTTATAAGTACACATAGAGTTACAAGCCCGTATATATATTATTATAATTTCATATAGATTAATATTCTTTATGTTTATACATCAAGTTGTATTTCCATAGATGGCAAATGTTTAAATCTTTTCCCTTGTTTTTATTAATTATTATTTAATTGAGAATATATCATTCTAATTGAGAATACTATATCACATAGCTATATATAGTTTGCATCTAATGAAGAACACTTCTAACTTCTCTATTCTATTTATTATCAAAAACTCAATATTTGCTTAAAATACGTTGCAAAAAAATTAATTTACAAAAACCTATCAGCTATTATTTCTAGCTATGTAATAAAAATATGACTTCCATTTTTTGCTATTTTTGATAAAAATCGATATTTTACGACCTTCTAAAATCGATTTTAAGCTTCGCTATAGTAGTAATACACCTTCAATTTATTAAAATGGGTGTAAAGCATTCTAAAATAGATTTTATATTTATTTTTCAATTATTTTCTTCGATTCTATTATTAAAAATGCTCTCCACCGAATAACTGGCAAAGAGCATTTTATATGTTACTTTATGATTTTACTTATTATCTTTAACTAAACCGTGAACAGTCTTTACTGTTTCGTCGCTTATAGAATTTTCGCCACCAACAAAGATGTTTTTCTTTATTTTGTTGTTTTTCAAATAATCCTTTGTGCTTTCTGATATGTTCTTATCGTTTACAAGAATAATCGGAGCATTCTTGTAACCGCTTAATTGAGCTGAAATCAATGCGTCTTCTATCTTTGTTCCATTTGCATATATACATATATCAGAGTTACCTGAGAACGTTCTAGCAATTTCTACTGCAGTTTCATATCTATCTTTTCCTGAAATTCTTTCTACATTCTTTGATGGTTTAGAACGTACAAACTTTTCAAGATTATCAGATATTGACTGAGATCCACCTGCCAGTATTACATTTTTGCTACTAGAAATTATCTTGTCTGTTCCTTCTGAAAGGTTATTTCCATTTGTCAACAGTATTGGAGAAGTTTGTCTTATAGCTATTGGAGCTATTGATACAGCATCCACCTGACTATCTCCATTTGCTATTACAATGTTATCTGAAGTTCCTAATAACTTCATCATTCTATCTGCTATCATTGAAGAAGTTTCATATCTGTCTTTGCCGTTGATCCTGTCTATTTTAATTCCCATTGCTTTCAACTGTTTTTCCTGAGACTTAGTTATAGACTGTTCTCCACCAACGATTACTATTTTATTTGCTTTTAACCTTTTTATTTCATTTACTATACTGTCTGGTACATCAGATGTATTAGAGTAAAGTATTGGAGCCTTTAATAAATTAGCATATGGAGTAGCCGATATTGAGTCACTTGATTTATCTTTATTAGATATTACAACTATATCTGCCCCTTTTGGATAAATAGACTTACTTACTTTTACTGAAGTTTCAGTTCTGTCTTTTCCTGCTAATCGTACTAGATTTCTTGTACTGTCTATATCTGAAGAAATTATTATGTCATCTATCTTGTATTCATTTTCAGTTACAACGGTAGAATTTTCATATTTCTTCTTTCTTCTTGAAGAACTTGATGGTCTACTTATGCTCGCATCTTCTTTCTTAGTTACAGTTATAGTAACTTCCTTAGATATAGTTTTATCACCATTCTTTACTGTTACATTTAATTTAATCGTTGATTTATTCTTTCCTGGTTCAAATACTATATCCTTTGGCATACCTACTAATGAACCATTTTCATCTATCTTAAGTCCATTTACTTCGTCGCAAATTATCTTAGAACCCTCTAGGTTAGGTACTACTATATCTGCTACATTTACCTTTTCATCTTCTGTTGCTACTGCATTTTTTATTTCTGCATCTAAAATAGCTTCTTTAGAAACTTTTTCATATTCATAATATACAATCGGTTGCTCTTCATATGTTTTTTCCATGTCAGGTTTCTTAACAAGCTTGTACCCAGAAATATCTTTTGCTTCAGAAAGAAGTTCCAAAGTCTTAAAATATGAATAACACTTAATTTCTTCAGTTTTTGCTATTTCTTTTTTAGTATCTTTATCAATATATTTTACTTTGGCTAATTTAACATCATCTTTAGTATAATTATGATAATCATGTAGTTCTTTTACCATTTCAGTTTCTAATGTCATATATACATAAGGTGTATCAACAAAGTTTTTACCATCTATTGCTACTTGAATTTTATATCTTTTATTTGGACCGATTCTTCCAGGAGGTAATATTTCTATTGTTTGAGTATTTCCATCTCCCATTACACCATTATGGTTAGTATAAGCGATTGCACTGAATCGCACTGTTCCCTCTCACGTAGAAACATGGTTAACTGGGAATATAACACCATTTTCATCTATAGCTCTTACTTCTGTTATCTTAGAATTTAAGTTTGTTCCATATAGATGAAGCATTGCTTTCAATCCACCTTCACCAGGCTTTACAAATACTGTAATATCTGTATTATTTTCATTATTACCTTTATAATCATTTGCACTAGCTCTAATTGCACCTAAAGTTTGTTCGTCTTTATTTTTTCCTTTTGGAAGAACTGATGCTGCTGTCATCTCTCCATAACTTACCATATTGGTATAATCAGCTTGTCCTTTAACTGATGCACTGAACACATATGTTATTGTTTTATCTGTTTTATTCTCTGGTAAAGTAAATCTTACAATAGGTTCTACTCCATACTCAATTTTAACAGGAATATCAATAGATTTAGTTGTTCCACCTATATTTATAGAAACATTCAAATCTCCTTCTTTGAGAACTCCCATTCTGTTACCTTTTATACGTACAACAGCTTCTCCACCTTTATAATCATAAAGATTATTGTCATATTTTGTTTCATAAATTCTTGAACTTGTAGATATTGCCCATTGAAGATCTCTTACAATGCCTCCGTTATCAGTAATTAATGAACCTTCCTTAATTATAAGCTTGGCACTTGTTTTTATTTTTTTAGGTTTTTCAAAGTTTATTATCAACTTATTATCTTTAACTGATATTTTATCATTTTCTCCTAAAAAAATATTTCCTTGTTCATCACTTGCATTCCAAACAAACTCTTTTACATATATCAATTCTTTTATCTTTTTAGGATCTTTTTCTAGAAATTCTAAATTCTCCTTAAATGTAGCCTCTATTGTATTATCATCTGGCATTTCTACATATATTGGATTAAGTTCTGTCTTCCATATGTTCTTCTTCAATTCAACTGTAATTGGCTTACCATCGAATTCCTTTTTATTTAAAGTTTTTATCTCTGTACTGTCAACTGTAAATGGTATTGGATTATCTAACTTATATTTTTTAAAAGATTTTTCAAGTAATATAGCTGCATTTTTTAGTTCTTTTCTTTGAACTTTTATAGCCACAATACCGTTTTCATCAGCTTTATATGTATTTTTTAATGGTGAAAAAGAATCCATATCAGTAACAGAAAAAACACTATCATTTATAGGATATCCATTCTCATCAACTACTCTTAATAAGATTGTATCTTTTCTAGCTTCTGGTGCATCTACATCTTTTACCTTTATTACAATATCTTTTCCTTCATACTTAATACCATCGATTTTATCCCACTGAGTTCCCTCATTGCTTGTAAGTTCGTATTCACTTCCACTTCCATTCATAAACATAAAATCTCTATATGGTTTTTTAACAGATAGTGCGAATTCACCTGCTTGTGTCGGTTTTCCAACCTTGCAGTTACCTTCCGTATCTGTAACTAGAGTTTCAATAACTTTATCATTATTGTTTACATCTATATAATCAATTTTTGCGCCCATAATTGGAGCATTATTTTCATCAACAAACTTTACATTTATTTTTTCAAGCTTATTTTCTGGTGTATCTGGAACTTCTGGTATATTGGGATTTTCGGGAAGCCCTGGATCTACCGGTTCTGATGGAATTTCTGGAGTAATTACTGAATCATTTTCTATTAATTCAACTAGTAGTTCAGAACCATTAAACTCTTTGTCTTCAACCTTTATCCAGCTTTCGTTATCACATTGAAGTGAATAGTTAAATTTATTTGGTATTTTCGGATCATAGTTTCTACGGTTACTTAGGTCAAGTTTATAAGAACCTTCATATATAGGCTTTGTAACTGTCATATACCCATACTTATCGGTTTCATAACTTGCAACTGAATTTCCACCATTTTGTAAATCAAGTAGCTTAAATCCGATTCCTTCTATTGGTTTACCTTTCTGATCTATAACTTTAACTCTTACTTTATCAAATTTTTCTTCTGATTTTATATCATCTTCTATTGATGTTGGCTTAGAAGTTTTTTCCTTAACTTCTACAACAAATTCTTTACCATTATAGTCTTTTCCATCTACTGTTTTCCATTCGTTTTGATTATATATACAGGTGAATGAATTCTTATTCGGTATGCTACTTTCATAATTATTCTCTGAATCTAGAGAAATAGCATATGTTCCTATAAACTTCGGATTTGGAATATTTACAATTCCAGCTTCATCACTAATATATGTCCCTACTACAGTAGAAACCACTTTATCAATAAGTTCTATTTTTGCACCTTTTACAGGCTTTTTATTCTTATCTAAAACCTTAATTTTTAAATTAGTTAAATCACCTTTTTCTTTGGGATTCGTTTCACCAGGGATTTCAGGCTTTATTTCTCCTTCATCAGAATTTGTTACTTCATCGGGAACAATATTTCCTTTTTCTTCAAGCTTTATATTTATAACTTTTCCATCATATTGCTTACTAGCAATTACAATTGGTGTAGAGTTATTAGAAACAATATATCTACCTTTTCCCTCTACAATATTATATTTCTTAGCTACTGAATCATCTATTTTTAATTCATATGGTTTCGCTTCTAAATCTGCAATTGGTATTATTATCAAGCCGTTTTTATCAGATGTAGGAATATTTAAAGGTTTATTTTCATCAAATGCCTTCATTAAATATTTAACACCTGATATTGTATTACCATTATTATCTGTTATTTTCAATCTAATATTTTCGTTATCTACTTCTTTAAAAGAATCTTCGCTTTCAACAACTGTATTTAAATGTATAGTCTTTACTTCACCATCAAAATCCTTTTCATCAAAAGTAATATTGTTTTCAAACTTTTTTATTTTATATTCTCTTTTGTTTGAGCCTACCGTTTTATCAACGAAATTAGAATATTGTGGATCTGATAATTCTATAATATAATCGCTATTTTTCAGTTCATCTACACTTAATATACAAATTCCTTCACTGTCTGTTTTATAGTCTTTAGTACTAGCTGTCATTTCATCCTTTAAAGTGAATATGGCATTCTTAACAGGACTCCCAACTTTATCTACTACTTTTATTCTAATATTATTTTTATCTTCTGAATTTTCAAAAGATTTTTCAGAAAGCAAACTGCACTGTCCGCTATTGCATTCTGTCTCTAAAGCATTTGAAAAATCAATAGCTAAATTACTAGTAAAGATAGTAAATGCTAAAGATATTGATAATAACTTTTTTACTCTTTTATGCATTATTTTCCCCCTTTAGATATTTTATTATAATAAATTGCGCAATCTCAATATTTATATTATATTATAATATTTATTTTTTCAAATTGATAAAATCAATATATATTCTACCCATATATTCTAAATATCTATATCGTTTCATTATATTAAAGTTGGAAATAACAAGCGAAATAACTTAAATAACATTAAAGACGCATTATTTAAAGTAAAGAAAAGTATATTTAAGATATTTTTTATTTTTTAAAATTTATCTTATAAATTGATTATTTACTTATTTATAGTAAAAAATAAACTTTTTATTTTATTTAAAAAAATAAATTCAATTAGGTTAAAATTTACTAAAAATATGAGTTTTTTATTATATTGTATTTTTCAATAGCTATAATAGACACTTTTAATTTATATGTTACAATATATAGAAAACTGCTATATTTATTAGCTATAAAATAAATATAAAGAGTGAGAATCCCACTCTTTATATTTTAAAATCATAGTATAAAAAATTCCATTATTTTCGATATCACAAGGGTAAAAATAGCAAATAGCAAGCCAACTGTTAGAAAAGATATTGAACTTATAAACAACTTCAGTAGAATCACCTGATATTTAAGACCTAATACACAGAATATAAGATTTATTAAAAATATAAAGATAACAAATACTACTAATCCAAAAGTGCTATTTGACAAATCTTCCTTGCTAAGATCCATGTGAGTAGTAACTGAATACATAAGATAGATAAATATAATATAAGATAAAAAATTATGACTCCTAAAAGGATTTAAACTTTGTATTATGGCTAATACAATACTTATATATATATTTATAGTATCTTTTACATAGTTTATATTATTCATATAGCTCATATTAATATTGAAGGTTTTCTTTATGCTATTAAATTCATTTGGGAGAAGAATCCACATACATAGTATTATAAATATTGTTCCAAATATAATTGGTGCAACTCCTATAAAGAAATTCCCCGCTCTTTGATATTTGCTATTTATATTACAACTATGGTTTACATATCCCATGATTCCATCATATCTGCTTTTAAATGGACGAAATAGAGAAAACTCTGTTATTCTATGCCTAAAAATAAGACAAAACACCATATGACTAAATTCGTGCACTATTGTTCCTACTAATCCAGTTACAAGCAGTCCATTAAAACCAAAACTTGCATATATAGAAGATGAATTTTTTTTTTCTACAAAACTAAACATAGCTCCAAATGTCAATAATAGTATCATAAAAAAGGTAGTATAAATTATTGATGTTTTTATATATTCTACTATCACTTTTTAGTCCCCCAATTATTTTTCTCTAATATCAACTGCTTCCAATCTATATATAGGCATTCCCAAATTCATAAATTTTTCTTCATATTCTGTTGTCACATTACCTTTAAAATCACTTTCTACTAGGTCTAAAGTAACATTTTTCAGAACCCAATCATTTTCTGAAAATTCATTTAGACTAAATTCAAATAGACCTTTATTGTCCGTTTTAAAGTTAATGTCACCCTCATCTTTTAGTTTTTTTCTATAAAGTTCAAGAAAGTTTCTGTGTGTAAGCCTTCTTTTGGCACATCTTTTTTTAGGCCACGGATCACAGAAGTTGATATATATTCTAGATAATTCACTGTCATTAAAGTAGATTTCAAGAAACTCGACATTTCCCCAAATAAAAGCTATATTATCTAATTTTTGCTTATCTGCTTTTTCAACAGCCCTTACTAAGACTTCTTCTTTAACTTCCAAAGCAATGTAATTGATATTTGGATTTTCAGCAGCAAGAGTAGTGATAAACTTTCCTCTGCCTGTTCCCAACTCTATATGTATTGGATTGTCGTTTTCAAAAAACTGACTCCACTTTCCTCTATAATTATCTATAATATTATTATAAACATCATTTTTAACGGGAATTCTATTATCAAATATTCCTTCCTCGCATTGTTCTACGTTTTCGGGAACCATCTGATCTATCATTCCATTTATTATATAATCTTCATACGAAAGAAGCTTTTCATCAGCTCCCCTTCTTTTTCTTCTTCTCATAAAAAACTCCTTTTTAAAAATTATTATCATTCAATAAAAGTATACCTTTTTAGAAAAAAACTGTCAACTTACTTAATATTATATTACAGCTAATCTTAGGACTACTATTTACGCCATTATGATTTTCTATAGAAAAGTATATAAATAATATAAAAAAACCGACTTTCATTAATTGAAAGTCGGTAGTATGACCGAAGTCTTTAAAAATCTAATAAGTTTAATTTAGTGACAGCCAGAGCATCCACTACATCCGCTCTCCATGTCTTTTAAGCTTTCTGGTATTACTCTAAATCCTCCACCTATGTCCTGTATAAGCATATCTCCGAACTGGTCATATTCCTGTTCATCCATAACGAATTCTAATTCTTCCACTAAGCAAGATACATCACTTGGCTTCTTTTCATCTAAAGCTAAACCAAAAGATGGTCCTGAACAAGCTGCACCTGCAAAGTACATTCTTATTGAAGTAGGAACTCCTTCTCCCTGTTCTGATATTATCTCTCTTAATACTTCTAATGCTGTGTTAGCTGCTTCTACTTTCATAATATTTATCCTTTCTGCATATAGTTTTATTTTAATCACATATTTGCCTAATGCAAAAATACGCACCAGCTACATTTATATGGTCGATATATCTGTCGACTAGTTAATTATACCATATAAGTAATAATATTAAAAGTTATAGCTAAAGTTTATAATCTAAAAACAAAGAGCAAAATAACTATTTTATATTTTGTTACTTATAGCTTCTATTGAGAATCTATAGCAATTAAAATTAGTATTTCTCTATTTTTATAGCATATTCTTCAAAATATTTTTTACTAATTAAAATTTTAGATTTTCTAAAGCATAATTCTTTTTCTATCTATCCAGCTTTGCATTTCTTCAGCTGTACTTTCTTCAAATATTTCGTTTATTTTATTTAACATTTTCTCTCTATCATTAGGCAAAATTCCCTTTATAAACATTGTATTTGAATTATGTGCCGATGAAAGAAGAGCTGTACTTTCTGGATTAAGATTTTCCACTAAAGCTTTAAGTTCAACAAGTCTATCGTATTCTGTGGCTTCCTTGTATTCACCTCTTTGAGTCATTTCCCAAAGTTCAGTTCCAGGAACTAGGGTTACGGACATAGGGAATATAGCTCTACAATTTACTTTACTTAACATTTCACCTGTCATTTTACCGTTTTCAATTGCCTTTTCAACGCCTTCTCCCATCAATCCTGTCAATACCATGGCATAATAATAATATCCATACTGATCTAATCTTTTCATCTCTCTTACAGCTTCATCGACAGTATTTCCCTTATTAATAAATTCAAGTGCCTTTTGATTTCCGCTTTCTACTCCTATGTAAAGATCACTTATACCTGCTTCTTTTATTGCTTTAAGTTCTTCATCGCTTTTGCTCTCTATATCTTTTATAGAAGCGTACATAGAGATCACTTCTACCGTTGGTATATACTTATGTATTAACTCAGCAATTTTTATCAATCTATCTGCTTTTAATACAAATGGATTTCCATTTAGAAGAAAGACTCTTTTAGAATTTCTATAAAAAGGATGTCTACTTGCCTCTATGATATCGGACTCTATTTGCTCTAGACTTTCTATACCAAATCTTACATTTCTATACATACCACAAAATCTGCATTTATTATGTGTGCAACCGTTTGTAACTTGAAGCAAAAGAGACCTCGCTTCCTTAGGTGGTCTGTATATCTGATCATCGTACTTCAAAAAATCACCTTCTTCCTATATCTATATCTTACTATCTTTTCATAAATTTTGAAAGTGATAAAAAGTAATAAGAATTAATTATTACATTCCTTCTGTTTTAAATACTTAAACAGTAATATTTCGAAAATTAAAAATTCAATAAAATAAAATTGTCAATAAGCCTTGTTTTACCAATATAAACAGCTAAAGCTATAATAACGTCATTTTCTATTAATTCAATTCGCTCAAAAGTATCAAAATCTAGAATCTCTATATAATCTATTTTGGCAAGGTCTTCTTTTTTGATAGTTTCTACGATTATATTAGCTATTTTTTTAGTATCTTTTTCTCCTGAAGAAATTATATCTCGTGCTTTATCGATGCTTTTTTTCAAGATAGTTGCAGCTTCTCTTTCCTCATAGTTAAGATATCTATTTCTAGAACTTTTTGCCAAGCCATCATTTTCTCTAACTATTGGACAGCCTTTAATATCTATATCGAAATTCATATCTTTTACCATTCTTTTCACTATTGCAAGCTGTTGTATATCTTTCTCGCCAAAATAAGCTCTATCAGGAGCTATTATATTGAAAAGTTTCGTAAGGACTGTACATACACCTCTAAAATGTGTCGGTCTAGATATGCCACACATAATATTTGTCATATTTTCTCCTGGAATCATGTATGTTGAAAAACCATTTGGATACATATCTTCTGGATTAGGATTAAATACATAATCCACGCCTTCTTCTTTGCATATTTTAGAATCTCTTTCTATATTTCTTGGGTAGTTCTCATAGTCTTCTCCTGGAGCAAATTGTGTGGGATTTACGAAAATACTAACAATTACTATTTCATTATCTTTTCTTGCTCTAGAAATAAGACTTTTATGCCCTTCATGAAGACATCCCATAGTTGGTACAAAACCTATAGTTTTTCTTCCTTTTAAATTTCTTGAAACTTCTCTCATAGTGTTTATGTCTTTTATTATTTCCATAAATTGCGACCTTTCTTATCTTAGTTTATATAAAAACTATTTTGTTATTTCTTCTATATAGCTATCTATTTCATTCATTACATCATCATCAATTTTGAAGGTATGCTTTTCTTCTGGGAATTGATTTCCTTCGACATCGATTATATATTCTTTTATTCCATTTCTCATCATTTCTCCAACATTAGAAAATTTTTTTACAAACTTCGGTGTAAAATCATCATACATTCCAAGCATGTCATTAACTACAAGAACTTGACCATCACACCCTACGCCTGCTCCTATACCTATTGTAGGAATTTCCAGAATTTCACTTATTCTTTTAGCTAGTCGTTGAGGGACACATTCCAAAACAACTGCAAAAGCTCCAGCTTCTTGAACAGCAATAGCATCTTCTACTAATTTTTTAGCTGTAACTAAATTTTTCCCCTGTACCTTGAAGCCACCAAAAGAATTAATTGCTTGTGGCGTAAGACCGATATGTGCACAAACTGGAATTTTTGCTTCTGTAATAGCTTTTATTATATGTGAATACTCCTTGCCACCTTCTAACTTTACACAATTTGCTCTACCTTCACTCATAAATCTTCCAGCATTTAACAATGCATCTCTTACACCAGTGCTATATGACATAAACGGCATGTCTCCTATTATAAGAGCATTTTTTGCACCTCTTGCTACAGCGGCTGTATGATGAATCATATCATCCATTGTTACACTTAACGTATCTTCGTAGCCTAGCATCACCATTCCTAGTGAATCACCTACTAGAATTGAATTTATTCCACACTCATCAACTATTTTAGCTGTAGAATAATCATATGCCGTAAGCATAGTTAGTTTTTCTCCATTTTCTTTCGCTTTTTTAAAAGTCATTACAGTATTCTTCATTTTTAATATTAGGCAAAAGCCTATCCTCCTATATAAACATTGATTATTTCCTGTTTTTTAGTATAGATTTTATGCTTGAATAATCTCTATCAGGATGTTTTTTTTCGGCAATCTCTGTGATACAAAGACTAAGAA
Organism: Peptostreptococcus russellii; assembly: GCF_900110295.1. Taxonomy (GTDB): domain Bacteria; phylum Bacillota; class Clostridia; order Peptostreptococcales; family Peptostreptococcaceae; genus Peptostreptococcus; species Peptostreptococcus russellii_A. The sequence continues at coordinate 339,388 of NZ_FODF01000001.1, forward strand.
TTCTATAAGCATTATTTAAAGTATTTAATTTTTGATTATCCCATAATTCTTCCAATAACTTTAAATGTTTGCTAACTGTTTTACAATCATTTCTTTCGATTGGTCCAGTCAATGAGCTTTCAAGGTCTGATTCAAATAATTTTTCCATATTTTCTAAAGCAAGAAACTTCATTGCTTCAACTGATTCTTTTTCGCTAAAACCACACTGATCCATAAGATCAAACGCCATACTAGCAATTCCTATTACAAGATTACTCATAAAAACTGATGCCACATGATATTTTACTTTGTTTTGGGAATTAATTATTTTGTATTTATTTCCTTTCTCCCTAATTAATTCTGTCATTACCTTTAAGGCATCTTCATCACCTTCTAAAGTAAAATATGAATCTTTCATTTTAACGTACGAAGTTCTTATATCACTTACTGCCATTAGTGGATGCATCGAACATGATTTTACTGCCTTCTCTGATGCGTTGAAGAAAATTTCCGACGAAAGTGAGCCACTACAGTGACACACTATTTTATTTTGAATATTATATTTTGATATTTCTTCCCAGACTTCATATATAATATCATCTGGAGTTGTAATTATTAGAATATCACATTTTTTTACAAGTTCTTCTAAATTTTCAAACTGTGCTGATCTAGTGAAGTTTGAGGCAAAATCTGAACTAGACATACTCTTGCTATAATAACCACATAGAGTTGCTTTGTTCGTATTGCTAAATAAATATTTGCCAATACTTGTTCCAACTTTTCCAGCACCTATAATACCTACTTTATTCATAGTTATCACCTCCTTGATAGAGTGCAATACTAATAATTATACTTTTTGAGATTTTAATAATCTCCTACTTTTAATATTTCAAAACGTGCAGTTTCTTCAAGAATACCACCATAATAAAATTTAACATAATTTTCATATAAAATCAAGAATTTAAAATTGATGGAACTTAAGTCCTATAAAACTTGCAATCGAAATACTTGTAAAACTTATTATTAAATTTAGTATACCTTTATTCTTTTTCATTTTTAAACCTTCCAAAAATCATTTTTTGTAAAAACATAGTTCTTAAATTAAAAGGACAAAAGATTAATTAATCCTTTGCCCTTTCATGATTGTTTAACTCGAGGTTTTTATTTTTGAGAAAATATTTTACTTATCTATATTAAATTTTATTGTATTATAATATTTTAAAAAACTTAAATTTATTTGCTTGATAAAGCAGTTTCATATGCTAAATTCAAATTAGTGATTGCATTATCTATATCAATACACTTTGAAGCTGGATTTAATTGAATTCCCACAGCTTTTGTTATAGCTTTATTTAACTCCTTATATGTTTCAAAGGATTTTTTATTTAATATATACTTATCCCTGTTAATTCTTGTATTCCAAATAGTTTTATCTAATTTAGATTTATAATAGATTGTTGCTGTGTCATCAGCAGTTAAATCTGGATATGTTGAAACCTTTTCAATCAAACTATCTAGCACACTTTCTTCTTCCTTCAGTCCTTCTACTGATTCAAACGGATTTATTGCTTTTGCAACAGCTTTAGTAATTTCAAGCCCAATTTCAATATGTGCCTTTTGGATTTTATTAGTTAACTCTGTAGTTGCAATGCTAATAGTTTTACCACAATGTATCAAAAGTTCTATTCTAGCTGAAATGGAATCTATGTCATAGATTGTTTCGGGATTAGCTTTTAATTTATTAGACGCTTCTTCAATAGATCTTAATTGAACTAACTATTTTTTATTATATTCATCTTATTAATATATAATTTTTTTAGACATTAAAAATATAACGCTGACAGATAGTTAAACTTATAAAATATTTCTTAAGCACTAAACTACTGTCAACGTTATGAATTATGAAACAATCATTCTATTTATATTGCTCTAGTGTATTTCTTTAGCCATTCTCTTTCTTTTTCATTAAGATTTGGAGATACTACTTCGAATACCTTTGCATGGTATTCATTAAGATCCTTCTTATCTCTTTCTGTAAGCATTTCTGGAATTATAGCATCAAGGTCAAATGGAACAAATGTTATAGTTTCATGGTACATAAACTGTCCATACTCATTTGCTTCTCCCTTTCTTACTACAAATTCATTTTCTAATCTTACACCGTGAGAACCTTCAATGTATATACCTGGTTCATTAGTTATAACCATACCATCCTGTAGAGGATATACTTCATGAGCTCTATACTGCCATCTGATACCAGTTGGTGGTTCATGTATATTTCCTAAATAACCTACACCATGTCCTGTACCATGATTGAAGTTTATGTTTTCTTCCCAAATTGGCTGTCTACAAAGTATATCTATATTCATTCCGTTACATCCATATAGATATTGTGCTCTTGCTAATGCAAGATTACATCTTAATACAAGTGTAAAGTGTCTCTTTCTTTCTTCACTAACTTCACCTATTGCAAATGTTCTTGTAATATCTGTAGAGCCTTCCATAAATCCAGCTCCTGTGTCAGATAAGTAGAAGTTTCCTTCTTCAATCTTAACATCTGTTTCTGGAGAAGATTCATAGTGACACATAGCTGCATGTTCACCATATGAGCTTATTGGAGCAAAAGACTGCCACTTGTAACTTGGATGTTCTTTTCTCAATGATTCAAGCTTATCACTTGCGCTCATTTCTGTTGCACCTTCCTTAAGGGCATCATTCTTTAACCAATACATAAATTTAGCATGTGTTATAGAGTCCATAACTTCAGCCTTATTTATGTTTTCTATTTCTACTTCATTCTTCATTGCCTTAAATAAAACTGTAGGGTTCATTTCTTCCACTACCTTAACATCCTTTGAGATGTTGTTATATAGGGCATAGTTAAGTCTTCTAGGGTCTATAAGTATTGTGTCTCCCTTTCCAAATTCCTTAACATCTTCATATATATCATTGTAAGGTCTTAATTCTACATTGTCCTTTGCAAGAATTGCCTTTATTTCATCACTTA
>NZ_FODF01000054.1 GCF_900110295.1 Peptostreptococcus russellii
AAAAATTTCAAAACATCTTATGTTACGGTTAATCTTACAGAAAACGGGAATAAATCCTCTAGACCGTATTCATTTCAAAACATCTTATGTTACGGTTAATCTGCCATACTTTTACCCCTTAGTCCAGGAGCTCTATTATTTCAAAACATCTTATGTTACGGTTAATCTACTGTTTATCCAACATTCTTTAAAATCAAAAACTCTGTGTTTCCTTGAAATATCAACAGTTCAAAATATTTTTACCAAGTGAAAATAAAAAGTCTATTATAATAATATAATCTCATATATACAGCCAAATTTCAATACTTACATAGCCTTTCTAGAAAAACGCACCTGGTAATTATAGTATCAAATTGTCGTCACTCTTATCCTTACCAATGATCTCCTCCCCAAAAACACTATCATTCATAAGTTTTATAATACATATGAAATCATCATCTTCTACTACCTTACTCAATTCACTTTTTATTTTCATAAATTTAGATGGAGTCATCTCCCCTCTAAAAACAGATTTTTGATAGTGAGTGAGGTATTTCTTGCAGATTTTAAAAACTTTTTGGACTCTCTTTTCATTTATATCATAAAACAAAAATCCATAATTATAATTTATATTCTTTTTCATTACATCCCCTCTTTTATAGAAAATGGCACAAATTCCTTATCTTCCATGATACATTTAATCAATTTATAACAATCCAGTTTAACTGCAGTTATATATGATACTTTTCTTTTTAACTTTGTATGCATAAAAACAGAATCTAGCCTTTTTTCAAATGCCTGTATAAATATATTTCTTCCTTCTTCATTTAAAATACAATAATTTACTCTTTTGTCAAAGTGCTTATCTACTTGTAATCTTCTATTGTTTACTAACTCGAATATTGTTTTAAAAACTATTATCGGCTTAAAAACCTCACTAATATCTAGGCTAAGAGAAAATCTACCTTCAGAAGGTTCATGCAAATAGCTTATGCGTTGATCCAAATGTGTATAGTATATTGCTGTTATAGTCTTACTATATAATAAAGTGTTTCCAAATGATATTAATGCGTTTATAGGGTTGTCCGGTGGTCTCTTTACTCTCTTATTCAAAACAAAATCTTCTGGTAAAAAGTATTTAAAACAATCATAAAACCTCATCCATAGTTCACCTTCCACAGATAATATATTCTTTATATTATCTGCTTTATCTAGATTTTGTTGAAAATCACTCTTTATCCAGTCTATATGTTCTTTAACTTCTTTTTTATTATGCTTGTAGTAATGATACAAAACTTCATATATATTCTTTCCTATCCCACTTACTATTGCTTTTGCTATTTTCAGTCTGTCATTATTATACTTTTCGCACTGCTTTACCAACAATTTTCCACTTAAATACTTTGCTCTCGGATAAAAAGTCCCACTATAATTTCCATAGTAATTAAAGAAATGAATTACTATGTTTTTCTGCGCCAAAAAATCTAAAAGCTTTGTGTTTATACTTACTTCATTAAGACAAAATAATTCTCTTATATTTTCAACTGGTATATAATTATTTTTTTCGTTTGCTCTAAAACACAAAGAGTTGTCTTTTCTAGTAAGCTCACCCATTCTACTAATATATCTCGTAGTTCCCATAATGACCTCCTATTTAAATATAGCAATAATCGTAATATGCACATTTTTTGCATGATGCTTTGTTGATAGTTTGAGGTATCACATCTCCATGACATAAATTTTCTATGTCATTTATAATTTTTATTAGTTCTTTTTCTGTTTCTTCATCTAACTCTACTATTAGTCTATTTTTCACCTTATGCTTTTCTATAAACTCTAACTTACCTTTTCTAATGATCCCTTTATTTTTTAATACATAAAGATAATATATCAGTTGCCATTTAGATGCTTCTACATCAGCATCTGATTTTTTAGTTTCTGTAACATACTCTTTTGTGATTTTGTCTACCGCTATATTTTCTATCTTTATCTCTGCATTTGGACTTTTTTCTTCTAAATCATCATGTATCGCTCTACCAATTTTTACAATTTCACTATTATCTTCAAGATTTAGTCTGTTATAAAAAAGATAGCACTGTCTTTTACAATGAAAATAGTAATTTATTATTGTTCCATTAATCATAGTTGACTCCTATTAAAAAAACAAGTTATTTTCTTTCAAAGCATCTTTTTGAAAAATCCCTTTTTCAAAGAATCTTTCACAGTCTTCTATATATAGTATATTTCCAACCCTATCATTATAACTTACACCACATTCGTTAAATTCTCTTAATGTTATTTCATAAATAAATTCA
>NZ_FODF01000020.1 GCF_900110295.1 Peptostreptococcus russellii
ACAAATTGACCGACAAAGATATAATAGAAGCTGTAGAAAAATTGTAGTTGTCAAATTTTAATAAAAAAAGAGATGATATCATCTCTTTTTTTATTGTTTTTAAAACAACTTCTAAGAATACAACAAAATTTGATATAATATGTATAAGAAAATAATAAAAGATAAAAATATTACAAAAAATTTGTTTAGGGGAAATACACTAAAAATGGATATAGATGAAGTCAGAAATATTTGCAGAAATATAGCAAAAGAATATGGATATGAGCTAGATGTTGTAGTTGAAGAAAATGAAAAAATACGCTCTACTCTAGGAAGAGTAAAGTTTGAAATGGAAAATGGAAGATATTGTCCCAAGAAAATAGAGTTTTCCAAAGAGCTTCTAAGGGGAGATAGAGATCTTATATTAGATATAATAAAACATGAGATGGCACATTTTCTAGTACTAAAAGAAACTGGAGAAAATCATAAACACGATAATGTCTGGAAATCATATGCCTTGAAACTAGGATGTAGACCTAAAGCTACTGTTAAAGTAGATTCAAGAGATACTTCAAAAGAAAAGTATAAATACATAGCAAGATGCAAAAAATGTGGCAAAGTAGTCGCTAAGTATAAGAGATTATCAAAAGTAATAAAAAAACCATCGAATTATAGATCAAAATGTTGTAATGAAAAAATAAGTGTAGGCATTTATGATATAATATAATAGAATAAAATTATTTTTAGGAACTAGCAAGATTAAATGAATAATGATTAAAAAGGAGAGAGTGATATGATTATAGTAAACACTGATTATTACAACGATAAGGAATTTGAAATGCTAGGTCTTGTAAGAGGAAGCACTATACAGACTAAAAATATCGGAAGAGATATTAGTCAAGGATTTAAAACAATAGTAGGCGGAGAATTAAAATCATATACAGATATGATGAATAAGGCAAGAGATATTGCCACAGAAAGAATGATAGAGGAAGCAGAAAGATTAGAAGCGGATGCCGTTATAAATGTAAGATATACAACTTCAGCAATTATGCAGGGAGCAGCAGAAGTTATGGTATATGGAACGGCAGTTAAATTTTTATAGATAGATATAAAGTCCTAGTTATTTAGCTAGGGCTTTTTTTTGCAAAAAATAAATAGACTTTACATGAACTTTACAAATATTTAATATGTCTATAATCTTTTTTTGTTAATATGTGTTTGTACGAATAAGTGCTTTAAAAGTACTTTAAAGTATCGGAATAATATTACTAGCATTTAATTTTAGGAGGAAAAAATGAAGATTAACAGAAAGTTTATGAGTGCATTATGTATAGCAGCAATAGGGGCAAGTACATTATTATTTACAGGCTGTGGAAACTCTGAAGAGTCATCTTCAGGAGCTTCTTCTGATGAAATTCATGTAGTTTCAAGAGAAGATGGTTCAGGAACAAGAGAAGCTTTCTCAGAAATAACAAAGCTTATTGTTAAGGACGGAGATAAAAAAACAGATAATACAGTTAAGGACGCAATAATTCAAAATTCAACTGAATCGGTAATGTCAACTGTATCTACTGATAAAGATGCCATAGGATATATTTCACTAGGCTCTCTAAATGATAAGGTTAAGGCTTTGAAATTAGATGGTGTTGAAGCGACTGATGCCAATATAAAGGCAGATAAATATGCTTTAGCAAGACCTTTTTTAGTAGCTTATAAGGAATCTCCTGATAAAGTTACTCAAGATTTTCTAAATTATCTTCTATCTGATCAGGGACAGGAAATAGTTGCTAAAAATGGATATATAGCTCTTGAAGGAAAGGGTAAATATGAACCTTCAAAGTTAAAAGGTCATATAGCAGTATCTGGTTCTACAAGTGTTACTCCATTAATGGAAAAGATAGTTGAGCAATATGAAAGTCTAAACCCAGATATAACAATTGATATTCAGTCAAATGGATCAAGTGCAGGTATTACAGACACTATAAATGGTGGAGCTAATATAGGTATGAGTTCAAGAAATCTCAAAGATGACGAAAAAGCAAAGTTAAAAGAAGAAAAAATAGCTATAGATGGAATAGCTGTAATAGTAAATAAAGAAAATAAATTAGATAATATATCTTTACAGCAGTTAAATGAAGTTTATATAGGAAAGATAAAAGAATGGAGCAAATTAGCTCAGTAGATAAAATAAATAAAGAAATTAGTTAGATTTTTTAATCTAGGAGAAATATAAATTTAAAAGATACAGGAGAAAAAAATGAAGGGTTTTGAAAAAATAATGAGAAACATATTCATCATTTCTTCCCTTGTGAGCGTAGTATCTATAATAGTAATCTCAGTATTTATATTTAAGGGTGGCCTACCTTTCCTTGAGGAATATGGACTTTTCAAGTTTATTTCTGGACAGGTTTGGTCACCAAGTAATTCTCCTTCTGAATATGGAATTTTCCCAATGATTTTAGGAACTTTGTATGTAACAGGAGGAGCATTGATTATAGGTGTGCCAATTGGAATACTTACTGCAATTTATTTAGCAAGATTTTGTCCAGATAGATTGTACAAGGTTTTATCACCTGCAGTACAGCTTATGGCAGGTATCCCATCTATAGTTTACGGTTTTTTCGCTTTAAACTTAATAACACCTATTATAAGAGATATAAAAGGAGATGGATTAAGTATATTGACAGCGTCAATATTATTGGCGATCATGATACTTCCAACTATAATCACTCTTTCAGAAGCAAGTATAAGAGCAGTACCAAACTCTTATTATGAAGGAAGTGTAGCACTAGGGGCTAATGATGAAGAAAGTGTATTTAAGGCTATAGTTCCTGCAGCAAAAAATGGAATAATGGCTTCTATAATACTTGCAATGGGAAGAGCAATAGGGGAGACAATGGCGGTTTTAAGAGTTTGTGGAAATCAGCCGAGAATAGCGGATTCTATATTTGATGGAACTAGAACTCTTACTACAAATATAGCAATGGAAATGTCTTATGCAGAAGGGATGCACAGAGAATCACTGATAGCAACAGCTTTAGTCCTATTTGTGTTTATACTTATAATTAACTCCATATTTATGTTTCTAAAAAGGAGGGATATGAGTTGTTAGAAAAAGACACATACAAGGCAATAGTTGGCAAAGGAAAATCTTCTGCAGCTATTATAAACAGATCTGGAGAAATGGTAAATATTAATCCAGATGAAGTAAAGTCAGATAATAAAAATAATAAATTAGCTTCAGTTTTTAAGAATAAAAAGAATTCTAGAAAAAATTATAGAAAAATACTTACTCAGTTGGCATCTGCAATTACTTTTGGAACATTGCTTCTGATAGTAGTGTATATATTAGTAAAGGGCATACCTAATCTAAGCCCAAGTCTATTTGAAATGAAATATACAACTCAGAATGTATCTATGATGCCAGCAATTATCACAACTTTGTATATAGTGGTATTAGGGCTTTTAGTATCTGTTCCAATAGGGATATTTACTGCTGTATTTATGGCAGAATATCTGGATTCACAGAATATTTTTGTTAAGATTATAAGACTTGCTACAGATACTCTATCAGCAATACCATCTATAGTATACGGACTATTTGGGATGTTGTTTTTCGTATATTTTTTAAATATGAAAAACAGTATTATGGCTGGATTTTTGACAGTGGCTATAATGGTTCTACCTGTAATAATAAGATCTTCAGAAGAGGCCTTTCTGAACGTTAGAAAAGATTATAGGTGGGGCTCATATGCGCTTGGAGCAGGTAGGTTGAGGACTGTGTTTAGAGTTGTCCTTCCCGCTGCACTTCCAGGAATACTTTCTGGGGTGATACTTTCAACAGGAAGAATAATCGGTGAATCAGCTGCACTTATCTATACATTAGGTACATCTACAAAGCTTCCGACATCACTGTTTCAGTCAGGAAGAACATTGTCCGTTCATATGTATATGTTATCCGGGGAAGGTATGTATGTAGATCAGGCCTTTGCAACAGCAGTAGTAATTCTCTTTATGGTACTTTTACTTAATGGAATAAGTAGTTTTATAGGGAATAAAATAGCAAAGCGAAGTGCAGGAAGTAAATAAAACCTTGGATTTTAAAATATATTAAATAGTAGCTTTTAAGTCCGGAAATCGGGCTTTAAGTTCTATTAAGAAAAATAATACAGGAGATTAATATGAAATTTGATATAAAAAATATGAATCTTTTTTACGGTGATTTTCACGCATTAAAAGATGTAAATCTTGAAATTGAAGAAAAAGAAATTACTGCATTTATAGGTCCTTCAGGATGTGGAAAGTCTACTCTTTTAAAGAGTCTAAATAGAATGAATGATCTAGTAAGAGGGTGCAAAATAGAAGGAGATATACTTCTAGATGGCGAGGATATTTATGCGAGTAATGTAGATGTAAATAACCTTAGAAAAAGAGTAGGAATGGTATTTCAGCAGCCGAACCCCTTTGCTATGAGCATATATGATAATATAGTGTATGGTCCTAAGACTCATGGTATAAAGAAAAAAGCAGAATTAGAGGAGATAGTAGAAAGAACATTAAAAAATGCTGCAGTATGGGATGACCTAAAAGATAAGCTTCACAAATCAGCATTGAGTCTTTCAGGAGGTCAACAACAGAGACTTTGTATAGCAAGAGCCTTGTCGGTAAATCCTGAAGTGATACTTATGGATGAGCCTACATCAGCACTTGATCCTATTTCAACAGGAAAGATTGAAGAGTTATGTATAGAGTTAAAGAATAAATATACTATAGTGATGGTTACTCATAATATGCAGCAGGCACTTAGAATATCTGATAAAACAGCATTCTTTTTAAGTGGTGAGATACTAGAATATGATGAGACTCACAAGTTGTTTACTACACCTCAGAATAAGAAAACAGAAAACTATATTACCGGAAGATTTGGTTAGGAGATAGATATGTTAAGAAAAACTTATGATGAAGAATTAAAAATACTATTTAATAAGCTTGTAGAAATGGGAGCTTTGGTAGAAGAACAAATACAAAATTCACTAACAGCTCTTAAAAATAGAGATGAAAAATTAGCAAGTCAAACAATATTTGCAGATGAACTTGTAAATAAGATGCATAAAGAAATTGAAAAAGACTGCTTGAATCTTATTTTACATCAGCAACCAGTGGCTATGGATCTGAGAAATATATCTGCTTGTCTAAAGATTGTAACAGACCTTGAGAGAATAGGAGATCATGCTCAGGACATAGCAGAAATATCTATTTCCTTGGGAAATAACAAATTAAATAATGAACTAGATGAACTTAATAAGCTATTTGATATAATAAAGGTAATGCTAAAGGGTGCAGTTGATTCATTTGTAACTTCAGATATAGAACTTGCCCTTAAAATAAAAAAAATGGATAATACAATAGATTACCTATACGCAGAATTCAGAAAAAGGGCTATAATGTCTATAAGAGAAAGTCCTACATTTGCAGAAGAATGGGTGGATATTCTACAGGTGGCAAAATACTTAGAAAGAGTAGGAGATCATGCAGAGAATATAACAGAATGGGTTGTATTCTCGGTAACAGGTGAATATGTAGATTCTTTAAAGAATCCAAAAAGAATGAGGGATTAAATTGATTTTTTGTGTAGAAGATGATAAGAGCATTAGAGAACTTATAATTTATGCCTTAAAGGGACAGGGCTTGAAAGTAATGGGATTTGAAAGTGGAGAGGAAATGTTTGAAGAACTCAAAAATATAAAACCAAAACTTTTCCTTTTGGATATTATGCTTCCAGGAATGGATGGAATGGAGATACTTGCCAAACTAAATAACGATAAAAATTATTTTGATGTACCCGTAATAATGCTTACAGCTAAGGGAAGTGAGTATGATAAGATCAATGGTCTAGATTCAGGGGCTGATGATTATATATCCAAACCTTTCTCTGTTCTTGAAATGGTTGCAAGAGTAAGAGCTGTTCTTAGAAGAAATGAAAAGTTATCTAAGATCGGAGATAATAAGGAAAATAGAGAAATATTGAAATCTGGAAATATAGAGATAGATACGCTATCAAGAGAAGTAAGGGTAGACAATGAATCTTTAAATCTTACTTTCAAGGAATATGAACTGCTAAAAATACTTATAGAAAATAAAGGTATTGTAATGAGTAGAGAAAGATTACTTGAAACAGTATGGGGGTTTGAATATGAAGGTGAGACAAGGACAGTAGATGTTCATATAGCCTCTCTAAGACAGAAATTAAATGAAAGCTCGAAGCAGTTAGCTACAATAAGAAATGTAGGATATAAGATTGAAGATATGTAGATTTTAAAAGATTAACTTAATATAGTAAGATAGTCAACACCTGATGATGTACCTACAAAATATATTTGTAAAGGAGAAATGCATGAAGAAAAAAATTCTCTTAGGAGGTACTTTAATCACTTTTATTGCTGTCTTTGCAAGTATGTGTATCGTTGTGTTTTCACAGCATAAGGAAAATGTAAATGGAATAAATAGACACATGAATCTTATACTGACTAATTTGTCACAAGAGATGAATGATACATATAGAGAAAATAGAAGCAAAGGACTAGAGAGTTTTGATATAAAGGAAGATATAAAAAAAATAGAAAATGTCCAAAGATTTGAAGATCAGTATAGGTTTACATGGATAGACAAAGACGGAAAGGTTTTATATGATTCGTCAGCAGATGAAAGCAAGATGGAAAACCACTCACAAAGAGAAGAGTTTATAGAGGCAATGAGAGATAAAAAGGGTGCTTCTAAAAGATATTCTAAGACTCTATCTAGGGAGTATAGGTATCGTGCATATAAAACAGCAGGTTCAACAGTTATAAGGGTGTCAACGGATATTGTATCTCCCTTTAGGCAGTTATTAGAAAGTCTTCCTATGGTCGTATTTATTACATTAATAGCTACTTTTATTACAATGATAGTCCTATCCAGAATACTTAAAAGTAGTTTTAAAGATGTAGAAAAAGTGGCTAGAAATATTAATGATGAAATAAGAAATGACTCTGAAATAGAATACTATGAAGTAGATGAAGAACTACTTCCTCTTGTAAAGATAATCAATAAACAAAAGGAAGAGATTTCATACTATGTTAAAAATCTTGAAGATAGAATAACAGTAACAAATGAAATTCTTGATAATATGAATGAGGGTCTTATTATGCTGGATCAAAATGACAATATATTAGTTGCAAATGGTGCAGCTATTAAACTTTTAGATGTGCCTAATAATAAACATATAGATTCTCACATAATATCTCTTGTAAGGGATAGAGAATTTATAGATGCAGTTAGAAGTAATGAGAAAAATACAGTACTTTTAAATAAGAACGAAAAGTATCTTAATATATTTATATCACCACTTGTAGATTCAGAGGATATAGTAAGTGGAAAGATAGTATTTATTTTAGATAATACTACAAATTATATTGAAGAAAAATATAGAAGAGAGTTTTCTGCTAATATATCTCATGAATTAAAGACACCTCTTACAAGTATCAATGGTTACGCTGAAATGATAGCAGCAGGTCTTGCAGATGAAGACGATATTAGAGCTTTTGCAAATACTATTTTAAAGCAGGGAAGAAAGCTTCTTGAATTAATAGATGATATAATAAAGCTTTCTAAACTTGATGAGAAAGCTAGTGTTTCCATTGAAAAGAAAGAGCTTGATGTCGATAGTGTAGCAAATTCAGTTATAAAAATGCTTGAACCAATGGCATCTGAAAAAAACATAAATATAAGTTATCAATCAAAGGGAAAGCTTATGTTTAAATCAGTTGAATCTATGTTAGAGGAAATACTATATAATTTGATGGTAAATTCAATAGACTATAATGTTGATGGTGGAAAGATATTTTTAGATATTGAAGACCTAAGAGACCAGATAAAGATTACAGTAAGAGATACTGGTATTGGAATTAGCAAAGAAGATCTTCCAAGGATTTTCGAAAGATTTTACATGGTAGATAAGTCTAGAAACAAGACTAACACAAATTCAACAGGATTAGGTCTTGCAATTGTAAAGCATATAGTAATAATGTTAGGTGGAACAATTGAAGCAAAAAGCAAATTAGGTGAAGGAACAAGCATGGAAATTTTACTGAATAAGGATTAATAATAAGTTTTAGTTCTTATTTAAAGAAATTAGATATTGTTTAAATATCCAATAAAAGCCCATAAGCAAACTCATATAAATAATTTAGAAAGAAACGCCGCGTACCCTCCCCCGTAAAGGGATTGCGGTGTTTCTTTTTTTATATATTTTCAATCTAGTCTTGTGCTAATTTGAGAAAATAAAAGCTTTAAAAATCACTAGAAAGTTTTGAATCTACAATTTTCTTAATTATAGTATAAAGCTCTTTGAAGCTATAGGCTATATAGTCCGGTTTGTATAAACTTGATTCATTAGTGTAATTTCTCCTATTAATCCAAATTGTATTTAAACCGTATTTTTTTGCAGGTATAATATCTAGTTTTATAGAATCACCTATGAAAAATACTTTATCATTTTTAGAGATATTCATTTTATTGCAGGCAAATTTAAGAATTCTACAGTCCGGTTTATAAAATCCCACATCTTCAGATATAAAGGTGTATTTTTTCTTTATAAATCTTTTCAGACCAAGGTAGTTGTATTTTTGCATCTGTTCTTTATGTGGTCCATTTGAAACAAGACCCATTTCTATATTATTTTCGGAAAGCAGTTTAAGACTTTTTTCAACATATGGATTCAAACGTATAAACTTTTTCTTACTTAAGTAAAGTAATTGAAATTTAAGAGCCTCTGAGTCGCTGATTATTATATTATGATCTCTAAAAGCATTTTTAGCTCTATAAATACACATTTCTTCCATAGTAATTTCACCGAGAATTGCTTTTTCATAAACCATATTGTTATATTTTCTAAAATCAAGGAAAATACTGTGAATGTCCTCTACTTCACTAGGAAACATTTCTTCAAAAGCCAATCTAAAAGGATCTTCAAGGTCATAAAGAGTATCATCTATATCAAATAAAAAAAACATATAAACCTCCTAAATTAATTTTACAAGAGACACTAAATATATATTTGTGTCTCTTGTAATTCTATTTTATAACAAGTGAAAATTTAATAAAAGGGAATAAAGAAAATATAAAAACACTATAGGAAATTCATTCTGTATTCATATAATAAAGTAATAATAAAAGGAGTATAAGAACTGCAATATGCAAGTTGTAGTTTATGAAAATATAAGATATTCTATAGATAAGAGGTGATTAATATGAAGATATTAGTAGTTGAAGACGAGAGAGATCTTAATAATATAATTTGCAAAATTTTAAAGAAAAACAGCTATAGTGTAGACGCCTGTTATAATGGACAAGAAGCAATTGATTATATAAAAATAAGTGAATATGATTTGATAATATTGGATATTATGATGCCAATCATGGATGGTTATAGTTTTTTGGAGTTTATAAGAAATGAAAAAAATACGACACCAGTGTTAATTTTGACAGCAAAAGATTCAATTGATGATAGAGTCAAGGGTCTTGATAAAGGTGGAGATGATTATTTAATCAAACCCTTTGATTTTGAGGAACTTTTGGCTAGAGTGAGAGCTCTTATAAGAAGAAGATATGGAAATGTATCCAATGAAATAAAAGTAGATGACTTGATTATAGATTGCTCTAAAAAATCTGTTACAAGAGCTGGAAAAATAATAGATCTAACGGGAAAAGAATATGAAGTTTTAGAGTATCTTATGCAGAATAAGGAAAAGATACTTACTAGAGATCAAATTTTGGAACATGTTTGGGATTTTGAGTACGATGGAGCTTCTAATATAATTGATGTTTTAATAAAGAATATAAGAAAAAAAATAGATATAGGAGATTCAAAGTCGATAATACATACTAAAAGAGGGGTAGGTTACACAGTTCATGAATAGATTGAAAAAATTTAGAATCAGAGAGCTTCCTATAACAGTATCTATTACTATGTGGTATTCATTTTTTATAGTGGCACTACTCGCTATTATGATTTCAGTATCCTTTTATGCAACTGATCATTTGATTGAAAATATAAGTGAAAAAGAACTTGTAAAAAGTGTAATAAAAGTTTCCAGTGGAGAAGATGATTTCAAGGCATTTGATGATGGAATTTTCTTTATTAAATACAGGGGTAAAAGAGAGATTGAAGGAAGTGTACCGTCTGCATTTGATTCTAATCTAAGTTTTAGTAATTCTTTGGTAAAAGAATACGAAAATAACAAGGATAATAAGAAATATATATACTATGATAGATATGTGGACTATGAAAAAGGCAG
Organism: Peptostreptococcus russellii; assembly: GCF_900110295.1. GTDB lineage: Bacteria > Bacillota > Clostridia > Peptostreptococcales > Peptostreptococcaceae > Peptostreptococcus > Peptostreptococcus russellii_A. The sequence continues at coordinate 10,317 of NZ_FODF01000020.1, forward strand.
AGTTTGGATAAGAGGTGTTGCACCGATAACTTCTATGTATAATATATTTAGATATTTTCCATATTTAATTGTATTATTTAGTATATTAGTAGTATTAATAGTGATTATAGGTGGTTATAAAATAGTTAAAAAGGCATTTAAGCCAGTTAGGACAATAACTCAGACTGCTGAAGAAATAGGAAGAAGTAAAGACTTTTCCAAGAGAATAGATTTGAAAAACAGAAAAGATGAAGTACATAATCTTGCTAGAGTTTTTAATGAAATGTTAAATTCTTTAGAGGGAACATATTTAAGAGAGAAACAATTTAGCTCAGATGTTTCTCACGAACTAAGGACACCTGTTTCAGTAATATTGGCAGAAAGTCAGTATGCACAATTATGTGAAGATGATAAAGATGAAATGATGGATTCACTGAAAGTTATAAATAGGCAGGCTGAAAGAATGAAGCTATTAATAAATCAAATAATGGAAATTTCGCATATAGATAGCATAGAAAAAATTAAAAATGAAGATATAAATATTTCTAAAGACATAGAACTTATGTTAGAGGATTATAGAAACTACTTAGAAATAAATAAAATAAATATAATAACAGAGATAGAAGAAGATATTCATATAAGTGGTGATGCGATATTATTTAGAAGAATGATATCAAATATTCTTTCAAATGCTATAAAATTTACAAAGGATACAATAAAAGTAAGTGTTAAAAGTATTTCTGAATATTGTCTAATAGAAATAGAAGACAATGGTTTGGGAATAAGTAAAGAGAGTTTAGATAAAATTTGGGACAGATTTTATCAAGAAGATAAATCTAGAAACAAGGAGAATAATGAGGGACTAGGTTTAGGCTTATCATTTGTAAAAGAAATTTCAAAGCTACATAAGGCTGATTTATTTGTAGAAAGTGAAGTAGGCAAATACAGTAGATTTATAGTAAAAATCAAAAAAATATAAGAGGGTTTAAGACCCTCTTTTTTTATAAAAAATTTATAATTTTTTTTTCATTCATTTAGCATTCATTTTACTAACATATAATTCAAGTATAGAAAAAAGAAAAGATAAGTTATTTTATATTATTGAAAGGAGATATTAAAATGAGAGAAATAAGTAAAAAGATTTTAGCAATAACATTGGCAAGTGTAGTTTCAATAGGAGGTATATCAGCTTTTGCAATAAGTAATGCAGAAAAGTCTAATCAGACCGTAAATGCTAGCAATACAGATGTGTCTTCAAGTGCTACACAAAAAACAGAAAGACAGGGAAATGGTGGGGGAAATAATTCTCAAAAACAAAAAAATGGAAATTCAGGAAATCAGAATAGTGGTCAAAATGACAAGAAAAATTTAACTGAACCTGAAATAGAAAAGATAGCTTTAAGCCAGGTAGAAAATGGAAAAATAATGAGTATGAAACAGAAACATAAAAGAAATAGAAGTGTTTACAAATATGAAATATCAGATGGAAAAAATATACACGAAGTAAAGATAGATGGAAATACTGGAAAAGTTTTAGAAAAGGAATGTGATTACGAAGAGCTAGATCCAGATGGTGCAGATGTAAAAATTAAAAAAGCTGAAGCAGAATCAATAGCTAAAAAAGAACTAGGTAATGGTACTATTACAGAGATAAAATTGGAAAAGAAGAGAAGATGTTTAGTCTATGAAATAAAGATGGAAGACAATAAAACAGAAAAAGAGATTAAGATAGATGCAGAGACAGGAAGAATTATAAAGAAAGAGATAGAGAATAACGATTAATATATCGAAAATTAAATATTAATAAATATAAAAAATACAGCTTATAATATTAATTATAAGCTGTATTTTTATTTTAAAAGATTCTATTTGTAATAGCCAAGTTAAATTAAGCAACTGAACAGTAGAAGAAATGGGGCAGCTATTAAAGATTAGTTAAGAAAAGAAGCGTATACTCTCTTGAAAATAAAAGAAAAGTAAAATGGAGGTATAGCTATGCAGAATCTAGAAAAGTTTATAAATATGCTTATTGGTGAATTTGACAACTCTGATCAGTATGAAGATATGAAAAAAAGAGGGATAGAATTTCCATTTGCAAAACATATAAATACTGCTTGCAATGGAAAAATAAAAAATTTACCAGATGATTTCAAGGGAGTATTTATGGTAGAAGAAAGCTATTATACTACAAATGGAAATACACATTCATCACCTCATTTGTTTTTGTTTACAGAAGAAGGTGAAGATATAGTTCTTTCATCTTATGAAAGTCCTGAAGGATATGATAAAAATACATTTACATATAGAGAATTAGGCGAAATAGATTTTAATTCTTTAAAGAAATCCACTAAATTTACTCCAGCAGTATATAAAGAAAAAGATGGAGTTTGGGAAGGTGGAAGTGAAAGTATGTTTTCACCAGTATTGAAGTTTAAGCTTTTTGAAAGATTTTCTAATGAAAAGCTAGAAGTATCTGAATCAATGGAAATGAATGGTAAGAGAACATTTGGATATGATGAAGCAATAGTATACAAAAGAGTGAAATAGCATCTAAAACTAGAAGCAGAATATATACTTACTAAAATAGTATTTCGATATAAGAACTAAGAACAATATATATAGTTTAATTTAAGTTTATAAATATAAAAAAGCTAACAGTTTACGTTAGCTTTTCTTCTTAATAAAAATAATTTTAATACATTTGAAAACCAATAATTTTTTAAAAATTAATTTTCTTTTTCAATAAGTTCACAAAGCTTTTCAAAGATAAAGTCTTTAATTGGCATATCTTCAAACATAGCATTGTCATCTGCGTCGAAATAAATTTTAAAGAAATTCATAACAAGCTGACCATCGATTATATAGTATGGGTCAAGATGCAATGGGGCTATATGAACTATTATTTTTTCCTGCTTTATGTCAGGGTATTTTTCATTTAGTTTTTCAACCATATCGTCAACATTAAGGACTTTTACAGGTTGAGCCATTTTAGTTGCAAGTGATACATCATCTGCAATCCACATATTTTTGCTCCAAAATCTTTTTTCAGGTTTAGTAGCTGCAGATAGAAGCTCTCTATTCTGTATAGCACTTAAAACCTTTCTTATAGATTCTTCTGAAAACTCAGGACTCTGAACTAACTTCATAGCATCCATATTTGCTACGTCTACGAAGAAGCTTTCCATTACTTTTTCTCTATCGGCTACACTGCTCCAATAGTAAAGCATAGATTCAACTACTTCTAAGTTTAAAATTATATTTTTTAACATATCTGAAAACCTCCCACTAAATATTTAGAGCATAATTAAAAAATCTAGTTATTTATAAAAATATTTAAAAGTATTTATAATTTTCTAATAAAGATTATTAAAAAATTTAACTATGCAAAAAACACTGAATAAATTTCTTAAAATAAGCCAGATTTATAAATATTTAAAAAGCTCTAGAAAATGTTTTCAATATACTTTATTATAGTACATTTTTTAAAGAATATACAGTAGATAAGGCAACAAAAATTTTTGTTGACCAATAAATTAAAAAACACTTGTATTTTGTGATATAATATAATACTAGATTTGTTTAAAATAGAGAGAAAAAAGAGATTCAGAGTATATATAGATTTAGTATGTAATTGGAGTAAAATATATAAATATTTAAGAGAAAATAATTGAAAAGCTAGGAGGTAATATGTTTATAGATGATACAATAGCAGCTATTGCTACAGCCCCTGGAGAGGGTGGCATTGGCATTATAAGACTTAGTGGTTGTGATGCACTAGATATAGCAGAAAAAATCTTCAGACCCTTCTACAGAGAGTCTATAAGGGATTATGCTAATAGAACTCTAATATATGGAAATATAGTAGACGGCGAAGATGTAATAGATGAAGTATTATTGGCGTATATGAAAGGACCACATTCATATACAGCGGAGGATGTGGTTGAAATAAACTGCCATGGTGGATTTATTTCGGTAAAAAAAATATTAGAACTCACTTTGAAAAGCGGTGCGAGAATGGCAGAGGCAGGAGAGTTTACTAAGAGAGCCTTTTTAAATGGAAGAATAGATCTTTCACAGGCAGAGGCTGTAATAGATATTATAAATGCAAAGACTGATAAATCTCATGAAATAGCTCAAGAGCAGTTAGAGGGAAGTCTTTCTAAAAAGATAAGAGGTCTTAGAGATAAAATAACTGAAGTTTTGGCACAGGTTGAAGTTGCCATAGACTATCCTGAAGAGGATATTGAGTTTATAACTTATAAAGAATTAATAGAAAAAACTGAGTATATAAAGTCTGAAATAGTAAAAATGTACAAAACTGCAGATACAGGTAAAATTTTAAGAGAAGGTCTAAAAACAGCAATACTTGGAAAGCCCAATGTAGGTAAGTCATCACTTATGAATTCAATATTAGGAGAAAATAGGGCAATTGTTACAGATATTCCAGGTACTACAAGAGACGTAATAGAAGAGTTTGTAAATATCAAGGGAATACCGTTAAAGATAGTGGATACTGCAGGTATTAGAGAAACAGACGATATAGTAGAAAAAATAGGTGTAGAAAAGTCGATAAAACACCTTAAATCATCAGATCTTACACTTGTAGTTTTAGATACTTCAAGAGAGTTAGATAATGAGGATATTGAGATTCTGCAAAATATAGATAGAGAAAAAGCAATAGTTCTTCTAAATAAGATAGATCTTGAGCCTAAGCTAGATTTGGAAAAAGTGAAAGAATATGTAGACGAAAAGAATATAATAAATATATCAGCACTAAAAAGTGAAGGTATAGATTTGATACATGATAGAATCGAGGAAATGGTATTTAGTGGAGAAATATCAAACTCAGGTGAAGTCATGATTACAAATTCAAGGCATAAAGATGCTATATACAAGGCTATGACATCGATTGAAGATTCAGTAAGAGCACTTTCAGATCATATGTCTTATGATTTTATAGAAGTTGATTTGAGAGATGCATGGGATGCTTTAGGACAGATAAATGGAGATACAGTAAATGAAGATTTACTAGATACTATATTCTCAAACTTCTGTATAGGAAAGTAAGGATTGAAATTTTAAAAATAAATATTTAGAGCAAAAACTAGAAAGATTAAGCCTATAAAAATAATTAATCTTATAAAAAATAATAGGATTTTAGAAATAGATCATATAAAAGAAAGGAAAAGTATGGATAGATTTGAAGCTGGAAATTATGACATAATTGTAGTCGGTGCAGGACACGCAGGATGTGAGGCAGCACTGGCTTCAGCAAGAATGGGTATGAAGACACTTATGATTACTCTTTCTCTTGATTCAATAGCCGCTCTACCATGTAATCCTTCAATAGGAGGAACAGGGAAGGGACAGCTTGTTAGAGAAATAGATGCACTTGGTGGAGAAATGGGGCTAAACATAGATAAAACTTTTATACAGAGCAGAATGTTAAATACTGCCAAAGGTCCTGCAGTGCATTCACTTAGAGCACAAACAGATAAAAACCTTTATCACAGGGTTATGAAAGAAACTATAGAAAATCAGGAAAATCTTGATTTGGTAATGGATGAAGTAGAGGAAATACTTCATGAAGGAAAAGTTGTAACAGGTGTAGCAACTAGATTAGGGTGTATTTATAGAAGCAAGATGACAATACTTGCAACTGGAGTATATCTTCAGTCTACAATATTTATAGGGCATGATACCTTTAAAGAAGGTCCAAATGGAATGGCGTATGCTAAAAAGCTAACAGACAGTCTAAAGGATCTTGGTCTTTCAATGAGAAGATTCAAAACTGGAACTCCTGCAAGAGTTCACAGAGATAGCATAGATTTTTCAGTAATGGAGCCTCAAGAAGGAGATGAAAAGATTAGTCCTTTCTCATTTATGAATGAGGATTTGGAAAAAGATCAAATCACTTGTTATTTAACTAGAACAACTCCAGATACAAAGAAGTTAATACAGGATAATATTACAAGAAGTGCTATGTATAGTGGAAATATAGAGGGAACAGGACCTAGATACTGCCCTTCAATAGAAGATAAGATAGTTAAATTTGCTGATAAGGAAACACATCAGTTATTTATAGAGCCAGAAGGCTTAGATACAAAGGAAATGTATGTACAGGGAGTATCTACAAGCTTCCCTGTAGATATGCAGGAGAGAATGTATAGAACTATAAAGGGGCTTGAAAATGTAAAGATAATGAGACCAGCATATGCTATTGAATATGATTGTATCGATCCTACACAATTAAAGCAGAATCTTGAAATTAAAGGTGTAGAAAATCTATTTTCTGCTGGTCAGTTTAATGGAACTTCTGGATATGAAGAAGCAGGTGCGCAAGGTCTAATAGCAGGTATAAATGCAGTTCTTAAGATAAAGGGAGAAGAAGCTTTTATAATGGATAGATCAGAAGGTTACATAGGGGTTTTGATAGATGATCTTGTAACAAAGGGGACTAATGAACCATATAGAATGATGACATCAAGAGCAGAATATAGACTTTATCTAAGACAGGATAATGCAGATATGAGACTTACTGAAAAGGGATACCAACTAGGTCTAGTAACTGAAGAAAGATATAATAGATTTTTGAAGAAAAAGTCTGAACTTGAAGATGAAATAGAAAGATTAAAAAAAGAGAGAATTACTCCTAAGGAAGTAAATCATATACTTGAAGAAAGAAATATAGCAACTCTTAATAATGGTCTTTCGCTTTATGAATTTTTAAAGAGACCAGAAATTGATTATTCAATGCTTGAACTTACTGGAAAGCAAAGTCCAAAAGATATATCTGATGAAGTGAAGAATCAGGCAGTTATAATGATAAAGTATGAGGGCTATATAGCAAAGCAAATGAAACAGATAGAGCAGTTTAGAAAACTTGAGAAAAAGAAACTAAGAGAAGATATGGACTATTCAAAGATAGATGGATTGAGACTAGAAGCCAGACAGAAGCTAGATAATATAAAGCCAACTTCTATAGGACAGGCTTCAAGAATATCAGGTGTTTCACCTTCTGATATATCGGTTCTTTTAATATATCTTGAACAAAAAAGAAGAGGAAATAAAAATTAATTAGATAAGTCATTAAAAAGTATATTATAAAATAAGTTAATTTTTCCAGAATATAAATTTAAAATAAAAGTTTATATTCTGGAACTAACTATACTGTAATGCCAAAAATCTAAAATATAGGGGTTCTATGAAAGGAGAGAGTTTATGTCACAAGAAAACATAGACCTACTTAAAGAAGGATTAGAAAGTTATGATATAGATGTAAATGATACTATGCTTGATAGATTTGAAAAGTATAGAGAAATATTAGTTGAATTTAACAAGCATATGAATTTAACTGGAATTACTGAACAGAGAGAAGTTTATATCAAACATTTTCTTGATTCAGTTGCAGTTTTTAAATATGGCTATATAATGGATAATTTGTCAATAATAGATGTTGGCACAGGTGCAGGTTTTCCAGGACTTCCATTTAAAATAGCAAATCCTACTGTTGAGCTAACACTTTTAGATTCTCTTAATAAGAGAATTAACTTTT
>NZ_FODF01000010.1 GCF_900110295.1 Peptostreptococcus russellii
TCTGGTTTTTCCTTTTCTGAATCCTTTGGTTCCTCTGGTTTTTCCTTTTCTGAATCCTTTGGTTCCTCTGGTTTTGGATTTGTTTGATCTTGTAATTTTGTATTTTCTAAGATAACTGTCACAGGATCTATAAACCTTGTACTTAATAAATTTTGATAGTATTCAGATTTACTTTTATTTTCATATGGAGTATATAGATATAAAGTCATATTAGATGGTGCTTTTTTTAAACTTTCATCTATATCTAAGCCTTTACCTATAAGAATTTCGTACGCCCTTTTTTCATTTAAACTACCTTCATATCTATTATTAACAACACCACCTGAATCTGTAAAATACCAAATAGCTTGCTGTGTAGCTCTTCGAAACTCATTATCTGAAAGTCCATACTTTTCTTGTAATCCAACTTTATTATGAGGATAACCATTATATATTACCTTCAAAACTGCTTCTTTTAAATCTTCGCCTTTTAACACTTCTCTGCTAGCTTTTTCTTCAAATAACTTTCCTGTACCATACTCTGCAAAATATTCTAGTTTCTTATTTATAACGGAATCTTCTTTTGGTGGTAATTGTTTCTTTGCATTAAAACAATAAACTACTGTTTTATTATTACTATCACCCTTTGGATAAACATATATGAGATCATATCTATCTATACTGCTTTTTATAATTTGATTTGTATACGCTTTAAAAACACTATCTATGTTTACTGAGTTATCTTCTTTTACTGTAAATTCAACTGGTTCACTCGCTTTATAGCCTTTTGGGGCTTCTTCTTCTACCATCTTATATGTACCAGGCTCTAAGCTTAATTCCAGTGGAGAGTTTCCTGATTCCCAATTCTTAACCTCTGTCTCTTTACCATCTTCAACTTTGAAAAGCTTTAATTTTGCACCACTAAGCTCTCCCATCTTATTCACTTCTGTTTTACTTAACTTCACATTTATAGGAGTTGCAGTATTTTTATTCTCTTCTTCTTTTTATGATCTGTTAAGACATTCACTTCTTTATCTTTATTTTTTTCTTCTTCTGTACTATTTATTTTACTTTCTTCATTCTTTATTTCATTGTTAGAATCTGAGTTAGAATCTGAACCATCTAAATTATTTGGCTTACTATTTATACCTTCTTCATTCATTTTTTCAGCTGTCTTTTGTTCTTCTATTTCTGTTGTATTTCCTAGTGATTTCTGTGTTTCCAATGGTTTTGGTGTTTGTTCTACATTAGGCTTTGCATAGCTTTCACCACCTTGATTTACAGTTTGTTCTACTTGTCCACCATTGATTTGTGCTATTGCATTATCTTCTGCATAATTATTTTGTAATGTAAATGCAAATGATGTGGCTATAGCCATAAAAATAATTAAAAAAGTCCTTAAATTTTTTCTCATTTTCATTCTCCTTTTCATTACTATTAAATTTAACTTCATTAATATAAATCCTACTTACTATTACCTTTTAAAACCTATAACTCCTTTCTTTAAAAATATGTTTCATTGTACTTTAATAAACAGAAACTGATTTTTTTTTTGAGCATTCTTTTTTGCTCTGAATATTTTTATGAATTACTTTGATGTTATACAATAAGATACCCAACAAAATTCATCCTAAACAATACTAATTTTTTTATTTAAATATTTCTATATAGATTCTTTATTTATTTTATAATAATGCTTTTATTTATAAAGTAATAATCTTTGTTTATCAATCTATATAATTACCAAAATATTATTTTATTCAGATTGTTAAATATGAATATTTTTTATATTATTTTTTATTTGTTTATAACGTAATTTATTTTCATTATTATATGAATTAATTCTCATTTGTTATTAGATTTTATTTACTTTTTATTTGTGATTTTATTCATAGAAAGGTGATATTTTTTACTAATTTTTATAGATATTTAAAAGCTAGTAATCATAATTATAAACATGATTACTAGCTTTAATTTAATAGATAAATTTATTTTATAAAAATATGTTCTAAATATTTTTTTTAATTTCTTCTACCGCTTCTTTTATTATGTCTATGGATGTGGCCAAGTTCATTCTTATATATCCTTCATACTCCTTGCCTCCAAACCATTCTCCATAATCAAAGGCTAATTTACACTTTTTCTCCATGAATTCATGTATGTCTCTTCCTGAGAGAGCACTTCTCATATCTATCCAAAGAAGATAAGTACCTTCTAAAGAAGCTACTCTAATTCCCTTGTATCCGTCTAATTCTGACTTTACATATTCAAAGTTCTTATAGATTATATCCTTTACTTCATTTAACCAAGCTTTTCCATACTTATATGCCGCTTCTACTGCAAGATATCCAAAGTAATTTCCTGAAAGAGTTTTATTTCTAAGTGTATATTCATCAAATTTATCTCTAAGTTCTTTATTTTTAATTACTATAAATGAGTTTTTACAAGCTGCTATGTTAAAAGTCTTAGATGCAGCAGTAGCAACTACTATATTATCATACTCTTCAAAATAATTTATTAGTGAGGTATTTTCAAGACCTTTAAAGTTTAAATCTTGATGTATTTCATCTGATATAATAAGTACATTATTTTTTTTACAGATTTCTACTATTTTTTCTATTTCTTCTTTTCTCCACACCCTACCTACTGGATTGTGTGGATTGCAAAGAATATATGCTGATACATTATTTTCCTTTATCTTTCTTTCCATATCTTCAAAATCCATAGAATAGTACATATTATCTTCTATAAGCTTTGATTCTATAATATTTCTTTTATTATTTTTAATTGCATCTGAGAATGGGTAGTATACTGGTGGGTTGATCATAATAGATGCACCTGTCTCTGTGTACATATTTAAAAACCAGTTAATAGCAGCTACTACACCTGAAGAAAACCTTATCCAATCTTTTTTAACTTCTACATTATGTTCTTCTTTTTCCCACTTTATAAACTCTTCATAATATGATTCTTTCGGTGTTGAGTAACCTATTACACCAAATTCTACATATTCTTTTAATGCCTCTAAAACTTCTTTAGGGCACTTGAAATCCATGTCTGCAACCCATAATCCTATTAGACCTTTTTTCTCATATTCTCCTCTAAAATTATTCCATTTGTCGCAATTACTCTTTGTTCTGTCAACATACTCTACTAAACTCATGCCTGTACCTCCAATTATTATTTTTACTATTTAAAGCATCTTTTTAACTTATATTTATGAGTATTTAACTATATTTTTAAATAAATTATATCAATTCACTGTATTTATATAATCTATTATATATTATATCATAAAAGAATATCGCAGCCTTATTATTTTTAATATTTATGTGTACTTTTTATAAATAAAGGGCTGTGCAATTGCACAGCCCTTTAAATAGGAAGTTTTATATTTCGTTTATAAAGTTATATTCAGGAATTTATTTTAAAGAGCCTTTCTTTTAATTAAAACTCCCTATCCTTTATTTTTTTGCTATCTATGCGTTTATTTCATCTAGACTATATACCTTCATAAGGTTTGAATTTACATGCTTTCTATTTACTGATACCATTGCCTTTAGCGTATCTAGAGAAGTCATTATTTCAGTCTGGAATTCTATTGCTGTTCTTCTCATTTTAAACCCATCTCTTGTAGAATCATTTCCCTTTGTAGGTGTATTTACTACTATGTCTACTTCTTTATTTCTTATTACATCTAGTATATTTGGTCTAGGCTCTTCCACTCTGTTAACCACATCGCATTTTACTCCAGCCTCTTTCAAAGCCTTTGCTGTTCCTTCTGTAGCTACAAATTCATAACCTAGTTCTCCCATTCCCTTAGCTATTTCAATAAACTCTGCTTTATCGTTGTCATTTACTGTTGCTAATATCTTTTTCTTATTATCTGATATTCCCTGCCCTGCTGCTAAGAAGCCTTTGTATAGAGCCTCTTCAAGAGTTTCTCCTACTCCAAGAACTTCTCCTGTTGACTTCATTTCAGGTCCAAGACTTACTTCTACTCTTGAAAGCTTTGACATTGAGAATACTGGAACCTTTACACAAACATATTTTGATGTTTTGTATACTCCTGTTCCATATCCAAGGTCTGACAATTTTTCTCCCAACATACACTTTGTTGCAAGGTCTACAATTGGTACTCCACTTACTTTTGATATATATGGAACTGTACGACTTGCTCTTGGGTTTACTTCTATAATATATAGCTCTCCCTTATATTCTATAAACTGTATATTTACCATTCCTAGAACATTTAGGTTAAGTGCCATTTTCTTTGTGTATTCATATATTTTTTCTTTTATTTTGTCTGATACTCCCTGACTAGGATACATTGTTATACTATCTCCTGAGTGAACTCCTGCTCTTTCAAGGTGTTCCATTATTCCAGGTATCAGTATATCTTTTCCATCACAGATTGCATCTACCTCTATTTCAGTACCTGTAAGATACTTATCTATTAGTACAGGATTTACTGCATCTCTTTCAAATGCATCTTCTAGGTATTGTACTAGTCTTTTTTCATCATATGTAATTTCCATTCCCTGTCCACCTAAAACATATGACGGTCTTACAAGAACTGGGTAGCCAAGATTTGTTGCTACTTCAATTCCTTCTTCAACTGTCCAAACACCCTTTCCTTTAGGTCTATTTATTGAAAGTTCTTCAAGAAGATCATCAAACTTTTCTCTATCCTCTGCTGCATCTATATCCTTAAAATCTGTTCCAAGTATCTTAACCTTCTTTTCAGATAAGAATTTTGCTAGCTTGATAGCAGTCTGTCCACCGAACTGAAGTATTACTCCATCTGGCTTTTCTTTTTGTATTATATTGTAAACTTCTTCTTCTGTAAGAGGTTCAAAGTATAGTTTGTCTGATGTATCAAAGTCTGTACTTACTGTTTCAGGGTTATTGTTTATTATAATTGTCTCTATTCCAAGCTTTCTTAAAGACTTTACACAGTGTACTGAACAATAGTCAAATTCTATTCCCTGACCTATTCTTATAGGACCTGAACCTAAAACTATTATTTTCTTTCTATCACTTACCTCTACTTCATCATATTCATCATATGTTGAGTAGTAATATGGTGATAATGCTTCAAATTCTCCTCCGCAAGTATCAACCATTTTGTAAGAAGGCTGTATCTTGTAAAGTGTTCTTAATTCTAGTATATTTTCTGATGAAATTCCCATAAGGTCGCTTATTCCCTTATCTGAGAATCCCTTCTTTTTAAGTTCAAGAAGATATTCTTTTGATAAATCTTCTATACTCATTACTCTAAGTCTCTCTTCTTGCTCTACTATCCACTTAAACTTATTGATAAACCATTCGTCCATTCCTGTTATCTGATTTATCATTTCTATCTTATATCCTCTTCTTAACATTTCTGCAAGGTCGAATATTCTTTCATCATCTGGAACTACTACACTCTTTTTTAGTTGAGATAAAGTTTTTCTTTCAGATGCCTTATGTACAAGTGAATACTTTCCTGTTTCAAGAGATCTTATTCCCTTTAAGAAGGCTGCTTCAAAGTTTGAACCTATACTCATTATTTCTCCTGTTGCCATCATCTTAGTTCCAAGCTTTCTATTTGCCTTTTTAAACTTATCAAATGGCCACTTTGGTATCTTCACTACAACATAGTCAAGAGTAGGTTCAAAGCAAGCATTTGTCTTTTTAGTTACTGAATTTTCTATTTCATCTAATGTATATCCAAGTGCAATCTTTGCTGCAACCTTAGCTATTGGATACCCTGTTGCCTTTGATGCAAGTGCAGAAGATCTTGATACTCTCGGATTTATTTCTATTATTGCATATTCATAGCTATTAGGATTCAAGGCTATCTGAACATTACATCCTCCCTCTACTCCTATTGCATCTATTATTTTTAGTGATGCTGTTCTCAACATCTGATACTCTACATTAGATAAAGTCTGGCTAGGTGCTACGACTATTGAGTCACCTGTATGAACTCCTACTGGATCTATATTTTCCATATTACAAACTGTAATGCAGTTTCCATTTGAGTCTCTCATTACTTCATATTCAATTTCTTTCCAACCCTTTATACATTTTTCAAGAAGGCACTGAGTTACTGGGCTTAGCTGAAGTCCATGAGTTAATGTTTCTATTAATTCTTCTTCTGTTTCAGCAATTCCTCCCCCTGTTCCTCCAAGAGTATAGGCTGGTCTTACAACTACAGGGTAACCTATCTTCTGTGCATATTCCAAACCTTCTTCTAAAGTAGTTACTATATCACTTTCTATTATAGGCTCTCCTATTTCCTTCATCACTTCTCTAAAAAGGTCTCTATCTTCACCCTTTTTTATAGATTCCACAGATGTACCTATCATTTTTACATTATACTTATCAAGTACCCCTGCTTCATGAAGTTCTACTGCAAGGTTAAGTCCAGTCTGTCCACCCATACCTGCAAGTATACTGTCCGGTCTTTCCTTTGCTATAATTTTTTCTATAAATTCTACTGTTAGTGGTTCTATATATATTTTGTCTGCTATTTCCTGATCTGTCATTATTGTAGCTGGATTTGAGTTTACAAGTACAACCTCAATTCCTTCTTCTTTTAGTGCCTGGCAGGCCTGTGTTCCAGAATAATCAAACTCTGCAGCCTGACCAATTATTATAGGTCCTGAACCTAGTACCAATGTTTTCTTTATACTCTCTATCTTAGGCATAATATCTCTCCTTCATCATCTATATAAAATTCAATTCCGTTTTTGTATTTTTATCTACTCTGCTAATTCCATAAACTTATCAAATATGTACTCACTATCTAGTGGTCCTGGACAAGCTTCTGGATGATACTGAACACTGTATATTGGAAGATTTTTATGTCTCATTCCTTCTACTGTATTATCATTCAAGTTTATCTGAGTTACATCTACGTCTTCAGGTACATTATTTACATAGTATCCATGATTCTGAGCTGTAATAAATATTTTCCCTGCTTCTAAGTCTTTTACAGGATGATTTCCACCTCTATGACCAAACTTCAATTTTTCTGTTGTTCCACCTAATGCTATTGCTAAAATTTGGTGTCCAAGACATATTCCTACAATAGGTTTTTTGCCTATCATATACCTAACATTCTCTACTATATCCTGAAGGTCTGCAGGATCCCCAGGTCCATTTGATAAAAATACAAGATCTGGGTTTATTTTTAGAACATCTTCAGGCTTTGTTTCAGCTGGGAAAATTGTAACATCACAATCTCTCTTTAAAAAGTTTCTTATTATATTATCTTTTACTCCGTAATCCATTATGGCTACTTTTTTCCCCTTACCTTCTATATGTTCAACTTCTTTTCTTCCTACTATTCTTACTGCTTGAGTATTATCAAAAGCATCTAGCTTTGATTGAATACTTGAAAGCTTAGTATGTTCAGTAGTTATTATGCCTCTCATTGTTCCCTTATTTCTAAGAATTTTTGTAAGAGCTCTTGTATCTATGCCTTCAAGTCCTATTACCTTACTCTGTTTCAAGTAAGTATCTAGGTCCATTTCACACCTAAAGTTGGATGGCATATCACTTTTTTCTCTTACTATAAAACCTCTTACCTGAATCTTATCTGATTCTCTATCTTCAAGATTTATACCATAGTTTCCTATTAATGGGTACGTTGCTGTTACTATCTGCCCATAATATGATGGGTCTGTAAGCATCTCCTGATAGCCTGTCATGGAAGTATTAAATACTACTTCTCCTACACTATCTTCCTTTATATATCCAAATACCTTTCCCTCAAATATCGTTCCGTCTTCCAGTATTAATCTGCCTTTCATATACATCCTCCTACACTACTGTCTTAAGCTCATATATTTACATTACTGATTCAATTTCTTTTACTATTTCATCTGCTGCTTTTGAAGCATTTTCTGCCTTTGTAATAGGTCTACCTACTACTATTGTCTTTGCTCCTTTTCTTATTGCTTCACTTGGAGTGACAACTCTCTTTTGATCTCCACTTTCTGAATTCTTAGGTCTAATTCCTGGACACACTGTCATGAAATCCTCCCCACAAGCTTCAACTATTTTATCTACTTCCCTTGCTGAGCATACAACTCCATCAAGACCAGCCTCTTTAGCTAATTTTGCTCTCTTAATTGCTACTTCTTCTGTTCCTATGTTACATCCTATATCAGATAAATCTTCATTGCTTAGAGAAGTAAGAACTGTTACTCCTATAATTAGTGGTTTTTCTATATTTAATCTTTCTGCTTCTTCCTTGGCAATTTGAGCACATTGTCTCATACCTTCCATGTCAGATACGTGAATTGTCATCATCCATACACCATCTTTTATAGCCGCCTTTACTGCTGACTTCATAGTGTTTGGAATATCGTGAAATTTAAGATCTAGGAAAATTTTCTTTCCTTTTGACTTTAGATAGTCGACAGTCTTTCCTCTTGATGCGATATAGTTTTCCAATCCCACCTTATATATTTCTACACTGTCTTCTAGTGAATCTATTAAATTAACTGCTTTTTCATAATTGTCTGTATCGATTGCTACGATTAATTTTTCTTTTCCATTTACCATAATTTAGCTCCTCTTCCGATTAAGCCTATATGTCTTTTTAAGAAATTTTAACGGTTGATATATTTTCATCCTTCTTGGTGAAAGGCATAAAAAAATCCTTACACCAGAGGCGTAAGGATGTGATAATCTATATATTAAATCTGTTGTATAGACTTTATTTCTATTCTACAACAAATTATATCAGCTTTTGCTGACAACCTTGAGGTCGTTATCCTTCCCAGTCTCTCTGGACCAGCTTAAAAGACTTAATCTAATTTTATTGGATACTCTTGCATCTCTGTACAAGCTACTCTTATATCCTGTAGATTATGATAACACACTTATAGTATTTTTACAATGTATTTTTATAAAAGATTTATTTACTCAACAATATCAAATTCTTTTGCTAAAGTCTCTACAGCCTTTTCACATTGATCAAGGTCGACAGTTACTGAAATTGTAATTTCAGATGTACTGATTAGGTCTATGTTTATATTGTTTTCACCTAAAGTGTTAAACATCCTAGATGCAATATTAGAGTGTGTCATCATACCTGCTCCTATTACACTTACTTTTGCAATATTTTCATTTATAATTACTCTTTCAGCACCTATTTTCTCACCTATTTTTCTTAAAATATCTGCCGCTTCTTTGGCATCTTCTGTAGAGCAAGTAAATGCTATATCATTGATGTTTTTTATCTGAGCACTTTGTACAATCATTTGTATACTTATATTTTCATCAGCAAGTGCTTTAAATATTTTTGCAGCAGTTCCAGGAGTATCTGGTACACCAAAAATTACTACTTTAGCAACATTTTTATCATGCGCTATTCCTGTTATCAAACCGTCATGTTCCATTTCGGATACCTCCTTTTTTACAATAGTTCCTATATCATGGCTAAAACTAGATCTTACATGTATTTCGACTCCATGTGACTTTGCAACTTCTACAGCTCTTGGATGAAGAACTTTTGCACCTAGAAGGGCTAGTTCTAACATCGCATCATAGCTTACGGAAGAAAGTTTTTTTGCCTTTGGAACTATTCTCGGATCACAAGAATATACACCGTCGACATCTGTAAATATTTCACATAAATCTGCATTTAGTGCAGCAGCTATAGATACTGCAGATGTGTCTGATCCACCTCGCCCTAATGTAGCTATATCATGTTCTTCTGTTTCACCTTGGAAACCAGCAACTATTATTATATTATCGTTTTCAAGTTCATTTTTTAGTCTATTAGACACTATATTTACTATTTTTGCTTTGCTATACTTAGAATCTGTCCTTATACCAGCTTGCGGTCCTGTAAGAGAAACTGCATTTTCTCCCAAAGAATCAATTGCCATTGCCAATAAAGACATGGATATTTGTTCTCCTGTAGATAAGAGCCTATCCATTTCTCTTTTTGCTGGTCTACTATTTATTTCATTAGCCAAACTTATCAAATTGTCAGTAGTCTTTCCCATAGCTGAAACAATTGCTACTACTTGATTGCCTTCTTTTTTAGTATTTACAATTCTATTTGCAACTCTCATTATTTTTTCTACATCAGCTACAGAACTACCACCGTATTTCTGTACTACTATTCCCATCTATATTCACCTCAATTTATCTCGCATATCGCACCTTTATTAGAAGGTTTTATAACTATAGCCTTTCCAGAGATAACCTCTTTTTGGGCGATATCTTCAAACGCCTCTTTAACTTTTTCACTATTCTCCTCATCTGAATAGGCTATTATTGTAGATCCTGCTCCACTTAAAGAAAATGCAAAAGCTCCAGAACTAATTGCAGCTTCTCTAAAGTCATCAAAGTTTCTAATTAAACTCTTTCTATATGGCTCGTGAATTCTATCGTCCATTGTTTTTCCTATCAGGGTTTTGTCTTTATTTAAAAAAGCAAGAACTAAAAGTGCCAAATGCGAACTATTATGAACGGCATCTTCCATAGATATTTTTTCAGGTAAAACTTCTCTAGAGTCCTTAGTAGATACTTCATAATCTGGTATAAAAAGAACACATTCCATATCTTCAAAAAGCTCTATGCTTCTAAATATTATTTCATTGTCTTTAGTTTTTGTAGAAACTATTAAATTTCCCAAAAGTGCGGGGGCTACATTGTCTGGATGCCCCTCCAACTCTGTTGCTAAATTCAATATTTCATCACTTGAAAGAGGAAAGTCCATAAGTGCATTAGCACACATGATTCCTCCAATAACAGCTGAAGCACTAGACCCCATCCCCCTTGCAAGTGGAATTCCATTTATAATCTTCAATTTATAACCTTTTGGATAATCTCCTATATAATCAAAAACTTTATTCATACACTTTATTACAAGATTATCTTCTACTGTCAATTTTTCACTTTCTAATCCCTCTATTATTAGCTCTATTTCATCAGATTCTTCACACTCAAATACAGAGTATTGAGATAAAGCCATTCCCATTGCATCAAATCCAGGTCCCAAATTAGCAGTAGTTGCAGGTACAGTTACTTTTATCATATTATCACCTATCTTCTAAACATCTTAACTTACTAGATTTTAATTTTATGCTATTTTTTCTCTATTAATTCAAGTACTGATTCTAGTGTTCCTGGTATTGACACTGGTTTTTCTGCTATGTCTAGGCAAGTATCTGGATCTTTAAGACCATTTCCAGTAAGTATTGCCACTACTTTAGAACCTTTTTTTATGTCTCCATTTTTTACAGATTGAATAACACCTGCTAGCGATGCAGCAGAAGCCGGCTCTGCAAAGATTCCCTCTTTATCAGAAAGTTTTTTGTAAGCATATAAAATTTCTTCATCAGTTACAGCTTTTATTGAACCATTTGATTCATCTCTGGCATTTATTGCCTTGTCCCAAGATGCTGGATTACCTATTCTTATTGCTGTGGCTATTGTTTCAGGATTTTCAAATGTCTTCCCTTCTACTATAGGTGATGCTCCTTTAGCCTGATAACCTTTCATCTTAGGAAGCTTTGAAATTTTACCCGCCTTATGATATTCTTTAAAACCCTTCCAATATGCAGTAATATTTCCAGCATTTCCTACAGGTATTGCAAGATAATCTGGTGCATCTCCTAGGTCATCTACTATTTCAAAAGCTCCTGTTTTTTGCCCTTCAATTCTATATGGATTAAGTGAATTTACAAGAGTAATCGGGTGTGTAGCTGTAATTTCTTTCACCAAATTTAATGCATCATCAAAATTTCCCTCTATGGCTACAATCTCCGCACCATACTGCAATGCCTGAGCAAGTTTGCCCATTGCAACGTAACCATCTGGTATAAGAACTATTGTCCTAAGACCATATCTTGCGCCGTATGCAGCGGCTGATGCTGAAGTATTTCCTGTGCTGGCACACATTATAGTCTTTGAACCCTCTTCAATTGCCTTTGCAACTGCCATAAACATTCCTCTATCTTTAAATGAACCAGTAGGATTTAACCCCTCAAATTTAAAATATAATTCAATTCCTAATTCTTTACTTAAATTCACACTTTTAATAAGTGGTGTATTACCTTCAAAAAGACTAACTTCTGGTGTATTTTCATTTACTGGAAGGTATTTTTTATATTTATTCATTATTCCTTGCCAAGCCATACTATAACCCTCTTTCTATTCTTATTGCTTTTGCTTCGTCAATTATACTAGATAACATATTTATCTCTTCAATTGCTCTTTCAAAATCAAGTTCTCTACATTTATTTGTTATTGCTATATATTCATCGTATTTATTTCCATCTTCGTCTTCTTTTTCCCATTGATTTATTGAATAAATCGGAATGTTGTAGTATTCAAAAGTTCTTACAAAATTTGATACTGTCTTTTTATCTCTTTCAACTTTTAATCTCACATAATATTGAAAATACTGTTTTTCAATAGAAATTATCTTCTTATCTTCAAATAAATCATATGCATATTCAGCTTTTGAATCATTAACCAAACTTTTACATATATTTATTACATCATTTGCAACTGCTGAACCCGTTGGCAAATCTCCTGCTCCTTTTCCATAGAACATTGTTTCACCAACCATATCGCCTATTACATAAACTGCATTAAATGCATATTGAACAGATGCTAAAGGATGGTCTTTCGGAATTAAAGCAGGATGAACCCTCGCAACTATCCCATCTTCCCTATTTTCTGCAACTGCAAGCAATTTAATTGAATAACCCATTTTGTCTGCGTATTCAATATCCTCTAATTCAATTTTTCTAATACCTGATACGTATACTTGATTAAATGTAACTAGACTGTTAAATCCGATACTTGCAAGTATTGCACATTTTCTTGCTGCATCTAGACCATCAAGGTCTGCACTCGGATCTGATTCAAGATAACCTAATGATTTTGCATCTTCGATAATTGTTTCCAATGATAATCTTTCTACTTCTGTTCTTGTAAGAATATAATTTGTTGAACCGTTTATTATTCCACCTATTTTCTGGATTCTATTTCCAGTTAAAGAATATTGTAATGATCGTAAAATAGGAATTCCACCAGCGACTGCTGCTTCGTAAAAAAAGTGAAGATTGTTTTGCCGAGCAAGTTCTGTTAGCTCTTTTCCATGCTCAGCTATAAGATCTTTATTAGCTGTTACTACATGTTTACCCCGCCTAAAGGCTTCCTCAATAATTTTTTTCGATTTCTCTATTCCGCCCATTACTTCAACTACTATATTTATCTCTGGATCTCGAAGTATGTCTTCTGCATTATCGGTCATCGTGCTTCCCTCAACCGTAAACTTACGCGTCTTATTTATATCTCTTACGCATATCGTCTTTATGGAGACCTGACAATCCGTCTTCTTTTCAATTATGTCTCTATTTTCGGTCAAAACTTTTGCCGTTCCAGAACCCACAGTTCCAAATCCAATGATTCCTATTTTTACTGATTTCAAAATATATCCTCCTTTTCTATTTATTCCACAAAATGCTTTCAATTATCTGTTAGTTCTGATAATTGAGAGTATTGTATGTATTGTACCACTTATTTAATTCTAATTCAATAGATTTTTTTAAAAGAATTAAATTTTTTATATTTTTTTATTATTTTAAATTTTTAAAAATAATATTCATTCTAATTTATTTTTAACTTCTAATTATAATTATTTGAGCCTGTATTAAAAAATAAAGGTTTGATCCATTTTTTTGAACCAAACCTTTATTTATTATTTCTCTTTATTTGTAGATATCTTTTTTAAGATAAACTTTCTCAATTCTTTATCACTTAAGTTCTCTATTTTTTTCTTCTTTCTTGAATTTATTCTTCTGTTTCTTTCATTTTCTTTTTCTTCTCTCTTGATTTCTGAACCACTTTGTATAAGCTTTAAAACTGTATTTTGCAACATTTCTCTTTTATCTTCTTCTAAGCTCCCCATTTTCTTTATAAAATAATAGGTGCTTTTAAATCTATTTCTAAAAATATCATTTAAACAGTTTGCATTCATTGACTTCTTCAATATAGCATAGAGTTCGTTAACAAACTCTTCTCTTTCTTCTCTATTAAGACCTTCTAGCCAATGCTTAATAGTTTTATCTACAAATGCACTCTTTTTGCTTACACTTTCTTTTCTTATAAACTCTGTTCCCTTTACGTCCCAATTTAAACCATCATGCTGCAAAATACCTGAAGAAGCACTTGCACTTACAACTGTACACTCTTCTTCATCATCCATCAATATTCCCACAAAAGAATCTTCTGGAATGTATTTTTTAACTTTTCCTACAGTTTTCTTGTAACCTTCAGAGTTGAGTATATTCTCTGTAAATCCTGGTCCATCATTGTTGTAAATTGTACTTATTCTTTCTCTTTCTCTATCTGTAAGTTGACTAACTGCAAAAACCGCAAAGTTTCCACCTTTAGAATGACCGCCTACTATTACCTCACTTTGCCCAAATCTCTCTAGAATTGATTTCAAATATCTAACAGCATCCATTTGACCTGGAACAGGAGCAGAAAACGACATATTCAGATTTTCCTTAAATCCTACTAGGGTATCATCAGTTCCTCTATATGCTACATACATTAAATCATCGTTTATTATAAATGTCATAGCTGAAAACTGACTCTCTCTTACTTCGTCAAATTTATTTACAAAACTTGTCACTAAAACGTCTTTAAATCTCCTGCTTTCTGAAGCTTTTAAAAACATAACTTCTACTCTCTCAGTAAAATCTGAAACATCATTTTCAGACTTATTCTCTCTACTTGCAATTTTCTTCCTATATATCTTGCCAAGTTCTTCAATTTTAACCTGACCCTTTATAACTCCAAGATTAAGGTATGAAATCTGAGCAAAGATCAAATTGTCCACTTCATTAAAAGCTGATTGCTGAAATGTCAAATCACCTCTCCACTCTATATAGTCTATTATATTGTTCATTTTCTTCACACTCTTTCACTTAAATATCTTTTTCGGCTCATTCTTTCAAGTATACTTTTAGCTTATCTAATTCTATCCCAGAAAGAATAAAATTTATTTTTCCTTTTTCTTGCCTATTTTCTTAAATTCCTTCTTTATGTTTTCCTTATATTCTTCTATCTTTTTCTTTCTATTTTCACTTTTTTCCTTCTTTAATTCCATCTTAGCCTGTCTTAAAAGTGAATCTCTTATATCTGTTGCATATTCTGCTTCTTCCTTTATTTCTGCAGCATCCCATCTATAAATATCCTGTGTTAGATGTCCTACTGTGCTGTTAAGTTCAAGTTCGTCTTCTTCCTGAACTATTGCAAGAATGGCTATTTCACCATCATAAATTCTTGAATACATTTGGTAAAGCATATTTTCAGTTTCACTCTGTTCTGTAATATCAAATCCAGAACCTATCATTGCTCCTACTCCACCTAATACAAATCCTGCAAAAGGTCCTATTAATACTCCGAGAACAACACCTACTACTCCACCTATCATTGTCTTTTCTAGTTCATCAAAAACTCCAGCATGGTGATCGAGAACATTTATTTTTCCACCGTCATTTTTCAATAAAACCGTCTGTAAAACCTGATAGTTCACTTCAGCATCATTATTTGCTTTTTTCAGTTTTTCATAAACCTTTTTTGCATCATCCAAATCCTTAAAAGTTAACATCAACATATTCTCAGTCATTTCAAAATCCTCCTCTTTATCAATAAAACTATTTGTTTATATAATTATAACTCTTTTCAGAGCTTATTTGTTGCATTTTCAGAAAAAATTCACAATCTTTAGTGGATATTTATAAATCCTATTTTTGTATAATACTTTTTATTTTTTTAAAAACTTTTTATACTTTAAAAAAGAAATTCACTTATTTTTTAATGTTTTGATTTCTTATTTTATTCCTTTCTTTCATTTTTCTCACTAAAGAATATTATATAGATAGCTATAAAATACACTTTAGATATTTTTTTATCATTTATATTATACTACATAACTATTTATTGATTTAAAAAATGCTCTAAAAACTATTTTTTAAGTATTTTTATAGTCTTTTATGAAGCATGTTCTTTGTATTTTAAAATAATATGGCTATTTTTATATACTTTATTTCATTTTATTTTTATAATTTAGAATTTCTAATAAGAAAAAACAGGGGGCTAGCGTCCCCCTGCATAAAGGATGGTATAAAATTATGCTTGCACAAAATTGAACATAAAAGTACTTTCTAAAATATATTTCCAGAACATGTACATTAAATGAATAACTAATATTTTATGCACTTTCATAATACAATATGCTTTTTTTAATGTCAACCTTTTTTAATTAATTTTTATCTATTTTTACTTAAAACTTTAAATTTTAGTTATTTTTTCAACAATAAAATCGTTTTTCTATTTTTATTAATAGATAAAATTAATATAATTATATCATTTCATTTATTTTTTCAATAGTCAGTGAAATAAACTTACAAAGCTTACTTTATAGGTTATAATTAGTAATGGATAGTAATAATTTTTTAGGAGGTATCTCGCGTGAAACTTAAAAAGACTAAACTTGCGTTAATGGCTTTATTGATGGCATCATCAATAGGTCTATCTGCTTGTGGGCAGAAGGAAGAACCAAAGAAAGAGGCTACTCAAACTGAAGAAAAGAAGGAAGATTCTAAGGCTCAGTTAATGAAGGGTGATGAGTTAGCAAAGATCGAATCTGATAAGAAGGAAAAGGAAAACTACCTTGTTATCGATGTTAGATCACCAGAAGAATACAAGGAAGGACATCTTAAGTTTGCTATAAATATGCCTATAGATGATTTCGACAAAGAAATGTCTTCTATCGATGGATTCAAGGATAAGAATGTAGTAGTTTACTGTAACTCAGGTAAGAAGAGTGCAGAAGTTGCTGAAAAGCTTGTAAAGGCTGGATTTACTAAGGTATATGACGCTGAAGGCGTTAAGAAACATGACTATGATCTTGTTAAGTTTTCTAATGAACTTGGACCTGAATTTGACAAGGACATAAAGGACGGAAAGGCTAAATTAATAATCGACGCTAGAAAGGCTGATGATTTCAAGAAGGGTACATTTGATAAGGCTATAAACATAATGCCTGATGATTTCGATGCTAAAAAGGGCGAACTTCCAAAGGATAAAAACGAAGCTATATATGTATTCTGCTACACAGGAAACAAGTCTGCTGAAGTTGCTCAAAAGTTAATAGATGATGGTTACACTAATGTCGTAAACGCTATTGACGGAAGCAAGGAATACGATTACGGATTCTAAGATATGGCTAATTAGATTATAGATCTTAAATTCAAGATAAAAAGGGTTGTTCAGTGAGCAACCCTTTTATTTTTGCACTTATTTAATATCTCGTACTAAAGTTTTTATCAAACTCTTTAAAAATTATTTTTTCTAAGAAAATCATTTAAATACATTTATTCATTGGAATCTTCTATATTAAATATCATTTGATCATACTCTAGTTTTTCAAATCCCATTCTTTTATAAAGTGATATTGCCTTAGTATTACTTGAACAAACTTCTAGTCTAAATCTAACTGCCTCAGGATAATTTTCCATTACAGCTTTAAAATATGCTTTTGCTATACCTTTACTTCGATAGTTTTCCTTTATAAATAGATCTTCCAACTGAATAGTTATTCCTGCAACCTCAGAAGCATAATAACTTGTTATTACCCCGAACCCGACAAGTTCATTATCATAGTAAGCCTCAACACCCTTTATGCTGTATTCTTCTGATAGTATATCGTCTAACAACTTGTTAACTATTTCCTTATCAATAGGTTTATCCACAGCATCTGAAGAATAAAACTCCAACATCATTTTTAATAGGTTATCATAGTTTTTTTTGTCAAATTTCTTAAAAAATATCATAAATTTCCTCCATCTCTTAATATATTTTTTGTGTTTTTATTATAACAATTTTAAGATTATTATAATAAAATATAAATTTTTTTATAACTATTAATATTTTTCCTATATTGTGATAAAAATTTATACAGGCTAGTAAAAATTGTACAATAGTTTTCCTATTTTTATCATATTTTTTCTACCTTTAAAAATAAATTTATACCCTCTATTTTTACATAATAGCACATAAAAAAAAAATAATCTAGAGCACATAAATTTATAATAATAGTTTTTATTCAGGGTTATACTTTGTTATAGTATAGAAATTCATCAAATTTTGTCATTTTAAGGAAAACTTTTTTTAATAGTTTTATTGATTGTTTTTATAGGAAAATACTTGGAAAATTTACGTTATTTAATAAACTATTATATCTTATGACATAAATTGTTTTCTATGATATAATATCAATTGTCGTGGTTAGATAGCAAATTATACCATTTATATGATTATTTAAATATAAAATACATTAATAAGTAGGAGGAATGTAGAATGTTAGATTATACATATCTTTTAAGCATAGCAATTATCCTTCTGTCTACTAAAGTTTTTGGGGGTCTTACCGAAAAGATTCATTTACCTCACGTTGTTGGGGCTCTTGTAGCAGGAGTTATTATTGGACCGTCTATGTTAGGTATCGTTGATAACACAACTTTTTTAGATGAAGTTGCACAAATCGGTGTTATTATATTGATGTTTATGGCTGGATTGGACACAGATCTTGGTGAAATTAAGAGAAAAGGAGCTTCGTACCTTCTAATAGCAATCATGGGAGTTGTTATCCCCTTAGTAGGTGGTTTCCTTTCTTATATGTGGTTCTTCCATATAAATCCTGGTGTAGAACAGGATTTATTGAAAGCATTATTCGTTGGTGTTGTTTTAACTGCAACTTCTGTTAGTATAACTATTGAAGCATTAAGAGAACTAGGACAAGTTAATAGCCGTATAGGAAACGCTATCCTAGGTGCAGCAATAGTAGATGATGTTTTAGGAATTATAGTACTTACTATAATAACGAGCTTTAAGGATACAAATATTAGCATATCAGCTGTACTTCTTAGAATGGCTGTTTATTTTGTATGTATGTTTATATTCGGTGTTATTACTACCATCGGAGCAAAGTTTTTAGATTTTAAGCGAGATAGAAGAAGAATTACAGTATATGTACTTGCATTAGTATTTATAATTTCATATATTTCAGAGATATATGTTGGTATAGCAGACATTACAGGGGCGTATTTAATAGGTGTTATTTTCAGTAGGTTTAGTGTAAGAAATGAGATCGTTAAAAAGGTAAACGTTCTTTCTTATCTATTCTTTTCGCCTATATTCTTCGCAAGTATTGGATTAAAAACAAAATTTGACAATTTTTCATCTCAAACTTTTATATTTGCAATTATATTGATTATAGTTGCAATCCTTACTAAGATTATAGGGGCAGGAGTTGGTGCTAAAATTTGTAAGTTTACAAATCATGAGGCTCTTAATATTGGTATAGGAATGGTGTCAAGAGGAGAAGTCGCCTTAATTGTAGCTCAAAAGGGTTATAATCTAGGATTGATAGATGCAGATTTATTCTCACCTATTATATTGATGGTTGTGGTAACTACTATATTCACACCCATTATTCTAAAAAAGACACTTGAAGAAAAAAATGATGATTCAGAAGATAAATTAAAAGATGAAGATGTTATAACACAAGGTTAAAAAAGATATCTTTTCAATTTATGTTAATGTGTAGGATTTTGTTAAAAATGCAATCTCTTTACTTTAATATACATTTATGAATAAAAAAGGAACTGACATTTTGTCAGTTCCTTTTTTATTCATAAATGTTTCCATAGCCCCACCTTAATTAATATATACATATATAAGCTTCTTATATCGACTTCTAGGGTATCGTTTTCTTAAAACTGTATAATTTATCAATTTACAATTTTAAACCTTTATAAAGGCTTTTATGGACTTTATAAAATAAAAAGGACAGCCTGTCTTTTTAGACTAAGCTGCCTTTTTCATCAAATCAAAGTTTTACTATATTTTCAGTTTCAGACTAAGCATCTACTGTTTCTTTTTCTATAGCTATATTTCTATATTTCTTCATACCTGTACCAGCTGGTATTAACTTACCAAGTATGACATTTTCCTTTAGACC
Organism: Peptostreptococcus russellii; assembly: GCF_900110295.1. GTDB lineage: Bacteria > Bacillota > Clostridia > Peptostreptococcales > Peptostreptococcaceae > Peptostreptococcus > Peptostreptococcus russellii_A. The sequence goes on from NZ_FODF01000010.1 coordinate 20,039, forward strand.
TATTAAGTGGTCTTCCTTACCCTTTATAGCTGCATCAGTAAGAACTCTTGTAGTTTCCTGGAATGATGCTGCTGATAAGAATGAATCAGTTGCAAGAGATGCCTTAGTAATACCAAGAAGTACTCTCTTTGCTACTGCTGGTCTTAGTCCCTTTGATTCTGCTTCAGCATTGCACTTATTGTAAGTAAGAACATCTTCATATCCACCTGGTATTAGATCAGTATCTCCTGGATCTTCTATCTTAACCTTAGATAACATCTGTCTTACAATTACTTCTATATGCTTATCGTTGATATCAACACCCTGTAATCTATAAACTCTCTGTACTTCTTTAACGATATAATCCTGTACTCCGCCTATACCATTAACTCTTACTATATCATGAGGGTTAATAGATCCCTGAGTAAGCTGATCTCCAGCCTTTACAGCCTGTCCATTCTTAACCTTTAATCTTGAACCATACGGTATCTGATATACCTGAGATTCGCCATCTTCAGGAATAACAATAACTTCTTTTCTCTTTCCAGTTTCATCTATTTCTACATGACCTGCAATTTCTGAAATTACTGCAAGACCCTTTGGCTTACGAGCTTCAAAAAGCTCCTCAACTCTAGGAAGACCCTGAGTTATATCTCCACCGGCAACCCCACCTGTATGGAAAGTACGCATTGTAAGCTGTGTACCCGGTTCACCGATCGACTGAGCTGCTATGATACCTACAGATTCACCTATATTTACAGGCTTACCTGTTGCAAGGTTTCTACCATAACACTTAGCACAAACACCATGTTCTGTCTTACAGTTAAGAACAGTTCTTATGTGTACAGTTTCTACACCAGCTGCAACTATTCTTTCTGCGTCATCTTCAAGAATCATCTGGTCAGCACCAACTAGTTCTTCACCAGTCTTAGGATCAACAATTGCATCAATTGTATATCTACCTATGATTCTATCCTGTATTTCTTCTATTACTTCGTTACCGTCCTTGATTGCAAATATTTCTGTAGTTTCAGTAGTTCCACAATCTATATCCCTAACTATAACGTCCTGGCTGACATCAACAAGTCTTCTTGTTAAGTAACCTGAATCGGCTGTACGAAGGGCTGTATCGGCAAGACCCTTTCTAGCACCATGTGAAGATGTGAAGTATTCCATTACTGATAGACCTTCACGGAAGTTAGACTTAACTGGGATTTCCACTGTCTTACCAGATGCATTGGCCATCAGACCACGCATACCTGCAAGCTGTCTTATCTGGTTCTTAGAACCTCTGGCTCCTGAGTGAGCCATTATGAATATATTATTCATTCTGTCAAGACCATCCATAAGAGCATCTGTTACCTTTTCAGTTGTTAATGTCCACGTTTCTATAACTTTTTCATATCTTTCTTCATCAGATATAAGACCTCTTCTATATGCCTTTTCATACTTATCTACTAACTCTTCTGCTTCTTTTAAGTAAGTATACTTAGCTTCTGGTATATCCATGTCTGCAACGGCAACTGTTATACCACCAACTGTAGAATACTTATAACCCATTGACTTAACATAGTCAAGTAGTTCAGAAGTTTTTGTATTTCCATGCTTTCTAAAGCACTTATCTATTATCTTTCCTAGAGATTTCTTGTCTGCAAGGAAATCAACTTCCAATCCAAATGGATCTTTTTCTCTATCTACAAACCCTAAATCCTGAGGTATACCTTCATTAAATATGAATCTACCTACTGTACTTTCTACTAAAGAGCTTCTACCATCTTCAAGGACAACTCTCATCTTAACTAAAGCATGAAGGTCAACCTTGTGGTTGAAATATGCAAGTGTAAGTTCATTATAATCCTTAAAGATTGTTCCTGTACCCTTTACACCTTCCTGTGCTTCTATTGTAAGATAATATGACCCAAGAACCATATCCTGAGAAGGAGTCGTTATTGGAGAACCATCCTTAGGAGCAAGTATGTTATTTACTGATAACATAAGGTATCTTGCTTCTGCCTGTGCTTCAACTGATAGTGGAACGTGGACAGCCATCTGGTCACCATCGAAGTCGGCATTATATGCTGTACAAACAAGTGGGTGAAGCTTTATAGCCTTACCTTCAACTAGTACTGGTTCAAATGCCTGTATACCTAATCTATGTAGAGTCGGTGCACGGTTAAGTAGTACTGGGTGACTCTTGATTACTTCTTCAAGTACATCCCATACTTCTGGCTTAACTTTTTCTACTATTGTCTTAGCACTCTTTATATTATGTGCATATCCTTCAGCTACAAGCTTATCCATAACGAATGGCTTGAATAGCTCTAGAGCCATCTTCTTTGGAAGACCACACTGATAGAACTTAAGTTCAGGACCAACTACGATAACTGAACGTCCTGAATAGTCAACTCTCTTACCAAGAAGATTCTGTCTGAAACGACCTTGCTTACCCTTTAGCATATCTGAAAGTGACTTAAGAGGTCTGTTTCCAGGACCTGTTACAGGTCTACCTCTTCTACCATTATCTATAAGAGCATCTACAGCTTCCTGAAGCATTCTCTTTTCATTTCTTACTATTATTTCAGGAGCTCCTAATTCTAGAAGTCTCTTTAATCTGTTATTTCTGTTTATAACTCTTCTGTATAGGTCATTTAGATCTGAAGTAGCAAATCTACCACCATCTAGCTGTACCATAGGTCTAAGATCTGGTGGTATTACTGGAATTGCTTCAAGTATCATCCACTCAGGCTTATTTCCTGACTTTTTAAAGGCTTCTACAACTTCTAGTCTTCTGATAGTTCTTACTCTCTTCTGACCTGTTGCATCTCTTAAATCATCTCTAAGTTCAGCTGACTGAGCATCTAAGTCTATTTTTTCTAATAGTCTCTTTACTGCTTCAGCACCCATACCTACTTCAAAGTTTCCATATCCATACTTTTCTATAGCATTTCTGTATTCTCTTTCAGTAAGTACCTGCTTATATGCAAGACCTGTTTCACCAGCCTCTATTACTACATAAGATGCAAAATAAAGTACCTTTTCAAGAGATCTTGGAGACATATCTAATAATAGTCCCATTCTTGATGGTATTCCCTTAAAATACCATATATGTGACATTGGAGCAGCAAGCTCTATATGTCCCATTCTTTCTCTTCTTACCTTGGCCTTTGTAACTTCGACACCACATCTGTCGCATACTACACCCTTATATCTTACTCTTCTATATTTACCGCAGTGGCACTCCCAGTCCTTTGTTGGACCAAATATTCTTTCACAGAATAAACCATCTTTTTCTGGCTTTAGTGTTCTATAGTTTATTGTTTCAGGCTTCTTTACTTCCCCTCTTGACCACTGTCTTATTCTCTCTGGAGAAGCTAAACCTATTTTTATCGACTCAAAATTGTTTAATTCAAACAAGGAGTTCTCTCCCTTCTTTTCGATACTTATATATAATAATTGTTTCTGGGATTTCAAAATAGAAACCCCAAAACAAAATTCCTTCTACCCTTTATGCTACAAATTAATTTTTAAAACTTTTCTTCTTCATCATCATCGTCGAAGTCAACAAAAGCTGTATCTTCTTCCTCTTCTTCGTCTACAAAGTTTTCATCAAATTCTTCTTCCTCTTCCTCGTAAACCTCAGCTTCAACTTCTTCTATCATGTGAGTATCTTCTATATCATCTGGTACTACACTTTCAATCTTGAAATCTTCATGACCTTCTTCGTCTACTGATTCCTTGATATCTATTGGATTACCTTCTGAATCAAGTGCACTTACATCCAAGCATAGTGACTGAAGTTCCTTCATCAATACTCTGAATGATTCTGGCATACCTGGTTCAGGTATATTTTCACCCTTAACTATTGCTTCATAAGTTTCAACTCTACCCTTAACGTCATCGGATTTAACTGTTAGGATTTCCTGAAGTATGTGAGATGCACCATATGCTTCAAGAGCCCAAACTTCCATTTCCCCGAATCTCTGTCCACCGAACTGAGCCTTACCTCCTAGAGGCTGCTGAGTTACTAGTGAGTAAGGGCCTGTACTTCTTGCATGTAGCTTATCATCAACAAGGTGATGTAGCTTTAAGTAATACATGTAACCTACAGTTATTCTATTGTCGAATGATTCACCTGTACGTCCATCAAATAACTGAAGCTTACCATCTCTTGGATAACCTGCTTCTTCAAGAGCATCCATAATATCGTACTCGTTGGCACCATCGAATACTGATGTTGCAACATACCAACCTAGTTTCTTAGCAGCTAGTCCTAAGTGCATTTCAAGTACCTGTCCGATATTCATACGAGAAGGTATACCCTGTGGATTAAGAACTATATCCATAGGAGTACCATCTGCCATAAATGGCATGTCTTCTTCTGGTAATACTCTTGAGATAACACCCTTGTTACCATGACGACCGGCCATCTTATCTCCGACCTTTATCTTTCTCTTCTTAGCTATATAGCATCTAACAAGTTCATTTACACCTGGTGATAAATCATCTCCATTATCTCTTGTAAATATCTTGATATCTACTATAATACCTGATTCACCATGTGGAACCTTAAGTGAAGTATCTCTTACTTCTCTTGCCTTTTCACCGAATATTGCTCTTAGAAGTCTTTCTTCTGGAGTTAATTCAGTTTCTCCCTTAGGTGTAACCTTACCTACTAATATGTCGCCAGAATTTACTTCAGCACCTATTCTTATAATACCTCTGTCATCAAGATTCTTTATAGCATTTTCTCCAACATTAGGTATATCTCTTGTAATTTCTTCAGGTCCTAGCTTTGTATCTCTAGCTTCACATTCGTATTCTTCTATATGTATTGTAGATAATCTATCTTCCTTTACAAGTCTTTCGTTAATTAAAACGGCATCCTCGTAGTTGTAACCTTCCCATGTCATGAAGGCTATTAGACAGTTTCTACCAAGAGCTATTTCTCCAAGGTCTGTTGCTGGACCATCTGCTATAACATCTCCAGCTACTACCTTTTCGCCCTTGCTTACTATTGGAGTCTGATTTACACAAGTACCAGAGTTTGATCTCTTAAACTTTAGAAGCTTGTATCTATCCTTATCTCCATTGTTCTTCTTTATTATTATTTCATCTGCTGAAACTCTATCAACCACACCATCGTTCTTAGATACGACAACTGCACCAGAGTCTTTAGCAGCTCTATATTCTATTCCTGTACCTATTATAGGAGCTTCTCTTCTCACTAGAGGCACTGCCTGACGCTGCATGTTTGATCCCATTAAGGCTCTGTTGGCATCGTCATTTTCAAGGAAAGGTATCATTGCAGTGGCAACTGAAACAACCTGCTTAGGAGATATATCCATGTAGTCTACTCTGTCTTCTGAAACCATTTCAACTGCACCAAGAACAGTTCTACAAATTACCTTCTTGTTTATGAAGTGTCCTTCATCATCAAGTGGCTCATTTGCCTGTGCTCTTACATATAAGTCTTCTTCATCGGCTGTTAGATAGTGTATTTCATCTGTAACAACCTTTCTTTCCTTGTCATACTTTCTATAAGGTGACTCGATAAATCCATATTCATTTATCTTTGCATATGTAGAAAGTGAGTTTATAAGACCGATGTTCGGACCTTCTGGAGTCTCGATAGGACATATTCTACCATAGTGTGAATGGTGAACGTCACGAACTTCGAATCCTGCTCTCTCTCTTGAAAGACCACCTGGTCCAAGAGCAGAAAGTCTTCTCTTATGAGTAAGTTCTGATAGAGGATTTGTCTGGTCCATGAACTGTGACAACTGAGAACTTCCGAAGAACTCCTTTATTGCCGCAGATACTGGTCTGATATTTACAAGAGCCTGAGGAGTGATAGTTTCCATATCCTGAACTGTCATTCTTTCCTTTATTACTCTTTCCATTCTAGAGAAACCAATACGAACCTGATTCTGAAGTAGCTCTCCAACACATCTGATTCTTCTGTTTCCTAGATGGTCTATATCATCTATATTACCAACTCTATACTTACCGTCTATTATATAGAATAGACCAAATTCATAACTTATAGAAGCAATGATGTCATCTAATAGTATATGCTTTGGTATTAAAGACTTCATACTAGCCTTTATTACTTCCTTTATTTCATCTTCATCTTCATAGTTGTCCAATATTTCCTTTAGTGTTGGATAGTGAACATACTCCTTGATTTTAAGATCTGATATATCAAAATCAACATGAGCCTTTATGTCTACAAAGTTATTTCCTATTACTTTTATTTCTTTTTCGCTATCTACTGCTATCCATACTTGATTAATACCTGAGTTTTGAATCTGTCTTGCAACATCAAGACTAATCTTTTCTCCTGCACTTACAAATATTTCACCAGTTTCAGGATTTACTACATCTCTTGAAGCTATCTTGTCCATTATTCTGTAACAAAGAGCAAGTTTCTTGTTGAACTTGTATCTACCAACCTTTGCAAGGTCATATCTCTTTGGATCAAAGAATAATGAGTTTAGAAGTGATGAAGCACTTTCTACTGTTGGTGGTTCACCTGGTCTTAGCTTCTTATAAATTTCAACTAGACCTTCTTCAACATTTGAAGTATTATCCTTTTCTAAAGTAGCTCTTAATCTTTCGTCATCTCCTAAAAGCTCAAGTATTTCAGCATCTGAACCTATTCCTAGAGCTCTAAGAAGTACTGTTACCGGCTGCTTTCTTGTTCTGTCTACTCTTACAGAAATAACACCTGAAGAATCTGTTTCATATTCAAGCCATGCACCTCTGTTAGGTATAACAGTAGAAGAAATCAGTCTGTTACCCGTCTTATCTCTCTCTTCAGCATAATAAACGCCTGGAGATCTAACTAATTGTGATACGATAACTCTCTCTGCACCATTTATGATAAACGTTCCTCTCTCTGTCATTAGAGGGAAGTCTCCCATAAATACTTCCTGTTCCTTTATTTCGCCTGTTTCCTTATTTATAAGCCTAACCATAACTTTTAAAGGAGCACAGTAAGTAGTATCTCTTTCCTTACATTCTTCAATATCGTATTTTGGCTTTTCGTCCAATGAGTAATCTACAAACTCCAATATAAGATTCCCTGTGTAATCTTCTATTGGTGAAATGTCTGTAAATACCTCTTTTAAGCCTTCTTCTAAGAACCAATCATATGAGTCAACCTGAATCTCAATTAGATTTGGCACGTCAGCTATTTCCTTAATCTTGGAAAAGCTCATTCTTTCTCTTTTTCCAATCATGACTGGATGTGGTACCACAATTTTCACCTCACTAAATTAAATTTTTATTGCATTTGTTAATTTATGAGTTTACGTTTATAAATCCACCTCGCTAGTGTAATTAAATGCAACAGAAATTTACCTTCACGAGCCCACTTTATAAATCGCAATTATCTAATAAAATATTGCTTCTGAATAGTTTTTATTAAAAAACTCCCGGAAAACATTGCCAAAATATAAGTCAAATAGGCATATTTTCACATTATAAGCAGTATATTATTTTATCACAAGTCTTGACATATTTCAATATCTTTTGTAAAATATTATACTTTTTTTTCATATTTATCTTGAACCACAAAGTTAATTATGCTAAAATATCAACTGTTAGCGCATTTTTTAATAAATATTTGAGGTCTTATCTGTGTTTTTTAAATAAAAATTACAGATTTTATTTAATTAAACTAAATTTATTTCCCGGATATTTTATTTTAAAAATAAGCTATCTTAATTAATAGAGTTGAGTTTGTTCAAAAAATAATTTATGAACAGAAATGAAAACATAGATTCTATGTGTTGGAATTTTAACTTTGATGTACTAGTTTCAACTATACGACAAACCAATAATTTTTAAGAAAGAGGTGGTAGAAAGATGTCTACTAAAAAGAATACCTTTAAAGGTATAAGGTTGATGTTAATTGCTACGTTTTTCTGGGCTACAATGGGTATTGTCAGCAGAAACTTAAACGGCGCACATTTAACATCTATTCAGGTGGCATTCACAAGATGCCTTCAGGCTGCGGTATTTACTACAATAGCGTTGGCCATAAAAAACAGAGAAGCTTTTAGAATTGATTTAAAAGGTCTTGTATTCTGTGTAGTTTACGGAATTATAGCATTCGGTCTTGCTATGGCTTTCTTCAGTCTAACAGTTGAAAGAATCCCTATAGCAGTAGCTACAGTCTTAATGTTTTCTAATCCTATCTGGGTAACATTGTTCGGAAGAATTTTCTTTAAGGATCATGTGGGAATCAAAAAAATTATAACTGTTATTACATGTATACTAGGTTGTATGTGTATAATAGATATTTTTGCTGCAGGTGGAAAAGACCTTAATGTTTTAGGAGTTGTATTTGGACTTCTAAGTGGTATAACATTTGCCTGTCAGCTTGTAATACCAAGATTTGCTGAAGGTAAGTATTCAAATGATACACTTCTTCTTTACGGATTTTGGGGAGGGACAGTCTTCCTTGGAATATTTAGTAATATTCCACAGCTTGCAAGTTCAATAGTAAATGGAGCAGATCCACTTTATACTATTGCAAATCTATTGGCTATTGGTGTTTTATCTACTTATATAGCTAATTCCTACTATATTAAGTCTTCTGAATACCTTGGAAATACTCTTCCAAGTATTCTTGTGGCATTTGAACCGATATTTGCCACTATATTGGCATTTATCATTCTTGGAGAAGCTATCAAACCTATTCAGATGTTTGGTGCTTTAGTCGTAATTGCATCAATTATAGTAATGCAAGTAGATATAAAAAGTCTTTCTTTGTTTAATAGAAAGGCTGCTGAAAAATAAGATATCAAAAGAACAGGTTTTCACCTGTTCTTTTTTATTGATTTTATTTATTCAGCAGTATATTAACTATATGTTTTTACAATATATTTATAATCAAATATTTTTATGGTTTCATATTATTATGATATAATAAAAAGAGATTGATTATTTTTTAAAATTTTCATAATTCAGACTTATACTTTCTAATATAAGTTATTTATATTCTAAGGAGGAATCGTACAATGAAAATAATCTCAAAGAAAATCATTTATCCTATTTTATCAGCCTTTTTGGTATTTTCTGCAGTTGGATGCAATAAGGAAGATACTTCTAAAGAGGCAGCACCACAAAAGACAGAAAGTAGTTCAGAAGAAGCTACTACAAAAGATTTATATACTTTTGACAACAATGACTACTTTACAAGTGTTGACTGGCTTAAAAAGAACATGGGTAAAGATGTAATTATCCTAGATGCTAGATCGGATAAGGATTATGCAAAAGGGCATATTCCAGGAGCTATAAACGTTGCTTGGCAATCGCTTTCTAAAGTTTCTGGAAAGCCTGGAGACAAGGATTGGGGTACACTTTTAGACCCTAAAGAATTGTCAGCTGAATTTAGAAAATTGGGTATAAAGAAAGATTCTAAGGTTGTAGTTTATGGAAATAAATCTGCATGGGGAGAAGACGGAAGATTGGTTTGGAGTTTAAAGAGAGCCGGAATAGATGCTAGAATACTTAATGGTGGCTATGATCTTTGGACTGCAGATAAGCTAGAAACTACTAAGGAGGTTCCTAAACCAGAGGAATCAGACTTGCTACTTACTGCTGTAAGCCCAGATGCAAATATTACAACAGAAGAACTAAAAAAGGACTATGATCAATATAAAATCATAGATGTTAGAGAAAAAGAAGAATATGATGGAGCTACAAAGTATGGTGAAGCTAGAGGCGGCCACCTCCCAAACGCTATAAACATCACTTTCAATCAACTTTATAACGAAGATGGTACTATAAAATCTAGTAAGGAAATTGAAAAGATACTTGAAAAAGCTGGAATCAAAAAAGATGACCGTATTGTTACATACTGCACAGCTGGTATAAGATCAGCTCATATGACACTAGCCCTTGAAAATGCCGGTTACAAAAATGTTCAAAACTATGATGCTTCATTCTATGAATGGGCAGGAGATGAAGTAAATAAGCTAGAAAAGAAGTAATAACTATTACTTCTACAAATAAAAGAGTCTCATACTAATTAGTGTGGGACTTTTTATTATAAAATGTATTAAAACTATTTAACTTTCTAAACTTCGTAATAAAAAAAGTGCACTGCATATGCAGTACACTTTTTTATTTCATATATGTTCTAAAGATACTTTCAAACTTTTCTATTGAACATCTTTCTTTTCGTCAGTATTTTTATCAGAGTTTTTCTTGCTTGTAGAACTTTGTCCACTTTCACTGGATTTTCCAGAAGCTGATTTTTTATTACTAGCAGCCTTATCCTCTGATGACTTAGTATCCTTTGTCTTGTCTATCTTCTTATTTTCTTCTACAGACTTCTTTTCTTTTCCTTCACTAGCTGATGTAGATTCATTATCCTGACTGTGATAATCTGGATCGTATATATTCAGTATTGAAGAATCTGTGTTGAATGTGTTTATATTGTAAAGTATCAACACGTCTGTAACTTCATTGTTATTAAGTATGTCTGCCATAGTTCCTGTATAGTATCTAAGGTCTACCACATTAATTTCAGCAAAATCATTAATCAAGAAAGGAAGCATTGCATTTGCATATGAGTCTTTTATTAAAAGAAGTTTTCTATTTGTTTTTACATTGGTTCTTATCTTAATCTGTGAGTGATTTCCACCTGTAAAGACCTCATATTTATCCTTACCCTTTAATTTATTTGCATCATAAAGTGTAGTTACCTTCTCTTTTGTATCATAGTACTTTACAAGAAGTGGGTACGGCTTTTCTTTTAAATAAAGAATAATATTTTCTGGTTCTCCTATTTGAGCACCATTTTTGTAGTAAAGGCTTCCCAAGAACTTATCTGTTGCAAGAGATTTAGTAAACCTCTTTTCTTGAGCTGGAGATATGTCTCTACTCTTTGAAAATTCTTCATATCCCTTATATGCACCGTCAGTTGTCCAATGATGGTCAGTCTTGTAATACAGTTGTGTAGCATTCTTTATTCTATTAAATGGTGTAATAAGATTTACAAAATTAACCTTCTTATCAACCTTTTCTTTTACCTTATCAAGGTATGCCTTCTGAGAATCTGAAGGTGCATTCTTTGGTAGAAGATTTTTGTAAATTTCAACCTTATTAGGAACCAACATCATGCTTACATTTAGCTTAGGGTTTTGAGAAACAAAGCTGTTAATAGCCTTAACCTTAGCATCTGTTACTTCAGGACTAGCTTCTGTAAATCCTTCCATAAGATATCCATCTTTACAAATATACACACCATTTAACTCTTTTCTTCCTAGGAGAAGATCAAATCTAGCCTTAAGTTTTATCATGCCCGATCTATTTGGGAACTGGTCTGAAACATATTTCCCAATATCTTTTGAATACTTCCCTGTAAGAACGCTTTGCATTGTAACCCTTGGCTTTTGCTGAAGTGTCCTATTTTCTGAAATAGACTTTTCAGCCTTAGGAGAAATTATAAATGCAACCATCATAATCACAATCAAACCCATTGAAGCACCTGAAAGTATTCTATAGAAATTTTGATCTAGTTTTTTTCTTTTTTCTTTACTTACATATTTCTTCTTATCTCCGCCTGTAAATATAAACCCTACTACTAAAAGAAAGGCATATACTATTGCAGAAAAAATATGCTTTATACTGATTCTACTTTTTTTCTTCTTTCTCTTTCTCGTAGATTTTCTATTTACAGCCTTTTTATGTACTTTTTTATTTGATTTCCTTGTTTGGCTAACTGGAATTCTCTTCGTACTTTGCTCTTCATAAAGTCTTTGCCTTCTAGCTCTATCTTGACTTATTTTTCTTCCGTTTTCATCTCTTATTACCGGAATTTTTCTAGTTGCCTCTTGAGCAATAGGCTTAACTGGTCTAGAAACTTTCGGCTGTACTTTTGGTCTTGCCTTAGTTGAACCAACACTTGGTCTTGCGCTTTTATTTCTGTCTGTCTTTGTCTTCTTATTTACTGGTTTTTTTGGAGCAGTCGCTCTCTTTTTATTTTTTGATAGGTTTTTTTTGCTTTTATTTGTTTTTTTCGGAGCCTTCCCTGGTCTTTTTTTACTTTTTCTCTTACCATTTCTTCTAGAATCACTAAAATCATCAGTAAGCAACTTTCTTAGGCTTTCAGGCATCTCAGGTTCTTCATATCTATTGTATTTATTACTCATCCTGCATCACCCCCACCTAGAAATTAAAGTATAGGAACGGACTGTAGCTCTCGCCAATTAATGAGGCTACTGACAGTATAAATACTATAATATAAAATATTGATACTGCTATATATCCCTTTGCTCCAAACCTTGACTTTATATTGTTTATTACTCTACTTACTAAAGTAGTTGAACCTATCATTGCTAATAAAATGAGTTTCCATGTTGTTTTTAATAAATACATTGCAGTTGGATCTACAATATGATTTGCTCCTATTATAAACATATTTCCGTAATATTTAATAATGTTTGAAACTCCTTGAAGGTCAAACATTACCCAACCTATTACAACTATTAACAGACAATATAGAGTCTGTAACTTTGGACTTCTTTTTTCAAGAAATGAAAGCAATCTTGTTTTTTCAAAATATATTATAAGACCAAAATAAAGTCCCCATATTATAAAATTCCATCTCGCCCCATGCCATAAACCTGTAATCATCCAAACTACAAAAATATTTCTTATATGTTTATTTTTTGAACATCTACTTCCACCCATAGGAAAATAAATGTAAGTCTTAAACCAGTTCCCCAAGGAAATATGCCATCTTCTCCAAAATTCTGTAGCACTTTTTGATATATAAGGATAGTTGAAGTTTTCAGGCCACTTAAAGCCCAACATATTCCCCAATCCTATTGCCATATCTGAATAACCACTAAAGTCAAAATAAATTTGTAATGTAAATGCTATAATTCCAATCCATGCAGTTGCTGCTGACATATTTAAATCTGGCATAGATTTCACTTGAGCCCAAGTAAGTGCCAAATTGTTCGATATAAGAACTTTTTTACCTAATCCTATAATGAATCTTTCCATTCCTATACCAAACTTTTCTGTTGTAATTACTCTGTTTCTTAACTCTGCTTCCATTTGATTGTACTGTATAATAGGTCCAGCCCCGATTTGTGGAAATATACTAATATACAGTGCAAAATCAACTAAGCTTTTTTGTTCTTTAGTTCTTCCTGTATAGACATCTACTATATAAGATATAATTTTAAAAGTATAGAATGAAATACCAAATGGTAAAGGTAATTCTACTATTCTAAGATTAGTTCTAAAAATCATATTTATATTGTCTATAAAGAAACCATAATATTTGAAAAATACCAATATAGCTACATTTATTACTATTAAACATACCATATTGAACCTTGCTTCTTCCTCTTTACTCTTGTAACGGCACATCCTTTTTACACCAAACCAAGTCACTACTATTGACAAAAGTATCAATAGTAAATATCTCGGGTCACCCCAACTATAGAAGAATAGACTCAGTAGCAAAAGAACCCAATTTCTCGATTTTTTCGGTACAAAAGTATGTAATATCATTGCTATCGGGAAGAACAAGAATAAAAATGTTAAACTAGTAAAACTCAAAACTCTCACCTTCCCTTACTTATAGCTATCTTTTATCGCTTTATTTATTGCACTCGTATTCTTTGCTGATATAAAATATACATAATCACCTTTCTTACTTAGTTCACTAGATGAAATTATTCCATACTGTGCTGGTGCATAATTTTTAAAACTATTTGACTGACTTTCTATTCTATTTTGTATCTTTGCCATTACAGAATCTGCCTGACCTGGTTTGCACTTTACAACAAGTATTTCATCTGCAACCATATTGCTTTTTGGCGCAAAAAGCACAAAGTTATCATACTCCATATCATTGATACTATATAGCTTTCTCAAAGTCAAAGCATTCCCTCTTTCAAGATCTTCGCCATCTATCTTTCTTGAAATATTTTCTGGAAGTGTTGTAAAATTAATTTCTCTTACTTTTACAAGCTGATATGCTCCTATAAAAGCAACTAAAACTATAAGAGCAAGTATTGCATACTTCTTCCTATATAGAGGGCTTGTTTTTATAGAAGGTCTCAACCTTTTTTTATTAAACATCCTCTTAGGCTTTTCTATATCTACTGTCCTAAGTCTAGCAGTATGTTCATAATTCGTAGGAGAGACATTACTTTTTTCTTTGTCCTTACCTTTTTCCAAACAAGTTCACCCCCCTTATAAATTCTCACTTAAGAAGAATAGCCAGTTTTTATAGAAATCATACTTTAAGTGTATTCCATCTGGTTCATAAAGATTGTTAGATGTTATTAAACCATCTGAAGAAAGATACTTAGCGCCAGTTTTTTCAGCTACTTTTTTAGCCCTTTTATCTAACTCCGCTACATTATTATTATTTATTCTTCCATCATTCTTCTTAATAGCTTTTGATTCATCAACCTTTAGAGGAGCTTGTATATAGATTTCAACGCCCTTATCTACCTTCTTTATTTTGTTAATAAGTTCTATATATGAACTTTCAAACTTATCTGTAGACTCTCCATTCAGGTCATTGGCTCCATATAAAATAACTATCTGTTTAGGTTTAAGCTTTTCTATTTCCTTAATATGCTTATCTGCCTGATTTACATGTTCTCCTTTTTTAGCTAGAACACTTGATGAATCAAGTATTCCTCCTACCTTTAGATATTCTGTAATAGAATCTCCCAAGAATACTACATCTTCAAACCTAGACTTTGCCTTTGCCATATTAAATTTTGAAATAGAAGTATCTGGATTTACTTCATCGATTTCCTCTTCGACCTTATCCCTGTTTTGTCCCGCTTGTGCCTTTAAATTTTTCATAGTCCAGTCAATACTCTGAAGAGGAGTCTTCGCAGTATCAGCCGCAAAAGCTTTTGAACACAGTAAAGCCGTTCCGGATATCAACACAGCCATTGCTATCACTTTACTTTTTTTCATATTTTAACATCCTATCTAATAATATTTTCCTGAATATATTGTCATACCTTTCCACTTTATAGTTACCCTAAAATAAAAAACACAATATAAAAATTAAACAATTATCTATGTACTATACATTGATAAAAATATATTCCCATAAAAAATTGACTATTTTAAAAATAACGATTTTCTCAAATACGTCATTAAAAAAAATGGTCTCTAACTTATATATTTTAATTAAGTATTTTTCATTTTATATATTGCTATAAAAACGGCATTATACTCATATTATAGCATAAAGAACTTCTTAAAATCTTGTTTTTTTCAAAAAAAGCTGTATAACTTAAGCATCATATTATAGTATAATAAGTATAAAGTAATCGATGTTAATAAGGAGGTGAAAATTTGATAATAAACAATGTTAATGCTCTTCAAATTTTCTTGGTGACTTTTCTTGCAATGTCTTTAAACGTAGTACTTCCAACTATTCTTTTTATAAAAGCTAAGTCTGCTTCAAAAGATAAAAAGTCATTTATCAAGAACTTAATATTTTTTGTGATAATTCCGGAGTTAATATTTTTACTACTTAGTATTTATGGAGTCTATAAAGTTGTTATGATTAATCTTTCTAAGTTGTTTTAATTAATTTTTTAACATAAATATAAATATATAAAATTATTTTTTCTAGAATTTATTTTTCTATTCTCTAAAGTAATTATTTAAACTTTAAACACAATCATATTTATCTATTTGTGTATATCTTAGTAGAAATATATACTATATATTCTTAAAAGGACTTATATACAAGTGAAAAATGAGGTAGAAACAATGAAATATAATTCAGGATGTATGGTATGTGGAGCAGATTTAGTTTATTCACACGAATTGATGTATAGCCAATGTTCTATTTGTGGCGCAGGTGTTGGCAGTGGAATATTTACATCTGTAATTAAGTGAGCAACACCACTTACAAAATATTCATGGGTTTTTTCAAATAAAATGAAAGCCATGTTCTCTCTTCAATCGGAGAAATCGGCGGTCCTAGATGTTGTAAAAGAAATAGTTTCATTGATATTATAAAGGCAAGTGAATTTTTATTTGATGAAACATGTAAAAAACTATTTGACTTTGAATACGCCAAATCAGTTTACACTTATAAAAGCAAAAACAAAGAATGTATAAAAATGGATTGTCCTTTCTTTTTAAATAATTATTGTAAAAAAAGCTGTTGCACAAATTATATAAACAAAGTTATATAATGGCAACAGCTTTTAAAAAAGTATCTTAAATTTTACTCCACTACACAAACAGTTTCAGCTGCTTCTATATCCATTCCCTTTAGATATTCAAGCTTGCCTGTTTTCTTGTTTCTCTTAAAGACTTTTACATAGTCACCATTTTGATGTCCTATAAATACAAATCTTTCATCGCTATTAAAATTAAAATCTCTAGGTGTATCACCTTCTGTTTTTAACAACTGTAATAGTTCTAAACTACCATCTTCAAGAATCTTAAATGCAGCTATGCTATTGTGTCCTCTATTACTAGCATATAAAAACTCTCCATCAGAACTTATTTTAATAGCTGCTGCGGTATTCTTTCCATCATAGTCATTTGGAATAGTTGATATACTATCTACATATGAAAATTCACCACTACTAAAATCATAATTCAATATGTCAATTCTAGAATTTAATTCACCTATTAAATATGCCTTTCTTCCATCTTTTGAAAAAACAATATGTCTTGGACCCATTCCTGCTTCTGTTTTATATGTTGAAATAAGCCTGTGATTTCCATCTTCTGTAATATAATAGGTGTGAACTGCATCATCTCCCAAATCTATTACTATTAGATACTTATCAAAAGGATCTTTTATAGACATATGACACTTTGAAGAATCTTGATCTGGACTGACCTTACCCTTACCATTAAATTGTATGGTAGACTTTCTCTCAAGCTCTAAATTATCATCAACACCGATAATATCAAGCCTACCCATATGGTAATTGCTTGAATAAACTAAATTCTTTTTCTCATCAAAATACAAATGACAAGGTGCCTTTATCATACCAGCCAAAGTATCTACTAAAACATACTTACCATTCTCTTTTTTATAAGATGCTACACCTCCGCCATCTCTTGCTGTAATAGAAAATAACCTGTCCCCATTAGCTGATTTTGCCAAGTATGTAGGAGATGACTCTTCTATTAATTGATTTTTGCTAAACTTAATATTTCTATCTATATCATATTCTACATCAAATATATGTATGCCTTTATTGTTTTTTCTTGTATATCCGCTTAAAAAAAGTTGTTCCATTACATCCTCCTTCTGAACTATCTGTTCACTAATTCCTCTACAAACTAGTTCGAATCAAACGTATATCAAAAACACTTTAGTTTATTCTGCATTATTTACACAATACAAAAATAAAACTGCGCCTAATAAACTGATTCCTACTCTCCACACTTTTCATATTTTCAAAGTGTAAAACTTTCACTTTTTTCTAATATAATTTATACCCATTCAATATGTACTTATAAACTGCGAATATATTCTTGCTATTATATTTTAAAATCAAGCTAGTCTAGACCTCTAACTAATTACTTAAATATAAATAGTTATGTCTGCAATTTAAAATTTTGTTACGAAATACTTTTAATACCAATTAAACCATAGATGCCTTGCTTTTCCATATTTACCAAATATATGTTTATGCTCTATATTCATATTTCAATGAATATACTACTGCTATTGTTTTAATTCTATATTATTTTGAGAATATATTCAAATATTCTGTGAAAATATAAGGGAAAAACAATAGTAAGACATCGCTATATTTATTTATTCTATTAAAAACAGCTCTTTTTATAAATATATATAAATAAAAATCAATATTACATTTTTTACTAAAGCTTTGTTTTTATATTTCCCACTATAATACTAAATAAAAAACTGCCATAGTACAATATTTATAGGGAATTCTATATAAATATTATACTTTATGACAGTTTTGTTTTTGTTATTTTAAATTTTTTTATATTATCTTAAATTTTTTATTTTGACATAAGCATATTAAGAAGTTTTTTCTTAATTTCAACAAATTCTATATCGCTTATTATGTCTATACTTCTTGGTCTTTTAAAATTTATATCTATTACATCTATTATTTTACCTGGATTTTTACTCATTACCATTACCTTGTCTGCAAGTAATATGGCCTCTTCTATATCATGTGTAACAAATACAATAGAAGGCTTGTAATGTTCCCATAATCTCAATGTAAGCCCCTGCATCTCTACTCTTGTCTGATAGTCAAGAGCTGAAAAAGGCTCGTCCATAAGCAACATCTCAGGCTCCATTATAAGTACCCTTGCAAGCGATACTCTCTGCTGCATACCTCCTGAAAGGCTCTTTGGATAATATTTTTCATAAGATTTTAACCCTATTTCATTTATATATGAAGATATTTTTTCAGATATTATCTTACTATTTTCTTTTCTTATTTTGAGACCATATCCTATATTATCCTCTACATTCATCCAATCAAATAAGGCTGGTTTCTGAAATATATATCCTCTTTCAGAAGAAGGTGAAGATACTTTTTTAGATTTAAATATTATCTCGCCTTCATAGTCATTATTTATACCACCAATAGCACTTAAAAGCGTTGATTTTCCACAACCACTTGGACCTATAATACTAACTATTTCACCTTTTCTTATATCTAGGTTTACATCTTCTAATATTTTTTTATATTCTTGATTATTTGAGTATCCAAGATTAAGTCCTTTAACACTGAGTATTTTCTCTTTCATAATATCACTCCTAATCCATTGGTCTAAGTATCTTATATATTCCTAACAGTAGAAGGTCACATATTCTACCAAGTAGAGCTATTGAAAGCATACAGACTATTATCATATCTACATTGCCAAGCATTCTAGAATCCATCATAACGGCTCCTAGTCCTTCATTAACCCCTGTCAATTCACCAAGTACTAGATATGCCCAGCACACTCCCATTCCCAATCTTAGACCAGAAAATATTCCTGGTAAAGAAGATGGCAAAATCACGGTTCTAAGAACTTGTTTTGAATTTGCCCCTAGAACTTTACTTGCATCGATTAAAATTTTATCTACATCTGATACAGCTCTAAGTGTATTTACATAAACTGGAAAGAAGGCTGCCAAGGCAATAAGGAATATCGTTGTTTTGTTTCCTACTCCAAACCAAACCATAGCAATAGGAAACCAACCTATTCCTGGTATCATTCTTATAATATGTATAAATGGATCAAAGAGTCTTTTTATATATGAAAAGTATCCCGAAAGAACACCTAAGAAGATTCCAAGAAATGATGAAATCAAAAATCCCACAAATACTCTATATGAGCTGGCAGCTGCATTTTTAAAAAATGTTCCTGAATAAGTTGATAAATTATCATTCCCAAAAATAAAGTCTATAAACCCTTTTATAACTTTTGTTAATGATGGGATTAAATATTCAGGTGTCTTTAAAAGTATAGGTAAAATAGCCCACGATGCTATAAATATAATTGGCACTATGAAATTCACAAAATCAAAGTTGCTATTTTTATTTATACTTTTTTTCATACTTATCACCACTATTTAAGATCTTTTTTTGCATTATCAAGGAAAGTTAAATCAAACATAGCATCGACATCTGGAACCTTGTCTATCATGTCCATTTCCTTCATTCTCTCTGCTAATTTCTTTACTTCTTCTATAGTCTTTGGAGTTATATCCCAAGTAAGATCTATATTTTCAGTAGGTTTTTCAAGATATTTTTTCTCTGTTCCAAACTTAGCTGACATATCTATCCATTCATCTTTATGATCCATCAGATACTTAGTAGACTCAACATGCATATCTACCATTCTTTGTACTAATTCTGGATCTTCCTTTATTTCCTTGTCAGTTGTTATCATAGCAGCATTTATATAACCTATACTATCGTCATAGTAAGGGTATTCAAGAACTTTGCCGTATCCATCTTCCATAGCTATTGATGGATATGGTTCTCCACTACAAAAAGCATCTATAGACTTAGATGCAAGAGCCTGTCCCATATCAAAGAAATCTATCTTTTTTAAAGTAACATCCTTGTTAGGATCTAGCCCTGCTCTATTTAAAACTTCAAGAAGTAAAATATGATGCATAGTTCCAGGAACATACGCTATAGTCTTTCCTTTAAGGTCTTTTATATCATTTATATTACTTTCTTTTCCAACTACAAGTGCAGAACATTTTTCAGTCATACTTGCAACTACCTTTATGGGCTCTCCTTTTGAAGCTGCCATTATAGCTGTTACCCATGTCGTTCCACAAAAATCAATATTACCTGACAATAGAGCTGTTTTCATATCTCCAGGATTTGTAAAAGGCTTAACCTCTACATTTTCATTTTTATTTTCAAATTTGTCATACAGAAATGGCTGTATAGTTTGGGCTGTTTTCCAAGTTCCCACTTTAATTTCTTGCTTCTTGCTGTCATCTGTTTTAGTTTCTGTCTTCTTGTCCTTGTTTCCACAAGCAACCATTGACAAAGACAGTACTGCAATAGATACAAGCATTAATAGTTTTTTCTTCATAATAACCTCCAATAAAATCTATTTCTATATATCGGAATCATCCGATTTTTAGACACTTTAATTAAATACTTTTCACATCGTAGTCGCTTTCCTTAAGAAGTTTCTTTGCTTTATCTACAGTCATTAAATCCCATTCTTCAAGCTCTACATTTGATGACCTTGGAATAGCACCGATATCCACTACCAAAACATTTGCACCATAATCTACTGCTTTTTTAGAATATGGATGAATTACAATGTCCTTGACTTTATCCTTTAAGCATATTCTAAGAATCGCCGTTATTTGAGCTACTCTGTCATCTGACAAATCTCCAAATTTAAATTTAGGAGTATTTTCCACAGACACTCTCTTCATAACTCCTGATATTTTTGTATTTTCTTCTATTATTCCTATTATTCTATCTGCTATCTCTTCCGAACTATGTTCAGGTCCTATTGGCTCAAGATATTGAGATAGAGCACAAGAAGAATTATTTATTATTTTAATAGTTTCTTCTCTTTGAGATAGGTCAAAATTAGTATCAACCCCTTCTCTTAGCCTTATCGCCTGATAAATTATATCAGCTCCAACTTTATTTAACTCCTCTGCCCTTCTAGAATTTTCATCTCCCGTATTTACTATAAAAAGTGTTTCTTTAGGCAATATTTTTTTCAACTTTTTTATATGCTCTTTTAATTTCTCAAAATCATAAAACTCCGTTGTCCTTATAACAAAAAAGTCTACACCACTTTCTATATATCTATTTGATATTTTCAAAATTTCATCATCTGTCAATTCATATTTTTCGTCTATTTGATTCCATTTTTCTCCAAGTGAACAAAATGAACAGTTCATTTTACAATTTGAATAATCAAGACCTATAGCTCCCCAGACCTTACCTTTATTTTCTCCATATTCCTTACTTATTTTTCTTGCGTATTCTCCTAGCCTTTTTACTTCATTTGAATCGCATGGCAAATCGAGAAGGTATACTATATCTTCTCTACTTAAAGAAACGCTTTCAAAAACCTTTTCAAGCAAATCCATACTTCCCCCTATATATTTTTCATTAAAATTGATGTTTCATTTTAATTGATAGTAATTATAATTCTTTTTAAGTCATACCTAATAAATATAGCATTTTGCTATATTTAATTCAATGAATATTCTATCTTATAGTCTTTTTCTATTGTTTGTTACTTACTAATTGTTTTAATCTATCAACTTTTCATGAATTTATTTTTATTTTTTTAAATCCCTTTATAATTTATACATTTTCGACAGTACTTAATATAAAAATATTAGATTTTTGAAAGGAATACATCTGATTACTATACCTAAAAATAAGGATAATATTTTTGAAACTAGTTGTATTTTTATCCAGCAAAAAAAGGACGAGACCTTCAATATCTATCTAGATATTAGCCTCGTCCTTTCTTTGGTAAATGCCCCTTTCGGGTAAAACTTTTTGCTGGTTAAATTTATAAAAAGGTTTATACCTAATTAACTAATAAAGGACTTTTAATATATTTTTATATAGGATCGTCAATCGTTTTCCCAACTTTAGCAAACATACTGATTAAAGTAAATATTATAGAACATACTATAGCTGGTAAAACCCACTCAAATCCAAACTGACTTAGAGGTAATTTCATTATCGCCTCTGCTGGACCTGCAAGTAAATTGCCACCTCTCATACTAGAGGCCATATTTATACTTTCTATTGCAGATACAACAAATGCACCTATTACTGCTCCTGTATATGTCCAGTTATACTTTATCTTCTTATCAAATATAGACATTAGTATTAGAACTATCATTACAGGATATATAGCTGAAAGAATAGGTATTGCCACTGTAATTAATCCATCAACTCCTAAGAAAGATAATGAGAATGATACTAAAACAGAAGCTGTTACAACCACCTTATAAGGAAGCTTTCCATTGGAAATTGTGTCAAAATAATTACCACAAGTAGATGTTAGACCAGTAGATGTTGTCAAACAAGCTAGGGCAACTGCAACCCCCATAAATACCTGTCCCACGCTACCTAACATTAATCTAACCATTCCTATTAATAGTGTAGTTCTTTCTGTATTTGCATCATAGTGTCCACCTACAGTTGCTCCTGCATATGTCAAACTTCCATATACTAGTGCCAACAATATAAATGCCACTATACCAATCTTTACACTCGCCTTAAACTGTATTTCTTCATTGTTATAACCACGTCTTATAAGGTCTGTTATTACAATTCCAGCCATTAGAGGAGATCCAAGAGCGTCCATTGTCTGATAACCTTCTTTAAATCCTAAAGTAAATAAATTAGATGTAGATGTAGTTACCATTGGGTCTGGAGGATTTACTATAGATATAACGACTATTAATGCCAGTATAACCAAAAGACATGGTGTTAAGTACTTACCTATTATATCTATTACTTTTGATGGGTTTAAAGTTATGTAATAAGTAATAAGGAAAAATACTAAACAAGTAACCCAGCTCGGTACACTTGGAAATAGTGGTCTTATTAATATTTCATGTGTAGTTGCACCTGTTCTTGGAACTGCAAAGAATGGTCCTATTGTAAGTATAGCAACTGTGCCTACTAGCTTTGCAAACTTTGCGCCTACTCTCTTGCCCAAATCATCAGCTCTTCCACCTAGTCTAGCTGTGACTATTACACCTAGTATTGGTAAAACAGGGTCAGAAAGCAAGAAGGCAAACATGGCAATATACCATCTATCACCTGCTACTATACCTAGATAAGGGGGAAATATTAGATTTCCTGCGCCAAAGAAAATTGCAAATAATGCAAAGCCACAAATAATTACATCTTTTCTTTTAATTTCCATATTCTTCACCTTTTCTTTTTCTCAAAATTATTTTTCTAAATTTCTATAAACAACCAGCATTATTTATTTCATTACTTTATTTTTCACAAAATATAAGTAATAATCCAAATTTTCAAACAATTTATTTTGAAAAGTCAAAGCAAATCAATAATGTCATAAAATAATTAATTTGTCCAAAGAAAATAAATACATTATAATAAAATATTTTTTAGGATTTTATATTTATTTTTTTAATACATTCTGAGTTTCTTAATTTACTCAATATCTTTCCTATATTTATTTTATTACTTCTATTTAACTTTCTTTTATATTTTTTATTATACTATAGTTATAACCATTTTTCTATAATAAATATCTATTTTTATAAAGTTTTCAAAATATTACTAATTTTATTTTATATTAATTCATTATTTTTTAACATAGTTAATAAGTCAATATATTCTATTAAATTTATAAATTAAAAGTCTAAAAATACCGTTATAAGTAATTAGATTATCTTGCTTATCATTTTATTTCGCAAAGTTTTTGGGGTCTAATTAAGAAAAAATAAAAAGTAGCAATATTGAAAAATCAACATTGCTACTTCACTACATTATATATAACAAATTTAACTTTAAATTATTATTTTGGGGTTTATATCACTAAATAAACATTAAATATTATCTACACACATCTACTATTTTTCTTACTTATAATCTTCCATTAGCTTTTCAAATACTTCTAAAGCCTTTTCACATTTTTCTGTTTCTACACAATAAGATAATCTCATATGTGCCTTTGATCCGAATCCTGTTCCAGGAACTACTAACATATCATATTCCTTAGCCTTTTCAGAGAACTTTTCAGAATCACCATCTGGAGCTTCTATGAATAAGTAGAATGCTCCTGCTGGCTTAGCAACCTTGTATCCAAGTTTTGTAAGACCATCATATAGTATATCTCTATTCTTCTTATAAACTGTTAAATCTGGTTCAACATCTATACATTTTTCTATTACCATCTGGAATAATGTAGGTGCACAAACATATCCTAGAGATCTAGCTGCACCTGCACAAGCTGCCATTATCATCTTATCATCTATTTTGTTTGGTACTAATACATAACCTATACGTTCACCTGGTAGAGATAATGATTTAGACCATGAATAACATACTATTGTATTGTCATAGTAGTTTGGTATAAATGGAACTTCTAGACCATCTATCAAAACTAGTTCTCTATATGGTTCATCTGTAATTAGATATATAGTATGTCCATATTCCTTAGATTTTTCTCTTAAAAGTTCTGCTAAAGCTTCTATTTCTTCCTTTGAATAAACAACTCCTGAAGGATTGTTTGGAGAGTTTACAACTATGGCCTTAGTATTTTCTGTTATAGCTTCTCTTATTCCGTCTATATTTAACTGCATATCATCTTTGCAAGGAACTAATACTTGCTTTCCACCCTGTGACTGAATAAATACTGTGTATTCAGGGAAGAATGGTGCTAATACCATTATTTCATCATCTGGAGATGATATTAAAGCTTTAAATACTATATTTAGAGATGCCGCAGCACCACAAGTCATAAGCAAATTATCCATAGTATAATCTGTTCCAAATCTCTTATTAAGGTTATCTGCAATAGCCTTTCTAGTAGCATTGTGACCTGCACCAGAACTGTAACTATGATAAACTTTAGGGTTGTTGTCATTTATTATTTCTATTATTGCTTCCTGTACTTCCTTTGGAGCTGGAACACTTGGATTACCTAAACTGAAATCTAAAACATTTTCTGCTCCAATTTCTGCCGCTCTCATAGCACCAAATCCTGCAAGTTCTCTAATTACTGACTTTGCTGTACCTAATTGCACCATATCTTTTGAAATCATACTATTACCTCCTATTTTTTATGTCGCTATAGTATTATTAAACGACAATATAATCATTTATAAAATAAACTCTATACTAAACTAAATTAAATTTATATTTTAATTTACTTCATCATAAACTGGATCGTTTATAGTCTTTCCTACTTTAGCAGTCATACTTATTATTGTAAATATTACTGATCCTAAAATAGCTGGAATCAACCATTCAAATCCGAATTTTGCAAAAGGAAAAGTCTGTATCCAAGCAGTAACTCCTCCCAATAGGTTTCCGCCTCTCATAGCAGATGCCATGTTTATACTTTCCACTATTGATACTGAGAAAGCACCAATAACTGCACCAGTATATGACCAGTTATATTTGATTTTCTTATCAAATAAAGACATAAGTATTAAAACTATAATTACTGGATAAATCGCTGAAAGTATTGGAACTGCAATTGAAATAATACCGTCAACACCTAGGAATGATAAAGCAAAAGATACAATAACAGCAACTGTTACAACCTTTTTATACGCCAACTTTCCATTAGAAATTGTTTCAAAGTAATTACCACAAGTAGAAGTTAATCCTATTGATGTTGTAAGACAGGCTAGAGATACTGCAACTCCCATAAATACCTTTCCTACATTACCTATCATAAGCTCTACCATACCTATTAATAAAGCTGTTCTTTCTGTATCAGCTGTAAAGTGACCTCCTACTGTAGACCCTGCATATGTCAAACTTCCATACACTAAAGCTAGTAAAATAAATGCCACTAAACCAACCCATAAACTTGCTCTTAGTTGTATTTCTCTATTATCATAACCACGTCTAACCAAGTCAGATATTACTATACCCGCCATAAGTGGTGATCCAAGAGCATCCATTGTCTGGTAACCCTCTTTAAAACCTAGAGTAAATAAAGTTTTTGTTGATGTCGTTACTGCAGGATCTGGAGGATTTACTACAGCAACTATTACTATTAAACTCAATATTACTAACAAACATGGAGTCAAGTACTTACCTATAATATCTATAACCTTTGTTGGATTTAACGTTATATAGTATGTTATAAGGAAAAATACTAAACAAGTAATCCAACTTGGTACATTTGGAAATAATGGTCTTATAAATATTTCATGTGTCGTTGCACCTGTTCTAGGTACACAAAATAGTGGTCCTATTGTAAGAATAGCAACAGTTCCAACTAATTGAGCAAACTTCTTTCCTACTCTTCTCCCCAAATCATCCGCTCTTCCTCCTAATTTTGCTGTAGCTACAACTCCTAGTATTGGAAGTACCGGATCTGATAACAAGAATGCGAACATTGCAATATACCATCTATCACCAGCTAAAACACCTAGGTATGGAGGGAATATTAAGTTTCCAGCACCAAAAAATATTGCAAATAACGCGAATCCACAAACAATTATGTCTTTCTTTTTAATTTCCATATTTTTTCACCTTTTTATAAAATAATCAGCAATTTTCGCTTGTGCGAAACATATTCTTTGGCCAAGAAGAGATATAATATTAAAAATAATATAAATATCCCTTCAAAGCCTATATTTTAAACATTGCAATTCTAAGACATTTTTAGTTAACAATGTAATAAATTAATCTTATAGACCATTTACTACATTATTAGGTCTTTCGCCTCTCATAACTTTTTCCATGTCTTCATAAGACCATTTTGACATTCTTATGAAAGCGTCATCTGTTGTTCCTGCTATATGAGGAGTAATAGATAGTCTAGCCTTGCCTACTTCGTTTAGGTTGAAAATAGGATGATCAGCAGTTGGTGGTTCTGGTGCGATTACATCAAGTCCAGCAAAGACTCTTCCATTATTTAATGCTTCAGCCAAATCTTCATTATTAACGATTTCACCTCTAGCAACATTTATTATTATTGCATCTTGCTTCATAAGATCTATTGTTTCTTTACGAACCATATCTCTTGTAGTTTCTAATACTGGAACATGATATGATATTATATCGCAAGTTTTTAATATTTCATTATATTCGCAATATTCTAAGCCTTTTTCTTGCTCAAATTTTTCATCTCTAAACACATCATAATATTTAATCTTACATCCGAATGCCTGTAACATACCAACAGCTGCTTTACCTATTGCTCCTAATCCTACTAATCCGATTACCCTTGAGCCTAGTTCATTTTGCCCCTTAACTTGATATTCCTTGAAGCTTTCATTGAATCCATCTACTCCACGTGCCTTTATCTTGGCATCAGCTTCTGGCATTCTTCTTAAACAATTTATCATATGTCCGACTGCTAATTCAGCAACTGGTGCTGCATTGACTGCTCTGTTATTACACACATAAATACCCTTTTCTTTAGCTGCTTGAAGATCTATCTTATCAAAACCAACACCTAAAGAGTGTATTAACTTGCAATTATCTAACTGTTCTATTACTTCTCTTCTGAAGTAATCTACTGGTCCACAGAATACTATATCCGCATCTTTGCACTGTTCAACCAATTCTTCATCACTACATGGATAGTTGATATACTTGAAATCCCATCCTTCTGGTTTCTTAACTCCAAATCTTTCAATAATGTTTTTGTTACAAGTTACTCTAACTTTTACCATTTCTCTTCCCCCTTAGAAATTATTCTAGTTACAATTAACTGTGTTAAAAACCGCAGCAGTCAATCTTAAATAGATAACGAATTTATTTGATCTAAATTTTGTTATTTTTTTATAAAACTTCGTTTGATTATAGTTTATCGAAGTCTTTTGCTAATTTGGGGGAATGTTAAACTTCCCCCTAAATATTAGCTTTATAAAATCTTGTCATTACCCGTATTTTATATATTATCTACACATAATCGCATAAATAACTTACATCATGTCTGCCTGTTCTTGCTTTATAGCTCTAATTTTTTCTATAAGTATAGGAACTATCTTATGTAGATCTCCTACTACTCCTAAGTCAGCTACATCGAATATTGGAGCGTTAGTGTCCTTATTTATAGCTACTATAAATTCAGAGTCTTCCATACCAGCTAAATGCTGTATTGCACCAGATATACCACAAGCTAGATATAAGTCTGGTCTTACAGTCTTACCTGTCTGTCCAACCTGTCTATCTCTGCCTATCCATCCAGCATCAACATTTGCTCTTGAAGATGTAACTAGACCACCTAATTCATCTGCTAATTCCTTAAGTACGTCGAAGTATTCTGCACTTCCTATACCTCTACCACCAGATACTAACTTCTTAGATTCTGTGATATCTATAGTCTGATTAGTTGATTTTACAACTTCTCTTATCTTTACATTCATATCTTCAGGCTTAAAGTCAACCTTGAAGTCTTCTATTTCACCAGTTCTTGAAGCATCCTTTGGAAGAGCCTTCATAACTCCTGGTCTTACTGTTGCCATCTGTGGTCTAAATTCCTTACAAACTATAGTTGCCATTATATTACCACCAAATGCCGGTCTTGTCATAAGTAACAACTTAGTTTCTGGATCTATCTCCAACTTAGTACAGTCTGCAGTTAGTCCTGTATGTACTCTTGCAGAAACCCTTGGTGCAAGGTCTCTTCCTATTGAAGTTGCCCCAAATAGTACTATTTCTGGCTTCTTTTCTTCTATAATGGCATTTACTGCCTTTGTATATGGTTCAGTTGAATAAACTTCTAATATTGGATCATCTACGCAAAGTACCTCATCTGCTCCGTGATGTATTAGATTTTCAGCTAATCCCTTTATATTACTTCCTAGTAGTACAGCTACTACCTTTTGATCTAAATCTTTTGCTAACTCACTTGCTATACCTATAAGCTCGATGCCTACTTTTTGAATGACACCGTCTACCTGTTCAACTACTACATAAATATCTTTGTTCATTAGGTTATCTTCCTTTCAATTATATATTAAAATTATCTTTCAGTTTTTAGAGTATTATATTAAATACTTTTCTTGTAGCTTGGCAATTATAGCATCTGCTGCTTCTTCAGGTGTTAAACCTTCTAGCTTTACACCCTTGCCCTTAGCCTGTTTAGTGAATGACCTTTTAACATTTGTAGGTGAACCCTTTAAACCAATATTTGCTATATCAAGTTTGTCTTCTATGTCTTTTAATCCCCAAACCTTAATATCTTTCTTATAAGCATCGAATATTCCACCTATTGACATGTATCTAGGATTTATTTCCTCGCTTAAAGTAGTTATTAGACAAGGTGGTGTTATTTCAATTATATGATATCTATCTTCAAACTGTCTCTTA
This sequence comes from Peptostreptococcus russellii, assembly GCF_900110295.1. Taxonomy (GTDB): domain Bacteria; phylum Bacillota; class Clostridia; order Peptostreptococcales; family Peptostreptococcaceae; genus Peptostreptococcus; species Peptostreptococcus russellii_A. The sequence continues at coordinate 49,534 of NZ_FODF01000010.1, forward strand.
ACTATAAACTTTCCATCTTCTACATCTAGCTTTTCACAATAAGAAATCTGAGGTATACCTAAATGTTCAGCTATCTGTGGACCAACCTGAGCTGTATCACCATCTATAGCCTGTCTACCTGCTATTATAATATCGTAATCAATATTTCTTAATGCTCCTGCAATTGTTGAAGAAGTTGCCCAAGTATCTGCACCACCGAATGCTCTATCTGAAACTAATATCGCATCATCACATCCCATAGCTAGTGCTTCTCTTAGTGCTAATTCTGCCTGTGGAGGTCCCATTGATACTACTGTTACTGTACTTCCTGGGACTGCTTCTTTTATCTGAAGTGCTAATTCAACTCCTGCCTTGTCATCAGGATTTATTATACTTGGAACCCCATCACGGATTAATGTATTCTTAACAGGATCAAGTCTTACCTCTGTTGTATCTGGTACTTGCTTAACGCAAACTACAATTTTCATCTATACTACCTCCCCTATTTCAACACGTTTGATGCTATTACCATCTTTTGTACTTCTGAAGTACCTTCGTATATTGAAGTTACTCTTATATCTCTGTATATTCTTTCTATTGGATATTCCTTGATATAACCATATCCACCATGAATCTGTAAAGCCTTGTCTACTACCCACTTTGCTTCTTCAGTAGCAAATAGTTTAGCCATAGATGCTTCCTTATCCGCTGGTTGACCCATATCCATCTTATATGCAGTGTCATAAACTAGGTGACGCATAGCACAGATTTTTGTTTCCATTTCAGCTAAAACGAATTGTGTATTCTGGAATCTAGCTAAAGATCTTCCGAACTGATTTCTAGCCTTAGCATATTTAACAGCTTCTTCCATAGCCCCTTCAGCCATACCTAATGCTTGACAAGCTATACCCAATCTACCAACTGACAATGTCTTCATTGCATTAATAAATCCTTTGCCTTCCTTGCCTAACATATTTTCTTTAGGAACTCTTACATTTTCTAGAACAACGTCACTAGTTGGGCATCCAATTACACCCATCTTGTTTTCCGCCTTACCAAATGATACGCCTTCAGCCTTTGAATCTACTATAAATGTTGATATTCCCTTTGCACCTAACTCTGGGTTAGTCTTTGCAAATAAAATTATATAATCAGAAACTGGAGCTCCTGTTATAAATGTTTTTCTACCATTTATTATAAAATCATCACCATCAGCTTCTGCTGTTGTAAGTATTGAAGCTGCATCAGAACCAGCACCTGGTTCAGTAAGAGCAAAACAGAACATTTTTTCACCAGTAACCATTGGTCTTAGGTATTTTTCCTTTTGTTCTGGAGTACCATCTCTCAATATAGGTGTTGACTGTAGTGAGTTTGGAGAAGATATCCATATAGTAGATACTGCAGAAGCCTTTGAAAGTTCTTCCATAACTATTGCATATGAGCGATGATCGCCTCCTGCTCCACCATATTCTTTTGGTATCTTAATACCTAAGAAACCTGCGTCAGCCATTTTCTTGTATACTTCCATTGGAAATTCGCTAGTTTCATCAACTTCTTCAGCGATAGGTTTAATTATTTCTTCAGCGAATTGCTTTGCAAGCTGACGAACTAATTCATGTTCTTTTTCGAAAATCATAGATTGCCTCCTTAAATTTTTATCTTTAAATTAAATCATGTCTGCAAATGTTTGTAATGCAGTTCTTGCTTGTTCGAAGTTAGTCATTTGCTGATCAACTTCTATTAAAATATTTACTATTCCATTATCATCAAGTTCTTTCTTAATGATAGGATAATCAAATTCATCAGAGTCACTAAACTTAGTAAGTAAATATAGGACACCGTTTGCTCCATGTTTTCTTACCTTTTCAGTTATTATCTTTCCTCTTAGTTTTTCTGGATCGTATAGTAAAGTACTTCCTTCTATATCAGAAATCCATTTAGCTAGTGCTCTTACTGGGTCACCAGTTCCTTCTTCTACTAGATAGTCGAACTGTCCAGATTCATGATTTATATTGTCATCTACTATTGCTAACTTATACTCTTCTAATATCTTTAATATTTCTGGGCTATTAGCCAATATTCCTGTAGTAACTATCTTCTTGCCTTCAAACTTTTCTTCTGGCATTTCCCTTAAAATCTTATTTATTTCTTCTACGATTTCTAAGTGTTCTGCCTTGTCAAAGAAATAAGCACTAGTCATTACTCTAGCTCTTAATGTAGGAGTTACAGTATTTAGATGTTTAGATGCTAATTCATTGAATTCCTGTAATGCTTTTCTATGCTTGTTATATAGAACTATAGCATCTTCTATCTTTGAATCCTCTATTTCCTTACCTGCTATTTCTTCTAACTGTTTCTTTAATTTAAGATATTGCTTCTTATTATATTCAATTCCCGCTTCAAGCTTTCTATTTTGTCCATATCCAATGTATAAAGCTGGAACATTTTTTACTGCTCTTTTCCAGTTTTGACTAAGTCCTTTAAGTCCGTCACTTAAACCACCTATTATCATACCTGACATCTTGTCTAGTTTACCTTCTAAACCTAAATCCATTAATCTAAGAATTGGTGATGCGTAGAATGCTGGGAAGTATTCCTTTGCTAGTGTAACTTCACCTTCAGCTCCCCAAATACCCATTGGTATCATTCCTGCTGCATAAACTAATTCCTCAGGTGCATATACTGGTGCACAACCGATAACTTTTTTACCTTCATCAGTATATTTATCCAACTGCTTTAATGGACATACATTTAACTTGTCAAACAATACATCAATATTACTCATGTTTCTGCGCCTCCCTCTTTGCTGCCTTATTTGCTTCCATTACTTCTATAAGACCTTGTACTCTCGTGTCATACTGTGCTTCTGAGAAGTTTCTTGGGTCTGCCTGGTCACCATCAAATGTAGCTGTTGGTATGCCAGTCTTTTCCCTTAAATCTCTTTCCATCTCATACATTATTCCACTCCACTGCTTACAGCTTCTATTTATATGAATTAACATACCATCTATGTTATTTTCTTCCAAAAGTTTAAGTCTCATATCTGTAGCTCTTTCATAAGAAATAGCATTTGGAGTTCCGCAATATGCTTGCATCAACTCATTTGTATTATTGTAAATATATCCGAAAGCATCTGCATAAACAGTTCCACATACATTTACTCCATTGTCCTTTAACTGCTTAAATGTATGTCTTAAGTGAGGCCAACATGCAATACCTTCAAATAATATTCTATATTTTTCTTCTCCCTTAAATGTTGATTTTCCTTCTTTCACATTCTGGTCAAATTCTTCAGCAAGTTTTTCAAAAGCTAAAGCTGATTCTAGCTTACCTCTTGCACAAACTGCTACAGCCATGTGATTAAATACATCAAAACCACTAAATGGAGATGGTGTATATCTTGAGTATCCAGTAGCCTTTAACCAAGCTCTACCTGTTCTCTGAGATATTTCCATTACTTCTTTAAATTTATCTTCATCCCATTTTTTACCAGTTAAATCTTCTAACTGTTTAATAGCGTAATCAAACTGTCCCTTTAGATATTCAACTCTGTCTTCACCAGCTTCATAATCATTGTTATAAGGAACATCTATTAATATTAGTGGAATATTTAATTCTTTAGCTATATTTTCATACCACTTGATCATACAGTTACAGATGTTGTTACAGCAAGCTACAAAATCTGGTTGAGGCATATTAAGTTCTGGAGCATCCTTTACATCCATATATGCTAAACTTATTCTTGCATATGCACAAATATCATTAGAATAACCTTGATCCTCTGCTATTTCGCACATTCTCTGACCGCCGCCCTTAGCTGAAATAGCTGCAGCCTGATTTTCTGGATATACAACCTTTATATCCATTGTTTCAAATATTTCCTGAGGGAAGTTAGATGCACACCAACCAACTTTTTCACCTCTGTTTTTAGCATCCCATGCATCCTGATAATGCTTTGCCACTATTTCTCCCAACATTTTCTTTGCTGGTTTTTCTTCTACCATTCCTGTATTACTCATGATAAGCTCCTTTCTAGCTCTTTAAATATTCTTCATAAGCGTATAAAGCCGCTCCTAATGCTCCTGCCATTTGAGAATCTTTAGATATTTTTATTTCTGTATTTAATTCTTCGCTTAAAGCTCTTACTATTCCTAAATTCTTAGTTACACCGCCAGTCATAGCTACCGGTTCAACTAAGCCTCCTCTTTTCGCAAGTCCTGCTACTCTAGTAGCAACTGAGAAATGAATTCCCCTTACTATGTTAGGAATAGGAATCTTCTTAGCCATACATGAAATTACTTCCGATTCTGCAAATACTGTACATGTAGAACTTATTGGAGTTTTTTCACTCGCCTGTTTATCCAGATCTCCTAAGTCTTCCAACTTAACATCTAAGACTCCTGACATAACTTCTAAGAATCTACCTGTACCAGCAGCACATTTATCATTCATTAAGAAATTCATAAGCTGACCCTTATTGTTTAGTTTTAAAACTTTGATATCTTGCCCACCTATATCTATAATGGTTCTAACATCTCCAAATATATAACTTCCACCTTTTGCGTGACAACTTAACTCACTCATTGTCTTGGTTGCGCCGTCGTAACTATTTCTACCATATCCAGTAGAAACAATTGTATCCATATCTTCCAAAGTCAGGTTAGCATCATTCATTACTTTTTCTATAACTTTATCTGCACCTTTTGTTCCGGCACCTAAGTTTACAACTCCTTCGGCAACAATATCTTTTCCATTTTTGAGTATTACACATTTTGACGAAGTAGAACCAATGTCAATACCCATTGTATATACATCTCTCATTTTTTCATCCTTCATAATTTAATTTTTACAAACACATAAATTAATATAAATTACAAACTGCGAATCCGTAATACTCTAAATCTTCAATATCGAATCCCTAATATTTAGATTGAAATATTATTTGTCTTCCCATATGTAAAGTGTTTTATTTTCTAACATTTCCTGAATCTGTTCTTCTGTATATCCTATTTCCTTTAGGATTTCTACACCATGTTCACCAATGTATGGTCCTCTGTTGTACGGAGTAGGTCCCATTTCCTGATACTTAACAGGATGCTTAACTAATACTCTTTCGCCCTTTGGATATTTCATCTTGTGGAAGCAGTCATTTGCCCATGCCTGTTCATCTTCTAAAAGTTCTTCCCAAGACTGTGCTAATGCGAAAGGTATATCAGCCTGAGTAAGTACATCTGCCCATTCTTTATATTCTCTTTCTTCAAATCTAGACATTATTCTATCGTAAACTTCAGTTCCTAGTTTATTTTCATGAAGATTCTGAACTGGGAAATACTTATCGTCTTCTACCATTTCATTTAATTCTAATGCTGTTAAGAATTTCTTATAGTATGTATTATAATCTGGCATGCAAGTCTGAACATATCTTCCATCCTTAGTTCTCCAACAAGCATTTAGAGGATTGTTTGCTTCTCTAATATTTATTGGATATTTTGTTCCATAGTCTGGATATTGAGCTGCCTGAACCATCATCCCCATGTTGAATATAGCACTTTCAAATAAGCTAGTTTCAACTTTTTCTCCTTCACCTGTCATCTTTGCATGATATAGTGCAGCAAGAACACCTGCAGCAAGGTTTATACCTACGTTATGATCCCCTAGTCCTGGAACAACGTTCATAGGAACATCTGATTTCTGTCTAAGGTTTTCTAAGTAACCGCCTCTTGCAAAGAATGCAGTAAAGTCAAACCCTGGTAAATCTTTGTCAGGACCATATTCACCGTATCCAGTACATATAGCATATACTAAGCTAGGATATCTAACCTTTAAAGTTTCATAGTCAAGACCTGCTCTCTTTAAAGCCTGAACTCTCCAGTTTGTTATTAGTATGTCTGCCTCATCTAATAATTTGAAAAAGGCTTCTTTACCTGCTGGATCTTTCATGTTAAGCGATATACATCTCTTGTTTGCATTTTCCAATTCCCAAGTTGTGTTTTCATGCATATCAAGAGGTCTACCTTCAGTTGGAGCTGTATATCTTAAAGGATCCCCTTTTGCACTTTCTATTTTTATTACATCTGCACCTAAGTCAGCTAAAAATCTTCCTGTAGTTGCTGCTGCAATAAAGTTGGCAAGTTCTATTACCTTGACTCCTTTTAATGGTTGTTTTCTTGTGCTCATTAACATTACCTCCCAAATTTTAATAATACTCAGTTAAATACTGCATATGATATATCAAAGTGTAACTTTGTATATCTTTATAATTTATTTTTTAAACAAACTAATATTTAATGTTTGTCATTATCAAACTTTTTCTTTCTTTTTCTATTGTTTTCTTTTATTTGTTCAGAAAGTAAATCTAAAGAAATTCTTTTTAATTCCTTTTCATTTACCTTTCCTGTAGGATTTTTAGGGAAATTTTTAACAAATACGAAGTAACTAGGTATCTTGTATTTACTTATGTTCTCCTCTAAGTGAGATTTTATCTTGGCGATCATTTTCTCATCATGCTCACCTTCTATACAGGCAACTATTTCTTCTTGTAATACCTCTGATTTCATTCCAAAAACAAATACTTCTAATCCATTTTTCACTTCCTTGATAAATTCCTCAATCTCAACAGGAGATATATTCTCTCCACCTCTTATGATTAAGTTCTTTCTCCTACCTACAACTGTTAGGTATCCATCTTCGTCTATATATGCCAAATCCCCTGTTCTCAGCCAACCATCTGGTTGAACTGCATCACAGACTACAGGATCTGATGCCAAATAACCTTTGGTAACATTATAGCCTTTAACATATATTTCTCCGACTTCATTTCGACCACATTCTTCATGGCTATTTAAATCTATTATTTTAACATCTACATGACTTATTATCTTTCCTGATGTTTTTGCTTTTCTCTCTAAATCGTCATCGTAATCTGCTATGGATACGCAGGGAGAAGCCTCTGTTAGTCCATAAGAAGTCTGCAACTTTACGCCACTTAACTTTTTGCAGATTTCCATATATTCATTTTCGTATATCGGCGATCCAGCAATTATTCCACTTTTCAAACTGCTTAGATCGTATTTTTCCATATTTGGATTTTTTATCATGGCTAAAAACATGCTTGGAACACCATTTAGTACGGTACACCTATTTTTTTCAATCACTTCACAAACATGCATTGTTTTATATTTGTGAATCAAGGATATTGACATTCCAGCTATAATCGTGGTCAACAAGCTAACTGTAATCCCAAAGCAATGAAATAATGGAACTGATAAACACATTTTATCATCTTCTCCCCATCTCATTTGTTCTACAACTTCTCTTGCATTGTTGACTATCGAATAATGAGATAGCATAACACCTTTGCAATTGTTAGTAGTTCCTGATGTGAAAAGTATACATGATAACTGACTTGAGTCATCATCTTTAGGAAATTGCTTTTTAGTATTTATAGTTTTCTTTGAAAGCTTTATCCATTCTTTATAACTTTTCTCAATATTATAAATTTTCACATGAGAAGCTTCTCTACTATTTTTAATGTTTTTCATAACTTTATCTGTTTTGTTATCGCCACAGAGATTCGTATAAAACATATGATTTATATTAGCTATTTTTATGCAATCTATTAATTCCTTTTCCTTAAAACAGGGATTTATAAGAACTGCAACTGCAGATATTTTCTGTAATGAAAGAAAGGATATTATCCAACTTGCGCTATTTACACCTATTATGCCAACCCTGTCACCGGCTTTTATCCCTTGCTCTAAAAACACCATGGCAACCTTGTCAGTAATCTTGTCAACACAACTCCAAGTGAACACTTCTTTCCCATGATTTAAAAAAACCTTATCTGGTGTTTTTTCAACTCTTTCTTTAAAACATTTTCTTACAGTCATGTTTACAAGTTCCATATCTCTCCCCCCTAGCGCAATAAAAGCCATACCACTTTCCATCTTGACTACTTGTATACTAGATTATTAAAATACATTAGAAGCACTAATAAAAAACCACTAATACCTCGTTTGTAAATAAATTAACATCTCTATGTAAATAAAAAAAGCTCTAATAGCTACTGCTAAAGTAATGCTTAAACTCAGAATCTATGTTCATCTCACTACTTACTGTCTCTATATGTCTAGACATACAATCTAAAGCCTTTTCTAAATCTCCAGACTCTATACATTCTACAATCAGCTTATGTTCATCTATCAAATGAGATACTGTGCAACCTAACTTTTTAATGTACAAGTTTCTCCACCTGCTAATATGAAGCAAATGCTGACTTATTAAATTCAATATATTTTTATTTTCAACACTAACTATTATAAATTCGTGAAACTCTTCATCTAGTTTCCTAAATTCCTCTAAATATTCATTAGCAGAATAGAATTTTTCCTGTTTTAATATGTTTTCTTTCATCTTAGCAACTATATTAGATTTATCACTCTTTTTCATGAATCTATAAAGCATTTCTTTTTCTATAGATGTTCTTATTAGTAGAGCAGTTCTAATATAATCCAAATCGATATAGTTGATATAAGTACCTCTTTGTGGGTATACTGTTAAAAAACAGTCCTGCATGAGTCTTGCAAACGCATTCCTAACTACCGACCTAGATACTCCATATTTATCAGAAATCATATTCTCACTTATCTTGCTACCAGGTTCTAATTCAAGACTTATTATTCTGCTGAGAATATCTTGATAAATTTCCTCCGAAGAAATCGGCTTTTCCACAATATCAACTCCTATCCTCTCTCTACTTACTAGTATACCAAAAATTATTTTTTTATCAACCTATTTTTTAATATTTTTTAACAAAAAAAATATACTCATTATATTTTTAAATTATATCCTATTTTCCTTAATAAAAATCTATTTCCCTCCTATTTCACTATATTTTTCTTATTTTTTTAATCTTGTTTTTTATTGTTTTTATTTATTTTTTCTTGTTGTTATTTACTTTTTAAGTGAAAAACGAGCAATATATTTACATATTTAAATTAACATATATATTTTGCTTTTTTTATTGAATTCTCTGTTTTACATAAAAAAAGAGTCGCCCGATCATTACGATACAGACAACCCCCTGATAGCTTATTTAATTAAAACATAAGTAAAAAGTTAAATTACTTTACTTCTACTGTAGCACCAGCAGCTTCTAACTTTTCCTTTATTTCTTCAGCTTCTTCCTTAGAAGCACCTTCCTTTATTGCCTTTGGAGCACCGTCAACTAATTCCTTAGCTTCCTTTAGTCCTAATCCAGTTATAGCTCTAACTTCCTTTATAACACCGATCTTTGAAGAACCAGCTGATGCTAGTATTACGTCAAATTCAGTCTTTTCTTCAGCAGCGCCTGCACCTGCAGCAGCTCCACCAACCATTACTGGAGCAGCAGCTGATACGCCGAATTTTTCTTCAGCAGCCTCAACTAATTCATTTAATTCTAAAACTTTCATGTTTTCTATAGCTTCTAATATCTGTTCTATTGTCATTTTATTGCACCTCCGTATAAATTATATCTCAATATCTTGATTTCTTTTTTTAAATAACTTTCGGCTTTCGCCTGCCGTTTAAACGGCCATTTTTTCTATTAAGCTTCCGCTTCTTCCTGTTTCTTTGCTATTGCGTTTACTAAGTAAACGAAGTTTGACATTGGAGCCTTTAAGCTGCCAAGAAGCTTTGCGATAAGAACTTCTCTTGGTGGTATTGATGCAAGAGCTACGATCTTTGATTCATCGTAGAATTCACCTTCAACTACACCCATCTTTAAAGTTATCTTATCAGGATTCTTATCCATGAATCCCTTAAGTATTCTAGCTGGAGCAACTGGATCATCATAACCAAAAGCTATTGCGTTTGGTCCTATAAGCTGTTCATCGTTGAAGTTAGCAAAAGCTTCTCCCCCGTTTTCCTTAGCAGCTCTTCTTACAAGTGTATTCTTATATACCTTGTATTCTACACCAGCTTCTCTCATCTGACTTCTTAATTCTGTTACCTGTTCAACTGTAAGTCCCTTGTAGTCTAGAACTATTACAGATGAAGCTTTTTCTAGCTTTTCAGCTATCTCAGCAACAACCGCTGATTTCATTTCTATAGCATTACTCATTCTTTTAGTGCACCTCCTTCACAAAAATAAAGTTTAGCACTTACCGTAAAGATAAAAAGCCCTTGTAATCAGGTAGACTACAAGGGCACAAGTATCACGTATATCGCAACCTCGGTGGGAAATTAAGCAATATCGCACCCACTGTCTACGGCAAATCTATTCTTTTTCAACATTGACAATGATATCATATTTGTCAACCTGTGTCAACAGTTTTTAAATAATTTCTATATATTATTCAGAAACTCTAGCTGGGTTTACCTTAACACCAGGTCCCATTGTTGAAGCAACTGAAACACTCTTTAAATACTGTCCCTTAGCTGCTGATGGCTTTGCCTTTATTATAGCTTCCATAAGTACCTTGAAGTTTTCAAATAACTTTTCAGATCCGAAAGAAGCCTTTCCAACTGGAACGTGGATTATATTAGACTTATCTAATCTATATTCAACCTTACCAGCCTTTATTTCTTCTATTGCCTTAGCAACGTCGAAAGTAACTGTTCCTGACTTAGGGTTTGGCATTAATCCCTTAGGTCCTAATACTCTACCTAGTCTACCAACTACACCCATCATATCTGGAGTAGCAACAACTACATCAAATTCAAACCAGTTTTCACCCTGAATCTTCTGAACTAAATCTTCAGCACCTACAAAATCTGCTCCTGCAGCTTCTGCTTCCTTAGCCTTTTCTCCCTTAGCGAAAACTAAAACTTTCTTAGTCTTTCCTGTACCATGTGGTAATACTATTGCACCTCTAACCTGCTGGTCAGCATGTCTAGAGTCTACACCTAGTCTTATATGTGCTTCTACAGTTTCATCAAACTTAGCACATGCTGTATCAACTACCATAGCCATAGCAGCTGATGCATCATAATATTCATTTCTGTCTACTTTTGCAGATGCTTCTGCATATCTCTTACCCTTCTTAGCCATTTTAATTCCTCCTTGTGGTAATACGGTAAATTAACCTCCCACTAATAAGACATTGCTTATAGCGAAATTTATTATTTACTTAACTTAAATGTTGATTATTAGTCAACTACTTCTACACCCATACTTCTTGCTGTTCCTGCGATCATTCTCATTGCAGATTCAACTGAAGCAGCGTTTAAATCCTTCATCTTAAGTTCAGCTATTTCCTGAACCTGAGCCTTAGTTATCTTTCCTACCTTCTTCTTGTTTGGTTCTCCTGAACCTGACTTTAAGTTGATAGCCTTCTTTATTAATACAGCAGCTGGTGGAGTCTTAGTTATGAAACTAAAAGATCTATCCTGATATACTGTTATAACAACTGGGATAAGCATTCCAGCCTGATCTGCTGTCTTAGCGTTAAATTCCTTAGTGAACGCCATGATGTTAACACCGTGCTGTCCTAGCGCTGGTCCAACTGGTGGAGCTGGAGTTGCCTTTCCTGCAGGTATCTGTAATTTAATTTGTCCTATAATTTTCTTAGCCATTGTGTTGCACCTCCTTAAACTTTCTCTATATTTTCAAGCCCTAGAGTTACCAAGGCCTTTCTACCAAATGCATTAACATAGACTTTTACTTCTCTTTTTTCGATGTTTATATCTTCAACTTCTCCGACATTGTCAACAAATGAACCACTTATTACTCTTACTGAATCTCCTGGTTCAAGGTCTATATCTCCTGCTACTACACTTTCAGAATCATTTTCTAAGCCCATTGCATAGACTTCGTCTTCTGTTAGTGGAACAGGCTTTGATCCAGGTCCAACAAACCCAGTAACACCTTTAGTATTTCTTACAATGTACCATGACTCATCTGTCATTTCCATCTTTACTATTACGTAACTTGGGAATATTTTTCTCTGTGTAATCTTTTCTTTACCAGTCTTTGTAGTTGTAACTACATCTTCAGTCGGAACTACTACCTTTTCGATAATATCTTCCATGTTTCTGTTCTTAACAGAATTTTCTATTGTAGTCTTGACCTTGTTTTCATGTCCAGAATAAGTATGTACAACATACCATCTTTTACTTCTTTCTTCTGACATTAAAATCATCCTTTCAATACTGAGTTCCTACTCGCGCTTAGCCTACCAATAAACTCAAGAGTTTTGATAGACCTGTATCTACAAGCCATACGAATAGAGTAGCTATTACTACTACCGCTAGCACGACTGAAGTCTTACTAGCTAACTCACCTTTTGTTGGCCATGTCACTTGTTTAAGTTCAATCATTGTGCCCTTAAAAAAACCAACCTTTTTGTCTGAAACTTCTACATTTTTCTTAGCCATAAACTCACATCCTTTTCGCTAAACACTTAGTTTTTCTTTGATGTAAATTACTTAGTTTCCTTATGAGTAGTATGTTTCTTACAGAATTTACAGTACTTCTGTAACTCTATTCTGTCAGGATTGTTCTTTTTGTTCTTAGTTGTGTGGTAGTTTCTCTGACCACATTCTTTACATGCTAAAGTTACTTTAACTCTCATCATTACACCTCCAAAAATTTTTTAATATATGATGATATAGCTTCCTGAAATTAAATCAAGTAACTATTACCTTCCGTATTTTTTCAACTCAAACAAACGACTATACAAAAGCCGTCTAAAATAAAATACCACAAATTCATTGGTGTGTCAATTGATTTGTGGTATTTTTGTCTCAATTATTTTAAGTTTTTATTTTCAAATTAGAGTTTAGCCGAGCAAGGTCCTTGCATAAGCCCTAAAATATTATTCTTATTAAATATATATTAAAATTATTAGTCGTTTCCTATTACCTGTAAATCCTTAGTATACTTATTTAATACTTCACATCCATCTTCAGTTATAAGCACTAAATCTTCTATTCTTACACCGAATTCTCCAGGTAAATATATACCAGGTTCTATTGAGAATATCATTCCAGGTTCTGCAACTAATTCATTTACAGCTGAAACATCACCGTAGTCATGGTCTTCTAGTCCTATATGATGACCTGTTCTATGAGTGAAGTATTCTCCATATCCCTTTTCTGTTATATAGTCTCTACAAGCTGCGTCTATATCACACATTCTTGCACCAGGCTTAGAAGCTTCTATACCTCTTCTGTTAGCTTCTACAACTATATCGTATACTTCCTTACCCTTTTCACTTACTTCCTTCCAGAATACTGTTCTAGTCATGTCAGAGCAGTACATATCCTTCTTACATCCGATATCTACTATTATAGCATCGCCAGGCTTAGCATATCTATCTCCAGGCTCTCCATGAGGGTTAGCTCCATTTGCTGCCATGCCTATAATTGGTGGGAATGATACATCTTCAGCTCCCATATCTTCATACATCTTTAATAATTCACTAGCAATCTGTTTTTCAGTCTTATCTCCTGTGATTTTACCTATGATTTTTTCACAAGCTTCGTCATTCATTAAAGAAACTTTTCTCATTAATTCTTTTTCTTCGTCATCCTTAAACATTCTCATAGTATCTATTATATAAGAAGCATTTACAAACTTGCTGTCAGAACACTTGTCCATTAAAGCAAGAAGGAATCTTGCTGGCCAATTCTTATCAACACCTATTGTTTTGCCATTTTCTACATACTTAGCAACAATTCCTACTGAGTCATCGTCATCTGTGAATATTACCTTTTCAACGCCAAGGTCTTCTTCGATTGGGAATAATGCATTTACAAATAACTTATGTTCTCCGTTTTCATTTAGATATAATGCATAAAGTCTTTCACCAGGATTTAGGAAATATCCTGTTAAATAGAAAATTGCAAGTGGATCACTTACTATTATCTGAGGAATATTATCTTCCTTCATTCTCTTTAATACTTGACTTACTCTGTTATCTTTCATAATTAGGCCTCCACAAAAATATACTAAGCCGATTTTACATTATTAATAAAATATTCTGTTAATCTTTTATATGAAATTTCCTTAATTTCATATATATTTTTCCCCATAGAATTTAATTAATAATAAAATCAGACTTCATATTCAATTATAACACTATATTACTGAAAATAAAACGTTTTTCTAAAATTCTATACATTTCTTATTTAAGCCCTTCTAAATATGGAATTGTGACATTGTGTATGTTATAATTTTCATTAGAGTAGTATTTTGTTTCTTAAAAAAATATATATTATTTTTTTACTGTATTTATTAAAATAAATATAAAGGAACACTGAATAATGCTACACTAAATAATTTTCAAAGGAGTAGTAATATGAGCGAATTAAGAACACTTTATCCACCAATTGAAGCAAATTTCACTGACTTCATAAAGGTTGACAATGTACACAACATCTATTATGAAGAATCAGGAAATCCAAATGGAAAGCCAGTTGTTTTCCTACATGGAGGTCCTGGATGTGGTACAGGTCCATCATGCAGACAGTTCTTCGATCCTGAATTCTACAGAATTATAATGTTTGATCAGAGAGGAAGCGGAAAGAGTACACCTCACGCTAACCTTACTAATAATGATACAGACAGTATTATATCAGACATGGAAAAGATCAGAGAAAAACTTGGTATCGAAAAATGGCTAGTTTTCGGTGGTAGCTGGGGATCAACTCTAGCACTAAGCTATGCTATTGAACATCCTGAAAGAGTTATCGGACTTGTTTTAAGAGGAATTTTCTTAGGTAGACAGGAAGATATTGATTGGATCTATCAAGAAGGTGGAGCATCTAATATATTCCCTGATGCTTGGGAAAACTATATCAGCGTTATTCCTGAAGAAGAAAGAGATGATTTAATAACTGCATACTACAAGAGATTAACTCACGAAGATAGAGCTGTTAGAGTTGAAGCTGCAAGAGCATGGAGTATGTGGGAAGGAAGCATCGTTACACTTCTTCCTAATGAAGACGTTGTTAATGACTTCGGTGATGAAGACTACGCTATATCAATGGCTACTATAGAATGTCACTTCTGGATGAACCATATGTTTAGAGATAATATGAACTATATCCTTGATAGTGCAGACATAATAAAGGATATCCCTACTACAATAGTTCACGGTAGATATGACATGGACTGTAGGTTCGTAGGAGCATACCTTCTAAGTAAGAAACTTAACAACTGTGATCTTAATATTACAATATCTGGTCACTCTTCAGGAGAACCTGAAATAGTTGATAGACTAGTTAAGGCTACAGATAAATATAAATCATTATTCTAGAAATAACAATAAGCCCTATGGATATCCATAGGGCTTATTTATTGCTTAAATTTTGAAACTCGATTGTTAGTAACTAAGATTGACTATGATAAATATACATAAAGTTATCAATATAAATATTTAAAAAAGCTGCTGTAGACATTGTCTACAACAGCGTTAATTTTTCTTTATTAATTAATATTAAGCTTCATCCTTACCTTCTACCATCTTATTAAGTGGTTTTGTAAGAACAAACATTATGAATGCGGATATAAATGATACAACCGCAAATGTAACAACTACAGGGAAGAATCCTAATTTTTCAACGAATCCCTGAGTGTAACCATTTAATATTGATGCTGCAAATGTAGCAAATGTCCAAACACCTATTAAAAGAGAGAAATACTTCTTTGGTGCGAACTTACTTACAAATGAGTTTCCAAGTGGAGAGAAGCATATTTCACCTAGAGTTAATAATACTCCAAATACTAATAGCCAAACAACACTAACCTTCTGAGAGTTTGGAGCTCCTATACCTCTTGATATTTCCATTCCAACTAGAACAAGATATGATACTCCAAGGAATAAGAATGCTAACGTTACTTTTTGGAACATTGATAAGTCACCCTGAGGTCTCTGTGATAACTTATACCATAACTTAGCTGCACCTATACTTAGGAATATACATAACAATCCATTCCATGATGTTGTTATATGCTGAGGAGTTAGAGTTACACCACCCATACTCATATCAACCTTTTCAACCATATATATGGATAAAACAGTATCCTGCTGATAATAGAATAACCAGAATATAATAGATATAAATGATATAAATACAATTGCAACTACTCTCTTCTTCTCATTACTTGTTAAAGGAGCCTTAGCATCTGCCTTAGCTTCTGCTTCTGATTCATTTTCATGAGACTCACCTATTATATTTCCATCTTTATCAGTTAAGTACTTAAATGGTTTCTTACCTTGCCCCTGTAGAGTTCCATAACATAGTGTAAAGAATACTCCACCAAGTAAAACTACTATTGCACATACTAGGAACACCTGTCTGAATCCCATAACTTCACCATGTCTAAATGTACTGATGTAAAGAACTCCAGTAACTAAAGAACCAAGTAAAGCACCAATATTAACAAATGAATACTGGATTGAGAACGCAGAGTCAAGAAGCTCTTCGTCATCAAACAATCGTCCTATAATCGCCGCAAGATTACCTTTAAATAAACCAGTACCTATAGATACTACCGCTATCATCATATAGATTGAGCCTACTCCTGTAGCCTTCCATCCAAATAGGTATCCAATAGCCATTAAAACACAACCAATTGTAACCGCATATCTAGCACCTAACCAGTGGTCACATACATATCCACCTATAACTGGTGCAATATAAGTCCAAGCAGTTAATTGTACAGCTATAAATGCTGCATCTTTAGTATCGATTCCTAAACCACCTTGTGCTACTGCAGTGATTAAGAAAACGATAAGCATAGGTTTACTACCATAGAAAGCAAATCTTTCAAATGTGTAAGTTAAACTTGACACGTAGAAACCTATCGGGTATTTTGCTTTAGTTTCTCCCATTAACCTAAACCTCCCTTAAGATTAAATTATAATATAAAATTTCACGCTATTATTTTTGTATAATAACGTTATCCAGAGATAAAAAATTATCCCTCAATGTACAGTTTATATTCTTATTAAGAATTAGTCAAGATATTTACAAAAATAAAAAAATAATATTTTTATATTTTTAAAATTTAGTGAAAATTCAAAAATCTGAACCATTGAAAATTAGCAATTTCTATGATTTTCCTCCTTAAATTTTTCTTTTTTGCACTTATTGATAGTATTTCCTAAATAATATTTATATGCATATATAATTGGATTTTTTCTTTTTTAAACTATAATTTTTAAGTTTTTCTTTCTTATATAAGAAAATTTTTACTATTTATGTCAAAATAAATAAAAAAACACATAAATATATTAACTCTGTATTTATGTGTTTTTATTTTTGTTTTCTGCTTTTATACGGTATAAAAACTCTTAATATTTTTATTAAATTTTATGCTTATTTGAATTAAAAACAA
>NZ_FODF01000017.1 GCF_900110295.1 Peptostreptococcus russellii
AGTAAATTTAAAATCACTAAAAAAGAGAATTCATTATGTAATTAACTCAATCAAATATAGCTATACCAATGCAGTAGTAGAAGGTAAAAACAATATGATAAAGGTTTTTAAAAGAGTATCCTTCGGATTTAGAAGCTATAGAAATATGAGAGCCAGAATACTTTTAAGAGAACGATTTGAGATAAAATAGGTAGCATAGAAAGTTATCTATGCTACCTATTAATTAGATTAAATTATATGATATTTTTTCATCAACACTATTTGACAAAGAACCCTATTTTTGTTATTTTAATTTTAAATGTACTTTCTCAAATAATTTAAACTTAAATTTTTAACTATATATTTTCAATCTTATTTTTCATCTAACTCTATTTCTTTTATCAGTTTCGAAGGTACAGAATTTTCTCCTCCAATTATTGTTACTTTATTGATTTGATTTTCTTTGATATATGATTTTATCTCCTCAGCATTTTGGCGATTTGCAAGGACTAATACTGCTTTGTTTTTTATAACATATGGTCCTGCTGAAAGAGCATCAGCATAATTTTCTCCACTTACTAGGATAATTTCTTTTTTATTATCTAAAGATTGCTTTGCGAGTAAAATAGATGTTTCATATCTATCTTTTCCAGCTATTCTCTTAGTTTCAATATTCTCTGTTTTTAGTTCATTTTCTATTGCTTTTTCTAGTGAGTCTGAGCCACCTATAATAAGTGATTTTTCTACATTATACTTCTTTATAAAATTTTTCGCCTTATCGTTAATACTAGATTTTTCTACAAAAAGTATTGGATTTGTATCATTGTTAGCAATGTTACATATAGATATAGAGTCTACTAAACTTTTCCCATTAATAAGTGTTATTTTATCCACTTTTTTATCTGCTTTTGCTAACTTCTCCGCTATTTTGACCGAAGTCTCATATCTGTCTTTTCCTGATATTCTTTCAACTCCAAAGTTTTTCTTTAAATCTCTTTCAAGGATTTCGTTTATGGATTTATTCCCCCCAATAATAACTATTTTCTTTGCACCCAATCTTTCTATTTCTTTTAAGACTTCTTTTTCTAATTTATTTGCCTTTGTAAATAATATTGGTGCATCTAATGATTTTGCATATGGAACAACTGCTAAGGAATCACTTTCCTTGCAACCATTTGCAAGTACTACTGTATCCGAATTTGTGTAAATTTTTTTGCTGATTTCTATGGCTGTTTTATACCTATTTTCACCAGCTATTCTTTTTGTTGACTTTTGAGTTGTTGTTTCCTTTCTTATTGATTTCCTTTTATTCCTTGAACGATTCTTATTATCAGTACTTACTTCTTTTCCTTTGTCCTTCTCTTTATCTTTTTCTTTATCCTTTTCAGATAAATTTTTTCCACTTGGGTTTATGAATTCTTTTCCGTAATCAATATTATTTACAGTTGGAGGATTGATTATATCGCTCCAAAATAACGGTTGATCATCATCTGATAAAATATTTATATTTCTACCATTTCTTGCATAACCAATTGTTTTATTAGATATTTCAACACCTTTTTCATAAGCCTTTCCTACATCATCATTCTTGCTATAACTATGTCCACCTTGAAGTATGGCATTATGAATACTTATACTACCTCTTCCACTTACTGCATTTCCACCAGGTCCCATAGTCGCAGAACCTCCTACAGCTATCAATTTCCCATCACCAAATATGCGACCATTATCCAATATCAATGCTGTTCCACCGTGACTTGTAGTGGCATTTCTACCTCCACCATACACACCCAAAGTTGCATTTTCTTTTACATCTACACTTCCATTTTCTATTTTTAAAGCAGTCTGTCCTGGAAGAGGCTTACCATCTGCTGTTTTACCTGTTGCAGATTCATCCCCTTTAATAAAAGTATCTCCGCTAAAAATGACATTCCCTTTTACAAGCACTACTGGATCAGTTACTTTCTTTGCTTTATTACCATCTGTAAGAGAATTTGCATTAGAATATATCATAGACTTTTCTAATTCTGCACCATCTTCTAAAATTAGCTGACCGTTAATTTGTGCTCCTGTTAAATATTTCCCTTCCTTAGGAGAATAATTCATTTGGAATTTTCCACCTTTTTCTACGACTATTTTCCCATAAATAGATGAATCTCTGAGATTTAGTTTAGCTCCATCTTTAACAATTATTTTAACACTACTTTTTACTTTCATATTTACCATTGTGAGGTCTGTATCTTTTCCTATAATCAGAGTCTGTTTTGTATCTTCATTTTGTTCAATAGGATATCCAAGTTCTCCATAAACACCACTTGTATGTGATCCAAACCAAGCTTTAATTTTAGAAGGAACTACTACAGTTTCTTTATCTGAATCAAATTTTGTAATATTCCAAGGCTCCATATCCCACATTGCTTTTCCATCAAATGTGGCTTTTGCATTTTCTTCTTTTAGATGATCAATTAATTTTTCATTATAGCCATATACATTAAATGGAAGCTCATTAGTACTTGCTATTCTTCCAGATGTATCCTTCAATAACACCTTAACTTTGTATTTACCTTCTTTTTGTGGTATTCCACTAAGAGTAATTGCACTATCATGTGTTGAATAAATTCCTTTCATTCCAGAAGATGGATCCAATACTATTTTAGAATTTTCTTTATCAAAAACTACTTTGTTCATGTCTTTTAACAATTTCCAGTCTGATTTTTTGGGTACATCACTTTCATTTTCAACTAGGGCAACTTGAAGTACTACATTACTATTTTTATTACTAGATACGACTGATGTAGCCCCAGATATTGCGTCATATTTTTTCTGATTTACCATTGCAGGTTCAAAAAATCCTAATAAACGTGCTTTTAATACCTTTTTTTCTATTACATCCTTATTTGTTTCAACTTTAATTCCATAGTCTTTTGAATTCTTTTCATAATATTTAAAGGCATTTACTTTACCTGACTCCATTTCTATTTCAAGCAAATCATCATCTTTTAGATTATGAAACCATATCCTTCCATTATCTTTATCCAAATGATACCCACCTGAAAATACTTGATACTTGCTATTTTTTTCTTCTTGCTTAACATGATTTACTGATATTGATTTTATTTTATTAATCATTTCTTCTGGCTTAATGTTTAAATAGAATTCACCGAAATCTTTATGTACTTTTAATGTTATTTCCTGTTCTATCTTATTTTTATCATTCTTTTCTTCTTTTTCAGAGTCTTCTTTTTTTTCTGTATCCACTTGTTCTGAATCATTATTTGATACCAAGATAGGCGCTTCATACTTACACTCTGTTAAAGATATTTGGGTAAATTTAATATTAACAGTTGCTTTATCTGTACTAACATATAAAGTATCTCCTGATTCAATTGGTTGAATATTAATTTCATTTCTTCCTGATTCTGTATTTATATAATAAACATTTTGATCACTAGTCTTAAGTCTTTTTTCTGACTTTGCATATGTATTTAATTTTTCATTTCTTTCTACTCTAATTTCCTTTATTTCAGATACATCAAATGCATTATTAAATTCAATTGAAAGATGATCTCCTATCAAAGATTTTAAAACATTTTTGACATCATTAAAATTATCACCTGTTTTTGCAGAAGCAGGCAATGTTGTTGCAGATAATGTAAGTAAAGCTGATAAAAGCAGCATACTCACTTTTTTACTTTTGAATTTCATAATTTCCCCCCTTTATATTTTATTTTTTTAATGAAAAACGTTATTAAATGATAATACATTCCCATTTTCCCTCTAAAATATACACTTACATTTATAACATTTGCAATCCCCCCCCTCGAATAATTAAATAGTTATTATTTATTTAAAAAAGCACACTAACAACTAACACTTCATTTTTTATGTAATAATATTATTATTTTATCGAAATCATTTTCCCATACATGTTTTTTCTCAAAAATTCAACTTTATTTTTATACAAATTTTAAAGTAATATTGATTTAATAAATTATCATAATCATTATATCATGTTATAGATGATAATATCAATCATTTTCATTACCCTTTTCAAATAATATAATCCGTAATTTGAAAAACAATGTTCACAATATATTGTAAGTATAAACTCTAGTTGTTTTTAAATTACTTTTTTATTTACAATAAAATTTATTAATTTTATCAAGGAAACTTTTTTATATTTTTAATACTTAATGCATTCAATTATATTAATAAAAATATAAGATGTAACTTTAAGATAAAAATAAGCTACTGATAAAATCAGTAGCTTATTTTTATTGCATTAATTTTTATTTTACTTAAAGTTTTCTAGTATGTATTTTTCTGCTGAATGAACTGCTATTGCACCATCTGCTGCTGCAGTTATTATCTGTCTAAGAGATTTCTTTCTTATATCTCCTATTGCAAATATACCTTCTACACTTGTTTTACAATCTTCATCTGTAATTATATATCCATTAGGAGCAAGTTCCACTAAATCTTTTACAAGTTCTGAATTTGGATTACTTCCTATTGCAACAAATAGACCATCTATATCTATTCTTCTTTCGCTTCCGTCAGTTTTATCAACTGTAATTATAGCTTCAGTCTTGTCTTCTCCTACAACTTCCTTGATCGTACTATTCCATACTACTTCTACATCAGATTCAAATAATCTTGTCTGTAAAGTCTTATTGGCTCTAAGTTCATCTCTTCTGTGAATAAGATATACTTTTGATGCTATTCTAGATAGATATAAAGCATCTTCAACAGCGGTATCTCCACCACCATTTACTGCTACTACCTTATTTCTGTAGAAACCACCATCACATATTGCACAGTATCCTACACCTCTACCAGTAAACTTTTCTTCATTTGGTATACCAAGCTTTCTTGAAGTTGCTCCCATTGAAAGAATTACTGATTTTGTAAGTATTTCATCTTCACCAACAGTTAGCTTCTTCAATCCATCTTCAAGAACTTCTATTTTATCTACACCGTTATATCTTATTTCAGCACCAAATCTCTTTGCATGTTCTAACATTGCATTTGAAAGTTCTATGCCGTTTGTATCTGGTAGAGCTGGATAGTTTTCTATTTCATTTGTAGATACCATCTGACCACCATGGAACTGCTTTTCAAGAATTAAAGTTTTTAATTCTGCTCTTCCACCATATATTCCAGCAGTCATTCCTCCTGGACCTCCACCTATTATTGCTATGTCATAAATTGTCTTTTCGCTCATAACTTACCTCCTGTTGGTTTATTTAAAATGATTCTTTAGGACCCTTTGTTCCTGCTTCGTAAAAATATAATTTATTTGAATTTTTCTTATACAGATCTATTATTCTATTTATAAAATTCCAGCTTATTTCTATCTGTTCCCATTGAGAGAATAAACTTTTATCTGAATCCATACATGCCTTTATTAATCTTTCATATGCCTCAGGTGTATTCATTCTATTTTCTAGTATACAACTTTGGCAAAAATCCATTCCTACTTCTTCTATTACCTTTGTTTCTGTCCCTGGCTTTTTAATATTAAAGTTAATTTTTACACCTTCGTCAGGCTGTATTTTTATTATAATATTATTTCCAGGTACTCCTTCTGAAGTAGACTTGAATGAAATTACTACTTCACTTTCTCTTTTGTGAAGCTTTTTACCTGTTCTTAAATAGAAAGGCACTCCATTCCATCTTTCATTATCTATTTCTAGCTTCATAGCAACGTATGTTTCTGTTACAGAGTTTGGATCTACCTTATCCTCATCCCTATAACCCTTATACTGCCCCATTAAAAGTACGTCATCTATTTCCTCTGGAGAAACTTCTTTCAAACTTTTAAATACATTACTCTGTGCATCTTTTATTGCCTTGCTACTTGAGTCTTTGGGTTCTTCCATTGCTACTATGGACATTATCTGGAAGAGATGATTCTGTATCATATCAGCAAGGGCACCACTTTTATCATAGTAGCCACCTCTACTGTCTACACCAACTGTTTCATAGACATTTATATCCACTCTATCTATAAACTCTCTATTCCAAACTCCCTTAAATATTGCATTTGCAAATCTTAAAGTCATTATATTTATTATCATTTCTTTTCCTAGATAATGATCTATATGATATATATTATCGTCTTTAAAATAACTCTTTAAATTTCTATATATCTCTTTTGCTGATTCTAAATCATTTCCAAAAGGCTTTTCTATTATTACTTTTGTATCTCCCATACAACAGCTTTTATCTTCTAAGCTATTCTTCTTTTCAGATAAACAATTTGCGCTCTTTAAACCTTCAGATATAGGTCCAAATAGCCCTGGAGATACTGCGTAATAGTAAATCAAGCCGTCTTTCATATTGTTTTCTTCTATAAAATCTACAAGACCATTGTACTCCTGCATATTAGTCATATCCATCTTGTAATACTTTATTCTTTTCTTAAACTCTTCAAAATCTTTCTCAGTATACTGAAGTCTTGAAAATTCTTTAGTCCACTCATTTATTATATTTATATAATCTTCATTAGTGTAATCTCTTCTTCCTATACCGACTATTTTGTAGTCATCTGGAAGGCTTCCAAGACAATGTAGATTATATAGAGCTGGAAAGAGCTTTCTGTATGCAAGATCTCCAGTACCGCCAAAGATTACTATTCCTCTATTATTCATAATATCTTCCATTTCTTATTTATATCTATTTTTGTTTTATTTTTTATCTATTTAAAAATACTAACATTAAATCCCTATTTTAATCTTAATTTTTTTCACTAGCTGTCCAATCAAAGTGATAGCTTCCTTCTTTGTCAGTTCTTTCAAATGTATGAGCCCCAAAATAATCTCTCTGAGCCTGTATCATGTTTGCACTTGACTGAGAAGTTCTATACGTATCTATATACTCTAAAGCTGATGTCATAGCTGAAACTGCTACACCACTTTGTACTGCAATAGAAACTAACTCTCTAAGGTCTGTTAATCTAGTGTTTATTTCATTTGCAAAGAATTTTGTAAACATAAGATTGTCTATATGTTCCTCTTCCTTGAAAGCATCTGATATATCATTTAAGAACTTGGCTCTTATAATACAACCACCCCTAAATATCTTTGCTATTTCAGAGAAGTTAAAGTCCCAACCATATTCTTTTTCTGCTACACTTAAAAGCTTAAACCCTTGTGCATATGAAACTATCTTTGAAACGTAAAGTGCATTTTTTACTAATCCTACAAATTCTTCTCTTCCTATATTGAAATCTTCTAATTTGCTTACTTTAGCTTCGATTATTCTCTCACCTTTAATTCTTTCGTCTTTAAGGTTTGACATAAATCTTCCATTAAGTGCTGCTGTAATTACTGATATATCAACACCTAAATCAATAGCTTCTAGGTTTGTCCACTTTCCTGTACCCTTTTGAGATGCCTTGTCCATTATTATATCAAGAAGATACTTATTATCCTCTTTTACCTTTAATATATTTGAAGTTATCTCTATTAAATAACTTTCAAGTTCACTATTATTCCATTCTTCAAATATGTTGTGAAGTTCTTCATTACTAAATCCAGCAACTCTCTTTAATAGAGTGTAGGCTTCAGCAATAAGTTGCATATCTGCATATTCTATACCATTATGAACCATCTTTACATAGTGTCCTGCACCATCTGTAGAAAGATATTTACAACAAGCTTCCCCATATGCCTTTGCTGAAATCTTTTCAAATATTTCAGCTAGATATGAATATGCTTCTTTATCTCCACCTGGCATAATTGCTGGTCCGAATCTTGCTCCTTCTTCACCACCTGAAATACCTACTCCTAAGAAATTAATTTCTTTTTCTTTAAGATATTTAGTTCTTCTTATTGTATCCTTAAAGTATGAATTACCTCCATCAATTATAATATCATTTTTATCTACTAATGGTATTAACTGCTCTATAAGCATATCTACAGGCGCACCTGACTTTACCATTAAAAATATTCTTCTAGGTTTTTCTAAAGAATCTACAAATTCCTTTAAACTATGTGTTGGAATAAAATTCTCATGTCCGTGTTCTTCCATCACCTTGTCTACTACTGAAGTAGTTCTGTTAAATATAGACACCTTGTAACCATTATCTGCCATATTAAGGGCTAAATTCATTCCCATAACAGATAATCCTATAACTCCTATGTTGCTTTTCATACTTTCTCTCCTTTTTATATCTACCATAAATTATTTATATTTGTTATTATTTCTAAAATTTTTTTATTAAACTGTAACTTTAATATTAACAGTTATATTTTATATATACACCTATTTTTTATTTTTTAATCATTTATTATACTGAATTATTTTTATCTCCCTTAGAAAAGCTTTTATCAGATTCTTTTTTTCTTTTATTTTCTCTATTTTTCTTAATAAGACCACCTTCCATATGATTTATTTCATTTTCTACAAAAGTCGCTCTCTTTATAGAATTCAAACCATATTTTTCTCTTATTCCGTCTACTGCCTTATAAAGTTTTTCTTCTTTAGTATTTAAAGTATCAAAAAAATTTAGTTGTTCTACTCTTTTGTCTTTAACCTGTGATGTCGTAACTCCTATATGTCTAATAGGGGTTCTATCCCAATTTTCTGCAAATAATCTACAAGCCTCTGTATAAATAATATTTACTGAATTGCTAGGTATTGAAAGTTTCTTTTGCCTACTTATGCGTTTAAAGTTCATATCTACTATTTCAATACTTACAACGCCTGCCTTCATATCCTTTCTTCTAAGTCTAGCACAAACAGTTTCACAAAGGGATAATATTAGCTGATTTGCATTGTTGATATCTGTAATATCATTTGCCGTAGTTGTAGAATTCCCTATGGATTTGTTTTTTACTTGCTCTTTAAAAAATTCTACTCCATCTAAGCCATTTGAATGTCTATATATTACTTCTCCATGTTTCTTAAATCGCCTTCTTATAAAGTCTATATCTGCATTTGCAAGGTCTCCTATACTTTCAAAGCCCAGATTTTTTAGTTTCAAAGCTGTTTTTCTCCCTACAAAAAATAGTTCCTCAATTGGAAGCGGCCATAGCTTAGACTCTATTTCATCTTTAAAAAGAGTATGAGTTTTATTGGGTTTGCTAAATTCACCTGCCATCTTCGCACAAACCATATTATTTCCAACTCCTATATTAACTGTAAATCCAAGTTCTTCCTTTATTCTTTTTCTAATCATATCAGCACAACTTTTGGCAGGTCCAAATAACCTCTCAGTACCTGTCATTTCCATGAAAGCCTCATCTATTGAATACTGGTATACATTTGGAGAATATTCTTTTAGAAGGTTGATAAGAGCTTGAGAATATTCTATATACAAATCAAAGTCTGCAGCTACTACATATAGCTGTGGACATTTTCTCTTAGATATTTCTATGGCTTCACCTGTCTTAACACCAAAGTTTTTGGCAATCTGACTTTTAGCCAAAACTATACCACTTCTTTTGCTTGGATCACCAGAAACTGCAGAGGCTATTTCTCTCAAATCTTTCGACTCAGGATTTTCTTTTTTTCTTCTAGCTGCCTCCCAACTCAAATATGCTGAATTAACATCCACATGAAAATATATTTTTTCAGACACAAAATCACCTCCAACTCACAAACATATGTTCTTATATAATTATAGTATATTTCAATAATCTATTCAATAATATTTAAACATAACAAAAGCGACCTATGAAAATCCATAGGTCGCTTTTGTTTGTTTTTAGACTTTAATTCGTTCATGAATAACATCATATATTATAACATTATTTATTGGAAAATTAAAGTCTTTTTCAGTATTTAAATAAAATTATATTATTTTCTACCTGTTGAGCCGACTCCACCTATTCTTTCATCTGATTTAGGTTCATCTGAATCTATTGCAAGGTACTTTGAAAATATACCTTGAATAACTCTTTCTCCAGCTTTTATAACTACTTCTTCATCGGTAAGGTTTCTCAACATAAATCCTATATTCCCGTCATTGTCTGGGTTAGAATAATAATCTGAATCTATTATACCTGTAGTATTTGCAAGAACTAATCCCCTTTTCATGCCAATTGAACTTCTAACATGAGTAGATAAAACTTCATCAGCAAGCATATATGCCTTTATGTCCGTAAAAATAACCTTTGAATGTCCTCTAGCTGGAATCACTATATCTACTGGTGTGCATATATCATAACCAGCTGATCTAGACGTAGCCCTCTGTGGAATTACTATTTCACAGTCTGGGTGCTTTCTATATTTATCTTCTACTATTTCAAATCCTCTAATCAACTCTATTTCTCCTTTATGTATATTTCTAAAGATTATTATAACATATAGAGATGAGTTTTTAATAATTCTAATCCAAATATTTTATCGTCTAATTTCTATTATATCATCATCGTAATCTACTTCTCTCTCTTCAAGAGCTGCTACATACTCATATTCCACTGAATTAGACACAACTACTGGTGAGCACATATTATATCCTAACTCTACTAGCTTTTCTAGGTTAAACTTAATTACCTTATCTCCTTGCTTAACAGTTTGATTTTTCTCTACAAGCAGTTCAAAATGTTCTCCATGGAGTTTTGTTGTATCCAAACCTATATGAACTAATATTTCTTCTCCTGTTTCTGACAACATATTAAATGCATTTTTACCTTTAAATACATTGATTATAGTACCGTCTATAGGTGCTGCTGCATACCCCTGCGAGGGCATTACCGCTGCCCCCTTACCTAATAGTTCATCTGAAAACTGAGGGTCTGGAACTTTATAAAGTGGAAGCAACTTTCCTCTAAACGGCGACTTCAAAACAATCTTAGATGTTTCTTCTTTTTCCAACAAATCTTTTAAACCTTTAAACATAACTTCCTCCTCTCTAATAGAAAACTCTTGCTATAGAAATTTTTTAATAAAGATTAGATATAAGAATTCTCACTTCATTAATTGTGATTATTATTAAATATTATATGAATAATATATCTATTGTGATAAAGTTATCATTTTATCTAAAAATTGTCAACACTTTTTCTGAATATTTTTATTATTTGTTTTTACTAAATATCAAACTTGTAAGTGCTAACTATTAAATCTTTCTACTATTTCTCTTACCTTTTTTTCATCAACTATTCCATTTGAATCTTGGGCAAAAGTGCCAAAGTGTACATCATATTCCCTAATGTTATAATCTATTTCTTTCTTTATCTTATCTAAAACATCGAAATTTAATCCGCTTCCTATCATTATTCTTTTGTCGCTTATTTTTATCATATCTCTTATAATATCTAAGTGATCTACAGCCTTACCAGCTCCACCAGATGTAAGTATATGAGTTACCTTTTTACATTTATTTAAAGTTCTTACGCTTTCTAAAATATTTCTAGATTCGTCTATTGCCCTATGAAAAGTTACATCAATATTTATATTTTCCAAAACATAGTTCAAGGCTCCTAAATCTACATTTCCTTCTTTATCCAGAATGCCTAGCACTAATCTTTTTACTCCCATATCTTGAAATACTTCTGCATCTCTTTTCATAACATCTAAATAGTGTTTTTCATAGCAAAAACTTCTAGACATAGGTCTTAGCATTACAGCAACTTCAATATCTATATTTTTGATTATTTGTTCAATCATTGCAAAACTTGGAGTAAGACCTCCTTCAGAAAGAGCTGATACCAACTCAACTCTAGCTGCTCCACCTTTCTGTGCATTTATTGCATCATCAAAACTCTGCGCTATAATCTCAACTGTTTTTTTATTCATAGCAACCTCCTTATAAAAACTCTTTTTCAATTTTTAATCTTATCTGTTTCAATATTGTCTATTCCAAAATTATTTATTTCAATATTATCTATTTCAAACTTATCTGTTTCAATATTATCTATTCCTAGAGTTGTCTCTTTTTAAGTAATTTGATATAAACTTTTTAGATGGTGAATAAAGATTTTGAGGAAGTTTATCCAGTTCAAACCATTCCCACTTATCTTGCTTGTCTATTTCCATTACCTTTGCTTCACCTTTTACTTTATTGGCAATTACATGTATTGTAATAAAATGTCTATCTGTCTGTATATCATCAATTGCTCCAAATACTTCCATATCACTTATATCTAAATCCGTTTCTTCTTTAACTTCTCTAGCAGCACATTCAAATATTGTCTCATTGTACTCTTGCTTTCCACCTGGTAAACACCAGCTATCTGGCTCATATATTCCACCTGTGTCTAAACCATTAGAGACTCTATGCCCAAGAAGGATCTTATTTCCCTTTTTAATCATTACACCAATACCGATTTTTATTATATTTTCCATAACTTCCTCCGAAATATTTAAAGGGAACAAAGACTAACTCTGTTCCCTTATTTATTTATCGCCTTAATTATACAATAAAGCAATTTTTTATTCAATTTTTCTATTTACTTATTGGATAATTTTTCATCTATCCCTTGTAAATTTTATTGTTTAGATAAAATATCTCAATTTAAGTCCTAAGTAGAAAGCTTTATAATTTCTTTCATTTATGAAAAATGATTTTTTCTTTTTAATAAAATTATTATAGCATTTCTATAAATGCAGCTATTCTTGTTTCAATCTGACCACTATCTGATTTTGAGTAGTCTGTCTCTAGCTTCATATATGGAACTCCCATATCTTCTACTGCTCTTTCCATTTTAGCTGCCTCTACATTAAAAGTATGACAAGCCTGAAGAACAAGCTCTATTACTCCATCTACCTTATACTCTTCTACCATATTAAGAGTATTTTCTATTCTAGCATCATTTGGAGTAAATACAGAACAATTTATTTCCATATATCTATCTGATATTGCTCTCATTATATCATCTGCATTTTCATCTATCATCTGAGTATTAGTTCTTTCTCCGCCACAATCGTCTTTACAAACTATTACTCCACCATTTTCTTCAATTACTATCCCGACCTTTTCAATAAGTCCACCTGATGGACATCCAGTAATTAAAATTCTCTTTTCCTTCTTTGAAACAGGTCTTTCGCCTTTTTCAAAATAATTTTCTTTAGACTCTTTTATTAATTGTTTTATATTTTCTATTTGAGTGTCTACATCAAGAGAAAAAGTTCCCTTTTGCATAGCTATCATTATATCTGTTCCCTTCATTACAGGAGGAACATTCTTCTGCAACTGATACATTTCTACATACAATTTTCTTAGTTCATTTCTTTTCTTAGCAGCTTCTCTAAGCTTTTCTTCAGTAATCTCTATATCGAACTTCTTTTCTAAAACTTCCTTTAAATAAACACATTCTTGATACCAATTGTCATATATATATGGTCTATCCTTACCTTGAGGAAGATGCATTACATGAACATCTTTTATTTCTCCAAGTAATTCATACATTTTTTTCTTTCCATCACAAGTTGTTTCTCCGATTATGATATCTGAAAAATATGTGTATGGACATTTTTCTGTCATTGCAAATCCATAAGTAGACTTGATTAAAGGACATAGATTTTTAGGTAGAACCTTTTCAGCATCTGGTATAGTTTCATTGCTTGTTCCACAAAGTCCAACACTTCCTATTCCACCTGCATCTAGTATTTCCTGTGGAGTATAGGTGCAAAGACATCCTGCTATTTTACCTCCGTTTTTTTTATAATCCATAGCTCTTATAAATCCTTGTTTTCTTATATCTACATATTCTTCAAACTTCTTTGGTAAACTTAAATCCTTCATTTTTATCTCCTTTAGTCCTATATATTCTAATCTTCTATTTCGCCTGCATATACTGCAGCACCTATTGCTCCTGCAAATCTAGCCTCTGGAGCTGAATCAACTGGTGCATCAAGAGCTTTTGAAAGTTCTTTTATAAAATATTTATTTTCACAAAAACCTCCCGTTAATATATACTTATCTGCTGGAACCTGTGCAGCAAGCTGTATAACCTTTGTAACAACAGATTTTATTACACCGTTGGCAATATCTTCCCTTGGAGTCCCCTGCCCTATAAGGCTTATTATTTCAGACTCTGCAAATACAGTACACATTGAACTTATAGTTGTTTCCTTGCCCTTTGCAGCTAGTTCTTCCAATTCTTCAAGAGTAAGACCTAACCTATCTGACATTATCTCTATAAACTTTCCTGTACCAGCAGAGCACTTATCATTCATAAGAAACTTCATTACTCTACCTCTTTTTAGAGAAATTACCTTGGTATCTTGACCACCTATATCTATCACGGTAGCATTTTCACCAAATAAATAATGAGCTCCCTTGCCATGACAAGAAATTTCAGTCATCACATCATTGGCATATGGAACTGATATTCTTCCATAACCTGTTGCCATTATATTGGCTTCTTCTATATTTATATCTTTTTCTTCTAACATTTCCTTAATAGTTTCAGCTGTTTTCCTAGAATTGTAACCTGTTGGAATCATAAAAGTGCTTTCTATATAATCATTATCCATGATACATACTTTCGCACAGCTTGAACCTATATCTATTCCAATATTTTTCATATAATCCCCCTTCTATTTTTCTCACACTATTATTTTAACATTTTATACTATGCTCTTTGGTAAATTGTATCATTTATAGATAAACATTATATTTCGAATATATGATATAGTTTTCTTGAATATATCTCAGTTTATTTAGATCTCTATAATTTTTTATTAATTCAGATAAGATAAAGTTTGTAAAATATTAACTTACATATTTTTGAATTTTTCATATAAAAACACCGACAGTATTAGATTATCAAATCTCATACTGTCGGCGAAACACATATTATTATATATTCTTAAGGACTAATTTAAAGTCTTTCAAGCAATTTTATTACACTTTCATATACCTTCTTGGCGCTGTCTATTACAAAATACTCTCCTGGTGCATGAAGTAATCTTATATCTGGTCCCATTGATATCATATCTAACTTTCTATCAATGTGTTTAGCAAATTCACTAGGTTCAAGTCCAGCATGAAGAATCATCATCTTAGGCTTTTCACCTGTCATTTCTTCCCAAACTTCTTCATAAGTAGTTCTTAAATCTGAATCTACCACATATTCCCATGGAGGACAGTTGCTCATTACTTCATATTCTCCACCTAAAAGTTCTGTCAATCTAAATACCTTATCTGCAAGTAATTCAAACTGAGATTCCATAGAGCTTCTTGTCATTATTTCTATTCTAGTTTTATCTCCCTCAAATCTGATTACACCTAAACTAATTGATGTTTCAACTGTGTCTGGATAATCCATATCCATTCTTATTATTCCAGTATCCGCAAAGTTTATAAAATCTAAAACTCTCATAGTTGACTCTTTGTCAAGAACTTCTTCTATTGTATCAATCTTTTCTACTTCAATATATATTCCTGAATCCGATACTCTGTATTCATTTCTAAATATTTTTTCGTATTTTGCAGCAATTTCTCTTAGCTTCTCTTCATCTTCTGCTGCTATATTTACATAAGCTTCAGTATTTCTAGGTATAGCATTATATTTATCTCCACCTACTATATCCGCCAATTCAAAAGTTTCTATATCAAGAGCTTCCATCAATACTCTAACCATTAATTTGTTTGAGTTTGCTCTGCCTCTATGAATATCTTCTCCAGAATGTCCACCTGCAAGACCTGCTACTTTTACCTTGTAAGTATTCTTATTATCTGCTTTTTTGTAAGATAATGGAAGTTTGACTCTTATAACTGGTCCACCTGCACAGCCTACTACTACAAGTCCCTCATCATCACTATCTATATTGATTACCTTACTCCCTGTAAGCTTTGAAAAATCAAAATTTTCTATTCCTGTCATGCCTCTTTCTTCATCTGAAGTCGCAAGAAATTCTATTGCAGGATGCTTTATGTCTTTATCTGCCAATATTGCCATGGCAAAAGCAACACCAACACCATCATCAGCACCCAAAGTAGTTTCTTTTGCTATTACTTTACCGTCTTCAACTGTTATATCAATAGGGTCTTTATCAAAGTCATGTTCAACTCCAGGATTTTTTTCGCACACCATGTCTATATGTGCTTGAAGTATAATGCTGTCATGATCTTCATATCCCTTTGAAGCAGGTTTTTTTATAAGAACATTATTAAACTCATCTTTTTCAGCATAAAGCCCATTTTCTTTTGCAAAATCCATAAGATATTCTACAACTTTTTCTTCTTTTCCTGATGGTCTAGGTATTCTTGTCAAATCTTCAAAGTATCTAAAGAATGCCTTTGGTTCTAAATTTGCTAATTTTCTGTTTTCTATGTTCATATTAATTCCACCTTTCTAGTGTATAACTACTTTCAGTGCACGTCTAAGTTAGATGCAAAGATTTTTATTATACAGATATTTATATGATGAAAGTTTGTATTCAATTTTTTAATCAAACACAATTTTCTCATATTTCAATATAATTCTATATTTTATTTAATAACACTCAAGCGTTTTTCTTAAATATTTTATATTTATTTATAATAGTTGACTTTCTTTTTATGTATATCTTATTAATGTACAAACATTGCTGCCAAAACTAAAACTGCAGATGTTACTACAAAGATATATAAAAGGAACTTCCACATAAACTTAATCCATGTTGAGAAAGAAGTTTTAGTCATTGCAAGTACTCCCATCAAAAGACCAGAAGTAGGGGCTATTATTGCTATCATTGAACTCGCTGCTGCATACCCTATTACAACTATCTCACGACCTACATGAGCAAAATCCGCAAGTGGTGCCATTATACTCATTGATAATGTAGCCAAACCTGAACTTGAAGGTATAAAGAATGACAATATAAGGAATATAATATAGTTCATAAATGCAAACATTCCAGATGACATAGATGTTACTCCTGTTTCACAGAAATGAAGCAAAGTGTCTGTTATAGAAGCATTCGTCATAAGCACTGATACACCTCTAGCTACACCTATAATTATTGCCACACTCAAAAGATCTGCAGCACCTGCTATAAAGGTATCTATAAAATCATTTGAATTAATGCCATCAACAATTGCTACAAGTATTGATGCAGTTAGGAATACACCTGTTAATTCACCAAACCACCAATGAACAGTTGGCCATATTGTAATTCCTAACTCTGACCAAGGAAGCACTCCCCAGATCATTATTACAAAAGACATTACAAATATACCCATAATTATTTTTCTCTTTAAGTTAAATTCAGGAAGAACATCTCCTTCTCCCTCTGCTCCCTTTAAGAAGAAACTGTCTATTTCATCCTTTTGGCTATATACAAGAGACTTTGTAGGATCTTCCTTTACCTTTTTTGCATATCTCATTGTAAATATTATTCCTGATGGAATATATATTGCAAGAAGTATCAATCTTATTCCAATACCATCCCCCATAGATATTCCAGCAAACTTACTTGCTATAGCTACAGCAAATGGATTGGCTATCGATCCCATTACTCCAAGTGCAGCTCCAACCTTGATTACAGAAAGACCTACTAAAGTATCATATCCTGCTAAAAGGAATATCGGTATCAATACTGGGAAAAATGGAAGAGTTTCTTCTTCAATACCAAATGCTGCACCAGCTAATGAGAATATTAACATTAATGTTGGAACTAAAAGGTATTCTCTTCCCTTGATTTTCTTTAAAACTTTACCAATAGATGCATCTAATGCACCCGTTTTAACTATTAGTGCAAGATATCCGCCTATTACCAAACAATAAAGTATAATATCAACTGATTGCATAAATCCATTTATTGGAGCCATTATAATATTAAATATTCCCTGTGGCTTAGATGCTACAGCATGAAAAGTTCCCGGTATAGGCTGTAAAACAGATGCATTAGGATCAACATAATTATATGCACCACCTGGTAATACCCAAGATAAAATAGCAACAAACACCGTCACCATCATAATAATTACATAAGAGTTGGGCATCTCAAATTTTTTCTTTTTCTTATTCTTATTCTTTGCCATCGAATTCTCCTTTCGATTATCAACTTCTCCCCTATAAGGTTCAAATGATTTTTCTTAAAATTTTATTTTGCTAAGTCCAATAAAAATATCGGACTTAGCAATATCGATTTAGATATGTGTCTTTACAAGCATTACTAATTATATTAATCTCGTTTTTACTATGTCAATTTTGTAAATTTTTATATGCTCAATAATAAACCTTACTAAATCGTATTTAATATTATTAATTTTCACCTTGCTATTAGAGATTACAAACTGTACAGATTAAAATTCTTCAGCTTTATTCAACTTTAAATTCATAGCCTTCTTAACACCCATATTATAAACAGGTATACCAAGAAGAAGAATAATTATACTACCAATAGACATCAGTGGACTTGTTATAAGCTGAACTGCTAATACAAACAAACCGCCCATTATAGCTATAATAGGAACCACTGGATATAAAGGAGTTTTGAACTGAAGACTTGCAACATCTACCTTCTTTCTATTTTTGAAAGTAGCTATAAATGTCAAGACAATAAATATCCAAATTGAAAATATTGCAAAATCTGTTAATAGATTGAATTGTCCACTTAGTGCATATATAGCACCTAAAAGACATACAAATATAATTGAATTTTGAGGAACATTATTTCTATTAAACTTCAATAAACTTTCACTCTTTGGAAGAACTCTATCTTGAGCTAGTGCATAAAGAACTCTAGATCCTGTAAATGCATATGAATTACCACATCCAAAAGCTGAAATCATAATTCCTATACCTATTATTTTTCCTCCTAAAGGTCCAAATAAAGAAACTGCAACAGAAAGTCCTGGTGAAGCTGAATTTCCAAGAGCACTTGCTGGTAGCACTTTTAAGAAGGCTACATTTATTAGTAAATATATCGCAAGAACTATACTTAATCCTCCTACCATTGCTTTAGATATATCCTTTGCTGGATCTTTCATTTCTCCTGCTAATGCACAAACATTAATCCATCCATCAAAAGCAAAGAATATAGCTAGAAGTATCTTACCTCCTGCAGTAACAGCATTTACGCCCTTACCTACAAAAGGATGAATCATTGATGAGTGATTTCTTCCAAGAAACAAACCTGCTACTATGATAATTGCTAATGCTAATATTTTAAATACTGTTGCTAGATTTCCAATAAAAGCACTTTGTTTTGATCCCATAAGGTTTACAACAGTAAATATAAGTATTACTATCAATGTTAAAGGCAACTTTATCCATTCAACTCCAGATAAAACTGCAAACTGATCAGAGAATATAACTGCTAAAGCTGCAATCATACCAGGGAAATATAGTAAAACTTGCACCCATCCAGCAAGAAATCCCATCTTTTCACCGTAAACCTCTCTTATATAAACTATCATTCCACCTGTCTTTGGTATACATACTGCAAGTTCAGAAACTGTAAGAGCTCCGCATAATGTTATTAATCCAGCTATTACCCATGAAATTATTCCTAATCCAGGAGCTCCTCCAGTTGCTGTATAAATTGCTTGTGGCTTAAAGAAAACACCTGATCCAATAATTCCACCTACAACGACAAAAATTGCACTGGATACACCGATACTTTTCTCCATACCGCCATCACTTTGTAATTTTGTATCTTCCACAATACACCTCCAAATTATATAATACTTTTACAATTTTTTTAATTTATTGTAATTTTTATAAATTAATTATACATCATTGTTAAAAACTAGTCCATAATAATCACGAAATCGTTTTCACTAAACTGTTTAATTCATATCATAAGTATCCTAATATTAAGCATCTAACACATTTTTAGATATAAATACTTTTTTTATATAGAAATAATAGATTTTTTCTATATTATTGTATTTTAATCGCATTTTAATGGTATATAATTATATATATTAAAGTAAAAATAGTATTTTTTATTTAATTATAACTTAATATTAGATAATCTTTTCAAATACTTTCATCTAATCTTTATACTATTTTTTATTATTAAGTTTAATTTTACTTGTATAATATTCTATATATTTTTATAAAATTAGGTAATCTAAGCAATACTTTTACAAAAAGTATATACATACATATAGACAAAAAAATATCTACTGTAATCACGTTTATATTTTCCAGTAGATATTTATATGTAAATTCATATGTCAATTGATATTTTTTAAATTTATTTGCTGAATATAATTAATTTTGAAAAGTATTTTGAATTATAGATAATCATTGAATCTTGTTAACATCTTATGTTACGGTTAATCCGTACAGTCCACGATGTGCGCGTTGCGTTACAGCTATTTCAAAACATCTTATGTTACGGTTAATCTGCGAGGAAGCATACACACCACCACAAAGAACTAAATTTCAAAACATCTTATGTTACGGTTAATCTTTAATTGTTAGAATATTCTATAAAAGTTATTCGCTATTTCAAAACATCTTATGTTACGGTTAATCGATCTAGCCATGTTTGGGGAAAAAGAGCCGACAAAAATTTCAAAACATCTTATGTTACGGTTAATCTAAAAGAGATATTTGGGCAAGAGAAATGCCAGACAAATTTCAAAACATCTTATGTTACGGTTAATCTATTTTAGGAGAAAGAGACTATGCAGCGGTAGGTGGATTTCAAAACATCTTATGTTACGGTTAATCTAAATAAAAATATAGAATTAATTTCAGAAAAGGTATATTTCAAAACATCTTATGTTACGGTTAAT